>JAUMYP010000059.1 GCA_030528565.1 Pseudomonadota bacterium
TGTCATTACAGAAGCTTAGCTCACCATTGAAGTGGCTTAACTTCCTAAGACCCTATGAATTTTCCAGTCTTGTGCTTCCTTCAGTACGAAGGTTTCATCACGGCGCTTTTTGAGCAAGGCAACATAGCCTACCAGGCGGGTCATCATGCGCTCACAGTCAATATCACCCAGGACTGCCGGTTGCAGTTGGAAATCCTGAAAACTGCCGATAATCCCGCTCCAAAGCTGGCGGGTTGTGACATACAGATATTCACACTCATCGTGATGCGATGCTATCTGGGTCAATCCCCGTATAAGCAGGTCAAGTACCAGACTGCTCAGCAATTTTTCGTATTGAAGCAGGTGTTTGCTGATGGCTTTTTCAAGCGAAGTTTCGGCAGCGTCCAGAGGGGAAAAAAGAGCGGGAAGAATATGCTTGTCATGGTTTTCTTCCATTTTTATGGCAAGGTCGATGATGGCTTTGCTGACCCTGCCTTCCAGCGTGACAATCTGTTCAACCTGCTGCTGGAATCTTTCAGCATGCTGCGCATCTTCACAGTACCGCATGTCGATAACTGCACAGTTGAAGTAAATTTTCCCGCCGGCAAGGAGCTGCTCTTCATTCATGAAGCGGCGAATGGAAAAAATATTGATGTCTTTTTCAACGCTGGGGGCAATAGCAAAAAGATAGCGTGAACTTTTGACGATTTCCAGCTGCCGGATACGTTGTTCCTGTCGCAGCCAGGTATTGATGAGTGGTTGGGGATAACTGGCAAGCTGGCGTGAGCGCAAGGTGCGAAACCAGTAATCCAGAAGCTGCTGCTTCAGGAAAACCTCATTGATATAGGTTTTGATGACCTGGCTGCTGAGGTTGCGGTAGTTTTTAGGGATATTCCACTGCTCTTTGCTGGCAATGATTTCTGCCGCCGCATAGATGAATATCTTGTGCAGCTGCTGTTTTTCAGCCTGCACTTCAATATTATCTCCGGCATGGAAGCTGTTTATTTTTCCAAGGGAATTTTCAAGCAGGTCAGCAATCTGCATGGGCTGGCGATATTCGGCCAATTTTTCCAGGCAGGCTTGCAGCCATTGTGCCAGTTGTTTCAGTCCCGGGATTGCGATGCTGCCTGCATGGTTCTTGAAATCAACAGGTTTGCCAGTGAAATGAAAGGTATCGCTTGCCTTGTCCCAATGGACTTCTTTGCTGGCTAACAGGGTGTCGGCAATTTTTTCCTTTTGCGTATCAGGCAAAGTGGCGAAAATTTGCCGTAATTCATCTCTCCAGAAAATGTCGAGGCGTGGCTCAATCTGGTTGATTTTTACCCGTGCCGGGTAAGAAATATACTGCTGACTGCTGACTGCTATATCCATGTCAAGACTCTACTGGAGTTGTGGGAGCGCCAAGTTTACCATTTGTTCATGCTTACTCAAGGTAGTGGCACACTGGCAGGCAGGGCAGGGCAGCGGCGATAATGGCGCCCCCCGACTGATAAGCTAAAGACCTCCCCATGAGCGCCAAAATCCTTGATGGCAAACGCATCGCCGACGAAGCATTGCAGGCAATGAAACAAGAGGTCGAGGCGCGGGTGGCGGCAGGCAAGTCAAGGCCGGGGCTTGCCGTGATTCTGGTGGGTGACAATCCGGCCTCGCAAAGCTATGTGCGCAACAAGCGCCGTGCGGCGGAAATCGTCGGCATTCAGACCTTTGATTACAACCTGGAATCGGCCAGCGAAGATGAGTTGCTGGCGCTGATTGACGAACTCAATGCCAACCCTGCCGTGCATGGCATTCTGGTGCAGCTGCCGCTGCCGGGTATTCCCGATGCCGCACGGCTGATTGAACGCATCGACCCAAACAAGGACGTCGATGGTTTTCATCCGGCCAATGTCGGCCACTTGGCGCTGCGTCAGTTCGGCCTGCGCCCCTGCACGCCGCGCGGCATCATGCATCTTCTGAAGCAGACCGGTGAGCCGGTTCGCGGCGTCAATGCCACCATCGTCGGCGTATCCAACCATGTTGGCCGGCCGATGGCGATGGAGCTTTTGATTGCCGGCTGCACCGTGACTTGCTGCCACCGCTTCACCCCGCCCGAGGTGCTGGAGGCCTCGGTACGCAATGCCGACATCCTGGTGGTAGCGGTCGGCAAACCGGCGTTGATTCCCGGTGAATGGGTCAAGCCCGGCGCAGTGGTGATTGATGTGGGCATCAACCGCACCGATGATGGCCGTCTGGTGGGCGATGTCGGCTTTGATGCGGCGCTGCAACGGGCAGGCTGGATTACCCCGGTGCCCGGTGGGGTGGGGCCGATGACGGTCGCCACACTGATGCGCAACACCCTGGAAGCAGCGGCATTGGCCGATGGCTGAGCGCCTTCGGGCTGAACAAACCGCATCGGCAATCTTGCAAGATTTGGCGTGTGCGGCGCTTGCCCCTATACTTGCCGCCGTCGGATGAAACGATTTCCCGGGGGTGCACTGGCTTCGACGGGGGTTGCGAAATCGTCTGGCGCATGCCGAGGGGGTAGCTTTCCTCGCTAATCCAGCTGCAAAAAACATAGTTGCCAACGACGACAACTACGCTCTGGCCGCCTAAGGCCTAGCCCCGAAACCGCTTGTGCCTGTGCTCGCGACGTAGGGTCATTATCACAGGATCGGTGCTGGCGGCGACCCGCCAACCGGCACTTAAACAAAGCGGGTATGTCCTGTGGCGTGCTTCGCACGTCGTGTTGCCACAGGCCGAGACTAAACGGCGAGCTAAGCATGTAGTGCCGGGCATGGAGTGCCTTCGGACGGCGGTTCAATTCCGCCCACCTCCACCAATACAACGTCCCAGGACGTCCCAGAAAGGCCGGAATCCTCAATAAATACAAGGGTTTCGGCCTTTTTCATTGGTGCATATCATCCCAAGCCGTCCCATTGAATCCCGTGATAAATGGGGGCAACATTGGGGGCAACTGACAGAACAGCCAAAAAAGTTGCCCCCAAATGCTGACGGATACCGCGATACGCAAGGCGAAGCCGAAAGCCAAGGCTTACAAGCTGGCAGATGGTGGTGGGCTGTTTTTGCTTGTTGCCCCGGCTGGGGGTAAATGGTGGAGGTTCAAATACCGGCGGCCTGTCACGCGAAAAGAAAACCTGCTGACCTTTGGCACTTACCCTGAAACCTCCTTGGCCGAAGCACGCGCCAAGTGGGAGGAAGCCAAGAAGCTGTTGAAAGACGGTATCGACCCCGGAGAACAGCGCAAGGCCGAGAAGTTGGCAGGGGCTGCGCGGGCGGCTAACAGCTTTGAAGCGCTGGCCTTGGAGTGGCTTGCCAAGCAAAGCTGGGTGCCCGGCTATCTGGTCAAGGTGACTGCATGGTTTGAAAAGGATGTTTTCCCGTGGATAGGCGCGCGCCCTGTTGCTGACCTGACAGCCCCGGAGTTTCTGGCCGTGGTACAGCGGGTAGAGCAACGCGGGGCGATAGAGTCTGCGCACCGCATCCTGCAAAACTGCGGGCAAGTCATGCGCTACGCCTGCGCCACCGGGCGGGCAACGTCCAACCCCATTCCCAATCTGCGCGGCTCGCTCACGGCAGCGCCGGAAAAGCATCACGCGGCCATAACTGACCCGGCAGCCATTGGCGCGCTGATGCGTGCCATAGAGGGTTACAAGGGCAGCCTTGTTACGCGCTGCGCCCTGCGCTTGGCTCCCTTGTTGTTTGTCCGACCGGGTGAACTGCGCAATGCCGAATGGACGGAAATCGACTTTGCCGCTGCTGAATGGCGCATACCGGCGGAAAAGATGAAGATGCGAGAACCGCACCTCGTGCCACTTTGCAGGCAAGCCGTGGATATTCTGCGAGAGCTTCACCCACTGACCGGGCGTGGCCGCTACGTCTTTCCAAGCGGGCGAGGCGGGGACAGGCCGCTAAGCAGTAACGCGGTATTGGCTGCCCTGCGGCGTATGGGCTATGCAAAGGACGAAATGACCGGGCACGGCTTCCGGGCAATTGCCCGCACGGTATTGGATGAAGTGCTGGGCTTCCGGCCTGACTTCATCGAGCACCAATTAGCGCACGCGGTACGGGATGCGAACGGACGCGCCTATAACCGCACCTCATACCTGCCACAGCGCCGGGAGATGATGCAGGCATGGGCGGATTACTTGGATAGCCTGCGGGAAGCCGAAGCTGGGAAGGTTGTCCCATTCAAGCGGAGCGCCTGAAACGTTGCAGTAACGTTTCATCGCGGGCATGGTGCTGGTACAGGGCGACAAAGGCCACTAAACGCAAAATTGCGTTTAGCTTTGAAATCAGCGGCTTGGCTGCTGGAAGTTGTCGTGGACATCGCGCGCGCGGGAATCGAGAGTTTTAACGAGCGCAATTTTGCACCCGTTGAGCAGCCATCGCGCGCGCGACCACCGCGTATTCGACGGGCTGAAAGTTCAGCCGGTTGTTTGCTCGGAATCAGCGGGTTACACGGCTTTGCTTCACCATTCGGCTTGACAGGCTCCCATCAAGCCGCTTCCTTCAGCGTGAAATCCACATGCACCGTGTTATAGGGGAAATGCAGCTTGCCATCTTCGGACTTGTCCACAAGGCCACACAACACCAATGCTTGCGCATCGGCATGAACAGCCCGCACGTCACGCCCTACACGCCGCGCAAGTTCACGCACACCCATGCACCCGGAGCCGGTCAAGGCCGCCAATAGCCCCCAGCGCCCGGGCGTGAGCGTGCGCGCCATCGCTTCAGCAGATGGGAAGGTATAGCGTGGCGTGCTATCTGGCTTGCCGCTGCACAGCCGCGCCTTGATGCTTTCAAAATCGCCAATGTCGATTGTCAACGTGGTCATATCCATCTTCATTCCCTCCAGTCGGAAACTTGCGCCCAAAAATCTTCCAGCAACGCCGCTAATGTGGTGAAGCGGTATGGCACTTCTTCACTGCCCCGGTGATAGTGGTCGCCCTTGCCGCGCTCGTTGTCAAAGCGCACCACGCAAACGCCATCCACCACATACGCCAGCCGATACTTGTAGCCATGAGTGGAGGGCGGGATAGGGGCAGGTACAACCCAAATCACAATCTCAACAAAGCCCCGCTCGCTGACTTGAAGGCGTTCTTTCTGGATAACTTCAGCTTGCATGTTGTCATTGTGACAACACCCACCCCACAAGACAACCCGGGACGCATTGGGACGATATGCACTTGACAAAAGGCAATCGCTGCGCTGTACTGGCCGGGCAGTGGTAAATCCCGCTGCCGGGCGTGGAAACCC
>JAUMYP010000019.1:0-26971 GCA_030528565.1 Pseudomonadota bacterium
ACCATCAAGGAAGCCACCGTCAAGCGTTTCCACTACGACGACCACGCGCAGCTGCGCCAGCACTTGCGCAGCTTCATGGACGCCTACAACTTCGGCCGCAGGCTCAAGACCTTGAACAGGCTCTAAGAGAGACCTGGATCAGGTTCTCAGGCTCGAAATAGCCGTTGAAATATCACTGCTGAATCGAATAGGAAAGGGCCTGTTTTCGACGTGGTGTCAGTGCGTATGTGGAATATGTGAAAAAGACAAAACCCATTGCAGTATTAGTTTTCTGCAACAGTAGTTTTGGGGGCATTTCCAAGAACATGACAAACCCCAGCCTTGGCCGGGGTTTGTCAATAGTCCGTGATTGCGTGTGCGACCTTTATAGGTAAAGGTCACAGGCTTGACTCAGTTCGCCGGTACGCAGCCCTTGTAAAGGATCTCGCTGCGCGGAGAATAGATGTTGATGCCGTCACTGTGGGTGTAGTTGTTTATATCCAGATAACCGGCACCGATACGATAGCCACCGCCGGTGAAATAGGTTTCAACATCGCTGGAGGCGCCCTGGTCATAGTTCAGGACGCGGTTGGCGCCTTGCAGCTGGGCGCTGGCATGGGTCGGGATGCCCTGGGCGTTGAAGCGGTACTGCACCGTGATCCGGCGGTTGTTCTGGCAACGGTAAGCGACGCTACCGCTGTTGCGGCTCTGGCTGGAAGAAGCCGGGCGCGAAGCTGTGCCTGCATTGCGACTGCTGTTGGGCAGGCAGCCCTTGTAGAGAATCTGGGAGGAGGGCGAGAGCACCGTGACCGGCGATTGACGGTAGTTGTTCAGATCCATCTGTTCGCCGCTCAGGGTGTAGCCGCTGCGATCTTTGAAGGAGGTTTCCACATTGTCGGAGCGGTTCATGTCATAGCTCAGCACACGGTTGGCACCGTTGAGACGCAGACGTGCCTGGGTCGGGATACCTGCAGAATTGAAATGATAGGTCACGCCGAGATTGCGACCCCCTTCACAGGTGTAGGACACCGTCCCGCTATTGGCCTGGGCGGATGCCTCCGGGGCAGCGACAAGAGCCAGGGCAGTCAGTGCCAGAGCTTGGGCGATAATTTTCATGAAACTCTCCTTGCAGAGTGATGTGATAAAAGCCGAAACAGGCATCAGCCAGATAGCAGCCTGGCTGGTGCGATGCATCTTCGTGCTTTTGAAGTGTATGAAGAATGAACTGCACCAGGGCGTTAAATGTTTCTGAATGGGCACTTGGTCCCCATTCAGAAATGACAGCCTACGCCAGCTCAGCCATGGATGTGGGCATAACCTAAGGCATACGTCAATGACGTACTGATGTCTGTGCAATTGTTTCGCTGCAAGGTGTGCGGGGCGGTTCTTCCGGGGTAAAAAAGCCGTAGGCGTGGACAAGGTGGAGGCTTTTATAGGCGCTTGAAAGACCAGCTTTGTGGTTTGCCTGCATGGTAGGGCATGACGCCGTGAAAAATGCGCGGGTCATCATCAAATACCAGTGGCAGGAAATGGCGGTCACCTTCCCACATTGGTAGCGTGTGTAACCGGTCGCGCTCGACCCATTGCAGTGAACCTTCGGGGTTCTTCGTATATGGTTCGCCTTCAAAGGCAGTAATCAGAAATATAAAGCCCAGCCAGTGCTCGCCATTTTTACCAAAACCGGGCCAGCTGATAGTGCCGCGCAGATTGAGGGCGGTGCATTCAATGCCAGCTTCTTCGCGAATTTCGCGAATCATCCCGGTCATGACATCTTCGTTGGCTTCCAGTTTGCCACCCAGGCCGTTGTATTTGCCCAGGTGCTCATCGTTGGCACGGGCATTGCGATGCACCATGAGCACCTTTTTGCCATCTGGCGAGAGGATATAGCCAAGTGTGCCGATAATTGGGGTATAGGGCATGAGTCAGGTCGGGCATCTGGCGATGGCAATATCGCCAATATGGGTTTCAATTTTCCGCAGCGACACGCCGTGCTTGCATGAATTTGCCAGCCCAGTAGCCGGTATCCAGACGGGAAACCGAAACATTGCGGCCGGTTCGCGGAGAATGTACGAATTGACCGTTACCAAGGTAAATGCCCACATGGTCAATACGCTTGCCGGTGCGGCTGAAGAATACCAAGTCACCTTCAGCCATTTGGTCGCGGGCAATGCGCTCGCCACGGGTGGCCATGTCGCGTGAAACGCGTGGCAGTTCAATGCCGAGCGTATTGCGGAACACATAGCCGACCAGCCCGCTGCAATCGAAACCTTCGGTAGTGGTACCGCCCCAGCGATACGGGGTGCCAAGCAGGGACAGGGCGCTTTTCAGAAGACGCTGAATCCGATTGTCCTGCGGTGTATTGCTTGCTTGGATGGAGGAAACTGCAGGTAGCGCCGGGGGCAAGGTAGCAGCTGCAAGCAAAAGGTTGGGATTGATTGTTGAGGCAGATGTGGTCTTGCCTGCTGTTACTTGAGGCGAGCTGGCTTCGGTATTGTTTGCAGAAAATGCCGGAGCCGATAGCAGGGCAAGCAGTGCAGCAGCCAAGATGCGGCTACTGCGACGGTGACTGGTAGGGGTGCCGGAGTGGCCGTGGAGAAGGGTTAATTTCATCACGCGGTCTTCACTGTGCTAAATCCAGCGGCGATTTTGCCGGGGAAGGCCAAAGGAGATGTTTTAAAATTGTTAAACAAAAGTTAATTTTCGTGATGAATTTCGCGATTTTGGCTTCTGCTTTAGGTATTGGGCGATTTTGCTTGTCAGTCAATGCCCGCTGACAGGCGTCTTGGATAAGCTTTCCAGTACACGGCGTGCGCCGGCGTAACGGGCTTGCCAGTAGCGCCCATCCAGCCGTTCCAGGCGCACGGTGCCGCCGCTGCGGGGCGCATGGATGAAGCGGCCATCACCGACATAGATGCCGACGTGGCTGACCGTGCCATTGTGGGCAAAAAATACCAGGTCTCCGGTGGCAAGGGCGCTTTCTGCCACAGCCGGGGCAGAAAGCGCGGAGAGTTCGCGCGAGGTGCGCGGTAGGCGCAGGTTCAGCATGTCGCGGAAGACATAGTTCACAAGGCCGCTGCAATCAAAGCCGCTTTCCGGGGTGTTGCCGCCCCATACATAGGGGGTGCCGACCAGGCTTAGTGCACGTATCAGTACGGAGTTGGCCAGCGCGTTATGCTCAACCGGGCTGTGCGGGGCAGGGACAAGTTTTTTTTCAGCAAGCCAGCTATCCAGCTCGCTGGCTTGCGTGGCGAGGCTGGGGAGCGCAAAGAGCAGTGCAGCGATGATGCTGTTTTGCAAACGTGCTGGCGTGAAAAGCATGCTGTCTGGATAATGGCCGGACATTTGGCTGCTTCCTGGAACTACGGACAGCCAGAGTTTGACCTTATCCCTCCTTGAATTTCAAGTGTTTATTGCGAGTACTTCATGAAGATTGAAAAAGACCGGGCCGTTCGCTTCCATTATTCCGTCGCCGAAAAAGGGCAAGAGCCGATTGAAAACTCGCATGAGCGGGGTGAGCCGCTGGCAGTGCTGATTGGGCACGGCAATATCATTCCGGGCTTGGAAAAAGCCATGGAGGGCCGCGAAGCCGGTGAAAAGTTCAGTGTGGAAGTAGCGGCGGCCGAGGCCTATGGCGAGCGCCGTGAGGGCATGACCCAGCGCGTGCCGAAAAAGCATTTCCAGGGCGTCAAGCTGGAGCCGGGCATGCAGGTGGTGCTGAATACCAATTTCGGGCCGCGTGCGGTAACGGTGGTCAAGGTCGGCATGACCGCGGTGGATATTGACCTCAATCATCCGATGGCGGGCAAGGACTTGTCGTTTGAAATCGAAATCGTTGAAGTGCGTGAAGCAAGCAAGGAAGAAATCGAGCACGGCCATGTCCATGGCGATGGCGGCCATCAGCACTGATAGTATTCAGTCAATGCGGCCCGGTTCATGCCGGGCCGTTTTTGTTACCGGGTAGAAATTCATGAGACTAGATAGTGATGTCGTGGTGGTGGGCGCAGGGGCGGTTGGCCTGTGCACTGCACTGGCGCTGGCCGAAGCAGGCCGCAATGTGAAGGTGATTGATGCCAAGGGCGTCGCGGCAGGCGCCTCACATGGCAATTGCGGCACTTTGACGCCCAGCCATGCGCCGCCGCTGGCCGCGCCGGGTACCATCATGACGGCATTGCGCTGGATGTTCACGCCCGATGCGCCGCTGTATGTGCATCCGAAAATGGACCCGCGCCTGTGGCGCTGGCTGATGCGTTTTGCATTGCGCTGCAACGAGCGCGACTGGCGGCGCAGTGCGCAGGGCAAATACACCTTGCTGGCCGATTCCCGGCAGCGTATCCAGGACTGGATTGCGCATTACCAGCTGGCCTGCGAGTTTCAGGAAAGCGGTCAGGACTATGTGTTCCGTGACCCCAAGGTATTTGAAGACGAGCAGTTTGAAATCCCCTTGCTGCGCGAGCTGGGTATTGCCGTAGAGCTTGTGGATGGTGCCGAATACGAGCGCCGCGAGCCGGCCTTCAAGCCCGGCCTTGCCGGAGCCATCCGCTTTGCCGGGGATGCCATGCTGCGCCCGGATGCCTATGTGCACGAGCTGGCACGGGTGGCGCGCGAGAAGGGCGTGGAAATCATCGGCGATTGCGCCTTGCAGCAGGTACAGGAAGAAAATGACCACTGCGTATTGCAGACCACACGCGGGGTGATGCGCGCTGGTGAAATGGTCTTGGCCGCAGGTGCCTGGTCGGCGCTGCTGGGCGAGGCGGTGGGGGCGCCCTGGTTGCGCTCAGTCATCCAGCCCGGCAAGGGCTATTCGATTACCTATGATGCACCGGCGCTGGTGCCGAGCACGCCGGTGATTTTGCGGCCTTGTTCGGTCTGCGTCACCGCCTGGGGCAGTGGCTACCGGCTGGGCAGCACCATGGAGTTTTCCGGCTATGACGATACGCTCAATGAGCGCCGCCTGGCTGCGCTTGAGCGCGGCGCTGCCGAGTTTTTGCATCAGCCGCTGGGGCCGCGGGTGCGCGAGCGCTGGTTCGGCTGGCGGCCGATGTCGCTGGACGATATGCCGCTGATTGGCCGGATTCCGGGGCGTAAGCGCAGCTGGGTGGCGGCAGGCCACGGCATGATGGGCATCGGCATGAGTGCCGGTACCGGGCAGCTTCTGGCCGACATGATGGCCGGGCGCGAAACAGCGGTGAATCCGGCGCCGTTCTCGCCGACGCGCTTTGCCTGAGACCTTGAACAGGCTCTGAAAAACCAGGCAGCCGCAAAAGCCGTCTTGGGTCACAAGGCGGCTTTTTTCGGGCTCTCAGAAAAGCTTTCCAGCCACGGCCACCAGCTCGCCAGACACCAGGCCAATGCTGGTAATGGCGATGCAGCCCGCCATCCAGCCAATGAGCAGCAGGCGGCCATCGCGCTCCAGCAGGCCAAGGGCAATGGGCAGCAGTAGCAGGGCAAACAGGGCGTTGGTAAACGGGATGGGCAGCGACAGCAAGATGCCCAGAAGAATCAGCACCAGCCCGGTAAAAATGGAGGCGACTGGGTGGTCAATCAGTACCAGCCAGCGTGGTTTGGCCCAGCGCTCCAGGCGCCCAAACCATTTGTCAAAGCGTTGCTCGAAGCGGCTGATGAGTTTGCGCTCCGGGCCGCGTTCGGCCAGAAAGCGTGGTAGCCAGGCATGCTGGCGCAGCAGCAGCAAATGCAGGCCGACCAGCACGGTGGCGGGGGCGGCGATAACGGCGGCCACACCGGGAAAGAACGCCGGTGGAATCGCCAGAAACAGCAGCACGCCAAAGGCGCGACGGCCAAGGCCGCCCAGCAGGTTGCCAAGCTCAAGCACGTCATCAGGCTCGCCTTCGGTCAGTTTTTCCAAAAGCGCGCGCGTGCCGGTGCGGCCAAAGCCGGCTTCATTCATGGCCGTTTCCGGCCTCCAGCCGTTGCAGCAGCAGTTTGTCGATACGCGGGCCGTCAAGGTCGATGACCTCAATACGCCAGCCCGCCCATTCCAGGTATTCGCCCACATGCGGGATGCGGCCAAAGTGGGCAATCAGCATGCCAGCGGCGGTGTGGTAGTCGTGCTCGTCTTCTTCCGGCAGGCGGCTGCTGGCAATCAGCTCGCGCAAATCATCGACCGGCAGGCTGGCATCGACCAGCAGTGAGCCATCCTCGCGTACCGTGACCATGGGCTGGCTATCGGCGCTTTCACTGCTGGCCTGCAATCTGCCAATCACCGCGCCCAGCACATCATTGATGGTGACCATGCCGGAGATATCGCCATATTCGTCCACCACCAGGGCCAGCGACTGCTGTTCTTCGCGGAAGATTTCCAGAAGCTTCATGGCATGGGTGGATTCAGAGACGAAGACGGCCGGGCGCAGTTCGCGGAACAGGTCAAGCCGGGTTTGGTCAAGGTCATGCAGCAGTGCCTTGACTTCCAGCACGCCCAGTACGTTTTGGTCATCGCCGCGATACACCGGATAGCGCGAGAACGGCGTGGCGCGCATGGTGGCGAGGTTGTGCTCAAAGTCGGCCTCGGCATCCAGCCAGCTGATGCGGGTGCGCGGCGTCATCAGGCTTTCGGCATCGCGATCGCCCAGGCGCATCACCCGGTTCATCATGTTGCGCTCGTCAAGGTCAATCACGCCCTGCTCATGGCTTTCACTGACCAGGAGGCGGATTTCTTCTTCGGTGATGGCGCTCTTGGCATCATCGCCGATGCCCAAGAGACGCAGCACCAGGCGGGTAAGCGCGCCCAGCGTGAACACCACCGGCTTGGCCGCGGTGGCGAGCACGTCCAGCGGGATGGCGACCAGGCTGGCAATGCGCTCGGAATTGGTGATGGCCAGGCGTTTGGGGATGAGTTCTCCGAAAATCACCTGGCCTGCGGTAATCAGGGTGACCGCCGTGCCGATGCCGATGGGGCGCGTGTATTGCGTGGCGGCAGGCCAGAGTGCTTCCAGCCAGCCAGCTATCAAAACACCAATGGCTTCACCGCCAAACACGCCGGTCAAAATGCCAATCAGGGTGATGCCGACTTGTACGGTGGAGAGCAGATTGTCCGGCTGTTCGGCCAACGCCAATGCCCTGGCTGCACCGCGCGAAGTCTCGGCCATCTGCTTGAGGCGAAGCTTTCTTGAGGTAACCAGTGCCATTTCCGACATGGCAAAGAAGCCGTTCAGCGCAATCAGTGCGACAACAATGAATAGCTCAAGCACTGGAGTACCCGGTCAATATGGGCGAGAGAAACCGGGGGACAGTAGCGGGTATAGCGTCGGGGTCCATGGTCGTGGCGATAAAAACTGCCCAAATCATAACAGGCAGACTTTGACGCGTGTGTGCTGATGAGGTGAAGCTGGGTCAAGCCGGTTGCGCTGTGCTTTGCGGGATTGGCAGGGAGATTAAAGCGCCGCCAAACTGTAGCCTTTGACCTGATTGCGACCAGCACGCTTGGCCTGATAGAGCGCAGCATCGGCACGTTCAAGCAGGGTGGAGGCGCTGTCTTGCCGGTCAGGAGCCAGCGTACAGACACCGATGCTGAGTGTAGCCCGGGACGCAGTAGGCGAGAAGGCGTGCTTGATGTCCAGGGCGTGCACATTGTGGGAAATCGATTCTGCAATGCCAATGGCATTGGCAGACCCGGTTTCGGGCAACAGCAGTGCCAGCTCATCGCCACCGTAGCGGCTGGCGAGGTCGCGCGGACGGCGGGCTTTTTCAAGTACCACTTCAGAGATTCGCTGCAGCAAGACATCACCGGCTTGATGGCCGTAGTTGTCGTTGTATTGCTTGAAATGGTCCAGGTCGATGAGCAGCAAGGAAACCGGCTTGCCCGAGCGTTTGGCACTGGCGACTTCGCGTTTGATGGATTCTTCAAACATATGGCGATTGGCAAGCGTGGTCAGGCCATCGGAGCTTGCCATATGCTGGGATTTTTTCAGATTGCGGGTCAGCGAGATAAAGGCGCCTGCAGCAATGACCAGGGCTGCCGATGCAGGGGCAAACCAGATGTGCTTGATATGCAGAAGCAGAATGCTGCTCAAGAATGTGATGGACAGTGCCATCGCCGGATACATCCAGGGATTGAGCCGCTGCTCGTGGAGAATGCGAAAGCCAGCCGGGAGCAGCACCAGCATGATGCCAAGGGCAAGCTGCCAGGGCAGTGCCAACGGTTGGATAAAGCTGCCTTGCAACAGCGCACTCAGAACCTGGGCGTGATATTCCACTCCGGAGATACGGTTGCCGGCACTTTGGGCGGGAATCACTACATCGCGTACCAGGCCACTGCTGGTGACACCGACCAGCACCCATTTGTCACGCAGCGTGGCGGCGACTTCTTCATCGTTGATGACATCCACATACGGGATGCGTTTGAAGTGCTGGGCAGGGGCATAGGGCAGCCGCACTTCGCGGTCACGAATCCATAGAAACGGCGAGTTTGACGCCTCATTTGGGCGCTCATGTGTCGGTCTGGTCGGCAGATATTGGTGACGGATATTCTTGTCCAGGAGAGCCAGCGCCAGTGTAGGCCAGTGGGGCGCGCCGAGACCGGAGTACAGATAGGCATGGCGGGCAATACCGTCATCGTCGGTGACGATTTCCACATGTCCAAGCGCGGCAGCTGCCTTGGCCAGTGGCGGAATGGGCAGCAGCTCTATCAGCGGCTCGCCAGGTGCAGCGGGTTCAGCCGCCACCGGGAGTGCTACATGGCCGTTGGCAGCAATGGCGCGAGCCAGGGCGCTATCTCCGGCAATATCGTGGTAATCCGGTTCGGAAAACAGGATATCCAGGGCAATGCCGCGTGGTTGATGGGGGTTAAGCTTGTCGATTAGCTCGGCATGGACATGGCGCGGCCACGGCCAACGCCCCAGTGCGGCCAGGCTTTTTTCGTCAATGGCGACGATACGGATATCATCACTGACGGCAGGGCTGAGCTGCCGCAGCATGCGGTCGTACAGCCAGGCATCGAGCTGTTGCGTCAGGCCAAGTACAGTCATCAGACTGACGCTCAGGACAGCCAGGGAAACCAAAAGCCAGCGCGGGTAAATCCTGCTGTGGGGCATGTCAGAGCAACAGCAACAGGGTTCCGCCTACAACGCCCAAGACCTTGCAGGCAGTACAGCCCAGCTTCACGGTTTGAGTGGGGCCGGGTGGATGCTCAAAGCCATCTTCTTCCACCAATATCACGCGCAGATACCAGCTGCCGGAGCGAATATCGGGCAATTCGATGCGATTGTCTTCCACAATCCGGTCAACACGCAGCCTTTGGAATGCGGCATCTTGCGCCAGCTGAAAGCGGAATTTCTGGCCTTCCGCGGCTTTGTCCCAACGTACCTTGAGTATGCCCGCGTCGCTATCGGCACTGGTAGCAGGCCCCGCATTGGCAGGCAGAACCGTGAACGGCATGGCAAGACTCCAGGCACCTTGCTTGCCATTGGCATCTGTGGCGCCAATACGCCATTGGTACTGACCGGGCGGCAAGTCTTGCTCTGGACGCCAGTCGCTGCGTTGCAGATTGTCTCGGGAAAGCAGTGGCGTGTTGAAATTGCCTTCTGCTGTGGCGATTTGCAGCCGATAACGAATGCCTTTCTGTGTTAACGCCGTCCAGCGCAGTCGTGGACGCGGGCCTGCCACTTGGTCGTCGTCGATTGGGGAGAGCACCAGTGGCGGGGAAGGCTGGGGAGCGATTTCGACGTGGCGACTGGCATCCATGCCTTCCAGGCCATTGGCAGCCACCGCACGCACGCGCAAATACAGTGCCCCTTCGTGATGGAGAGCAAGTGCGGCACTGGCACGCTCGGTTTCGGTATCCAGCAGCAGGGTCTGAAAGTGTTCATCGGCACTTGCTTGCAGGCGATAACGCACGGCACCGGGAATCGCCTGCCAGGACAGGGTTGCCGGGACACGCAGGATATATTCGGGAATGGCCGACAAATCAGGTGGCGGCAGCAATTCAACCGGGGTACCGGGGCGCCCGTCCTGGCTGACCGAGCCTTGTCCGCCATTGAGCATGACCTGCCTGGCACCCCCAGCGGCGGCGACTTTGCCCTGCAGCACTTCGGTACGGCTCTGCCCTTCACCGGCCGCACTGCGGAACTCGGTGCCACGCACACTGGACATCATGCCGGGTGTTTCCACCCTATAACGCGAGGCGGACTGTGTGCGTGGCCGAACCAGTGAACTGATACGGCCACGGGGCAGGTGCAGATGGATATTGAAAATGCCGGTGTCGCCATAGGCATCCAGCCGGGTCAGGGAAAGCTCGCTATCGCCATGGACACGCACTTGCGAGCCATCGGCAAAGGCCAGTGTCAGGCTGGCATCGGTACTGCTGCGCAGCCGTGTGCCTGCGGGCAGTTTCAAGCCCGCCTGGACATTGAGCGTGCGGTCCTCGACCACCGCTTCGGCGGCTCCATTGCTGGCAACGACCTCTGCAGAAGTGGGCTGATGGCGTAGCCAGCTGACCGGTATGGAAATGACGGTACCCGGCAGCAGCGCATGCGGGTTGCGAATATTGTTATGGCGCAGCAGACGCTCAGAATGAATATCGGTGCGTAGATATTTGCTGGCGATATTCCACGGGTTGTCACCCGGACGCATCCGGTAGCGCCAGTCGGCCGCCTGAGCTTGCGCAGCAGCGGACAAAAGCACGCAGACAAGGGTAAGTAGTGATTTGTATTTCAAGGGAACAAGCGCAAGAGACTGGCAGCAACAAAGAACAAAGACTTCAAGCTGTTGCTTCCTGTGGGGCTGGATTTTTCAGGGCGGCAATTGTAATGCCTGCCATGGGCTAGAGTGGGGGCATTGCAACGAAAGTGATAGCGCAGAGCTTGTCCAAAGGCGTTCTTGGCATCCGTTGCTTTGCAAAGGCGGCAGATGCAAGGCGTAAAGTGCAGACGGGCCGGAGGCCCGGCGAGCATTTGCAACAGCAGCAGATGCTGCCTTTGCGGCGCAACCCAGTGGTTGCACTTGCGGCTACTGAGAAAAGACTTTGAACAGGCATTTGCGAGGGCTATCAGATTGATTTGATGATGCTCAATTATCAAAATTTTCCGTCGCCTTGACGCGCGCTTGTCACTGGCTTGTGCGAGCATGGCCGGATGAAGAAAACAACACGAAAGAAAACCACTGCCCCAGGCTCTGCCCGCAAGCCCTCCACCAAGAAAGCGGCGCCCTGGATGCCCGATGAGATGAGCGACTCCACGGGCAGGCGCAAAACGGCGAAAAAGGCGCCGGCAGGCAAAAAGTCTGCAAGCCGCGCCATAGCCGGGCGTGACCCCAATTACCTGCGCGAGGCCGAACGCTATGCCGAGCCGATTGCCAGCCGCGATTACATTCTGCAAATCCTGCACGATGCCGAAGGCCCGCTGGATGCCGATACGCTGGCCGGGATGTTGGGCCTGACCGCTGCTGACCGGCGTGAAGCCCTGGACAGGCGGCTGGGCGCGATGGTGCGCGATGGGCAGCTTTTGCAGAACCGGCGCGGCGGCTTCGTGCCCGCCGGGCAGTTGAGCCTGATAGCCGGTACGGTCATCGCCAATCCGGAAGGTTTTGGTTTTCTGCGCCCTGATGGCGGCGGCAGCGAAGATGTCTTTCTGCCGCCGAACGAGATGCACAAGGTACTGCATGGCGACCGGGTGATGGTGAGCATCACCGGCATGGACAGGCGCGGTCGCGCCGAGGGCATGATTGCCGAGGTGCTGGAACGGCGCATCACGCGGTTGGTGGGGCGTTACGACGAAGAGGCCGGGGTGGGCTTTGTGGTGCCGGATGATGCCCGCATCCAGCGCAATGTGATGATTCCGCAGAATGAACGCAACCAGGCCAGACCGGGGCAGCTGGTGGTGACTGAAATCACCCAGCCGCAGGAGGGCCGTCGCCCGCCGATTGGCCGCATTGTTGCAGTATTGGGCGAGAAGCTGACGCCCTCGCTGGTGGTGGAAGCGGCCATTCACGGCCACGACATTCCGCATGAATTTCCGCAGCAGGTGCTGGACGAAGCCGCGGCGGTGCCACTGCAAGTAAGCGCGGCCGAGCGCGAAGGCCGGGTGGATTTGCGCGAGCTGCCGCTGGTCACCATTGATGGCGAAGATGCCAAGGACTTTGACGATGCGGTGTACTGCGAGCGCCTCAAGGGCGGCTGGCGGCTGGTGGTGGCGATTGCCGATGTCTCGCACTATGTGCGCCCCGGCGCGCCGCTGGATGTGGAGGCAGAAACCCGCGCCACATCGGTGTATTTCCCCGGCTTTGTGGTGCCAATGCTGCCGGAAGTGCTGTCCAATGGCATCTGCTCGCTGAACCCGGATGTGGAACGGCTGTGCTTTGTCTGCGACATGCAGCTCAATAATCGCGGTGAAGTGAAGTCCTCCGAGTTCTACCGGGCGCTGATGCGCTCGCACGCGCGGCTGACCTATACCGAAGTCTGGAATGCGGTGGGTGATGGCATCCCCGAGGATGCGCGCGCGGCAGCACTGGCAAAAATTGGCGAGCTGCTGCCACACATCCAGCATTTGCAGCAGTTGTATCAGCAGATGGCCAAGGCGCGCCAGGCACGCGGCGCCATTGAGTTTGAGTCCGGAGAAGTACGTTTTGTGCTGGATAACCGCGGCGAAGTGGTGCAGGCCGGCATGCTGCAACGCAATGATGCCCACAGGCTGATTGAGGAATGCATGATTGCCGCCAATGTCGAGGCTGCAAAATTCGTGCAGCGTGCCGGGATTGCCGCGCCGTTCCGCATCCATGACCGCCCGCCGGAGCAGAAATACGCCGATTTGCAGGAATTTCTGAAAGAGTTCAAGCTCTCCATGCCGCCCTGGAGCCGGGTGCATCCGCGGGACTTCACCGCGCTGATTCACAAGGTGCGCGAGCGCGCCGATGCCGCGCTGATTGAATCAGTCCTGCTGCGCAGCCAGTCGCTGGCGGTGTATTCTCCCGAGAACATCGGCCACTTTGGCCTGGCGCTGGACAGCTATGCGCACTTCACCTCGCCCATCCGCCGTTATCCTGATTTGCTGCTGCACCGGGCTATCGCCCATGTATTGCAGGGCGGCAATGCCGATAATTTCCGCTATGGCGAACGTGATATGGCGAGGCTTACCTTGCAGTGTTCCGAGCGCGCCCGGCGTGCAGATGAAGCCGAGCGCGAAGTGGATGAGCGTTATCGCGCCGCCTGGATGGAGCAGCATGTCGGCGGCGAGTTCGAGGGCGTGGTCAGTGGCGTCACCAGCTTTGGCCTGTTCGTGGAACTGAGCGAATCCAAGGTCAACGGCCTGGTACACGTCACCCAGCTGCCATATGACTATTACCAGTTTGATGCCATCCGCAAAACCTTGACCGGCGAACGGCGCGGCCGCGAATTCCGGCTGGGCGACAAGGTGCGCGTGCAGGTGCTCAAGGCCAGTCTGGAGGAGCGCAAAATCGACTTCCGCCTGCTGGAAGAAATCGACAGCGAAAAAGCCCGGCGCGGGCAGCCGGCACGCCGCGCCAAACAAAAATATTGAGCGAAGCGCCACAGGTAAGCCCCTACAATGTCACCATGAGTAAAACATCGCAATGGATCGTCGGCATCAATGCCGTGGCCTCGGCACTGGAGCACGACGCGCAGAACGTGCGCGAGGTCTTGGTGGAATCGGGTGGGCGCAATGCGCGTCTGACTGATATCGAAGCCCAGGCACGCCGCCTGGGCATTGATACCCGCCGGGTGGCGCAGCAGGCACTGGACGGCGTGGCCGGCGGGCTGCGTCATCAGGGCGTGGTCGCCCGTTATCAGGCTGCCCGCAGTTGGGGCGAGCACGAACTGATGGAACTGCTGGAGCAGGCCGAAGGCCGCGCCCTGCTGCTGGTGCTCGATGGCGTGCAGGACCCGCATAACCTTGGCGCATGCCTGCGCTCGGCAGCGGCGGCGGATATCACTGCCGTCATCATTCCGCGCGACAAGGCGGTGCAGGTCAATGCCACGGTGCGCAAGACCTCGGCAGGCGCGGCTGACCGCATCCCGGTGGTGGCCGTCACCAATCTTTCCCGCACCCTGCGCGAGCTGCAAAAACAGGGCGTGTGGATTTATGGCCTGGCGGGCGAGGCCGAGGCTTCACTGTATTCGCTGG
Source organism: Pseudomonadota bacterium (assembly GCA_030528565.1). Lineage (GTDB taxonomy): Bacteria > Pseudomonadota > Gammaproteobacteria > Xanthomonadales > Xanthomonadaceae > Solilutibacter. The sequence goes on from JAUMYP010000019.1 coordinate 14,067, forward strand.
ACTTGCGTGGCAATATCGCCCTGGTGCTGGGTGGCGAGGGCGACGGCCTGCGCCGCCTGACCCGGGAGCACTGCGACCAACTGGTGAAAATCCCCATGCCCGGCGAGATGGAAAGCCTGAATGTCTCGGTCAGCACCGGGATTGCCCTGTTCGAAGCCGTGCGGCAACGGCTAGGCTGACGCTCAGCGCGTCAGCGGCCACTGGTTGGCGATGGTGCAGAACAGCTTTGCGGTCATTTCCGCGTCGTACACGGCCGAGTGTGCTTCGCGGCTGTCCCAGCTCATGCCGGCGGCCTGCACCGCGCGAGCCAGTACGGTTTGCCCATAGGCAAGGCCAGCCAGGGTGACGGTATCGAACACGCTGAACGGGTGAAACGGGTTGCGCTTGTGCCTGACCCGGCCCACCGCGGCATTCAGGAAGTTGAGGTCGAAATGGGCATTGTGACCGACCAGGATCGCCCGCTGGCAGCCGTGCTTCTTGACCGCTGCACGCACGGGCGCAAATACATGGTCAAGCGCCTCTTTTTCCGGCTTGGCAAGCCGGAACGGGTGATCCAGCCGGATGCCGGTGACCGCCAGTGATTTCGGGTCGATTTCGGTGCCGGGTGCGGGCTCAAGATGCGCGCATGCGGTTTGCCCAAGGACAAGCTGGCCAGACTCGTCCAAATCCAAGGGTACGGCGGCGATTTCCAGCAGGGCATGGCGATTCCAGTCAAAACCGCCGGTTTCGACATCGACGACTACGGGTAAAAAGCCGCGAAAGCGGCGTGCCATGGAGGGAAAGGGCAGGGTGTCGGGCGCGATATTTTCAGACATGGGTAAAGTGTAGCGGCTGCGCTGGCAAAGCCGCAGGCACACCAGTATCATTTCCAAAAGCCGGTCGGGGTGTTTCCCCGCTCGGCTTTTATCGCGTATGGCGGCATGAAAAGGCAGATTTGATTGTTGCGCCGATGTGAAAACAACCTTCTTTGGGAGAGCAAAATGAGTCAGTCAGTCGTGGTATTGGGCGCACAGTGGGGGTGAGTGCTGCATCTTGCGCATCACTGATGCGCGCAGCGCGAACGCCGGCGGCAGGACAGCCGCTGGCCGGGTGAGTTGGCGAGGCAGGAGCCGAGCCTAGTCACCGAACGTCGCCCCGTTGGGGGCAAATCAAACACAAGTTTTCGGAGAGCAAAATGAGTCAGTCAGTCGTGGTATTGGGTGCACAGTGGGGCGACGAAGGCAAGGGCAAGATTGTTGACCTGCTGACCCAGGACATCGGTGCGGTAGTGCGTTATCAGGGGGGCCACAATGCCGGGCATACGCTGGTGATTGGCGGCAAGAAAACCGTGTTGCACCTGATTCCTTCGGGCATCCTGCGTCCGGATGCGCTGTGCCTGATTGGCAATGGCGTGGTGCTGCATCCCGGCGCCCTGCAAAAGGAAATCGCCGAGCTGGAAAGCAATGGCGTGGAAGTGCGCTCGCGCCTGAAAATCTCCCCGGCTACGCCGCTCATCATGCCCTATCACATCGCCCTGGATCAGGCGCGCGAAAAGGCCGCCGGGGGCAAGGCGATTGGCACTACCGGGCGCGGTATTGGCCCTGCCTATGAAGACAAGGTGGCGCGCCGTGGCATCCGTGTGGCCGACCTGCATTACCCCGGTGAGCTGGCCGAGAAGCTGCGCGTGGCAATGGACTACCACAACTTCGTGCTGACCCAGTATCTGGGTGTGGAAGCGGTCGATTATCAAAAGACCCTGGATGAGGCGCTGGCGTTTGGCGAATACGTCGAGCCGATGAAGGCCGATGTCGCCGGCATCCTGCACGAGCTGCGCCGGCAGGGCAAGAAAGTGCTGTTCGAGGGCGCGCAAGGCTCGCTGTTGGACATCGACCACGGCACCTATCCGTATGTGACCTCCAGCAATACCACGGTGGGTGGCGCCTATGCCGGCGCCGGTGTCGGGGCTGACGCCATTGACTATGTGCTTGGCATCGCCAAAGCCTATGCCACCCGCGTGGGCAGCGGCCCGTTCCCGACCGAGCTGCATGATGAGGTCGGTCAGGGCATCCGCGACCGCGGCCAGGAGTATGGCGCCACCACCGGGCGCCCACGTCGCTGCGGCTGGATGGACATCGTCGCGCTCAAGCGTGCGGTCGCCATCAACGGCATTACCGGCCTGTGCATCACCAAGCTCGATATCCTCGATGGCATGGATACGCTGAAGATGTGCATCGCCTACGAATATCATGGCAAGCGCACCGAATACGCGCCGCTCGATGCCAAGGGCTGGGAAGAATGTACCCCGGTGTATCTGGAGCTCCCCGGCTGGCAGGAATCCACCGCCGGCATCACCGAATGGGACAAGCTGCCGCCGGCCGCACGTGCCTATCTGCGTGCGCTGGAAGAATTGGCGGGCTGCCCGCTGGCGATTGTCTCTACCGGCCCGGATCGCGATGCCAATATCGTGCTGCAAGACCCGTTTGACAGCTATTACTGAGCTGGCTTCAAAAGAGCGAAAAAAAATTGCAGAAAACGCTTGACGTACTGCAATGAACTGCCCATAATTTCGCTTCTCCACAGCGCGCCCGTAGCTCAGTTGGATAGAGCACCAGGCTACGAACTTGGGGGTCGGAGGTTCGAATCCTTCCGGGCGCGCCATTTATCCCAAAGCCAACCCTTCGCGGTTGGCTTCTTTTTTGCCTGAGGTTTAGGTAAGGCGGCTGCTAATCCCACTGTTTGCAGATGAACTCGTAGGCTGTGAGTCCGCTCAGCGTCTTGAGTCTGTGAGCAAAGTTGTAGGTGCTCAGCTGCTGCCATAGTTGTGCGTGCCCATTGTAATGAAACGCTTGACGGTGGCCGCCTTGATAGTCCAGTTCATTTGCTGGGCCTGCCCGTGGGTTCAGGGATGCTCAAAGCAGTAGCGGCTACCGCTGCGAGGGTGAACTGGATGCCATTGTTGGTCAGCACGATATGGAGGGTGTTTAGGGCCGGCATCTATCAGTTTCCGCAGAAACTGTGCTGCAATCACCTTAGATTTCGTCGTCACGAGATACTGTTAAACTGCAGCAACATCCTTGGTTAAAGGGATGTCCAATGTCATCCTCTTACCGTCGGCACGACCTATCAGATCATCACTGGAGCTTGCTGGAGCCGCATTTGCCGGGTCAGCGCGGGCAATGGGACGGCATCGCCAAAGACAGCCGCCTCTTTATCAATGCCGTCTTGTGGATTCTTCGGACAGGTGCACCTTGGCGCGACCTGCTTCCGGATTACGGCGACTGGAAGAATGTTCATCGCCGCTTCTGTCGCTGGCGCGATAGCGGCAGATGGGAGGCCTTGCTTGAATACTTCGTGGATTAGCCCGACTTCGAGTGGTTGATGATGGATGCCAGTCACTGCAAGGTGCATCCCCATGCAGCGGGTGCGCGCGGCGGCAATCAGGGCATGAGCCGTACAAAAGGGGGCTTAACACTAAGATACATCTGGCCGTGGATGCGCATGGTATGCCGGTCAGAATCCTTGCTACAGAAGGTTCCCAAGCGGATTGCACACAAGCATCGGTCCTGATGGAGGGATTAAGGGCTGAGCATCTGATTGCCGACAAAGGCTACGACAGTGATGTTATTGTCCGGCAGGCTCGGCATCAGGGCATGCAGGCACAGATTCCGCCGCGAAAGAACAGCAAAGCGCCGCGTACGTTTGACAAGCATCTGTACCGCCATCGGCACTTGGTGGAAAACGCCTTTCTACATCTCAAGCGATGGCGCGGCATTGCCACTCGGTATGCCAAGAACTTGGATTCCTTCCTGGCAACGGCTCAAATCCGTTGTTTGATGTTGTGGCTCAATATCTCATGACGACAATGTCTAGCAAGCATCGGGGCTTTCAGAGCCTTTGGACAGGCGCTCGGTTCCCGTCCATGAAAAACAGCAAACCCCGGCAAGAGCCGGGGTTTGTCAGTGCGCTGAGGCCGGCAAAAACCGGCGCTTTCATCGGCTCTGGTTTCAAGTGCCCAGTGTGGCAGTCTCCGGGGCGACAAAGTCGCCCTGTACATAGGTCACGCCGGAAGTGAACAGGGCGGTCATGGTGGTTGGCGAGTCCACGCTGGGGGCGATGCAGGGGATTTGCAGCTCAGTGGCGCTCTGGATAATTTCAACCAGGCGCTCGCGGTTTTCTTCGCTATTGAGGTCTTCCAGCAGGTCGTGGTTGAGCTTCAGGAAGCCAGGTTGCAGATGGCTCAACAACTGCGAGGAGTTAAGCCCCATGCCGAATTGCTCGATACAGAATGCTGCGCCGATTTTTTTCAGGGCTTCGTTCATTTGCTGGGCCGCGCGCAGGTTGGTAAAGACTTTGGATTCGGGGAGTTGCAGAACCAGGCAGGAGGCCGGGATGCCAGTTTCGGCCAGCATCTTGAGGATATCCGGTACCAGTTGCTCGTCTTCCAGTGAGGCCTGGGCGATGCGAACCAGTATCCTGGGCGGCTGCGCCGCATTCTTGATGCTGTGCAAGGCGCGCCGGATTGCCCAGCGGTCAAGCGCGGCAGCCAGACCGTGCTCCTCGGCCAGCGGCACGAACTGTCCGGGTTGAATCAGGGTGTTATCGGCGCCCTGCATGCGCAGCAGGGTTTCATGGAACTGCTCGGTTTCGTCGTGCAAATTGAGGATGGCGCGATAGTGCAGCTTGAGCGAATCCTGGGCGAGTGCATCCTTGACGTGCTGAATCCAGGCCTGGATGCGCTCTTCTTCGGCGCGCTCGGTGGCGCGCGGGTCGAAGATATGCACCTGGTTGCCGCCCATTTCGCTGGCATGACGCAGGCTTTCGTTGGCCTTGTCCAGCACTTTGGCAATCTGGGCGATACGCTCGCCAATCTGCACGCCGCCGATGCTGACGGTGGCGCTCAGGGTTTTTTCGGAAGTCTCCAGCAACTGGTTCTGGAAGGCGGCGCAGAGTTCTTCGGCCAGCGCATGACTTTGCCGGTAGGGGCTGTGCTGGAGCAGGATGCCATAGGTATGTTCGGCAATGCGCGCCAGGGTGATGTGCTCTGGCAGGCACTGGCGCAGGCGTCCGGCAATCGTGGCGGCAAGGTCGTCAACACTGTCAAGACCCACTTGCTGATAAAGCTGGGCGATGTGGTCAGGCTCCAGCAACAGCAGGGTGTGCTCGTGTTCGCCGCTGGCGGCTTCGGCCACGCACTGCTCCAGCTGTTGCAGGAAGGTCTGGCGATTCAAAAGCCCGGTGGCCATGTCCAGGCGGCGCAGGTTGTCCACTTCCTGGGCCAGTGCCGGGTCGATTTCCAGCTCCTGGCGGCGGATGATGAGTTGCAGGCAGGGCTCGCCTTCATATTTGGCGGGGGTGAACTCCATCACCGCCGGGAAATCCTCGCCATCGCTGCCGCGCATTTGCAGTTCATGGCGGGGCGGCAGGTTGTCGGTTTTGCCCAGTTCCTTCAGCAGTTGCTTGAAGTCGGCCACATGCTTGGGAGCAACCATGTCCAGCAGCGGCATGCCTTCGATTTCCGAGAAATCCTCGTAGCCAAACATTTCCAGATAGGCGCTGTTGGCGCGGATATACATGCCTTCGTGAATATAGGCAATCGGGTCACGCGAGGATTCAATCAGCGAATCACAGCGGCGTTCGGTTTCGCGCAGTTGCGCTTCCAGGCGACGCAGGCCGCGACGGGCATTGAGGTCTTCAAACTCACGCTGCACCATTGCGCGCAGATGGTTGAACTGGGCGCGTGGCAGGATGGCGCGCGCGCCCATTTCGCTGAATGACAGCAACTGCCTGGCATCAATCTCGGCGACTTCCACCAGAATGGGCAAGTCCCGGCCTTGTGCTTCCACCAGCATGAACACTTCTTGCTGGCTGATGGCCGCAGAGGGCAGGGACAGTAGCACCAGGTCGAACGGGGTCTTGTCCAGCATTGCCGAGAGCTCGGCCGAGTCTGTTGGCCGGGATGGGCGCACCGCCATGCCGCTATTGCGCAAATGGCTGATGATGGCCTCGGCTGCGGCAACATCATCGTTGACAATCAACATTCGAATGGGTGTGTCCGAGCCTTTGGACATGGATGCAATCTCTTGGGGAATTAAAACAGGGGGATGACTATAGCGAAGTTGTGATTGTAAAACTTGAAGCAAGTCACAGAATCAGCCAGAAGCCCTGAGTGGCCTTTTGCCGCTGTCACCGGCCACTTCACGCACCAGCTTTGGAACCAGATAGCCCGAAAGCCTGGCGGCAAGCTGGGCGTGCAGCTCAAGCGCGCGCGCATCGCTGACTTCAAAATGCGCCGCGCCCTGTACCCGGTCAAGCTGGTGCAGGTAATAGGGCAGCACGCCCGCGGCAAAACTGCGCTCCGATAGCGCCGCCAGCGCATCGACAGAATCATTCACGCCTTTGAGCAGCACCGCCTGGTTGAGCAATAACGCACCGCTGGCGCGTAGCTGTCCCAGGGCAAAGTCAACGGCATCATCAAACTCGTTGGCATGGTTGGCATGGATGACGAACGCCACCGGCCAGGGCAGGGTATTGAGCCATTGCAGGAGTGCCACATCCACCCGTGCAGGCAGTACCACCGGCAGGCGCGAGTGGATTCGCAGGCGTTTGATATGCGGGATTTGCGCCAGCTGCCCGGTCAGTTCGGCGAGCTTGTGGGTGCCCAGTGATAGCGGGTCGCCGCCGGAGAGCAGCACTTCTTCAATCGACTCGTCCGCCGCGATGGCGGCCAGTACATCACGCCAGCCATTTTTGGCCGCCGTTTCCCGGGCATAGGGAAAATGGCGGCGGAAACAATAGCGGCAGTGGATGGCGCAACTGCCGGTGGCAATCAGCAGCGCCCGTCCCTGGTATTTGTGAATCAGCCCGTCTGCGGCCTTGGCGGCCGCATCGCCGACTGCATCAAGCGCAAAGCCGGGCACGATGCGTTCTTCGTCATCAATGGGCAGAACCTGGCGCAGCAAGGGGTCGTTGCGGTTGCCTGCCTGCATGCGGGCAGCAAAGGCGTGTGGCACGCGCAGCGCAAACTGTTGCATCGCCTGCGGGGAAAGCTGTGCGGCAAGCGATTCCAGCCCGAGCCGCGCCAGCAGTTCATGCGGGTCACGGATGGCATCGCGCCACTGCACCTGCCAGGGCAGGGACGGCTGCAAGTCGGGAATTTTGGGTTGGGCGGCGCGTGCGGGTATCATATCGCCCCATTTTATTTGATTGCCGCATCCCGGCGGCGACTTGGAAGGAGTAAAGCAATGGCCACCCTTGGCATGAACGACGTCAAAAACGGGCAGAAGATTCTGGTCAATAACGAACCTGCGGTCATCACCGATACCGAATACGTCAAGCCAGGCAAAGGGCAGGCGTTTACCCGGGTGAAGTTCCGCCAAATCAAGACCGGCCGCGTGCAGGAAATCACCATGAAGGCGACCGACTCGCTGGAAGTGGCCGATGTGATGGATACCGATATGCAGTACCTGTATTCGGATGGCGAATACTGGCACTTCATGAACCCCGAGAGCTTCGAGCAGGTGCAGGCCGATGCCGCTGGCATGGGCGGCGCCGAGAAATGGCTGAAAGGCGAAGAAGAATGCGTGGTGACGCTGTGGAATGGCACGCCGATTGCCGTGCAGCCGCCGAACTTCGTCGAGCTGAAAATCACCGAAACCGACCCGGGCGTGCGCGGCGATACCTCCGGCGGCGGCGGCAAGCCGGCCACCCTGGAAACCGGCGCAGTGGTGCGCGTACCGCTGTTTGTCGGCCAGGATGAAATCATCAAGGTCGATACCCGCAGCGGCGAATACGTCAGCCGCGTGAAGTAATCCTAAGCGGATTCGGGGGCGCAGCAGGCGCCCCTGATTTTTCCAGCCCATCTTGCAGACAAAACTAACGTCATGACCGAACACGCCCCGCAGGCCTGCGACCTCATCATCGAAGCCGGCCTGATTGTGCCGGTAGTGCCCCAGGGGCAGATATTGCAGCAGCACGCGCTGGTGGTTGATGGCGGGGTGATTGTCGCGGTATTGCCCGTGGCCGAGGCGCGTGCGCGCTTTGCCGCCAGACAAACCCATAGCCGTCCGGACTCGGTGCTGATTCCCGGCCTGGTCAATGCCCATACCCATAACCCGATGACGCTGATGCGCGGCATCGCCGATGACCTGCCGCTGATGGCGTGGTTGCAGGAACATATCTGGCCGGCTGAAGGCCGCGTCATCAGTCCTGAATTCGTCGCTGATGGCTGTGCCTTTGCCATTGCCGAGATGCTGCGCGGCGGCACGACCTGCTGCAACGAGCATTACTTCTTCCCCGATGCGCAGGCCCAAACCTACAAGAAATACGGCTTTCGCGCTCGTATTGGCCTGCCGGTCATCGACTTTCCCACCGCCTGGGCGAAAACCGATGAGGAATACTTTGCCCGCGCCGGGGAAGTGCAGGCCGCCTGGCGCGGCGATGGCTTGATTTCGATGGCGCTGGCGCCGCATGCGCCCTATACCGTCAACGATGCCAACTTCCGCCGCGTGCATGAGCTGGCTGCGCAGTGGGATATCCCGGTGCACCTGCATCTGCACGAAACCGCGCAGGAAGTGCAGCAGTCGCTGGAGCAGTATGGCCAGCGCCCGATTGCGCGCCTGGACAAACTCGGCCTCATCAACGAGCGCCTGATTGCCGTGCATATGACGCAGCTTACCGAGGCCGAAATCCACCTCTGTGCCGAGCGCGGCGTCAGCGTGGTGCATTGCCCGGAGTCGAACCTGAAACTGGCCTCCGGTTTCTGCCCGGCCTGTGCACTATTGCGCGCCGGCGTGAACCTGGCTATCGGCACCGATGGCGCGGCCAGCAATAACGACCTCGACATGCTCGGCGAAACCCGTACCGCAGCCTTGCTTGCCAAAGCCGTGGCCGAAGACGCCGCCGCACTTTCCGCCGCCGAGGCGCTGCATGCAGCCACGCTCGGCAGCGCCCGTGCGATAGGGCTGGGAAATGTCATCGGCTCGCTGGAAGTGGGCAAACAGGCCGATATCGCCTGTATCGCACTGGATAGCCTGGAAGCGCAGCCGCTGTACAACGTCATCTCGCAAATCGTCTATGCCACTGGCCGCCAGCAGGTCAGCGATGTCTGGATTGCCGGACAACCCAAACTCATCAACCGCAAACTGGTGGAGATGGACGAAGCCGAACTTATCGCCAACGCCCGCCAGTGGCAGGCGCGGATTCGTGCTTAATTGCCTATTTTGGGGGGCTTAAACAGGAATCAAGTGATGAACAACGTCAATCCGCAAGAAGTGGAAAAATTTGCCGCACTGGCAAGCCGCTGGTGGGGTGAAGGTGCATGCTTGCGAACCGAGGGTTCGCATGCACCTGAACGCCCGGCCTGCGGAGGCCGGGCCGGGGCAAGTGGTTCCAGCAGCGGCGGGTGTCGGGAGTGAAGTGATGAGCAGTAACGTCAATCCGCAAGAAGTGGAAAAATTTGCCGCTTTGGCAAGCCGCTGGTGGGACAAAGACGGCCCGCAAAAAGCATTGCATGCGCTGAACCCGGCGCGGCTTGCCTATGTGGCGCGCTACCAGAGGCTGCAAGGCGCCAAGGTGCTGGATGTGGGCTGTGGCGGCGGCCTGCTTTCGGAGGCGCTGGCAAAAAGTGGTGCGCAGGTGATGGCCATCGACATGGCTGCGCCGCTGGTGGAAATGGCCGAGCTGCATCAGCTTGAGGCGGGACTTGCCATTGATTACCGCGTGCAGACAGTGGAATCGCTGGCCGAGGAAATGCCGGGGCAGTTCGATGCCATCACCTGCATGGAAATGCTGGAGCATGTGCCCGAGCCTGCCAGCATCATCGCCGCCTGTGCACGGCTGTTGAAACCCGGCGGGCAGCTGTTCCTTTCCACGCTGAACCGTACTCCGGCAGCGTTTGCGCTGGCGATTGTCGGAGCCGAATACATTGCCCGTCTGCTGCCGCGCGGCACCCACGATTACCGCAGCTTTATCAAACCGGCAGAACTGGCTGCCTGGCTGCGCGATGCCGGGCTGGATTTGCACGATGTCTCAGGCCTTGCCTACGAGCCGTGGCGCAACGCGGCGCGGCTGTCAACGCGCGTGGATGTGAATTACCTCGCCTGCGCGCGCAAGGGGACGCTGGCGTGAGTGCGTTTCCGGCGCTGGTGCTGTTCGACCTGGACGGCACCTTGCTCGACAGCGCCCCGGACATGGTGGCGACCATCAATCAGATGCGTGCGCGGCGTGGCTTGTCGGCACTGGCCTTGGATGAAATCCGCCCGCATGTCTCGCGTGGCGCGCGCGCCATGGCGGGGGCCGCTTTTCCGGACTGGAGCGAAGAAGCAGTCATTGCCGCCGTACCGGAGTTTCTGGAGATTTACGGTACTGTGCTGGGGCAATACGGCGCGGCCTTTGATGGCGTTGAAAAGCTGTTGAGCACACTGGAGGCGGCCGGCAGCCGCTGGGGCATCATCACCAACAAGCCCATCCGTTTTGCCGAAGCCTTGATGCCGCTGCTCGGCTGGCAAAGCCGTAGCGCGATTTTGCTGGGGGGCGATAGTCTGGCTGAGCGCAAGCCGCATCCGCTGCCCTTGCTGCATGCCTGCGAAAAGCTTGGCGTGAGCACCGCCGATTGCGTGTATGTCGGTGATGACCGTCGTGATATTGAAGCGGCGCATGCGGCCGGGATGCCCGCCATCGCGGCACTTTGGGGCTATCGCCAACCGGGCGATGACCCGCTGGCCTGGGGCGCGGACAAGAATATTGATGCGATTGACGCACTGCTGGATGCACGGAACTGGCCGTGAGCGAATCTCCAGAGGCACAAAGTTTTATCGAAGCCTGGCAGAGGTCCTTGCCGGAATGGCGGATTGCCCGGGTTTTCGTGCCCGAGCCGCAGCGCGCGCTGGCCGAGCAATGGTTCGCACTGTTTGCCGCCCTGACGGAAATCGCCGGGCTGGAGCCGGTGCCGGCGGCGGCCAAACTGGCCTGGTGGCAGGAAGAGCTGCGCACCTGGCGCAAGGGCGCACGCCGCCACCCGCTGGGGCAAGGACTGCTACGCAAGGCATTGCCCTGGGATGCCCTGGCCGATGCACTGCCTGCCCTCCTGAATCCAGCCGATGATGCCGGATTGCAACAGTTGGCGGCTGTTTTGGCCGACATCGAGCAAATCCTGTTTGCCGAAAGCGCCGAGGGCAGGGCACGGCTTCATCACGACCTGTTATTGATACTTGGGCAAATGCCGCCGCCAGCCAGTGGCGGCACCCGTCCACGCCGGGTGCTTTCCGCACTTGCCCGCGCCCGCCAGCAGCGCAGCAGCCCGCTTTCTGCCTGGCAAACACTGCGTTGCAGCTGGCAAGCAGCACGCGCGGGCAACAAGCCCTAAAATGCGCGATTCATTCTCATTTGAGCCAATCCATGTCCAGCCCCCGCCCGCTTCCCGATGTCGCCTTTGAAGCTGCGCAGCTTGCGCGGCCCCTGGACTGGGTTGGCATGGACAATATCGCCCTGCCACTGCGGCTGGATGAGCGCCTGCAAGTTCCGGCGCAGGTGGATGTGGCGGTCAGCCTGGATGATGCCGACAAACGCGGCATTCATATGTCACGCCTGTACCTGCACACGCAAACGGCGCTGCCGGAAACCCGCCTTGATGCCGCATCGCTGGGCGCGCTGATGCAGGCGCTGATTGCTTCACAGCAGGGTCTGGCAAATCGCGCCCGGTTGCGGCTGCGCTTTGACCGCCTGCTGCTGCGCCCGGCTCTGTTGAGCGATAACCGCGGCTGGCGGCGTTACCCGGTCAGCCTGCAACTGCAAGCCTGTGCCGATGGCACATTGGATGCCCGCCTGCAAGTGGCGGTGGAATATTCCAGTACCTGCCCGGCCTCGGCGGCGCTTTCACGGCAACTCAACGCCGATGCTTTCGTTGCCGCATTCGGGCAGGGGGACGTCAGCCCGGAAGCGGTGCAAGCCTGGCTGGCCTCCAAAGCCGGACTTGCCGCCACCCCGCATGCGCAGCGCAGCGTGGCCGAAGTTAACGTCCAGCTGGCGGCGGACTTCGACCGCCTGCCGATAGAAACCCTGGTCGATGCACTGGAGCAGGCACTGGGCACGCCGGTGCAAACCGCGGTCAAGCGCGAAGACGAACAAGCCTTTGCTCGCGCCAACGCCGAAAACCTGATGTTCTGCGAAGACGCTGCCCGGCGCGTGGGCGCAGCGCTTTCCGCATTGCCGATAGGGCAGTGGCAGGCGTGCGTGGCACATCTTGAAAGCCTGCACGCCCATGATGCCGTTGCCAGCGTCAGTGGGTATGGAAAGGTGTAAGAGCCTGTTCAAAGACTATCCCGTTGATTTGTTGTCCCCTTGTGTTGTGATATCCGCCGTGAACAATTCGCGAGCTCGGAAAGCGCTCGCAAAGGTTATGTGGCCCTTTGGCGCAGGGTACAAAATATTCTGGGCGAGCATGTGATAGTGCCGATGGCCAAGCGTAGCGAACTGCATACCTTTCAAGGTGATGCTCGAGCGTTGGGTTGTCGAGCGCAGTTTTGCTTGGCTGGAGAAGCACGGAAGGCTGTGGAAGATGTACGGGCGTAAGCTCAATACCTGCTTGAAGCTCCTTCACTTGGCGTTCCTGGGATTAGGGCTCAAAAGATTACGAACAGGCTTTTGCAAAAATTATTCGAATTTTTGTTGACAGCTGAAAAAAACATCCCCATAATTCGCGCTCCACCTGCCCAGGTGGCGGAATTGGTAGACGCACTAGTTTCAGGTACTAGCGGGTAAAACCGTGGAGGTTCGAGTCCTCTCCTGGGCACCAATTAGATGTCCCAAGACATCCCAAGAAGGCCAGAAACCCCAATGAAATCAAGGGTTCTGGCCTTTTTCATTGGTGCATATCGTCCCGGCACGTGCCATTGAAGCCAGCCCCATGAGGGGGCAATTTTCGGATTGAC
>JAUMYP010000019.1:26981-40052 GCA_030528565.1 Pseudomonadota bacterium
GTGCATATCATCCCAAGCCGTCCCATTGAAGCCGGTAACTTTGACGGTAACTCCTGAAGCTGCTGTTACCGGCCAAAAAAGTTACCGTCATGAAGCTGACAGATACCGCTATCCGCAAGGCCAAAGACCCCGGCAAGCTGGCAGATGGGGGTGGGCTGTATCTGCTGGTTACCGCCAAGGGTGGCAAGTGGTGGCGACTGGATTACCGGCGGCCTGTTACCGGCAAGCGCAACACGCTAAGCCTTGGCACTTATCCGGAAACGACGCTATCGGAGGCGCGCGCCAAGCGGGAGGAAGCCAAGAAGCTGCTAGGTGACGGCATAGACCCGGGGGAAGCACGCGCGGAAAAGAAGGCGCAAGCCAAGCATGAAGCCGATAGCACCTTCCCCAAAATTGCAGAGGCTTGGATTGCCAAGGACAGCGCAGAATGCCAATGGGCACCGGAAACGCTGCGAAAGACCGAATACATAGTTCGGCAATACCTAAGCCCAGTCCTGCGCAATCAACCCATCGCCACCTTGGACAAAGCAACAGCCAAGGCCGCGCTCGCCAATATGCCGCCTTCGCTGGCACGCAAGGCGCGCGGCTATATGTGCCGGATTATCGATTACGCGATTGATGAAAAGCTGCGGCCAGAGGATGCGCCGCTGGTGCTGGCAGTCAAGAAAAGGGGCAAGGCGGCACACAAGGAGGGCGGCCATATCCCGGCTGCGGTGGACTTGGCAGACGTAAGGCGCGTAGTGGAAGCGGTGGAAAGCTATCCGACCCCTGTCACGCGCGCGGCCTTGCGTATTGCCATGCTGACCGCGCAACGCCCCGGGAACGTGGTGGCGATGGAATGGGCAGAACTGGACTTGGACGCGGCAGAGTGGACGCTTCCTTCTGCCAAGATGAAAACCCGTCATGCGCATATCGTGCCCCTGTCACGGCAGGCGGTGGACACGCTGCGACAGATGCAGGCGTACACCGGCGGCCAGCAATACGTTTTCCCGCCACTGGCAAGGCAAAAGACCCCACACCTGCATCGCGATGCCTTGAGCAAAGCCTTGCGCGATAGCGGCCTGCAAGGCGTACACGCCACACACGGCTTCCGGGGGATGCTTCGCACCGTGGCGCGGGAAAGGCTGGGCATTGCCTCTGACGTGCTGGAAGCACAGCTTGCCCATGCCAAGAAGGACGAAGTGCAGAAAGCCTATGACCGGACGGCCTTCGTTTCGGAGCGTCACCGCGTCATGCAGGCATGGGCGGATTATCTGGACAGCCTGCGGGCAGGCGAAGCCGGGAAGGTTGTCCCCTTCAAGCGGGTGGCCTGAAGCGCTGGCACAGGGCGACAAAGGCCACTAAGCGCAAAATTGCGCTTAGCTTTGGAATCAATGGGTTACACGGCTACACAAAAAAATGCAGCCCTAGAATCAATGGGTTACACGGCTAAATCCAATTTTGGATTTAGCTTTGAAATCAGCGGGCTACACGGCCTTGCTTAGCAATCCGGCCATGCGGGTTTGCCAGCCCTTGCCAGTGGCGCGCCAGCGCTCCAATACGGAAACGGGTATGCGTAGCGTTAGGCTTCCTTGGCTTCGCCCTGTATCGGCCTGCCGTCTTTGCTCACCGTGGCGAGCACCAGCATTGGCAGGCTTCCATCAAGCCGCTTCCTTCAGCATGAAATCCACATGCAGGCCGTCATAGGGAAAGGTGATGCCTTCGGCTGTCTTGTCCAGAACCCCGGCATTGACCAAGGCCGTGACATCGGTATGCACCGCCTTCACGTCACGGCCTGCCCGGCGCGCGGCTTCGCGGATGGACACCACGCCAGCACCGGCCAGCACCTGCAACAGCGCCCAGCGGTTCGGGGTAATCGTTTTCCAAAGCTGTTCAAAGGTGGCAAAGCGGATGCGGGCTTGCGGCTCGCCTTCGCCGCTTTCCCATGCCTTGGCAAAGGCTGCCAGAGAAGCATCCAAGCCACCGACTTCAATCACGACCGTTTTCATGGTTCCACCTTGCAATCATCTTCTGAAAATCTTCCAGCAACGCTTCCACGCCCGTGAAAGTGAATGCCTGTTCCTTTTTCCCGTAGTGCCAGTGGTCGCCCTTGCCGCGTTCGTTGTCAAAGCGTACAACGCAAACACCATCCACCACATACGCCAGCCGATACTTGTACGGATGCAGGCTGCCGGGCACGGGCGAAGGAACGCGCCATAGCACCAATTCCACCACTGCGCCGGGTGCAATCTCATCACGACGATGAACAAGCTTCGTGGCTTTCATGTTGTCCACAGTAACAACAATTATTCCGCAAGACAAGACGAACTGGGATGCATTGGGACGATATGCGCTTGACAAAGGGCAATCCTTGCGCTGTACTGGCCGGGCAGTGGTAAATCCCGCTGCCGGGTTTGACAGCCTGAATCCTTACTAGGCGCACCAGAGCGCCCCACGGCGCTTTTTTCGTGCCTGCTTTATGGCGGGCGGTGCGGGGAGCCGCAAGGCTCGCCGGTTTCCTAGTAGCCGGTCTGTCAACCCGTACCGCTCGCCACCTGTTTGACAGCAAGTGGCGACGGCTTCCCCATCTGACTAGGAGCCTGTCCCATGACACACGCCATCCCAAGGGCGAACACTGCCCGCAACACCCCCACCAAGCCCGCACAGAGCGCCGAAGCGGCCTGCAAGGCGCTGTTTGGCCGCTACCCCGAGGATGTTTTGCAGTCGCTGGAAACCGCAAGCAGAACGTTTGGCTGGATTCGGGAGCTGCTGCTGACTATCGAGCGGGAAGCGCGCGCGCTGAACGCGCCGGGCGCACTGCGCATTGTGGCGCTGGCAGAGGCTGCGGGCTATCTGGCCACTGACTTTGGCAACCTTGCCGACTGCGAGCGTGAGGACATGGCCGAGCATCTGGCAGGGGGTGCAGTATGAAAGCCACCACCACCGAAGCCGTGAACCCGCATTGTGAACCGCAATGGCCGCACAACCTTGACCAAAGCGGCCGGGCTTCGCGGCTGCAAGAGGCGACCAGCGGAGCCAGTACGCTTTTCCGCTTGATTCACGCTGACCTGAACCTTGCCGAAGCAAGGGCATGGGACGACAACCCGGAAACACTGCCCGCGCCTTTTACGGCAGACGTTGCCTTTGGCCTGCGTATGGCCTTGAAGGTTTGTCTGGATGAAGTTCAATCCATCGCGGATGCGCTGGGAGACATGGAAATTACGAAAAAGCGGGAGGCGTGACTCAGGCGCGCGCGGTAAGCTAACAACCCGCATCTAGCCCGACGGGGCGAACGCGCCGAAACCCTGCGGCGCTGATGCGGGAACCTTTCAGGGAAGCATTGAAGGGTGATGCTGATGGAATACAAAGAACTGCCCGGCTATTGGGAGGACTTTAGGATTTGCTCATTCTTGCGCCTTGATGAAGCAGCGGCCTTGCTTGCTGGAGATAACCCGTACGCAGTGAGTTTGAATGGCATGTCGTCTGGAAAGGCGGAGCTGATATTGCGAGAGCTTATTGGAGCTGCAATCAGGGACGTGCGCTTTTCCATGTTTTCAACAGTGCTTAGGTCTGACACCCTTGAGCCAGTTCACCCGGCTGAAGTTAAAAACCTTGTTTTTAAGGATGTTTCCCCATCTAGCTATGCTGCGCTTTACGCTTTTTCTTACTGGGCTGACTCAAAAGGCATTCCCCATCATTGGCCACGTCTGCAATTAGACGAAGCCGACAATGCCACGACAGCCAGCAAGGCGCACGCAGGGCTTCCCTACACGGAAGAACTGCAAGCGGCCATTGATGCCTATGAAGCCGTTAGGGGAAACCCGGAATCCACCCAAGGGCGAACCCCGAAGCAAGCTTTGCTTTCATGGCTGGAAGAAAACCGCTCAAATCTTGGCTCTAATGCGCGCGAGCGCATCGCCACAATGTGTAATTGGGAGCCTCAAGGCGGCGCACCGGCAACCCCGACTGGTCGAGGTTCCGAGTAATAGGGGGTGAGGTTCCCGGATATACCAGCCGAGGGTATGCGGAAAGGGGGGCGAGGCTCCCCTTTTTTGCTGCCCGAAACCTTGCAACAAGGGGGCGAGGTTTGCCTATAAAACCGGGTTAGGTTTTTTGAACTTCGCCTAGCTGACATGCGGGCAAAAATGCGAAAAATGTTTTGTCACGTCCAGCACAGAGCCAAGCCATCCCGGCAAGGACTGATGCGAAAAGGAGCGTGACTATGTTGATTCGATTGAACGAAGTCCGAGGCCGTACCGGCCTTTCCCGTAGTGAGATTTACCGCCGCATCCGTGAGGGTGGATTCCCCAAGCCCGTCAAGCTGGGCGAGAAAGCCAGCGCATGGGTACTGGCCGAGGTGGAAGGCTGGATTGCTGCACGCATTGCCGCGCGCGATGCCAAGGAGGTGCAGGCATGAAACAGGCAAGAAAAACCCCCGGCGGCTACCGGGGGCAGTATTCCAAAGCGGGCGGCCTTGGCATGTGGGGAGTTTACCAAAAGCCTGACCGCTTGCCCCGTGATTGGCGGGCAAATTTGCCTTCACCTGAACGCTACTACTGCGCGCGCGTTGAACGGCTGGGCAAGCCGAACGGGCAAGGCTGGGCACAAGGCCGCTGCCCGCTGCACCAAGACCGGCACGAGAGCTTGAGCGTGAACTTTCAGCATGGCGGCTGGCGCTGCTTTGCTGGCTGCGGCTGCGGTGACATGGTGAGCTTTCATGAACGCCTGACCGGCAAAGGGTTTGTCGAAGCGGCGCGCGACCTGCTAGGGGGTGCGGCATGACGACCCCGGAAACCGCGAAAGAAGCCGCGCGCCGATTGGCTGCCCCCGCAATCAGGGACGGCTTCCAGCCACAAGCCCTGCATGAGTACCGGAGCGCTGATGGCGTTCCGGTTTTCTGGCGCATCCGCTGCAAGCACGCGGATGGCCGGAAGTGGATACGGCCAATGAAGCGCAATGGGGACGGCTTCGCCATTGGAGAGCCGCCAGCGCCAGAGGCGGGCAAGCTGCTGTACCGGCTGCCGGAATTGCTGGCCGCTGACCCTGCCCGGCCTGTCTGGATGGTGGAGGGCGAAAGCTGCGCCGATGCGCTTGCAAGGCTGGCTGTGACCGTCACCACCACTGGAGCGGCAGACAGTGCGGGCACGGCTGACCTGTCACCACTGGCAGGCCGTCACGTCATCGTCTGGCCTGACAATGACAAGCCGGGCGGGAAGTATGCGGAAGCCCTGCACGCGCGCCTTGTGGCCATGGGCTGCACGGTGGAGGCGGTCAAGGTGGCAAGCCTTGGGCTGCCGGACAAGGGCGACTGCGTGGATTGGCTGGCTGCGAACCCGGACGCAACAGCGGCAGAGGTGGAGGCATTGCCGCGCGCGCCAATCCAGCAAGAAGCTACGGCGCTTGAACCGGAGCCGTTGCCAGATGACTTGCCCCCGGTGCCGGAACTGAACCCTGCGCTGCTGCCGGAAGCTGTCCGGGCATGGTGCATTGACGCGGCCGAGAACCTGCAAGTTCCGCTGGACTTTACCGCCATTCCTGCCATGGTCGCACTGGCTGGCGCACTTGGCAGGCGCTGCGCACTGGCCATGAAGGAAAGCGGGCGATGGTATGAGATGCCCATCTTGTGGGGCTGCGTTATCGGGCGGCCGAGCACCGGCAAAAGCCCTGCGCTTGAGCCTTCGCGGCGGATGCTGGAAAGGCTGGGCGAAGATGAGCGGAAAGCCTTTGAAAGCGCCCATCAGCACTATGAGGCGCAATGCCTGATTGCCGATGCCCGCAAGCAAGGGGCAAAAGAGGAAATACGCAAGGCCATTAAAGCGGGCGATGAAGCGCGCGCTCAAGCACTGGCTGAAAGCGCCACCGAAGCACAGGAAGCGCCACAAGAGCCGCGCCTATTGGTGAACGATGCCACCATTGAAAAGCTGGGGGAGCTACTGAACGCCAATCCGCGCGGCCTGATTCAATACCGCGACGAACTGGCAGGCTGGCTTGCCAGCATGGACAGAGAGGGGCGAGAGGGTGACCGGGCATTCTGGCTGGAATGCTGGAACGGCAAGGGCGGCTTTACCGTGGACAGAATCGGGCGTGGCACGGTTCGCATTGAAGCGTGTGCCGTGTCCCTGCTGGGGGGCGTGCAGCCCGGTAAGCTGGCCGACTACCTGCGCGCTTCCATGCGGGGCGGTGCCGGGAATGATGGTTTGATGCAGCGGCTGCAAATGGCGGTTTACCCGGACACCTTGGCAAGCTGGCGCTATGTGGACAAGCCAATTGACCCGGAAGCCGAACGGCAGGCATGGGGTGCCTTTCAGCGATTGCGGCATATCGACCCGCTGGAATGTGGAGCAACGGAGCAGGCGCATTGCCCGGTGCCCGTATTCCGGCTTTCAGCGGATGCCTTGGCAATGTTTGTGGAATGGCAAACCGAACTGATGCAGCGGTTGCGGGCGGGTGACGAACCAGAATGGCTTGAGTCCCATTTGAGCAAATACCCGGCGCTTGCCGGGCGGCTTGCCCTTGTCCTGCATCTTGCAGACGCACAGCGCGGCGAAATAGCCACCCCCACCATGGCGCGCGCGCTGTATTGGTGCGAACACTTGGAGGCGCACGCACGGCGCATCTATGCCAGTACCGCCGATGGCGGCATGCGCGCTGCCCGCCTGCTATTGAGCAAGCGCGGCGACCTTGGGGAGCAATTCAGCCTGCGCGAGCTGTACCGCAAAGGCTGGGCAGGGCTGGACAGGGAACGGGCAGAGGAAGCCATTACCGTGCTGCTGGAATACGGGCACTTGCTGGAAGTGCAGGAATCGACCGGCGGCAGACCATCGCCACGCTTCCAATGGAGGGGCTGCCCATGAACTGGCGTGAGATGGCTGCATTCGCGTTGCCGCTGGAAAGCGCGAATCTGCTTACTGACAAAACTGACAAAAGCCACCCGCCCTGCATCGCCAGCCCTCCAAAAAGAGGCACTGACAAAACTGACAAAAGTCTCCTCATCACAGCAAAAGCGCCAGATGAGGCACTGACAAAACTGACAAAAGGGGGTTTTGGCAGTTTTGGCAGTAAGCAAAACCACGTTTTCGCTGGGAAATTGCCCCCGGATGAATCGACACTGGCCGCTATCCGGCGACGCTTGGAAATACTGGCCGAAGCCGACCGCCTGCCCCGTGAGATAGTCGGCAAGCAAACCGATGCCGACCTTGCCGCCTGCGCTGGACTGACAGACGCGGCGCTTGTCGCCTATCTGCACGCCTGCCACTGCACGCACCTGATGGCACAAGGCAAGCTGCCCCCGGGTTACCGCGCGCGCGTGAACTGCGATGGCTGCGGCACTGTATGGCTGCCAGAGGGGCACCCTGACCATTTGCAGGCCTGCCCTTGGTGCCTGCACCGATTGGCCGGGGTAAGCCTTCCAAGGCCGCCCGTGCGCTGCGCAGACTGCCAACACAGCGAACCATGGCCGGGCAACCCGGAGGCGGCTTGCGTCACTTGCACAGCAGGCTATCGGGGTACATGGGCACGGCGCTTGCATACCTGCCCGGGCTTCCAGCCCTGTACACCTGAAGGAGATGCCCCATGACGAAACGAAACCGGAGCGCGGCACGCACGACAGCGCCAAGCGTGATTGATGCCAGAGAACGGGCGGCGCGCGCCTTGGCACTGCGCAAGGACGGCCTGACCTTTGCCGAGATTGCCGAAACCTTGAACTACAACAGCCCGCAAGCGGCGCATGATGCGGTGAAGCGCGCGCTGGACAGAGTGGTACGAGAGCCAGCCCTTGACCTGCTGGCGCTTGAATCGGAAAGGCTTGATGGGCTTTGGAAGGCAACCTACCCGGCGGCCAAGGAAGGCGACACCAAGGCGATAGCGGCCTGCCTGCGCATCATGGAGCGCCGGGCAAAGCTGCTGGGACTGGATGCCCCGGAGCGCGTGGAAGCCAAGGTGACCGCGCGGGAGCTGCCCGCCAGCGTGGATGAGTTTGTTTGACCACTTGGAAGCGGGCGTTTTTTGAAGCTATCGCGCGCGCGATGCCAGCGAAAAGCCCCTTCAAAGGGCGGTGAGGCGCTTGCGAAAGGCAGGGGGCAGGTAAAAGTTCAGCGGCCTATGGGCTGTAAACCGACTGTCCGGCCCATGCAGGGAAAAAATCCCCCTTTCAAACGAAATCAAATGGACGGCACAGGAATCAAATACCGCGCCACTGCCGGAAGCGATGAATGCCTGCTGCCGGGAACCATGACCGCTTACCATAGGGCGCACCTGATGCTGGGCAGTTTGCAGGGGGTGGCGACAGTCTGGGATTGCCCCCCTGTATCTGGGTAAGCGAAGAAAAATGACGGTAACTTTGTCGGTAACTCTTTCTTTGATTCAAAGAAAAGTTCAGCAAAAAGAATTAGTTAGCGAAATTGTTTGAGTCCTCTCCTGACCACAAGGACGTTTCAAGGGGTTTCCTGAACAACCCCAAACCCCCTAAAAAGCCCGCTACGTGCGGTTTTTTTCGTTTCTGGGTGTTTCACATTGTCTCTCCCCATCCCGGTCAGTGTGGGGGTGTTTTGGGGGTATCAGAAAATCCATGCGCAGGATGCGCCCAATTACGGGGGTATAGGACATGGCAAAGGAAACCGGCAAACTGCAAGCAGTCGCCATCAAGAATCTGCCCACAGGCAAACACGCCGACGGTGGTGGCATGTTCCTGCATGTGCAGAAGACAGGAGCGAGAGCATGGCGGATGAAGCACCGCTACGCAGGCAAGGAAAAACTACTGGCTTTTGGCATGTACCCGGAAGTCTCTTTGGCAGAAGCCAGACAACGACGCACCGAAGCGCGCGCCCTGCTATGCGACGGTATCGATCCCAACCAGCACAAGCGCGACCAGAAAGAAGCCGCAAAGCGCAATGCCAAGGCCATGTTCCCGCAGCTCGCCAAGGATTGGCTGGAAGCCTGCCGCCCCACATGGGTGAGATGGAATTGCAGGAATGCATTTTATGTGGTGTTGGCATGCCTGGGGGCAAAGCTGCGGAAAACAAGGCAGTACCTCGCACAGGTGATTGAATACGCCATCCGGCATGAACTCAAGGGCGAAGGGCGAATCTGCGGAGTGCATTGCCCAAGACCAACAAGGGGCACATCCCGGCTGTCAGCATGCCTGCAATATGGCTTTAACCGCTTTTGTCAAGCTGTGAAAGCTGGCGCATACAGGCGAAAATCGCCGTGCGGCAGTTGCGCCGCGTTTTTCGTATCTGCCCCATGCAAGACAAGCTCGCGCAAAAAATCGCTGCCACCATCGCCACTGAAATCAGCGCACAGCCCAGCCAGGTTGCCGCTGCCGTGGCCTTGCTGGATGAAGGCGCCACCGTGCCGTTCATCGCCCGCTATCGCAAGGAGGTCACCGGCGGCCTGGATGACACCCAGTTGCGCACCCTGGAAACGCGCCTTGTGTATCTGCGCGAGATGGAAGCGCGCCGTGCGGCGATTCTGGAAAGCATTGCCGAGCAGGGCAAATTGAGCGATGAGCTGCGCGCCGAAATCGAGGCGGCCGACAGCAAGTCGCGGCTGGAAGACCTGTACCTGCCCTACAAGCCCAAGCGCCGCACCCGCGCGCAGATTGCCCGCGAAGCCGGGCTGGAGCCGCTGGCCGATGGTTTGCTGGCCGACCCGACGCAGGTACCGGAGGCGTTTGCCGCACAGTTTGTCGATGCCGAAAAAGGCGTGGCTGATGCCCGCGCGGCGCTGGAAGGCGCACGCGCGATTTTGCTGGAGCGCTGGGGTGAAGATGCCGCACTGCTGGGCGAGCTGCGGCAATGGCTACAGGCCGAGGGCGTCATCCGCGCCCGCGTGGTGGAAGGCAAGGAAACTGCCGGTGAGAAATACCGCGATTATTTTGACCATGCCGAAAAGCTGGCCACGATTCCCTCGCACCGCTTGCTGGCGCTGTTCCGCGGTCGCCGCGAGGAATTCCTGAACCTTGACCTTGAGCCAGGGCTGGACGTGGAACAGGGCAATGCCCATGCCGAAGCCCGCATCGCGCTCAATGCCGGTATTGCCCAGCAGGGCCGCGCTGCCGATGCCTGGCTGGGCAATGCCTGCCGCCTGGCCTGGCGCGCCAAGCTGCAACTGCATCTGATGCTGGACTTGTTCAACGAGGCGCGCGAGAAGGCCGAGGCCGAGGCGATTGAAGTGTTCGGCAGCAATCTCAAAGACCTGTTGCTGGCCGCGCCTGCCGGTGCCAAAACCGTGCTCGGCATCGACCCCGGCATCCGCACCGGCTGCAAGGTGGCGGTGGTCGATGCCACCGGCAAGCTGCTGGCCACCGATACGCTCTATCCGCACGAGCCCAAGCGGCAGTGGACGCAGTCGCTGGAGGCGCTGGGCAAACTCTGCCGCATGCATGGCGTGGAGCTTATCGCCATCGGCAACGGCACCGCCAGCCGCGAAACCGACAAGCTGGTTACCGATTTGCTGCGCCAATACCCGGATTTGCGCCTGCAAAAGATGGTGGTCAGCGAAGCCGGGGCATCGGTGTATTCGGCCTCGGAGCTGGCTGCACGTGAATTCCCGGAGCTGGATGTTTCGCTGCGCGGCGCAGTCTCCATCGCCCGCCGCCTGCAAGACCCGCTGGCCGAGCTGGTGAAAATCGAACCCAAGGCCATTGGCGTGGGCCAGTACCAGCACGATGTCGACCAACTGCGGCTGGCGCGCGCGCTGGATGCCCGCGTGGAGGACTGCGTGAATGCCGTCGGCGTGTTCGTCAATACCGCCAGCAGCGCCCTGCTTGCCCGCGTGGCCGGTTTGTCGCCGAGCGTGGCCGAGAACATCGTCATCCACCGCGATGCCCATGGCCCGTTCAAATGTCGCCGCGATTTGCTGAAGGTGCCGCGCCTGGGTGAAAAAACCTTTGAACAATGCGCAGGCTTCTTGCGTATCGCCGATGGCGAGGAGCCGCTGGACGCTTCCGGCGTACACCCGGAAAGCTATGCGGTGGTGGAAAAGATGCTGCGCCAGACCGGGCTGGACAGCCGCAGCCTGATTGGCGATGCCCGCGCCATCCGCGCACTGCGCGCCGAGGATTATGTCGATGAGCGTTTCGGCCTGCCGACCGTGCGCGACATCCTCAAAGAGCTGGAAAAACCCGGCCGCGACCCGCGCCCGGAGTTCCGCGCCGCGCGCTTTGCCGAAGGCGTGGAAACCATCGCCGACCTGCAACCGGGCATGGTGCTGGAAGGCGTGGTCAGCAATGTCGCCGCCTTTGGCGCCTTTGTGGATATCGGCGTGCACCAGGATGGCCTGATTCATATCTCGATGCTGGCCGACAAATTCGTCAAGGACCCGCGCGAGGTGGTGAAGGCTGGCGATATCGTCAAGGTGAAAGTGCTGGAAGTGGATGTCGCACGCAAACGCATTGCCCTCACCCGCAGGCTGGATGAAGCCCCGGCCGCGCGCGAGACGCGCGGCAACGCCAAACGTGAGGGCAGCGAACGCAAACCCGAGCGTCGCAACAGCGCCCCGCGCCCATCGCAACGCCCATCGCAACGCCCGGCGCAACCCCCGGCCAACAGCGCCCTGGCCGATGCCTTTGCCCGCGCCCGCAAGGGCTGAAGCCGCAGATGGCCGTGATAAGCGCCACCGCACTGCCCGCCTGGAATGGCGATACCGGCGCAGCCCGCGAAATGCAGGCCGCACTGGCAGGGCAAGTGGTGTTGCGTGATGGCTTCAGCACACCGGTGCGCAGCATCGCCGGGTTTGATGTCGGCTTTGAAGATGGCGGCAAAACCACCCGCGCCGCTGCGGTATTGCTGGATGCCACAAGCCTTGAGCCGATTGCGCAAGTCATCGCCCGCCTGCCCACGGTGATGCCGTATATCCCCGGACTGCTGTCATTCCGCGAGCTTCCGGCATTGCTCGCAGCCCTGGAAAAACTGCCACAAACGCCCGACTTATGCCTGATTGACGGCCACGGCATCGCCCATCCGCGCCGCCTGGGCATTGCCGCACACTTCGGCGTGGTCAGCGGGCTTGCCAGCATCGGCGTTGCCAAAAAAATACTCATCGGCCAGCACCGCCCGCTGCATGATATGCACGGCGCGCATACCCCGCTGCGGGTCGATGAAGGCCAGGGGCTTGGCGAACAAATCGGCTGGGCGCTGCGCAGCAAGGCCGGTTGCCTGCCGCTGTATGTTTCCCCCGGTCACCGGGTGTCGATGACGTCCGCAGCCAAATGGGTGATTTACTGCCTGCGCGGCTATCGCCTGCCCGAGCCTACCCGGCTTGCCGACCGCCTGGCATCCCGGCGTTAAACGCCCATTCAGCTGTGATAAGAATCACATATCAGGAATTTCCTGCCCGCATCCCCTTTACACGGCTCTGAGCACCCTTCTATAAACCCTTGGCAGAACCATCTGGCTTGGGAGAATGAGTTGAATATTTTCAGGGCGTTGCTGACTTTGGCACTGGTTGCTGCCACCCCCGCATTGCAGGCACAACAAAGCCACTGTCCGCAGCTTGCGGCCGAGTCCTCAGTGCAATGGGAAGAAAAGCAGATGCCCGACCTGACTTTCTGCCGCGCCGTGGATAGCAGTGGCAGTGAGTTATTCAGCCTGAGCCTGGCGCGCGATTACCCTTTCAAGGGCAGCCGCAGCCGCCGTGCTGAAAGCGCCACCATCAATGGCAGCAACACCTATTGGTATCGCGCGGAAATCGCCACCCGCAGCGGTATCGAAGCGCGAGAAACCGCCATCAAACTGGCTGATGGCCGCGATGCCTATTTCAATGTGCAGGCAGAGTCTGCCGAAGCACTGGCACCGATATTCAACCTCATCAGCCGCCTGTCGTTCTGAGAGCCATGCCTTTCAAGGTCTTTCCCCCGCGCCTGTTTGAGCACTCTTGCCGTGGACACATGGGCGCGCACCTGACAGCCATCGACGTAGCCCTTGCCCTTGGCGCTCTCGGCACGCTTGGGCTTGCGTTTTGAGCTGGCCAGCTGCTGGGGCCTCATGCGGCTGGCCAGCTTCAATAATCGGGCCATGAGCGGCTCGGGGTTTTCACCCGCTTGCGGCCAGTGCTCGGGCGGCAGCAGGCGCAGCATGCCGCCGTAGTCGGCCT
>JAUMYP010000020.1 GCA_030528565.1 Pseudomonadota bacterium
CCGAAGCCTGTACATAGTCACCATTCACGGTGAGCGTGCCAATCGAATTGCCCGGGGCGATGGTCCCGCCCTTGGCGATGTTCAGATTGCCGTGGATGGTGGAGGTGCCACCGAGGAAGCCCTGGTCGGCAATGCTGAGACCGCCCTTGAACACGCCATTGCCGGCAAGCAGGCCGCCAGTGACATTGACGGCATTGTTGAGGATGCCATTGACCAGCAGCTTGCCGCCGACGAGATTGACGTCGCTGCCGAAGGTGTTTTCTCCGGTCAGCTCCAGAGTGCCGCTGTTGACGGTCAGGCCCGCAAAAGTGTTGTTGCCGGCGAGGCGCAGCCAGCCGCCAATGTCCTTGCCGTCAACGACGCTGCTGAAGCTGAAGGCGGCACCAGAGATATCATTGGTCCACACATCCCAGACGCGGGCATCGTTCCACCAATGCGCACCGCCGGCCTTGGCGACCATGTTGACATCGGTATCGACGCGGAACATGCCATAGCCCTCGATGGCCTTCTTCAGGTCCACCATGCCCCAGCCATAGACATCATCGACGCCGGGCGCGCCGAGGTCAGTCGCGGTGGTCAGCAGCACATCGCGCACCTGGGCATTGGTGAGGTACGGGTAACGTTCGAACAACAGCGCCAGCGCCCCGGTCACATGCGGTGTGGCCATGGAGGTGCCGCTGTAATCGTCGTAATCGAAGCTGCTGTTTTCGCGCAACTTGTCAACACCCAGCAGGCGGAGATTACCGTTTCCGTCTTCTTCAATATCACCATCAATGCTTTCCCCTCCCATCACCGAAGAATTAATCAGGGTGCCGGGGGCAGCCACACACCAATTCATCGACAAGCCGCACTTCATCGAGCGGTTGCTGAGGATATAGGGATCCGCCGCACCTTCTGCTGACGGGCGGACATTGACCACACTCAACCAGTATTTTTCCAGCTCGGACATATGCCGTGGCAGGCTGGCATGCACACCGGCAATCGGACTGGCTGCCGGACTGGGGTTGGTGCCGCTGTTACCAGCAGCCCAAACTTGGATTAACCCCATGCCATTGCCATAAAGCTTCTCGCCCTGCAAGCTACCAGTGCGGACAGCCTCCCAACGCGCTTGCAGACTTTCGTGATTGAAGTACACATCCTGTTGCTCGGCAGTACCCGGCTCACGCGCAAAGCCCCAGCTATGATTGATGGCGCGCACCCCGGCAGCATTCATCTGCTGGTACATGTCCTCAAATGCGGTGGCATTGGCATAGGTGGAAACGCTCTGGCAATTCCTAAAGAAGGCACAAGCAATATCGAGCACCGTAATACTGTCCGCAAACAGGCGTGCCGAGCTGAAATCCGCGCCAAAGGCGACACCGTGCATGCCATTGCCATCACGATTGGCGGCCATGGTGCCGGCCACATGGGTACCATGCGAGCCCCAGGTCAACTGCAACTTGCCAGCAAGGTACTGGTATTCCGGCTTCAGGTAGCGAACCAAAGCAGGATGCCAATAAGTAGCATCTATCTGTGCTCGTCCACCATCAGTACCGAAACAAGCGGTTTTGCCACCAACAGTCTGATCAGCGCCACAACGGGTACCGTCTTCCAGCAGGTTGCCGATTTTCAAGCCCTGATGATCCTTGCCGGCAAACTCAGTATGCTCAAGGCCAACACCGGAATCGAGCAGACCAATGCGAATCCCCGAGCCGCTCAGGCCACGCGCATAGGCATGATGGGCATTCATTGCTTCCAGCCCCCAGTCCTGCATGAATTCTTCGGTTTTCCAGCTTTCGGCATCGCCCAGCTGGGCGGTTTCATTGTAGTTGGCAGTCACAGCCGTGCTGACCGAAACCACGCTGCCTGATGCCTGCTCTCCATGCAGTGCAGCCAGCTTCCTGGACAGTTGCTGATTGCGGCAGTTCTGGCGCTCGGCATCCGTACCAACCGCGCATTGCTCGCCCTCAAGAGCAAAGCCAAATTGCGGTGCTCCGGCCATTACGGCTGCCGGGAAAGTAGCGGCCAAAAGACTGCATGCAATCGCCTGGAAAAGCTTGGAGCGGGTGTTTCTAAGGTTTCTGCACTTCATGTTTCAATATCCTGAATATGTGTGAGCATAGAGACGTGAAATCACTACTTGCGTAATGACTCTGCAAGAATATAACTGTTTCACTACCATTCAGGATAGTCTTTTCTTGAACTCGGCCCTATCCCGCCTGCCAGAGCGCAGCACTGCCGCAAGCCCTCCCAGCGGACTGCTTTCCAGAATGAGCTCCATCCCCAGTAATTGCGCAGCAGTGCGTGCAATGGCAAGTCCAAGACCGCTGCCCTGCCCGGCACTGCCGGGGATTCGGTAAAAGCGGTCAAACACCCTTTCCCGCTGGCTTTCGGGGATGCCAGGGCCGCTATCTTCCACGCGAATATCATCGGCAATGCTGACCTTCACCACGCCGCCTTCAGGGGTGTACTTGAGTGCGTTGTCTATCAAGTTACGCATCACTGCCGTAAATGCCGTAACGCTGCCCTGCAACCAGCACTCCCGGCTGCAGAGGAATTGCAGCCGGATATTGCCGCTTGCAGCCAATACCGCTGACTCCTCAAGCAGCGGCTGCAAAACCTTGCCAGCCTCGAACTCGCCGGTTTCATGAGCGCCCGCCTCCTGCCGTGCCAGCAGCAACAGTTGTTCGACCAAGCGACTGGCGCGCCTGATACCCTGACGCTGCATTTCCAGAGCCTGCTGCAACTGCACCGGATCAGCCGCCTGGCGAATAGCCTCGTTTTGCAACAACAATGCGGCCAACGGAGTACGCAGTTCATGCGCGGCATCGGATACAAATTGCCGTTGTTGCTCATACGCACGCTCCATACGCATCATCAATGCATTGGTTTCTTCCGCCAGCGGCACAATTTCAGAAGGCAGCCCCTGGCTATCCAGTGGCATCATCTCCCCCGGTTTACGCACTGCCAACTCACGCTGCAAGCGCGTCAACGGACGCAATGCCAGTGTGGTAATAAGTGCTGTAGTCAACACGATGATGAGTGTGGCCCAAAGCAACGGCCAGGCACTTTCCAAAGCAATTTCCTGTGCAACCTCTCGCCGCTCAGCAAGTGACTGTCCGACTTGCACCTGCATCCCGCCATGGATTTCGACGTAGATTCGCAGACGCTCTCCACCCAAGACCATCTCGGAAAAGCCTGTCTTTGCAAGGCGTGGCATCAAATTGCGCCGCTCCGAAGCGTATTCCAGGCCCTCCTCGCCCCAAATTTGCAGGTAAAGCTGCAAATCTTCGTCATCTTCACGAATACGCGGCAAGGCTTCCGCAAGAGCATCGCCACGGGCGAGTATCTGCGCCATTTGCATCATTTGGTAATCGAAGATGTCTTCAGACTCGTCAAGCAACACTTTGTAGCTCAATGCCGCCTGCCCTCCCAGAGCGACAAGCAGCAATGCAACAAGCCAGCGCAGCAGGCGCCCTCGCAGGGAATATGTTGCCGATTTCATGACTCGCCTGCCTCCTGCAACGGCACGCGATACCCCAGGCCACGCACATTCTGGATGATGCTGCTGCCCAATTTGCGACGAATGCCGTGGATATACACTTCCACTGCATTACTGTTGATTTCATCACGCCAGCCGTAAAGCTTTTCTTCCAGTTGCGCCCGACTCAACACTTGCCCCGGACGTTGCAGCAGTGGTTCCAGCACCGCCCATTCACGTGCGGAAAGCTGCACATCCACTCCGGCAAGCCGGGCTTTACGGGCCATGCTGTCCAGCCAAACATCTTTGTATCGATAGCCCGCTTCAAGATGTGTTTTTGTGCGTCGCCTGAGCGCACGCAGACGCGCCAACAACTCATCGAAGTCGAATGGCTTAAGCACATAGTCATCCGCACCGGCATCCAGTCCGGCAATGCGGTCAGATACGGCATCTCGCGCCGTCGCCACAATCACCGGTGTGGCATTGCCCTTTGCGCGCAGCCGACGCAGTACCTCCAGCCCATCCATGCGCGGCAACCCCAGATCAAGCAGCACCAGGTCGTAAGCCGTGGTGCAAAGCGCGGTATCGGCCTCAATACCATCTTTTGCCCAGTCCACCACGTAATGCGCACGGCCAAGCAATTGCGCAAGCACCTGGCCAATCATCATGTCATCTTCTACCAACAGCAACCGCATATTTCCCCCATATGAAGAAAAGCGGCCATAAATGACCGCTTTTCAAAACCCAGGGACTCAATCGTCCCGATCAATCCGGCTCGAAATCACCCGGCCATTGCTACCATCGATTTCCACTTCATAAACCGTATTATCCCTTGCCACCACCTTGACGTCGAAAACCGCACGCCCCAGCTCTACATCCAGCTCGGCAGAAGCTGCCCGTCCACCATTGATATGGGCTTCGGCAATTTCAATGGCGCGAACCAGGCTGATTTTGGCGCGGGCAAGCTCGGCTACGGCTTCATGCTGTATCACTTGCGGGGCAGCGACTGCGACTCCGCCTGCGGCCAGTGCCAGGCCAAGCACCCATGCGGAAATGATTTTCTTACTGTGTTTCATGTTTTGCTCCTGTCGGAAGTGAAGTTAAGTTTCTGTCCGGAACAGTTGCAGTTTGGTCGCGGAAACTTAGGCCAAACTTAAATCTTCAAGAAAACATTATCCTGTTCATCTTTCGTTCCAAAAACAAACCCCGTGTCAATTGACACGGGGTTGTTCAGGCTACCGGGCTTTCAACAGCGGCCATCTCTGCAGTCTTCGGCTTTTTGTTCGACCTTTTGGCCTGCTTTCTGGATGTCCTTGCCGGCACCGGCCATGGTATTGCAGCCGGCAAGCCCCATGGCAAACAACGTCAGCAATGCAATGCTCATCAAACGCTTCATGAAACTTCTCCTTGAGATTGGGGATTGGGGCTGTCTATGCAGCCCGTGTCCCCATCAAAACGTGAAGCGCGTGAATTTTCCGTATATCTCAAGCATTGCCGCAATGCTTCATTCAGCAAACCCGTCAGTCACGCATCAGGGTGGATTTGCCAAACAGGCTTTCCACCAGCTCCACGGCAAGCTTTGCCGTGGCATTGCGCTTGTCCAGTGCCGGGTTCACTTCCACCAAATCCAGCGAAGCCAGACAGCCGGTGTCGGCAATCATTTCCATCATCAACTGTGCCTCACGGTAATTGACACCGCCCGGCACACGGGTGCCGGTACCCGGTGCGATGGACGGGTCGAGCATGTCCACATCGAAGCTCACATGCAAATGGGTGTTTTCATCCATGCCTTCCAAGGCTTCTTCCATCACCCGGCGCATGCCGATTTCATCGATATAGCGCATGTCATAAATATCCAGCGCATGTTCCTTGACCAGGCTCTTTTCCTCCCTGTCCACCGAGCGGATACCGATTTGACGTACTTCGTCGGGACGGATGGCAGGCCCTGGTGCCCCCAGATTGACCAGTACATCAGGACCAAGACCGCAAAGACAAGCCACCGGCATGCCGTGGATATTGCCCGATGGCGTGACCTCGCTGGTATTGAAATCCGCATGCGCATCCAGCCACAGTACCCGCAGCTTTTTCCCTGCCTTGCGCACATGTGCGGCCACGGCAGCAATCGAGCCCATTGCCAGACAGTGATCTCCGCCCAGCATGATTGGCATCCGGCCTGCAGCCAGCTCCTGCGAACTCATGTCGAACACAGCCTGATTCCAGGCAATGACCTCCTGCAGATGCCGATAACCCTCTACCGGCGCCGCCTCCGGATTGCGCGGCCCTGTCACATCGCCCATATCCCGTACATCCACACCACGACGTGCAATTGCATCGACCAATTTGGCAACTCGCAATGCCTCAGGTCCCATCGAAGCACCGCGATGCGCAGCGCCCACATCCGTGGGGGCACCAAAAATGGAAACAGGAAGGAAGTTTCGTTTCATAAGTTGCTCTTTTCAGGAAATAAAGCCGATTGCAGCGCGACGCACATCTTAACCGCTACACTTCAAAAAGCCTGCTGACTGTATAGCTGCGACTGTCGGCCAATGGATACAGTTTGTTCGGTTTGCTGCTTGCCATACATCGGTATGAATACACAGGCATTGGAAACCGACACCGTCCTGCAATTTGGCGACCACAGACAGAAGATTTGAAAGGGCCCCCGGCATCGCGGGGGCATCTGTATTACGCTGAGTCAGGGGCAAAACGCAGCGTAGCGGGGTCTGCGCTGCTGCCCTCAAGCCTGAATCAGGCGGCGAGGATTTTGTTCCATTCGGCCACGCGCTCGGCGCGGGCCGCCAGTGCCGCCTCGGCATCGCCTTCAATGCGGATGGACTTGATGCCATCGCCTTGCTGGATGCTGTCCACCACTTCCAGGCCTTCCAGAACCTTGCCAAACACGGTGTGCTTGCCATCCAGCCAGTCGGTCTTGATATGGGTAATGAAGAACTGGCTGCCATTGGTGTTGGGGCCGGCGTTCGCCATCGAAATCACGCCGCGCTCATGACGCACGCCGTTATTGGTTTCGTCCTCGAAGCGGTAGCCGGGGCCACCAGTGCCGCGTCCGTCCGGGCAACCGCCCTGAATCATGAAGTCGGCAATGACGCGGTGGAAGTTGAGGCCGTTATAGAAGCCGCGCTGGGCGAGGTTGACGAAGTTGGCCACGGTCAGCGGCGCCTTGTCGGCAAACAGCTCCAGTTTGATGGTGCCGCGGTCGGTATCAATGATTGCAGTCAGGGACATGCTTTTTCCTTAGGGTGATGAAAGAGCACGCCCGCCTTGCATGGATTGCCACAAGGCGGGCGTGTCTTTCAGGATGGGGACGGCCTTGCAACGATTCAAGGCCGTCCTTCCCCCTCCCCATCAGAGTTTTTCTGCAGCCGCCTCACCTTTCTGGAAGGTGGTGTAGACGATGACCGGGATGGACAAATCACCCAGATATTCGTGTACCAGCGGCTCAACATCAGCCCAGTCAAGGCCACCGACTCCCGTGGCGAGCTTGGGCAGGGCAAGGCTGGTCAGTTTTTCGTCCTCGACAAATTTGCGCAGTGCCTTGAGCGTATGGCGCACCTGCGAGAGCGTGGCCTTGCCGGGCTTGCCGCCGCTATGGCCTTCGGCGCCCTCCTGGGTGAACAGGTTGACCACGCGCTGGCCGTCTGCGCCCATCCATGCCCATAGTTCGCCGGGCTTGGGGCTTTGCGTATGGCAGTAATGGCGGAAGTCCTTGTACAGCGAGGGTGCGTGCTCGCGCAGTGCCAGCGCCAGCCCCTGATGGAAATCATCATTGGGGGCAATGCCGTGGGCAATGGCATGGGCGCGGCTCAAGAGGATATCGCCGGAAACGTTCTGAATCATGGGTTCTCCTTCAGGTTAAACCAGATATCTGGCGCAGGGTCATTGTGCGCCTTGTTGCGCCGCCGCATCTTGAGCCTGCGCATACTGCGCAAAACACAGTCGCGTATAATTGGTGCCCATCTTTTTATTTCAGATGGCCGCTTGTGCGGCCTTTTTGTATGTCCATCAAAAATCTTCGCAATATCGCCATCGTCGCCCACGTTGACCACGGCAAGACCACCCTGGTTGACCAGCTGCTGAAACAATCCCACACCTTTGACGAGCGCACCGTGCTGGCCGAGCGCGTCATGGACAGCGGCGACATCGAAAAAGAGCGCGGCATCACCATCCTCGCCAAGAACACCGCCATCAAGTGGAAATCGCCCGAGGGCGAGGAATACCGCATCAATATCGTCGATACCCCCGGCCACGCCGATTTTGGCGGCGAGGTCGAGCGCGTGCTGTCGATGGTGGACTCGGTGCTGATTCTGGTCGATGCCATGGACGGGCCAATGCCGCAGACCCGCTTCGTCACCGAAAAAGCCTTCGCCATGGGCTTCAAGCCGATT
This sequence comes from Pseudomonadota bacterium, assembly GCA_030528565.1. Taxonomy (GTDB): domain Bacteria; phylum Pseudomonadota; class Gammaproteobacteria; order Xanthomonadales; family Xanthomonadaceae; genus Solilutibacter. The sequence goes on from JAUMYP010000020.1 coordinate 7,864, forward strand.
GTGGTCATCAACAAGGTGGACCGCCCCGGTGCACGCCCGGACTGGGTGCTGAACCAGACCTTTGACTTGTTCGACCGCCTCGGCGCCACCGATGAGCAGCTCGACTTCCCGGTGATTTATGCCTCTGGCCTGAACGGCTATGCCGGGCTGGACGAGAACGTACGCGAAGGCGATATGACGCCGCTGTTCCAGGCCATTATCGAGCATGTGCCGGTGCCGCCGGTCAGCGAGGAAGGCCCGTTCCAGATGCGCGTCACCAGCCTGGACTACAACAATTATGTCGGCGTGATTGGCATTGGTCGCATCCAGCGCGGCAAGGTGCGCAGCAACATGCCGGTGACGGTGATTGATGTTGATGGCAAGACCCGCAACGGCAAGGTGCTGCAAGTGCTGGGCTTTATGGGGCTGGACCGTATCGAAGTGAACGAGGCGCAGGCCGGTGACATCATCGCCTTCTCCGGCATCGAAAAGCTCGGCATCAGTGAAACCCTGTGCGACCCCGCAGCGGTGGAACAATTGCCGGTACTGAGCGTGGACGAGCCGACCATCTCCATGACCTTCCAAGTCAATGACTCGCCATTTGCCGGCAACAAGGACCGCAGCGGCGGCAAATTCCTCACCAGCCGCCAGCTGCGCGACCGGCTGATGCGCGAAACCCAGCACAACGTCGCGCTGCGGGTGGAGGACACCAATGATGCCGACAAATTCAAGGTCAGCGGCCGTGGCGAGTTGCACCTGTCCATCCTCATCGAAACCATGCGCCGCGAAGGCTATGAACTGGCGGTATCGCGCCCCGAGGTCATCATCCGCGAAATCGACGGCGTGGTGCAGGAGCCGTATGAGCAACTGGTGGTCGATTTGGAGGAGGAATACCAGGGCGGCGTGATGGCGCGATTGGGCGAGCGCAAGGCGCTGCTGCAAAACATGGTGCCCGATGGCAAGGGCCGGGTGCGTATGGAGTTCATCATCCCGGCGCGCGGCCTGATTGGCTTCCAGACCGAATTCAAGACCCTGACCTCAGGCAGCGGCCTGCTGTTCCATGTGTTCGACCACTACGGCCCGAAAACCGAAGGCGCCATTGGCCAGCGCCAGAACGGCGTGCTGATTTCCAACGACACCGGCACTTCCACCGCCTATGCACAGATGGCGATGCAGGAGCGTGGCCGGCTGTTTGTCGAGCCGCAGGAAGAAATCTACGAAGGCCAGCTGGTCGGCATCCATGCCAAGGACAACGACCTCACCGTCAACGCCCTGCGCGCCAAGCAGCTCACCAACTTCCGCGCCTCGGGCAAGGACGATGCGCTGGCGCTGACGCCGCCCGTGAAATTCTCGCTGGAGCAGGCATTGGAGTTCATCGACGATGACGAGCTGGTAGAAGTAACCCCGAAGCAAATCCGCCTGCGCAAGAAACTGCGTAGCGAAACCGACCGCAAACGCGCCAGTCGCGCTGGTTGATAAAAGGCTTTGCCTTGCAAGCGTGCAGTGATTAGAATACTGCAGCTCGCATGGCAAGCTCATGCGCTCCCGGAGAGGTGTCCGAGTGGTTGAAGGAGCACGCCTGGAAAGTGTGTAAGCGTCTAAACCGCGCTTCGGGGGTTCGAATCCCCCTCTCTCCGCCAGTTATCCAAATAAGCCCCTGGTTTCAGGGGCTTTTCTATGGCAATTCCTAGCCCTTACCAAGAGCCTGTTCAAGGTATCTTCTCGGTACCCGCAAGTGCACCCCATATGCAGGGGCAAGGTGTGCAAGCCCCTGTACATGGGGTGCCTTGCCCACAGTGCTTGAAGCGATAACAAACTTCGACCAGGTGAAAGGTAGAAGTATTGGCGCATATAGTCCCAGCCTATAACGGCCCGCCCTATCTTCTTGCCACACGGCCACCATAGGCACGCTCCGTGGTGCGCGTTCGGCGACAATCTGTCCCACTTCCTGCAACGAAGAAACCCCGCTTTCGGCAGGGCTTTGGTGAAGTGTTTCAATTCCAGCATCTTCCGGGAACAGCATCTCCCGAATTTCTTGCCACCTCATTGCCACCACTTGCATCCGTGCTCGGCCATATAAAGGATGGTATTGAGTACCTGAAGATTGCTCAAAGACACGTTGCCGCGTCGTTCTGGCAGGCTGTATTCAACCAAGGGAACTATTCTGCAGCGATTTCCATGCCGCTAGTTTGGCATCAAGCCCACTGGAAACCCATTAGCGTTAACACCCCTAAACATAAAGCAACAAACCCCGGTAAAAACCAGGGTTTGCCAATAGTCCGACTTCTCGGCCAAGCCGGAAGCTTTTCATCAAGCCGCCAACTCAAGCAGATTTACTGACCTTTTTGTTCACAGTACGCTTGCCTGCCTTGACCACCGGGGCAGCGGCAGAGCCCGCAGCCTTGGTGATGGCCTTCGGACGCACATTGCCGTAACTGCAGTTATAACGCTTGCCTTTGGCGGTCTTGCGGTCGCCTTTGCCCATGGTAATTGCTCCTGATGGATGTTGGCCTGCGCCATTGCGCAGGGAGTGGAAAAGTAAACGCGAAGCCTAACACAAAGCCGGGCAGCAATCAGCCCTGATTTTTTGTCACTGCCAGCACCCCGGCACGATGCGTCAGACGCATATTGGTCAAATGCGCCAATGCCAGCAACACCCCGCCTGGCACCATCAGTCCCCAGTGCAGCCAGGCATATGGCTGCGCATGCCCGTGCGCATGGAACGGCCCGAAAGCGCCAAACCACAGCAGCAGCAGTGCTGGCAGCAGCAAGCCCCAGGCATGATAGGCACGATGGCGGCGCCAGCCGATCGTCAAGGTGGTGGCCGCCAGCACGGTGGCAAAGACTACTACCCCCTGATCGATATCCACCCAGCCCTGGCTGCCAAGCCCCAGGGTTGGCAGCAGCGCCAGCAGCACCGGCAATGCCGCGCAGTGGACTGCGCACAGCATGGATGCGGCAAAGCCGATGCGGTCAGCAGTTTGCAGGCGTGTTCCTGGTTGCGCCATGTTTTAAGTCCAGCCCTAGATGTGGTGAATTCCGAGGTGGCCGCGCCTTGTATTGCCACTTCTGCCTTGCATGAAGCACCTTTTAAATCAGCCAGTTGCACACACAATCTGGCTAACGATGCTTCATCTCCCCAGTGCAGCTCTTGCCTGAAGGACAGATAACAATATAACATTTGCTACCTTGTAACCACTACTCTACAACAAAGCATGACGAAAATCCTCCCCCTCCCCCCGCGTCGCCATCTTCTGACCCATGCGCTGCTGCTTGCCCTGGCTGTCCCGGCTGCCGGCTTTGCGCAAAGCCACGACCAGCATCGCAGCCCGGCACATGACCTGCTGGACAAGGTGAAAGTCACCGCCACGCCGCTGCACCAGACTGCCGAGGACCTGGCGCGGCCGGTCGATGTGCTGGCAGGCGAGCGTCTTGATGAAGAAAAGGCCGCCACCCTTGGCGGCAGCCTTGAGCGCCTGCCGGGCATTCAAAGCTCTTACTTTGGCCCGGGTGTGGGCCGGCCCATCATCCGCGGCCTTGACGGTGCGCGCGTACAGGTATTGAACAGCGGCACCGGCAGTGGCGATGTGTCCACCGTCAGCATTGACCATGCGGTCAGCATCGAGCCGTTCATGGCCAACCGCATTGAAGTGTTGAAAGGCCCGGCCGCCCTGCTGTACGGCAGTGGCGCGATTGGCGGCGCCGTCAACGTGGTGGATGGCCGCAGCCCCGATGCGCTGCTGGAAGCACCGTTCTCTGGCCGTGTGGAGCTGCGCGGCGGCAATGTCAATGCCGAGCGCACCGGCATGTTCCGCCTTGATGGCAGCACCGCCAGCAGTGGCAGCGGCTGGGTCTTCCATGCCGACGGCCTGTTGCGCGAAACCGGCGACATCAAAATTCCGGGGCACGCTGTCAGCGCCGAGCACGCCAAGGAACATGGTGAGAAGCGAGATGCCGCCAACTGGGGCAAGCTCACCAACAGCGCCACCCGCACTGCCAGTGCCGGCCTTGGTGTGAGCTATATCGGTGAGCGCGGTCACTTCGGCATCAATACCAGCCTGTATAACAGCCGTTATGGCGTTCCCGGTCACAGTCATGCCGACCATGGGCACGGGCATGGGCACGGACACGATGAAGAAGCCCACGAGGTAACCATCCGCCTGGATCAGCGCCGTCACGAGCTGCATGGCGGCCTGAATGACCTTGGCATCTTCAAGACCTTGCGTTTCAAATACGCCCATACCGACTACACCCATACCGAGCACGAAGGGGATGAAATCGGCACCGTGTTCAACAACAAGACCCACGAAGGACGTATCGAGCTGGTACATCAAGATATCGCCGGCTGGCAAGGCGCCTTCGGCCTGCAGGGCGTTCGCCGCAACTTTGATGCTACCGGCGCCGAGGCTTTCGTCCCGCACAACCGCAGTCGTGACCTTGGCCTGTTCTGGCTGGGACAGCGCGACTTCGGCCCGGTCAGGGTCGAACTTGGCCTGCGTCACGACCGCAGTGATATCGAAGCCGAGCCGGTCGCCCTGCTGCCACGCCGCCAGAATCAGCGCGATTTCCGCACCACCCATGCCTCGGCAGCCCTGCGCTGGAATATCAATGATGCCTTCAGCCTGCAATTGGGGCTGGATCGCGCGCAGCGTGCGCCAACGGCCGAAGAGCTTTATTCCAATGGCTTCCACGTTGCCACCGGGATGATTGAGGTCGGTGATGACAAGCTGCAACGCGAAACCGTCAACCGTATTGAACTGGGCGCACGCTGGCGTGGTGACCGCATCAAGCTGCAAGCCACCGGGTTCTATGCCGACTACAAAGACTACATCTACCAGAGCTATCTCAACCTGACCGCCACCCGAATCCTGCGTGACCACGGCACGCCGGTGCTGCTGTGGGCTCAGGACGATGCCCGCCTGCATGGGTTTGAAATCGAATCAACCTTTACCCTGGTTGACAACGATAGCGGCCACTTCGACCTGCGCCTGTTCGGCGATACCGTCCGTGGCCGCCTGCGCGGCAATGATATCCACGAGCGACGCATCCGCATCCTGCACGGCGACCACACCCATAACCGCCGCGCCTGGCTGGTGGAAGGTGGCAACCTGCCGCGCATTGCCCCGATGCGCGCTGGCGCCGAACTGCGCTGGGAAGCGCCAAGCTGGCGCGCGGCGTTGAGTGGCACCCGGGTATTCCGCCAGGACCGTGTTGCCAACAACGAATCCGGCACTGCGGGCTATACCTGGGTAAACGCCCACCTCGCCTGGCATGGCGATACCGCCAGTGGCAAGGGCTGGGAAGTGTTTGTCGATGGCCGCAACCTGCTCAACAAGGAAGCGCGCGTGCATACCTCGTACCTGAAAGACCTCGCACCCCTGCCGGGTCGTGGTTATGTGGCCGGTGTACGTTTCTTCTTCTGATAGAAACGCTGATGCCAGTAAAACAAACGGGGCGCGATGCGCCCCGTTTGTTTTGCCATCTAGCTCACCGCATTCTGCGTACAGCTTGACTGCATCGCCCAATCTTTGACCTCAACCGGCGCAGCGTTCGCACAGGCCGTGCACTTCCAGCACTTGCCGCTGCGGCATGAAGCCCAGTGCGCGGGCACGTGATTCCAGTGCGCTGACGACTTCGGCATCTTCCAGCTCCACTGCCCTGTGGCAACGGTCGCAAATAAGAAACGGCACCGAGTGCTGGGCGGCATCGGGGTGATGGCAGGCCACGAAGGCATTGATGGATTCGAGCTTGTGTACAAAGCCGTTCATCATCAAAAAATCCAGCGCGCGATACACCGTAGGCGGTGCTGCCGCCCCGGGGCCATCGCTCATGCGCACCTTGTCCAGCAGGTCGTAGGCCTTGATGGGCTGTCCGGTTTCCTCGGCAATCAGGCGCAGCACATGGGCGCGAATCGGCGTCAGGCGCAGACCGCGCTGCGCGCAGGCGCGCTCAACGGCGGCGATAAAGTCTGCCGCATCGTGGACATGGTGCTCGGGTGAAGTACAGTGCTGGTGCGTCTGGCTCATGCGGGCATAATGCCGCGAGCCGTCCGGTGACTCAAGCCGGGATTTTGGCAAGCGCCGCATCAATCCGGCGCAGCGCCCCGTCCTGGCCTGCCAGATACACGGTATGCGAGATATCCGGGCTGACCTGGGTGCCGGTGATGGCCACCCGCAGCGCCGGGGCAATTTTGCCCATGCCAAGCCCCAGGCTTGCAGCGGTGACCTTGAGCGCCGTAGCCACGGTTTCCTGCTGCCAGTCGGTCACCGCCGCCAGTTGCGCGCGCACTGCCGCCAGCGGCGCACGTGCGCTTTCCACCAAATGCTTGGCAACCGCCGCCTCATCGTATTGGCTCAGTGGCTGGTACCAGACAGCGGCTTTCTCGGCCATGTCCTTCAGGGTCTGCACTCGCTCGCGCAGGGCGATGACCACATCCTTGGGCGCCGGGCCTTGCTGCAAGTCGTAGCCACATTGCTGGAGATGCCAAAGCAGGTGCCGGGCCACGTCTTCGGGCGCATCGTTTTTCAGGTATTGCTGGTTGAGCCAGCCAAGCTTGGCGGCATCAAGCCGTGAAGCCTTGGCGTTGACATCCTTGAGCTCAAACAGCGCAATCATTTCGTCGATGGAGAAGATTTCCTGGTCGCCATGCGACCAGCCCAGGCGTACCAGGTAGTTCAAGAGCGCATGCGGCAGGTAGCCGGCATCGCGGTATTGCATCACATCGGCCGCGCCGGTGCGCTTGCTGAGCTTGGCGCCGGACTCATCCAGAATCATCGGCAGATGCGCAAACAGCGGCGGCGTTTTGCCCAGTGCCTGATACAGGTTGATTTGCCGGGGCGTATTGTTGACATGGTCATCGCCGCGCACCACATGGGTGATGCCCATGTCCATATCGTCCACCACCACCGCAAAATTGTAGGTGGCGTAACCATCGGGGCGGAAAATCACCAGGTCATCGAGTTCGCTGTTCTGCCATTCGATGCGGCCTTTCACCAGGTCGTCGAACACCACGCTGCCGCTGTCCGGATTGCGGAAGCGAATCACCCGGTTGGGGTCATCACGCCAGGGGGCGTTTTCATCGCGGTACTTGCCGCGATAACGCGGCTTCTCGCCGGCAGCCATCGCCGCCTCGCGCATTGCATCGAGTTCTTCGCGACTTTCGTAGGCGTAATAGGCCTTGCCCTCGGCCAGCAGTTGCTCGGCCACTTCCCTGTAACGCTCAAGGCGCTGGGTCTGGTAAATCGGGCCTTCGTCATAGGACAGCCCCAGCCAGTCCATCGCCTGCAAGATGGCATCAATCGCCGCCTGGGTACTGCGCTCACGGTCGGTATCCTCGATGCGCAGCACGAACTGGCCTCCGGCACGGCGCGCGGCCAGCCAGCAATACAGGGCGGTACGGGCGCCACCAATATGCAGATAGCCGGTGGGAGAAGGCGCAAAGCGGGTACGGATGGTCATGGCAAGCTCTTGTGAAACGCAGGCCGCGCATTTTAGCTGCACTTACAATGCGCGGATGAGCGCATTGTTTATCTCCGACCTGCATCTGGAAGATGCCCGCCCCGAAACCACGGCGCTGTTTCGCCGTTTTCTGCATGAAGAAGCGTCTCATGCGCGTGCGCTTTATATCCTTGGCGACTTGTTCGAGGCCTGGGTAGGTGATGACGACCCCAGTGCCAGCGGCGCGGAAGTGGCCGAGCTATTGCAGCAGACGGCAGCACGCGGCACGGCGCTGTATTTCATCCACGGCAACCGTGATTTCCTGCTGGGCGAGGATTACGCCCGGCGTTGCCGGATGCGCCTGCTGCCCGACCCGGCAGTGATTGTGGTGCAGGGCATGCCTATCTTGCTGGGGCATGGTGACTTGCTGTGCACCGACGATACGGCCTATCAGCAGTTCCGCGCCATGAGCCGCACCCCGGCCTGGCGGGCGAGTTTTCTTGCCCAGCCGCTGGCTGCACGCCTGGCGTTTGCCCAGCAGGCGCGCCAGGCCAGCCGCGCCCGCTATGGCGAGCTGCAGGCCGATGGCAGTGCCGAGGCGATTACCGATGTCAGCCCGGCCAGCGTGCACACGAGCTTTGAGCGTTTTGGCATCAGCTGCATGATTCACGGCCATACCCACCGCCCGGCGCATCATGATGAAGGCCAGGGCCGCCAGCGCATCGTACTGGGCGACTGGTACGGCCAGGGTTTCTGCTATGCCCGCAGCCACGGCGGGCAAGTGGAATTATTGCGCTATGGCTGAATCAGGCTGAGGCCGCTTCGGCGGCATCGCAGAGCGATTGCAGCTCGTCAGCATCAAAACCGGCCATCAGCCGCGCCTCCATATTGAACGGGCCATGCAGCACGCCGCTGGCGTATTGGTGCAGCAGCTCGCGGAAGCGGCTGCGCGGCTCCACGCCTGCACGCTGGCAATACCAGCGATACCAGCGCGAACCGGCGGCGACATGGGCGATTTCCTCGCGCAGGATGATTTCGAGACAGGCGGCGGTTCCGGTATCGCCCAGCGATTTCAATTTTTCAATCATCCCCGGGGTGACATCCAGCCCGCGCGCCTCCAGCACCCGCGGCACCAGCGCCATGCGTGCCAGGCCATCATGGGCGGTTTTCTCGGCCATTTCCCACAGGCCGTTATGGGCATCGAAATCGCCGTAATCAAAACCCAGGTCGTTGAGCCGCGCACGCATCATCACAAAATGCCGCGCCTCGTCATCGGCCACCTGCACCCAGTCGGCATAGAACTCCGGCGGCAGGCCGCGAAAGCGGTAAACCGCATCGCAGGCCAAATCAATGGCATTGAACTCGATATGCGCCACCGCATGAATAAAGGCCGCACGCCCGGCCAGCGAACCAAAGCCGCGCCGTGGCAGCTCGCGCGGGTGCACCAGTCGCGGCTTGGCAGGCCGCCCCGGCATGCCGATGGCGACGGGCGGCGGGGCGTTTTCATCAATGGCAAGCTGCCCTGCACGGAACGCCGCCGCCATGGCGCGTGCTGCGGCCGGTTTTTCATCCACCCCGGCAGTGGCGAGCACCGCTGCGGCGGCCTGATACAGGCTCATGTCCGGCGCTTTTCCTTGGCCGCGTCCGAGCGCAAGGCTTGCAGCGATTCAAAGTAACCTTCGGCCACGCCGGTGATGTATTCGCCGGAAAAGCACGAGGTGTCGAACTTCATGCCGGGGTGTTTGGGGCCAGCCACGGCGGTTTCCAGGTCTTGCAAGTCCTGGTAAACCAGCCAGTCGCAGCCGATGAGTTTTTCCACTTCCGCAACGCTGCGGCCGTGGGCAATCAGCTCCTCGGCGGTGGGCATGTCGATGCCGTAGATATTGGGATAGCGCACCGGCGGTGCGGCCGAGGCCAGATACACCTTTTTGGCGCCTGCCTCGCGCGCCATCTGCACGATTTGATGGCTGGTGGTGCCGCGCACGATGGAATCGTCCACCAGCAGCACCACACGGTTGCGGAACTCCAGCGGAATCGGGTTCAGCTTGCGGCGCACCGATTTGGCGCGCGCCTCCTGTCCGGGCATGATGAAGGTACGACCCACATAGCGGTTCTTGATGAAGCCTTCGCGGTATTTCACGCCCAGCACATTGGCCAGCTCCAGCGCCGCATCGCGGCTGGTATCGGGAATCGGAATCACCGTGTCGATATCGTGGTCAGGGCGCTCGCGCAGGATTTTCTCGCCCAGCGCCACACCCATGCGCATCCGCGCCTTGTGTACCGAGATATTGTCAATCATCGAATCCGGGCGGGCGAAATACACATGCTCGAAAATGCATGGCCGCGGCAGGATTTTGTCGGCCACGATGCGCGCATGCAGGTGCCGGTCTTGAGTAATCACCACCGCCTCGCCCGGCCCGATATCGCGCACGCGCTCAAAGCCGGTCAAATCCAGTGCCACCGATTCCGAGGCCAGGGCATATTCGTCACCATCGGGCGTGCTGCGCTTGCCGAGCACCAGTGGCCGGATGCCATTGGGGTCACGGAAGGCCACCAGCCCCAGCCCCATCACCATGCATAGCACCGCATAGCCGCCCCTGGCGCGCTGCATCACGCCGCTGACCGCAGCAAACGCCGCTTCTGCATCCAGCTGCGGCTGCGATGCCAGCTCGTGTGCAAACACGTTCAACAGCACCTCGGAGTCGGACTGGGTGTTGACGCTGCGGCGGTCTTGCTCGAACACTTCGCGGCGCAGCGCCTCGGTATTGATGAGATTGCCGTTATGCGCCAGCGCAATGCCGTAGGGCGAATTGACATAGAACGGCTGCGCCTCGTCACTGCCCTCGCTGCCTGCGGTGGGATAGCGGCAATGGGCAATGCCGATGCCGCCTTTCAAAAGCAGCATGCGGCTCTCATCGAACACATCACTCACCAGGCCATTGCCTTTTTCCACGCGCAATTGCTGCCCATTGCTGGTGGCGATGCCCGCCGCATCCTGGCCGCGATGCTGCAAAACGGTGAGTCCGTCATACAAACGGGCTGCCACTTCGTTGGGACTGACGATACCGATGATGCCGCACATGGATTATTTGCTCCGGGGAAAGCCGTGAATTGGAAAACGCGCCAGCAGCACTGGCGCAAAACTGGTGAATGCAGGAGTTTCAGGGATGAGCGCGCACCATGCCGTCCACCCCCAGTTTGCTGCGCGCCTGCGCCTGGATGCGTTCGGCAGCCGCGCGGTCGGCCACCGGGCCAAGACGCACGCGCGTGAGCGTGCCCTTGTCGGTGCGCACGGTCTCGGTAATCGCCGAAAAACCGGCTGCCCGGGCTCGCTCACGCAGCGCCTGGGCATCGGCGGCATTGGCAAAAGCCCCCAGTTGCACGGCAAAGCCGGTGTTGCTGGCGGCCACTTGCGGCGCCGCTTCTGCCCTGGCCTGTGCGGCGGGCTTGTTTTCTGTCGCCGCCGGACGCGCCGCCTGGGAGGGTTGGGCGGGCTTGTTTTCCACCGCTGCCGGGCGTTCAGCGGCTGCCGCCGGAGCAGGCGTGGTCTGCGCCGCTTGCACGGGCGCTGCCAGCGGTTTGGCGGGCGCTGCGGGCGCAGGCTCCGGCTCGGCATCACGCGCCACCACGGTGGCGCGCGCGTTATTGCCAAGCGTCAGCGCGCGAATCCGGGCTTGTTCAGCATCGGCGCGGCTGGCAAAAGGGCCGATATACACCCGCCAGGCCTGCCTGTCCGCAAGCCTGACCGGCTCGGTCAAAGCATCCAACTGCAAACCGGCCAGGGCCGCCACAATCCGGTCGGCGTCGGCGCGACTGGCATAGCTGCCGAAATTCACCGCATAGTCGCCTGCGGCCGTGGCCGGGCCTGGCGGCGGTGCAGACGGCGCATCCTGCACCTGTGCCTCCACTTTTACCGGCGCAGGCGGCGCCTCGCCCATGCCCATCACCCCGCCTTCGGGAACGCGCGCCGGGCCTGCCAATGGCAGCTCGCGGGTTTCAAAACCGTCTTTGGGCGCAGGCGGCACGCCCATCGGGATGTCGGTCACCTCGCGCTCGGAGAGTTTTGAGGACTCAAACAGCATCGGCAAAAAAACCACGGCAAGGCCAGTGAGTACGGCGGCGCCAATCAGGCGCTGTTTCAGGGCAGTGTCCATCCGGAGGCGGCATGACAAGGGGAGGCGCGATTATATCGCGCGCCCCGCGCCTGCCTGTGTTTCCTGCAAAAGCCGGAGCGCCTGTTCAGCGGCATGAAAACTGCCAAACACTAGCACCCTGCCCTGCCCGTCGGCAAGGCGCAAGGCCTTGTTGATGGCGGCGGCCACGGTGTTTTCCGCGCCCATCACCGGCAAGTCCTGCGGCAGTTTTTCGCGCAGCGCCTGTAGCGCAAGCCCGCGCGCACCGGCATCGGTGCTTGCCGCCAGTACCCAGCCGTCAATCTGCGTTTGCAGCGCGGCCACCACATCGGCGGCAGCCTTGTCAGCCAGCGGCGCGTACACCGCCAGCGTGTTGCCCGGCGCGGCGGTCAGCGCCTCGCCCAATGCACGTGCTGCCTGCGGGTTATGCGCCACATCCACCCAAAGCGTTACCCCATGCAGTTCAAAGGTTTGCAGCCGCGCGGGCAGATGCGCAGCTTGCAGGGCACTGGCAACATGCGCCGCATCCAAATCCAGGCCAAGCGCGCGCAATGCGGCGATGGCGCAGGCGGCATTGCGCAACTGCACCGGGGCGCTGAGCGATGGCAGCGGCAAAATCATTTCGCAGCCGACTTCACGGTAGCGCCACTGGCCTTCGTCCAGTTTTTCTGCAAAAAAATCATTGGCGATGCGCCAGCTCGGGGCACCGATGGCATAGGCATGGCGCAGCACGCTGGCGGGCGGGTCGTCATCGCCCAGTACCAGCGGCTGGCCTGCGCGGGCAATCCCGGCTTTTTCATAACCAATCGCCTCGGTATCGCTGCCCAGCCAGTCCTGATGGTCAAGCTCAACGGTGGTGATGATGGCAACATCGGCATCGACGATATTCACCGCATCCAGGCGGCCACCCAGCCCCACTTCCAGCACGATGAGGTCAAGCCCGGCACGGGCAAACAGCCATAGCGCGGCCAGGGTGCCGACTTCAAAATAGGTCAGCGAGACTTCGCCGCGCGCCGCTTCCACGGCCTCAAATGCGGCGATGAGCTCGGCATCACTGGCTTCACGCCCCTCAATGCGTACGCGCTCGTTGTAACGCAGCAGATGCGGCGAGGTATAACAGCCCACCCGCAGCCCGTGGGCTCGGGCAATGGCTTCGATAAACGCCACGGTGGAGCCTTTGCCATTGGTGCCCGCCACGCTGATGACCTGTGCATCTGGCTTGTCCAATGCCATGCGCTGCGCGACTGCGCGCACCCTGTCCAACCCAAGCGCAATGGCTGTCGGGTGCTGTTTTTCGAGGCGTTCGAGCCAGTGCTGCAAACCCTCATTCATCGCCGTCGTCGTCCACAGCGCCTTGTGCCAGGCTTTCCAGAATCATCGCCCAAACCGCATCCAGCGGCACGGCAAACACCCCGGCCTCACCCTTCTCGAACGCCGCGCGCCACACCCGGTAGCCTTCCATGTCCTCGTCGCTGGGCTGCATATGGCCGACCACATGCAACCCGGCGTGTTCGATGCACTCGGCCTTGATGGGAAAATGCCCAAGGCGCTCGGTTTCGCGCAGGCTGTGAAGTTCTTCCTGCGTCAATGCCTGCGGGTTTTCATCCATCATCAGGATGAACTGCGCCAGCGAATAAATCCCGCCAAGCTGCGCATGCGCATCATGCGCCAGCATCCACAGCAGCCGCCACTGGCCGTCCGCCCCCTGCCAGGCGGCCACATCGCCTTGTTTCAACATCTGATTTTTCTCCAAAGAAGGCGGCAGGCTCTGGGAGCCTGCCGCATCTACATTGTGACAAAGATTCGGGCTTATTTCGCTTGCGCGGGCACACCCATTTCCTGCAACAGGTTTGGTGCCGGATAGACCTCCTGCATCACCCAGCGCATATAGCGCGCATCCATGGAAATGGTGCGGGTCTTGGCGGCATCGAATACCCAGTTGGACACCACCGAGTCGAAGGTCATATCAAACAGCAGGCCGACCAGCTTGCCTTCGGCATCAAGTACCGGCGAGCCGGAATTGCCGCCGGTGACATCGAGGTCAGAGAGGAAGTTGACCGGCACGCTACCCAGTGCAGCATCAGCCAGCCCCCCATAACGCTTGGCGCGCAACGCATCAAGCAGCGCCTTGGGCGAATCGAACGGCTCTTGGCCAGTGTCTTTGGGCAGGATGCCTTCAAGCGTGGTGAAGGCGGTGTACTCGATGCCATCGGCCGGGGCATAGCCCTGCACATTGCCGAAGGTGATGCGCAGCGAGGAATTGGCATCCGGATACACGAACTGGCCACGGCTGGCGCGGTAGTCGGCCACGGCTTTGAGATACAGCGGCCTGTCCACCAGGGTTTCGCCTTCGACGCGACGGGCCTTTTCTTCCTGTGCCAGCACCGAGGGCATCAGCGCCACGGCAAGCCGGATGGCCGGGTCCTGGCTGGCCTCAAAAGCAGCACGGTCGGCCTTCAGCCATTTCAGGCGTTCTGCGGTATCACCCAGACGGCTCTGGTACAGCGCATCCAGCGCCCGCGACATGGCGACCGTATCGTTGCCGCCCAGCCAGGCATCAATCTGCGCCGAACGCTTGCCAACGGGCAGCTTCAGGTATTCGCCCAGCCAGTATTCGCTGATTTTGCGGTCCATGGCCGGCACATAGCGGCGCTCCATCTGCCGCAGGCTGCCTTCGATACCCGCAAGGTCACGCGGCTGATAGCCACTCTGGCGCTCGGCCTCGGGCTTTTCGTTTTCAATCGCCAGCCGGTACAGGGTCATCGCCGTGGCAAGCAGGGCATTGCGGCGAATCTGGCCGAGCAGCAGATTGCGCTCGCTATTGGCGGCGGCCTCGGCATTGTTGGCCGTCAGCCTGCGATGCGCCTCCAGCGCCGCGCGGCCAGCGGCTCCCTGGCTGCGCAACCAGGTGAGCACCGCAGCTTCTTCGGCCTGCTTGTCGGCCAGCGCGTCGATGCGCCTGAAGCCTTGCAGCATGCCCTTCATGTTTTTGCTGCTGTTGGCAAGCCCGGCCAGGGTATTGGCGTATTTCACCTTGGTATCGGCATCCCGCGCACCGGCTTCTTCAATCAGCGCAATCACCCGGTCAAAGTGGCGGATGGAGGCGGGATAGGCCTGATTCTGGGTGTGCTCGAACTCCCCGGCCAGTGCATAGCGGCTGGTGCGGCCGGGGTAGCCGGCCACCATCACGAAATCCCCGGCGCGCAGCGGCTTGTCGGCCAGCTTCAGCCAGTGCTTGGGCTGATACGGCACATTATCCGGGCTATAGGCCGCCGGTTTGCCGTCACGGCCGACATAGGCGCGGTAGAAGGAAAAATCGCCGGTATGCCGCGGCCACATCCAGTTATCAACATCGCCGCCGAATTTGCCAATGCCGCCGGGCGGCGCATAAGCCAGACGCACGTCGCGGATTTCGATATTGCGGAACAGCCGGTAGCTATTGCCGCCCATGAAGCTGTACAGGCGGCAGCGATAGCCCGGCTCAGCCTCGCACTCGGCCACCAGGCGGGTTTCCAGCGCATCCAGGGCGCGGCTGCGTTTGGCGGCATCGCGCTCGGCTGCCAGCGTGCGGCGCACCTCATCGGTCACGTCGGTAATCGAGTCCAGCACGAAAATCCGCGCATTGGGACCTGCGGACAGCTCATCTGCCTGGCGGGCGGCATGAAAGCCGTTGGCGATAAGGTTGTTCTCGGCCGTGGAGTTGAGCTGAATCGCGCCATAGGCGCAGTGGTGGTTGGTGGCAACCAGACCCTGCGGCGAGACAAAACCCGCGGTGCAGCCGCCCAGCGACACCACTGCCCCCAGCGGGTCGCCAGTGAGGTCAGCCAGCTGCTGCGGGTTGAGCTTCAGCCCGGCCTTGGACAGCGGCTCAGCAATCTGCGGCAATTGCTGCGGCACCCACATGCCTTCACCGGCATGGGCCGCAGTTCCAGAAGCCGCAAGTACAAGCGCAACAGCCAAAGTATTCAGACGCATTGGAAGTCCTCATGAAAAATCAGAACGTAACAGAATATCAGCAAGCGGCTTCCCATTCGCAAGCATGAATTGACATTAATCAAGCCTGCAACACCCCTTAGACGCGGCTGCAAAGCCCAAACGAAGTGCGCCCGCACAACTGCCATGGGTATATTCGGTTTGCCAGATTTGCTGCACCGCACCGCTTCCAAGCACAAGCAGCAGCCTTCAGCCCTGAGTTTTGCCAAGTTTGATTGATACCTGCAAACGGGGCAATGCACAATAAACCTGGGCTGCAAGCAGGTATTCTTCCCTGCCCCCGGTTATCGCGCTACCGCACAGCCCTTGCAAAGACCTCAGTCACCCGTTGAAGCCATAAAAGACCCATGAATGAAGTGGATTTCAAATTCAGAAAACACAGCATAACCGCCGGACTGACAACTGGAATCATTTCAGCCCTCTCAATGTTCTTCATTCTTGTATTCGGAAACGGTTTTTTAATTTACAAAGTCAAAACCATAACATGCATCCTGTTTGGCACAATGCTGGCAATCAATATCTATTTCTCAAAAATAGTTTCCATAACAATAGACATGGATTCCATAAAAATTACGGATGAAAAAACCAGCAAACAAACCATATTCTTTAAGAACAATATAAACAACTACAATTTCAACATCTCAAAAAAAGGCTGGCTGGACATCCTGAGAGTAAATTACAACGGGAAAAACAGCTATTTCTGGCTAGGAGGAATGGATTTCGATAAAATAGAAAAATCCCACACAATAAACCGGGACAACCTTCTTGAAAAGATTGAAAAAAACTTCCCCCAGAAGAAAATAACAACCATAGACTCCGTAATAATTTTCTCAGGAAACAAACTTCCCTACATAATTGCTGCAATCAGTATAGGGCTACTGATAGCCTTTTTGCTTGTATTAGTTTTCATCCTGAAAGACTGAGCCGCTTTAGTGAGCAGCTGAATCCATGTGAAAACAAGCAAAAACAGCCACTTCCATCGCCCCTCAAATCACTAAAGATTTGAAAAATATTGCGTTATTCCGCCTTGAACCTGTGCCCTCGGACACTGCAAGACTGACGGGTTTGAGACTGCATTCGATAAACAACCTCATCCATAGTGACAGCTGGCGCAGCTATCACGGGCTGGGGATATGACCATGCCAAGCGCAAGCACCCCGTCAAGGCCATCCGCCTTGACGGGGTAACAGCAGTAGCTTCATCTACTTGCAGGCTTTATAACAATCTCAAAAGCACTGGCACAGCCGCTTAATTGGCACGCTCAAGCTGCATTTCATCCAGCAGCCAGTGCGCTGGATAGACCTTGTCCATCAGCCAGCGCATATAACGGGCATCCACATGCACGGCGCGTTTGTAGCGGGCATCGAACATCCAGCTGGCGCTGACCGATTCCCAGTTGCTGTCGAAATTGATGCCAATCAGCCTGCCCTGGGCATCCATTACCGGCGAGCCGGAATTGCCGCCGGTGGTGTCGAGATTGGTGAGGAAGTTCACCGTCTGCGTGCCGAGGGCGGCATCGGCGGTATTGCCGAAGTCGCCCTTGTGGATGGCTCCCAGCAGTGCAGCTGGCGCGTCAAACGGCTCCTTGCCGGTGTTCTTTTCGACAATTCCGGCCACCGTGGTGACCGGGTGGTAGCTCACCGCATCACGCGGGGCCAGTGCCTGCACCCGGCCATAGCTCACCCGCAGGGTGGAATTGGCATCGGGATAGACCGCCCTGCCCTGCGACTTGCGAAAGCCCACCAGCGCGCGCATATAGGCCGGTCGCAGGCGCAGCAGCTCGCCTTCGCGTGCCTTGCTTTCATCCTCCATGCGCAAGATGGCGGGTAGCAGCCGAGCAGCGGCGGCGAGCATGGCATCGGTGCTGGCCGCAAGGCTTTGCGCATCGGCGTGCATCGCGGCAAGACGCGCAGCCTCCTCACCCAGCCCGGTCGCGGCATACATCTGCGCCACCCGGGATTTGGCCGTGCCCATATCGGCGCCGAATACGGCATCCACTTCCGCCATGCGCTGCGCGGCGGGCAATGCGTAATAGCGCCCCAGCAAATCCAGCACGATGGCCTGCTCCACGGTGCTGTCATAACGGCGCTGCACTTGTTTGAGGCGGCCTTCAATCAACGCCAGGTCACGGGTTTGATAGCCACTTTCGCGCTCGGCATCGGGCTTGGCCTTTTCTGCTGCCAGCCGTTGCAGGGTAATCGCCGAGCTCAACAGCTGCGTGCGCGCAAACAGGGTGCCAAGGATATGGTCACGCTCGCGCGTGGCCTTGCCTGCATTCAATACCTGTCCCAGGGCATCAATATCGCGGCGCAGCGCGCGGCCTTCGGCCTGCCCAGCCAGCCAGGCCAGCATGGCGGCCTCGTCTTCGCGGCGCACCCGCACCGCATCACTGCGGCGCAGACCCTCCAGCTCGCCCTGCGCGCGCTTCAAGGTGTTCTTGAATGACTGCACTTGCGAGGCGTATTTCACTGCTGCCTCGGAGCCTTCCGGGGCACCCGCCGCCACATCGCGCAGCAGGCTTTCAAACAGCTCGATACGCGCGGGCAGTTGCCACTCGATTTGGCTGGCAAATTCCGCCGCCGTGCGATGCCGGAAGGTGATGCCGGGGTAGCCGGCCAGCATGGCGTAGTCGCCCGCCTTCACCGCGGCAGTGCTGACCTGCAAATGCGCTGGCGGCTGATAGGGCACATTGTCGGCGCTATAGGGCGCGGGCTTGCCATCCTTGCCGACATAGGCACGCAGGAAGGTGAAGTCGCCACTGTGGCGCGGCCACATGAAGTTGTCGATTTCATCGCCGTAATTGCCGATGGCGCGCGGCGGCGCATACACCAGACGAATATCCTTGAGCTCCAGCTGCTTCACCAGATAGAAGTCGCTGCCGTAATACATATTGACCACACTGCAACGATAGCCGGGGTCGGCCTCGCATTCGGCCACCACTGCCTTGCTGGCCGCCTCCACGGCATCCCGATAGCCGCGGCCACGCTTGCCCTGTGCATTGCCGATGATGCGCTGGGTGATTTTGTCAAAGCCCACGGTCACCAGCACGCGGAAATCCGGGTTGGCGGGCAACTCCTCATGCATGCCCTGCGCAAAGAAACCATCGGTAATGATGTCCTTCTGCCGCGAGCTGTTGTACTGAATCACGCCAAAGGCCACATGGTGATTGGTGACAATCAACCCCTTGCCAGACACAAAACTGCCGGTGGCGCCCCCGGCCTTGACTACCGCCGCCAGCGGCGGGCGGGTGACATCGGCCATCTGCGCAGGCTCACCGGCAAAACCGGCAGCCTTCATCGGCGCGCTGATGTCCGGCAACTGCATCGGCAGCCACATGCCCTCATCGGCCATCAGTGCCGGGCTGGCCAATGCCAGGGTGAGTGCCAGAACCAAACCGCGTTTGCGCATCTTTGTTGCCTCTCATAGCAAAACCAAAGGCGACATTAAACACCATGCGCCCACGCGCAGACAGGTAAAATGCCGCGCTCAACCCGTCCACAGGATTTCGATATGACGCAGATGATGAAGGCGCTGGTGAAGCGCGAAGCTGGCAAGGGCATCTGGATGGAGCAAGTGCCCGTCCCCAGCCCCGGCCCCAACGAGGTGCTCATCAAGCTGGAAAAAACCGCCATCTGCGGCACCGACCTGCACATCTATCTGTGGGATGAATGGAGCCAGCGCACCATCAAGCCGGGCCTGGTCATCGGTCACGAATTTGTCGGCCGCATCGTGGAAATCGGCCCCGGGGTCAACGGCTACGAAGTCGGCCAGCGGGTCAGCGCCGAAGGCCATATCGTCTGCGGCCACTGCCGCAACTGCCGCGCCGGTCGCCAGCACCTGTGCCCCAATACCGTCGGCATCGGCGTCAACCGCAATGGCGCGTTTGCCGAATACATCGTGATGCCAGCCAGCAACCTGTGGCCGATTCCCGATTCCATCCCCAGCGAGCTGGCCGCGTTCTTCGACCCCTACGGCAATGCCGCACACTGCGCGCTGGAGTTCGACGTGGTCGGCGAGGACGTGCTGATTACCGGCGCAGGCCCCATCGGCGTGATTGCCGCCGGCATCTGCAAACATATCGGCGCGCGCAATGTGGTGGTCACCGATGTCAACGACTTCCGCCTGAAACTCGCCGCCGACATGGGCGCCACCCGCGTGGTCAATGTCACCAAGACCTCGCTCAAGGACGTGATGGCCGAGCTGCACATGGAAGGCTTTGATGTCGGCCTTGAAATGAGTGGCAACCCGCACGCCTTCAACGACATGCTCGAATGCATGTACCACGGCGGCAAGATTGCCCTGCTCGGCATCATGCCCAATGGCGCCGGCATCAACTGGGACAAGGTGATTTTCAAGGGCCTGACCCTGCAAGGCATCTATGGCCGCAAGATGTACGAAACCTGGTACAAGATGACGCAACTGGTGCAGGATGGCTTCCCGCTGGGCAAAGTGCTGACCCACCAGCTGCCCATCGACGACTTCCAGAAAGGCTTTGAGCTGATGGAATCGGGCAAGTCCGGCAAAGTGGTGCTGAACTGGAATTAAGCCCCGCCCGCTGTGCAAACCTACTGAATTTGGAGCCTGTATGTCCCTGACCTCCCGCTACACCGCCACCCTGGACGAAATCCGTGATGCTGGCCTGTTCAAGTCCGAGCGCATCATTTCCAGCCCGCAATCGGCAGAAATTACCCTGGCCGATGGCCGCCAGGTACTGAACTTCTGCGCCAACAATTATCTGGGACTGGCTGACCACCCGGCCATCATCGAGGCCGCCCACAAGGCGCTGGACAGCCACGGCTTTGGCATGGCCAGCGTGCGCTTCATCTGCGGCACGCAAGACCTGCACAAGGAGCTGGAGGCCACCATCGCCCAGTTCTTCGGCAAGGAGGACACCATTCTTTATGCCGCCTGCTTCGATGCCAATGGCGGGCTGTTCGAGCCGCTGCTGGACGAGAACGACGCCATCATTTCCGATGCGCTGAATCACGCCTCCATCATCGACGGCGTGCGGCTGTGCAAGGCCAGGCGTTATCGCTATGCCAACTGCGATATGGCCGACCTTGAAAAGCAGCTGCAACAGGCCAGGGCCGATGGCGCGCGCACCCTGATAATTACCACCGATGGCGTGTTCTCGATGGACGGCTTCATCGCGCCGCTGGATGAAATCACCGCGCTGGCGGAAAAATACGGTGCGCTGGTGCATATCGACGAATGCCATGCCACCGGCTTCCTCGGCAAGACCGGCCGCGGCAGCGCCGAAGTCAAGGGCGTGCTGGACAAAATCGACATTATCACCGGCACGCTCGGCAAGGCGATGGGCGGCGCTTTGGGCGGCTTTACCACCGGCAAGCGCGAAGTCATTGAACTTTTGCGCCAGCGCTCACGCCCGTACCTGTTCTCCAACTCGCTGCCGCCGCATGTGGTCGCCGCTGGCACCCGCGCCTTCCAGATGCTGGATGAAGCTGGCGAACTGCGCGAGCAACTGGCAGACAACACCCGCTATTTCCGCGAAGAAATGACAAAACGCGGCTTCGACATCAAACCCGGCGTACACCCGATTTGCCCGGTGATGCTGTACGACGCCCCGCTGGCGCAACGCTTTGCCGAGCGCCTGCTGGAAGAAGGCATCTACGCCATCGGCTTCTTCTACCCGGTAGTGCCCAAACAACAAGCCCGCATCCGCACCCAGATGAGCGCCGCCCACACCCGCGAACAGCTTGACCGCGCCATCGACGCCTTCACCCGCATCGGCAAAGAGCTGGGTGTTATCTAACCCCAAGTTTGTTCAAACAATTGCAATACGTTTGAACAATTCGGCCTGCCCTTCCCCGGCAGGCCGAATTATTTGAACCATCCCAGCGGGTTGGCTGGGTCAACACCGTCCATGTATTGCCGGGTACGGTCGTGATGGGTGAGCTGGTAAATCAGCCCCAGCCAGTTGGCGAAAATCGCCTTGGCGGTGTCGCGCCAGGTGTTATCTATCAATTCGGACATCTCCGGGTACGGAAATGGCGCATCCGGAAAGCCGTTTCGAATGTAGTCATCCAGCAGCGCCTGAGCCTCATCGGAAAGATAGTTCTCCGGCAAATGCGGCTTTTGAGGAGTTTCTCCACGGGCATAGGCCAGCAAATCGCGTTTGTATTCTTTCAGCAAACTCAACTGGTCGTATTCCGGGTGGCCTTGCAGATAGACATGGCGGAAACCGTCTTTCGAAGTTGCCAGCGCCACGCTGCCATCCATACCTGTCACCAGCACCGGCAGGCCATGTGCCTGCAAGGCGGCAGCAGAAACCTCGTTGCGGCGCGAATGCGGCATGTCGAAACGGGTATTGATGTTCGACAACAACGGGTGCTTGCGGTCGAGCACACGATGCGGGAACACGCCAAAACACTTCTGTGTCAAAGGCTGACGCGCGATGCCATAAAAATGCTGGAATGCCGCGTGCGAGGCCAGACACGAGCACAGCACCGAGGCCACGTTTTTATCCGCCCAGGCAAACACGCGCAGCATTTCTTCCAGATAAGGCTCATCGCGCAAATCGGCATGGACCGGATTGGTACCGGTGATGATGAGGCCATCTAGCCCATGCACGGCAACATCTTCAAAGCGCTCGTAATGCTGCTCGATATAGGCTTGGGTTTCAGCACTGCGCGGGATGCCGCTGATGGTGAAGATATGCACATAGAACTGCGCAATCCGGTTGCAACTACCCACAAGCCGCAGAAACTGCCGCTCGGTAGCGCGCAGCGCGCCATCGGGCATCATGTTCAAAAGACCGATATGCAGCTCACGGATGTCCTGATGCAGGGCGCGCGTAACGTCCAACACCTCCTGACCTTCGGCACGAATGCGTTCCAGTGATTCAAGCGGGCGATGGGCAATCAGAGGCATGAAAACTTCTAGCGGACAAAAAGACTTCCCATTGTCGGCACAATTAGAGCAGCCAAGCACTGCGCTTACCACATCTTGGCGCCCTGCTGCCAATACCCCATATGGCCGGGTACATCAATACCAGGAAAAGCTATCAAATAGAGCAAAGCCCTTAAAGCTTGTTCAGAAGCTCTAGTGCCCAGCATGCAAGAGCCCCGATTTTAACGGGGCTCCTGGCTCAATCTTGGCTGAGGGACAAATCACGCCGGCTCTACTGTATCGGCCTGCAAACCTTTCTGGCCTTCAATGACGGTGAAAACGACCTTCTGGCCCTCTTTCAGGGTTTTGAAACCCTCCACCTGGATGGCGCGGAAATGCACAAACACGTCTTCACCACTTTCACGGCTGATAAAGCCGTAGCCCTTGGCATCGTTGAACCATTTCACTGTGCCTGTTTCACGGTTCGACATCGATCTTTGCTCCCTTAGAATTAGTGCTAACTAAAAGCCCTGGTACAGAGCCAACATTACTAGTTTCAAGGAAATGGAACAGGCCAGACAGTGCAGCAATGAAGCGAATCAACCCCACACGCCAGGCCACGATTCACAGTGACCCTTGAAACTCAGCGGCTCAAAGTTAGCGCCGTCAAGACGAAAATGCAAACCTGTCGCATCTCGGTGATACTGCATGCTCCCAACCTAAGGGCTTCGCGCTTGGACAGCCAAACGATTTTTCAGCTTTTCGCCGCCCTCCTTGTCATCATCGGCATCCTCGGCACTTTTCTGCCGGTTCTCCCCGGCCTGCCGCTGGTATTCGCCGGTCTGCTGCTTGCCGCCTGGGCCGATGGTTTCCAGCATGTGCACTGGGGCTGGATGGTATTTTTTGGCCTGGTCACGGCGCTTTCACTGCTGCTGGATTTCTGGGCAAGTGCAGCAGGCGCCCAAAAACTGGGAGCCAGCCGGCTGGCCACCTGGGGCGCGCTGCTGGGCACTGTTATTGGCCTGTTCTTTGGCCTGCCGGGGGTTGTGGCCGGGCCTTTTGTCGGTGCGGCTATTGGCGAGCTCATCAGCCGCCGTAGCGTGAAGAAACACGACCTTGGCGTGGCAACCAAGGTCGGTATCGGCACCTGGCTGGGCATGGTGGCGGGTACGGCGATGAAACTGGCGCTGGCCCTTGCCATGCTCGGCATGTTTGTTTTGCTGTGGTGGCTGTAGATGCTTGTTTGGCCTCGCTCGTGCAATAATCACCGACTTCGCCCCCGTAGCTCAGCTGGATAGAGCGTTCCCCTCCTAAGGGAAAGGTCGTGCGTTCGAATCGCGCCGGGGGCGCCATCTATCGGCCGGTTTTCCGGCCTTTCGCGTACATACCTGGAGAAACTGCCCATGTCGCATCCCGTTCTTGAAAAGCTTGGCCTGTCTGCCGTTGAGTCCGGCACCTATCTTGGCAATGGTGAGTGGTCGAAAACCGCCGATGCCGGTGTGCTGGAGCCGGTCAACCCGACGACGGGCGAAGTGCTGGGCAAGGTCAATGCCTCCAGCCGCGCTGATTACCAGCTCATCATGGAGCGCGCCGAGGCGGCTTTCAAAATCTGGCGCAAGATGCCGGCGCCCAAGCGTGGCGAGGCCATCCGCCTGTGCGCCGATGCGCTGCGCACCCACAAGGATGCGCTGGGTTCGCTGGTGGCGCTGGAAATGGGCAAGTCCAAGCCCGAGGGCGATGGTGAAGTGCAGGAAATGATTGATATCGGCGAATTTGCCGTCGGTCTTTCCCGCCAGCTCTACGGCCTGACCATGCACAGCGAGCGCCCCGGCCACCGCATGTACGAGCAGTGGCATCCGATTGGCATTGTCGGCGTGATTTCCGCCTTCAACTTCCCCGTCGCCGTCTGGGCCTGGAACAGCTTTATCGCCGCCATCTGCGGTGATATCACCGTGTGGAAGCCCTCGCCGAAAACCCCGCTGTCGGCGATTGCCAGCATGAAAATCTGCAACGAGGCGCTGAAGGCTGGCGGCTTCCCGGATATTTTCTTCCTGTTCAACGATGCCGGTACCGAGCTGGCGCAGGAATTTGTCGATGACAAGCGCGTGGCGCTAGTGAGCTTCACCGGCTCTACCCGTGTCGGCCGCATCGTCGGTGAGCGCGTTGCCCGCCGCATGGGCCGCAGCCTGCTGGAGCTGGGCGGCAACAATGCCATCATCGTCGATGAAAGCGCCGACCTGAAGCTCGCCATCCCGGCCATCGTGTTCGGCGCGGTCGGCACCTGCGGCCAGCGTTGCACCACCACCCGCCGCCTGATTGTGCACGAGTCCATTTACCAGAGCGTGCTGGAAAAACTCATCGCTGCCTACCGGCAGGTGGAAGGCAAGATTGGCGACCCGACCGATGCGGCCAATCTGGTCGGCCCGCTGAACTCGCAAGAAGGCGTGGATGCATTCCTGGATGCCATCGCCAAGGCCAGGGCCGCTGGCGGCAAGGTGGAAGTGGGCGGCGAGAAAATCGACGGCAAGGGTTTCTTTGTGAAACCGGCGATTGTCACCGGCCTTGGCAACGATGCCGAAGTGGTGCAGCACGAAACCTTTGCGCCGATTCTGTACGTGATGAAGTACCGCGATATTGATGAGGCCATCGACATGCAAAACGCCGTGCCGCAGGGCTTGTCTTCAGCCATCTTCACCACCAACCTCAAGCGCGCCGAAGCGTTCCTGGCCGCCAGCGGCTCGGACTGCGGCATCGCCAATGTCAATATCGGCACCAGCGGTGCGGAAATCGGCGGCGCCTTCGGTGGCGAGAAGGAAACCGGCGGCGGTCGCGAGTCCGGCTCCGATGCCTGGAAGGCCTATATGCGCCGCCAGACCAATACCATCAACTACTCCGACGCGCTGCCGCTGGCACAGGGCATCAAGTTCGACCTGTAATGGCACCTCGCCCCTGCCCGTATCGCTGATGCGGGCAGGCGGCAGGCATCCGCATCATGCCCCAGCTCCGACCTGAAAAGCAGTTCAATATATTTGCCATCGTCGGTCTGATTGCCGCTGTTTGCGGGCTGCCGCTGGAGTTCCTCCCATGGAAGCCGCAAGGCTGGGGTCATGTCGCTTTTGTCGGGCTGTTTTTCGCCCTGCTTGCCACTGTCAGCGGCATCGCTGCCTGCCATCTGGCACTGGCAGAAATCGGCAGTGCCCGGAGCAGTACAAAGGCCGTAGCCTGGCCCTTGCCGGTCTGCTAATCGGTTATCTTTCCATCACTGTCCATATCGTGATGACGCTATCTTCCGGAGGTATCCAGTCATGAACTTGCCCCCCGCCTATCCACGTCAAACCAGTGGCCTGGCCATTTGCAGCCTGGTATGCGGCATTCTGGGATTTTTCACCGGCATCTCGGCGATTATCGCCATCATCACCGGGCATATGGCGCGCCGTGAAATCCGCCGCAACCCGGAGCGTTATGACGGCGATGGCATGGCCGTCGCCGGACTGGTTACCGGCTATCTGGTCGTTGCCCTTTATCTGATTGCCATTCTGGTCATGCTGCTGTTTTTTGGCGGCCTGCTCGGGGTTGGCCTGCTGTCCTCTCACTAAATTTCTATGTACGCCGCATTACGCCCCTATCTGTTTCGCCTTGAGCCAGAACGTGCGCACAAGCTGGCATTGCGCTGGGCGGATATTGCCGCAGGCAGTGGCATTGCCGGGCTGTTGCTGCCCAGGCCCGCCCAGCCTTTTCCGGTCAGGGCCTTTGGCCTGACTTTTCCCAACCCGGTCGGCCTGGCGGCAGGGCTCGACAAAAACGGCGACCATATCAAGGGCTTGTTTGCGCTCGGTTTTGGCTCGGTGGAAATCGGCACCATCACGCCGCGCCCGCAAACCGGCAACCCGGCACCGCGGCTGTTCCGCCTGCCCGAGCATCAGGCCATCATCAACCGCATGGGTTTCAATAACGACGGCGTGGACGCACTGGTGCGCAATGTCGAAGCCCTGCAACAGCGTCCGGGTATCCTCGGCATCAATATCGGCAAGAACAAGGACACCGAAAACGAAAACGCCGCCAGCGACTATCTGCACTGCATGCAGCGCGTCTATCCGCTGGCCGATTACATCACCGTCAATATCTCCTCGCCCAATACTGCAGGTCTGCGTGAATTGCAGGAGGAGCAGCAACTGCGCAGCCTGCTGGACGCGCTGCGCGAGGCGCAGGAGCGCCTGGGCAGCCAGCATGGCAAGCGGGTGCCGCTGCTGGTAAAAATCGCGCCCGACCTGAGTGATGAAGACCTGGATGCCGCCGCACGGGTGCTGGCCGACATGGCCGTGGATGGCGTTATCGCCACCAATACCACGGTATCGCGGCAGGAAGTGCAGCAGCATCCACTGGCGCAACAGGTCGGCGGCCTTTCCGGCGCGCCACTGCTCTCCCGCGCCACGGCCTGTCTGCGCCGCCTGCGTACCCGCCTGCCCGAATCCATCCCGCTGGTCGGCGTGGGCGGCATTCTTTCCGGTGCCGACGCGGTGGCGAAAACCGTCGCCGGGGCGCAACTGGTGCAGGTTTACAGTGGCCTTATCTATCGCGGCCCGGCCTTGGTCGGCGAATGCGTGGAAGCCATCCGCCGCCGCAAGGAAGCCCCTGCCAGCGGCCGGGTTCCGGACTGATGAGCAGCCCCGGTTTCACTGTCCTGCCCGATAGCCCGCTTGCCAACAGCTTTGCCCTGCCCGCACGCGCCCGCTGCCTGTATCAGGTCGATGATGTCGATGCCCTGCCCGGGGCGCTGCAACAGGCAGGCGCCACTGCGCTGATGCTGGGCGGCGGCAGCAATCTGCTGTTTGTCGCCGAGCAAATCGACAGCGCCGTGCAGGTGCTGGACAAGCGCATCGCAATCTCTGAAAGCACCGATGCGCGCATCAGCATCAGCGTCACCGCCTGCGCCGGGATGCTCTGGCATGAATTCGTCATGCACTGCCTGGCCGCTGGGGCTTATGGCCTGGAAAACCTGGCGCTGATTCCCGGCACGGTGGGCGCTGCGCCCATCCAGAACATCGGCGCCTATGGCGTGGAAGTGATGGACTTGATTACGGCGGTACAAGTCCACGACCGCCATAGCGGACAAACCCGCTGGTGGTCACATGCCGAATGCGGTTTTTCCTACCGCGACAGCGCCTTCAAGGCCGAGCCGCAACGCTATGCGGTGCTGCGGGTGAAGTTCGCGCTCTGGCGTCAGCCGCGATTGCAACTGGCCTATGCCGGACTGGATACCGAGCTTGCCCGGGCAGGCATTAGCGCACCGACACCACAAGATGTGGCCGCAGCGGTGATGCGCATCCGCCAGCGCAAGCTGCCCGACCCGCAGCGCATCGGCAATGCCGGCAGTTTTTTCAAAAACCCGATTGTGCCGCAGCCCAGGGCCGATGCCCTGCGCGCGCAGTATCCGAACCTGCCGGTATTTGCCGCAGGCCGCGCCGGTTACAGCAAGCTCTCTGCCGCCTGGCTGATTGAACAATGCGGCTGGAAAGGCAAACGCCAGGGCGATGCCGGGGTTTCGGCCGAACATGCCCTGGTACTGGTCAACCACGGCGCGGCGCGCGGCAGCGAGCTTCTGGCATTGGCGCGTGAAATCGCCGCATCGGTTGCAGCACGCTTTGCGGTGAACATCGAGCCAGAACCCCGCCTAATTGGAGCACACTGGTGAGCCAGCATCTGCGCGCCGCCCTGTTGATGCTGGCCAGCACCTTAAGCTTCGGGGTGATGGCGCTCAGCATCCGCCTGGCCTCGGCCAGCACGCCCACCTGGGAAATCGCCTTCTTCCGCAATGCCTTCGGACTGGTTTTCCTGCTGCCGCTGCTGTTCGCCCCTGCGCTGCGCTCGGCACAGCCGCTGTCGCTGATGCGCCAGACCATCCACACCCGGCAACTGCCGCGCTATTTTTTCCGCTGCCTGATTGGCCTTGTCGGCATGTTCTGCATGTTCTGGTCGCTGGCGCATCTGCCGCTTGGCCAGGCCATCAGCTTGTCCTACTCCTCACCGATTTTCGTCACCCTGTTTGCGGCCTTGATGCTTGGCGAAGCAGTCCGCATCCGCCGCTGGCTGGCGGTGCTGGCAGGCTTTATCGGCGTGCTGGTCATCGTGCGCCCCTGGTCGGGCACATTCTCCCTCGGCCTTTTGATGGCCGTTGCCGGGGCGGTGATGAGCGCGCTGGTCGCCATCCAAATCAAGCAGCTATCGCGCCAGGACAGCGCCAATGCCATCGTGTTCTGGACCTATGTGTTCTGGGTACCGATGTCGCTGGTTCCGGCGCTTTTCGACTGGCGCTGGCCTGATAGCGGCGAAACCTGGCTGTGGCTGTTGCTCACCGGATTCTCCGGCACGCTGGGCCAGGTGCTGTGGACGCGCGCGCTGAAGATTGGCGAAGTCTCCGCACTCACCCCTATCAGCTTCGTGCAACTGCCCTTCGTCAGCTTCTGCGGCTGGCTGCTGTTTGACGAATCGCTAGACCGCTGGACGCTCATCGGTGCGGCCATCATCCTCAGCGCCACCGCCTATATCGCCCACCGCGAATCACGCCTGCGCCGCGGGGCCCTGGCCACTGCCAACGCGCCAAACACCAAATAAACGCCGGATATGCGCCACAAGCACAGACCTTGATGCAAGCTAGCCCCGATTAGGGTCGTCATCAAATCAAGGCAATGGCGCATCATACGGATATGCTACGCCGATATTGTTCAGTCCCGGAATCAGCTGACTCAAATAATCACGACTGCGGTTTGTGAACCGGATGCCGTTGTCAGTCAGCACGGTATGGATGTGGTAGGACACGGCATCCATCAGGTTACACAGAAACTGCGCCGCCACCATTTTGTCGGCACAGTGATACAGCTTCGGTAGATGCCATAACGCTTGGCCAGCGTTCTCAGAGCCTGCTCAAGGTTTCTTCTCGGCACCCGCAAGTGCTGCATCCCATGTGCAGGGGCAAGACGCACGCCTTGCCAAGGCTGGCTGTCTTGACATGGAGTGCCTTGCCCAATGGGTTGCCGCTGTCGTCGTGGCACGTGCATGAAAAATTTGGCCCATAGGGCTGCCTTCCATTCGGGAGATAAGCCTGAATCCTTGAAGCCAAGACTAACAGTGTGTGGTAGCATGATTTTTATGATAAATATTGCTTTATGAAATTTAAGTGATTCTTCTTCCGGGACGAAGATGCGAAAACTCCAGAACACCCTCTACATCACCACTCAGGGCAGTTATCTTCATAAAGAACGAGAAACACTGGTGGTTGAGCAGGAACGCAAAAAGGTCGCTCAACTGCCAGTGCATGCAATTGGTCATATTTTTTGTTTCGGCAATGTGCTAGTGTCGCCGTTTTTGATGGGTTTCTGTGGAGAAAATAACGTAAATTTAGCATTCTTTACAGAAAATGGACGTTTCTTGGGGCGTTTACAGGGGAGACAGAGTGGCAATGTTCTTTTGCGTCGTTCCCAGTATCGGCAGTCAGAACAAAATCCACTCCCAATTGCGCAACATATTATTGCTGCAAAAATTCAGTCGGCCAAGCGGGTGTTACAACGACGTTTACGCAATCATGGCGAACATGAGGATGTGACGGCAGCAGTAGCCGCCTTGAATTTCTCTTTGCGACAGCTTAAACGGGCAGACTGCTTGGACAAGGTGCGTGGAATTGAAGGTGATGCAGCAGCACGTTATTTCGGGGTATTCCAGCATTTACTTTCAGATAAAAGTGGCTTTCATTTTGACGGACGCAACCGCCGCCCACCGCGTGACGGAGTGAATGCACTGCTATCGTTCCTGTATGCGGTGTTGGGTAAGGATATCAGTGGCGCACTGCAAGGTGTGGGCTTGGACCCACAGGTGGGCTTCCTGCATGCTGATCGGCCAGGACGCGACAGTTTGGCTCAGGATATCTTGGAAGAATTCCGTGCATGGTGGGTGGACAGGATGGTGCTCTCCCTGATTAATCGCGGGCAAATTAAGCCACAGGATTTTGTGACAGAGGCGAGCGGCGCAGTCAATATCAAGCCTGAGGCTCGCAAGTTACTATTTCAAACACTACAAAGCAAAAAGCAAGAAAAGATTATGCATCCATTTTTGAGGGAGGAAGTGGAAATCGGTTTACTGCCACATATTCAGGCAATGCTGTTATCGCGACATTTGCGAGGAGATTTGACGGAATACCCACCATTTTTGATGCGTTGAATTTTCAGACAACTTGCAGGGAAAAATGAGATGCTGATGCTAATTACGTATGACATTTCACTGGAAGACGTGGCAGGGAGAGCACGCTTGCGACGCATTGCTAAACATTGTTTGGATTATGGCGTGCGCGTGCAATATTCAGTATTCGAATGTGACGTCACACCAGATCAGTGGGTAAAACTGAAAAGCAAACTGCTCGATACATACCAGCCTGAAACCGACAGCCTGCGCTTCTACCACCTGGGCAGCAAATGGAGACGCAAGGTAGAACATCACGGCGCGAAGGAAGCAGTGGATATATTTCAGAATACACTAATAGTGTAGGCGCCGACTTGTAGTTCTCATGGAGCTCCCGGCAGGCCAACGACCTTACAGTGACCATTAAAAAATATGGTTAGGAATAACAAGTGTGACTGAGGAAGCCGGGCTAAACTTTCGAAATACCTTTTGTGATGCTGTTAGCGAATTAACCTGCTTTAGGCTCTATGTGTATAGTCCCACGCTTTGAAGGTTCAATTTTCTCCCCCGAATGGAAGGCAGCACTATGGGACAAATTCTTCATGCATGCGCCACGACGACAGAGGCAACCCGTC
>JAUMYP010000060.1 GCA_030528565.1 Pseudomonadota bacterium
CCACCCGGCCGTGCTCAATGGCGAAATCGACACCGGCTATCTGGACCGTCATCTGGACGAATTCATTGGCAGCACGCACGCTCAAGCCGACGATACCCGGCTGCGCGCCATCGCTGCGGTCGCCCTGCGCCTGCAAGAAGCCAGCACGCCGGCGCGGCAAGCAGCTTCTTCACCCTGGGCGGTGGCCGATGGCTGGCGGCTGGATGGACAGGGCGCATCGCCCCTGCGCCTGCAACACGGCAAGGCCGATATCCGTCTTGCGATCGCAGGCCATGGCGGCGACTACCGGGTGATTGAGGGTGAAACCACCACCACTTTCGAAGGCATGCGCCTTGAAGGCGGCGTGCTGAGCGGTCGCATCGACGGGCGAGCACAGCGCCTTGAAGTGCGCATCCAGGACGCGCGCATCCGCCTGCACGATGGCGAGCGCCGCCACCTTTTTACCCGCCTGCCCCTGCACCGGCTGGAAGACGAAGCTGACAGCCATGCCGATGACCGCATCCGCGCGCCCATGCCCGGCCGCGTGGTGCTGGTGCCGAGCCACCCCGGCCAGAAAGTGCAGGCTGGCGACACCGTGCTGGTGATGGAAGCGATGAAGATGGAGCTGGTACTCAAAGCCCCGCGCGATGGCGTGATTGCCGAGCTGCGGGTCAAGGAAGGCGAATTTGTCGAAGCCGATGCTGTGCTTGCCACCTTGGAGGCATGAGATGAGTCAACCCAACCACGTCCGCATTGTGGAAGTCGGCCCGCGCGATGGCCTGCAAAACGAAAAGACCTTCATCGCCACTGCCGACAAAATCGAGCTAATCAACCGCCTGTCACAAACCGGCCTGAAAACCATCGAAGCCACCAGCTTTGTCAGCCCGAAATGGGTGCCGCAGATGGCCGATGCCGCCGAAGTGTTTGCCGGTATCGAAAAACATCCCGACATCCACTACCCGGTGCTCACCCCCAATCTGCAAGGCTATGAGCGCGCCAGGGCAGTCGGCGTCCAGGAAGTCGCGGTATTCACTGCCGCCTCGGAAGCCTTCAACCGCAAGAACACCAATGCCGGGATTGACGAGTCCCTGCAACGCTTCGCCCCGATACTGGAAGCGGCCAAGCAAGATGGCATCAAAGTACGCGGCTATGTCTCCACCGTGCTCGGCTGCCCGTATCAGGGCGAAGTGCCGCTGGACGATGTGGTGCGGGTGGCGCATGCCCTGCACCAGATGGGCTGCTACGAGATTTCGCTGGGCGACACCATCGGCGTTGGCACCCCCGGCAAGGCGCGCGCCATGCTGCGTGCGGTGGCTGAAGCCGTGCCGATGAGCGCCCTTGCCATCCACTTCCACGACACCTACGGCCAGGCACTGGCCAATATCCTCGCCTGTCTGGAAGAAGGCGTAGCAGTGCTGGACTCGGCGGTTTCCGGCGCTGGCGGCTGCCCCTATGCCCAGGGCGCCAGCGGCAACGTCGCCAGCGAAGACCTGGTGTACATGCTGCATGGCTTGGGCGTGGAAACCGGTATCGACCTTGACCGCTTGGTTGAAACCGGACAGTGGCTTGCCGGGAAACTGGGCCGCACCACCAGCAGCAAGGTGACCCGCGCAAGAGCCGCCTGACGCCCCCTTTGCAAGCCCTCAACAGAAAAGCTGGCCACAAATACTTGGCCAGCTTTTTCATTTTGGCAGAAAGCCCACAAAGCCCACACAGCGGACGCCTGGGCAGCTTGACCCAAAATTAAGAATAATTATCATTATCAAGATTGCGCATCCCATCTCCTGCCCAATACAGGCGATTCCTTATGAAACCCGCCCTGCTTTTGCTGACACTACTGGCCTCGCAACCTTTCAATCAGGACAGGAAAGTCATTACCGAGGCAATAACGGATGGGCCGGGCATATTCAAGTCTTCCCATTCATCAGATCTCGATTACACCTTTAACTGCGGCATGAAAAGCATCCATATGCGCACAACAAACCGCAGAAGCAAGGAGCGTGGTTTCCATGATCAAGACGAAAGCGAGGAGCATGGCATCAAGCTTGTCACCATCAATGGCAGCCCGGTTGATACCCGATTAATTCAGGAAATTAACAATCATCTCAAAGACAGGGATATTACCCGTGCCTGGGGCATGTGCAGCCCAATTGGCGCGCGTATCGGCATCCAGTATCAGGAAAGCTACGATGATGTCCAGGCGCTGGAAATCGGCATCAAGGCTGATGGCAGCGGTCATTTGCTGCAATATTATCAAAACGGCCAATGGCAGCCATTGACAGCTGCCGCCACGCTTGAACAATTCACTGACGGGATGCAAATATCGCGCGAGCAGCGTATCCGTTATCTCGCCAACTGCCCAAGAGAAATCAGCAACGCTCCCTCCGCTTACCAGCCCACTGAGCTGCATACGCTTGTCGTCAATTGGCAGGACGAAAACACCGGGCTTGTACGCGGGCGGGTACTGCAAGCCGACATGGATGGTCATCCTGTCGGCCAAAGAATCATCAACAGATTGAACCGGCGTATCCCCAAAGGCGCATCCATCTGGCCGATTAACACGCTGTGTCATTCAATCAGTGATTTTTTCTATATTTTGTTCTTCAACACGCTTAACAACCATGAGCAAGCTGCCCCCTGGGATTTCACTTCAAGAAACCCCAGCGGCCAGGAAATCAATCTGGAATTCAATAACCGCAGGCAAGCCAGGAAAGTTAGAACTATAAGAAAATGGGTTTATGAAAATGATGAGGCCACGGAGACGCCATGAAATCCGCCCTAGCTTTACTGACACTGCTGGCCTCGCAGCCATTCAACCAAAATGAATTTATCCTCAGAGGGCTATTCCTAGATGGGCCGGACGGTCATCTTCCTTCCCTGTGGGTTGATACGGATTACGCCTTCAACTGCGGCTTACGGAATATCCGGGTACAGTTCAGCGACTATCATTTATCCGGGCTGGATTTCGGTAAGAAACATGGGGTCAGCGCCATAAGCATTGATGGCAACCCTATAGACGGGCAATTGTTGGAAAACATCAACAGTCATGTCGTTGGCACAGGTTTCAGCCGTATCCAAAAAGCTTGGGGCATGTGCAGTACGGCAGGTGCGCGTATCGGCATCCAGTACACCATGAGTGGAGACATTCAAGCCATTGAATTCAGCCTTGAAACCGATGGCAGCGGCCAGTTGCTCGCCCGTTATCAACAAGGCCAATGGCAGCCGCTTGCCGATGCCTATCTGCGCCAGCGTTTTGATACTGGCATGGAAGTTTCCCGGCAGCAGCGCATCCATGTCACTTCCCACTGTTTTTCCAGAATCGGCTCGAACGCCAAGGATTTAACCTCGATGGAAGTTTTGACCGAGCTGGAAACGCGCTTTCAGTCAATCAAAACCCATACACTGGTCAGCAACTGGCAGGATGAAGCCACAGGCCGCATACGCGGGCAGATATTGCAAGCCGATATTGACGGGCAGCCTGTGCGTACAACTGCAATCCGGCGTATCAACCGTGGAGTCCCTTCCGGTGCTGTGCTTTGGCCACTTACTGCCATTTGTCTTGGTTCTGAGGATAAAGTCCGGCTGACATATGCGGCCATAGAAGAGCCAGCTGCTTTTCCTTGGCATTTCGATGCCCCATCCTCCAAACGGGCTTATATTCATGTACTGAACAAACAAGGTGCTGCCAAAGCGGAGTGGGAGCGTACTCACCGCCCGGCTTCCACTGATACGGCAGATGAAGAATAAGCACCCGCCCAAAGCGGATTCGTAGCGGCTGGCAAGACTTGGGTAAAATCGCGCCTTTCCCCGTCTCAAGAATCGAGGTTTCCATGCAGATTTCCGCGACCCGCGCCATTATCACCGGCGGCGCTTCCGGGCTTGGTTTTGCCACGGCCAAACATTTGACCGCCCAGGGCGGCAAGGTGGCGCTGTTCGATGTCAACGAAGAAAAGGGCCAGGCTGCCGTGATGGAGCTCGGTGCCGACAAGGCGGTGTTCTTCAAGACCGATGTCAGCAACGAGGCGGAAGTCATTGCCAATGTCGCCAAGGCGCGCGAGTTTCTCGGCAGGCTCAATGCCTGCATCAACTGCGCCGGCATCCTCGGCGCCGGCCGGGTGCTGGGCAAGGCAGGGCCGATGCCGCTGTCGCAGTTCCAGACCACGGTGATGGTGAACCTCATCGGCAGTTTCAATGTCGCCAAGGCCTGCGCTGATTTGATGCAGCACAACGAGGCCGGCAGCGATGGCGAGCGCGGCGTCATCATCAATACCGCCTCGGTGGCAGCTTTTGAAGGCCAGATTGGGCAGGCGGCGTATTCGGCCTCCAAGGGCGGCGTGGTTGGCATGACCCTGCCGATGGCGCGTGAACTGGCACGCTTCGGCATCCGGGTGATGACCATCGCGCCGGGGATTTTCTGGACGCCGATGGTCGATGGCATGCCCGAGGACGTGCAGAAATCGCTGTCGGCCTCTATCCCCTTCCCTTCGCGGCTTGGCAAGCCTGAGGAATTTGCCGAGCTTGCGGCCTACATCATCGGCACCCCGTACCTCAATGGCGAAACCATCCGCCTCGATGGCGCGGTGCGGCTGACGGCCAAATGAAGAGAAGCACTTGACAGCAAAACCCGGCTGTCAATGCTTCCCCTGACCCCTGACC
>JAUMYP010000061.1 GCA_030528565.1 Pseudomonadota bacterium
TGTGTACAGAACATGGCATCGAGCACCGCCTGACCCGGGTCCAGCATCCTTGGACGAATGGACAGGTCGAACGAATGAACAGAACCATCAAGGAGGCCACCGTCAAGCGATTCCATTACGACGATCACGCGCAGCTGCGCCAGCACTTGCGCAGCTTCATGGACGCCTACAACTTCGGCCGCAGGCTCAAGACCTTGAAGGGGCTCACGCCCTACGAATTCATCTGCAAACAGTGGGATGACCAGCCTGAATGGTTTAGAATGAATCCGAGCCAGTTAATGGCGGGACTTAACACGTAGGCGCTGCGCGGAAGCTGTCCGGGCATGACAGCAAGGGTCATTGAACAGGTTCCCAGATACAGCCGTTCGCGCCGGGTGATGCCGCGCATGCAAGGCGCCGTCTTGTTGCAGGCGCGCAGGCATCAGGGGGCACGAAATTCGGTCATGACCGCGCTGCCGGGAGTCAACAGCGGCGCGTTTTCATCCAGCCGCAGTACCGCTACGGCGGCGGTGGGCATGCCCTGCCAGCGCAGCGTATTGCTATCTGTCAGATGCACCAGCAGATATTCAAGTCCGGGGTTATGGGCAATCACTGCCAGGCTGCGGGCATCCGGCCTGGCCTGTGCGGCATCTTCAATGGCGGCCAGCAACATGCCCAGGGTGGCTTCATAAAGACGCGGCTCAAAGCTGGGCGCAGGCACTGGCCAGCCGCCTGCTTGCAGGCCATCCAGGGTTTGCCGGGTACGCCGTGCCGGGGAAGTCAGCACGATATCCGCCTGCCATGCCTGTTGTTGCAGCCATTGGCCGGTGGACTGGGCTTCGCTGCGGCCATGCGTGGACAGTTCGCGGTCAAAATCCGCCTGTCCCACAGCGGCAGTCAGGGCGTGTGCGTGACGAATCAGAATCAGGTGTTGCAAGGCGGGCTGCATCGGAATTCCCCAAGTTGATGGTGATGGCTCAATGGTCTGCATCAAGCCAGTGCAGCAGCGGCAGCCAGTCTTGCTGATGCTCACGCACGGCGCTGGATTGATAGTCGAACAGGCTGCGGCCCAGCCCGGTCAGCAGCACATAGGACTGGCTGTCACGCAGCTCCCCCGCCAATGGTAGCCCCCAGCCCTGCAGCAGGCTGACGGCTTCCTGCGAGGTGCGCGTCCAGGGCTTGAGCTTGTTGCCGACCAGCGCCAGCGGCAGACGGCCTTTTTTCACCCTGGGGTGTGCCGAGAGCTCACTGATGAACGGCACGGTGGCCTCAATATCCAGCGCCGAGGGTGCAACCGGAATCAGCACGGCATCGGCATGGTCGAGGAATTTTTCCAGGTCTTTCGGCATCGCACCGGCGCGGCCATCAATGATGATGCGCTCGGCATCTCCGGGAATACGCTTGCGCCAGCCCTTGCGCGTGCCATCCAGCGGCAGCACCGCAGAGGCCATATCGCTGCGGCGCGCTGCCCAGCGGCTGGCCGAGCCTTGCGGGTCGGCATCCACCAGCACGGTGGCATGCCCCTGGATAGCCGCATGTGCTGCCAGATGCGTGGCGATGGTGGTCTTGCCCACCCCGCCCTTGGGGCTGGCCACCAGAATGGTTTTCATCCGACTTCTCCTGTAGCGCGCTGCCAAGCCTATCACCTGCTATCTTGCGCACGCTTGCGGAGAGTTGAATCTAATGAGCGAATTGCAGGACCTGGTGGCGCTGATTCGCGCCAATACCCCGTTGATTGTGATTGAAACCCCGGACGAATCCCGTCTGGTGGCGATGTTCCGGCAAACGCTCATGTATGTCTGGCGGGCGCTGTGGCGCTGGTCGATTACCGAGGGCCTGCGCCGCATCGACATGGACAGGGAAGACCCCAGCGAAATCGCCCCGGATGCTTCCAATACCTTGCAGGCCATCCGCAATGCCGAGCAGCGCGGCGTATATCTGCTGCTGGATTTCCATCCCTATCTGCAATACGCCGCCAG
Organism: Pseudomonadota bacterium; assembly: GCA_030528565.1. Taxonomy (GTDB): domain Bacteria; phylum Pseudomonadota; class Gammaproteobacteria; order Xanthomonadales; family Xanthomonadaceae; genus Solilutibacter. Next base: position 1,959 of record JAUMYP010000061.1, read on the forward strand.
CCAGCGCATGCTGCGCGACATCATCCAGCGGCGCGAGTGCGAGCCGCATGTCATCGTGATGATTGGCAGCAAAATCACCCTGCCCGATGAGCTGGAAGCCCTGGCCACGCGCTTTACCCCGCGCCTGCCCGATGCCCATGCGCTTTTGAAGCTGGTGCGCGAAGAAGCCCTGGATTATGCCCGCGAGCATGGCGGCCGCCGGGTGGAAGCCTGCCGCGAGGCGGTTCAGCAAATCGTGCGCAATTTGCAGGGGCTGTCCGAAACCGATGCCCGGCGCATCGCCCGGCAACTGATTTTCCGCGATGGCGCGCTTGGCATGGACGACCTGCCGCAGCTTGCCCGGCTGAAGTTCGAGCTGCTGAACAACAGTGGCCACCTGCATTACCAATACGACACGGCCAAGTTTTCTGATGTGGCCGGTGCCACACGCCTGAAACGCTGGGTGGCGCAGCGCCGCCGCGTGTTTGTCGAAGGCGATGCGCCGCCGGGGCTTACCCCGCCCAAGGGGATATTGCTGCTGGGCGTGCAGGGCTGCGGCAAATCCATGCTGGCCAAAGCGATTGCGGGCGGCCTGGGGGTGCCATTGCTGCGGCTGGATTTTGGCGCCCTGTACGACAAATACCACGGCGAAACCGAGAAAAACCTGCGCCAGGCGCTGGCCTCCACCGAACAACTGGCGCCTTGCGTGCTATGGATTGATGAAATCGAAAAGGCGCTATCTGGCAGCGGTGACAGCGATGGCGGCCTTTCCCGCCGCGTGCTGGGCTATCTCCTGACCTGGATGGCCGAGCGCAAGTCGCGGGTGTTCCTGGTGGCAACCGCCAACCAGATTGACGCCCTGCCTGCGGAGCTGCTGCGCAAGGGGCGGTTTGACGAAATTTTCTTTGTTGACCTGCCGGATGTGGCCACCCGCGAAGAACTGTTCCGCCTGCATCTGGCACAGCGCCAGCTTGACCCGGCGCAGTTTGATATCGCCATGCTGGCGCGCGCCAGCGAAGGTTTCTCCGGTGCCGAGGTGGAACAAGTCATTGTGGCCGCACTGTATGCCAGCCATGACGGTGAACACCCGCTTTCGGATTTCATCCTGTTGCAGGAAATCCGCGCCACCCGGCCGCTTTCGGTGCTGATGCGCGAGCAGGTGGAAAGCCTGCGCGCCTGGGCGGCTGAACGCACGGTGCCGGCCAATTGAAGGCAGAATATCCACCCCCCATCGCAGCTTTTGTCCCATGACCGATGCCGCTATCGCGCCGGTACGCCGTGCCGCAGTTGCTTTCATTTTCATCACCGTACTGATTGATGTGCTGGCCATTGGCCTCATCGTCCCGGTGCTGCCGCAACTGGTCGCCGAGTTCGTGGGCGGCGATACCTCGGCTGCCGCGCGCTGGGTGGGCACTTTCGGCATGATATTTGCCATCATCCAGTTTTTCTCCGCGCCCTTGCTGGGCGCGCTGTCCGACCGTTTTGGCCGCCGCCGGGTGATTCTGATTTCCTGCCTGGGGCTGGGGCTGGACTTCATCCTGATGGCCCTGGCGCCCAGCCTTGCCTGGCTGCTGGTGGCGCGCATCATCTCGGCGGTGGCCTCGGCCAGCTTCAGCACCGCCAATGCCTATATCGCCGATATCACCCCGCCGGAAAAACGCGCCGGGGCGTTTGGCATCACCGGCATGGCCTTTGGCCTTGGCTTTGTCATCGGGCCGATGATGGGCGGCTGGCTGGGACATTACGACCTGCGCTGGCCGTTCTGGGGCGCAGCGATTCTGGCACTGCTGAACTTCTGCTACGGCCTGTGGGTATTGCCCGAATCGCTGCCGCCGGAGCGCCGCAGTACGCGTTTCTCCTGGCGGCAGGCCAATCCGGTCGGCTCCTTGTCGCTGCTGGGGCAATACCCGCAACTATGGGGGCTGGTGGCGGTGATTCTGATTTCGCATACCGCGCACTACGTCTATCCCAGCGTGTTTGTGCTGTATGCCGATTACCGCTACGGCTGGGGGCCGATGCTGGTCGGGCAGGTGCTGGCCGTGGTCGGCATCTGCTCGGCGCTGGTGCAGGGCGGGCTGGTGCGCAAGGTCACGCCAAAAATCGGTGAGCACAATGCGCTGGTTCTGGGGCTTGTGTGCGGTGCGGTCGGCTTTATGGGCTACGGACTGGCGTCTGTGGGCTGGATATTCATGGCAGTGATTCCGCTGATGGCGCTTTGGGGGTTTGCCGGGCCTGCGGCGCAGTCATTGATTACCCGTGAAGTCGGCGCCGATGTCCAGGGGCGTATCCAGGGCGCAATGATGAGTCTCATCGGCCTTACCGGGGTGATTGGCCCCAAGCTCTACACCGAGGCTTTTGCAGGCTTTATTGGCGCGGATGCCCCGCTGGAGCTGCCGGGGATGCCGTGGTTTATCGCCAGCTTCCTGCTGACGCTGGCGCTCATCATCAGCCTTTGGCAAAGGCCAAGGCTGCGGCAGATTGTGTACAGCAACTGATTTTTGCGGCCAGTACAGTGCGCCGCCCCTATTCAGGAATTTAGTTTTTGTTCAGGACATAATGCGGCGCTTTCCCGCCCGGCTGTCTCCATGTAGCCGTCTTGTCAA
>JAUMYP010000021.1 GCA_030528565.1 Pseudomonadota bacterium
TTCCATTCACTCCCGCCCCGGGCGGCTTGCAGCGCATATTGTGCCTGCAAGTGGCTGAAACACAGGAAAAACGCCCAATCAATGCAATATCAAGGCCTTGGCTTTTCTATTTGGCAAACCCAAGACTGCCCAATCTCGGTTGCCATCATTTGGCTTGCCCAACCCCATCCATTTATCCGGCACTCAATCCGAGGCTTTCAACATCTCGGCGATGGCGGCCAGCGCCGCGCGACCGCGCGCCTGTTTGCGTTCGGCGTCGGCCACCGGGTCAGCGCCGTCGCGTTGCAACTCGGCTGCAGGCAGTTCCTCGAAAAACCGCGAAGGCGTGAGCTTCACCACACTGCCCCAGCGGGTGGCGCGCTTTGCGTGCGACAGCCATAGTTGTTCCTTGGCGCGGGTAATGCCCACATACAGCAGGCGGCGTTCTTCTTCCAGGCGGCCTTCATCAAGGCTGGCTTCATGCGGCAGATTGCCCTCCTCCATGCCGACGATGAATACATAGCGGAACTCCAGCCCCTTGGAGGCATGCAGGCTCATCAGGCGCACCTGATTTCCGGCATCGTCCTTGTCATTGCGGGCAACCAGCGCCAGTTGCGCGGCCAAATCGCCAAGCCCGGCGCCCTTGGCGCCCTCGAACCACTGCGCCAGTTCTTCCAGATTGCCGCTGCGGATGCGATAGAGCTGCTCGCTTTTGCACTGTGCCTTGAGCATGGCATCCAGCCCCGAGCGCACCGCCAGGCTGCGTACCAGCTCTGCCGGGGACAGCTCGGCCGCCTCCCGGCGCAGGCGCTGGACGATTTCGGTAAAGCCGTGCAGGGCGTTGGCAGCGCGCGCAGGCAATTGTTGCAGTATCCCCAGCGATTCAGCAGCGCGCAGCATCGACAACTCGGCATTGCGCGCCAGCTCTGCCAGACGCGACAGCGTACCTTGCCCCACTTCGCGTTTGGGCGACTGCACTGCGCGCAGAAATGCCGCGTCATCGTCGGGATTGACCAAAAGTCGTAGCCAGGCCAGTGCGTCCTTCACTTCCGCACGTTCCAGAAACGCGGTACCGCCGGAAAGGTGATAGGGAATGCGCAGCAATTGCAGGGCTTTTTCCAGTACCCGCGACTGGTGGTTGCCGCGGAACAGGATGCAGAAATCACTCCACGGCGCTTGGCGCGCACTGTGCAGGAAATGGATTTCCGCGGCGACTTTTTCTGCCTCATGCTCGCTGTCGCGGCATTCCCAGACGCGGATGCGCTCGCCGTCTGCCGAGTCGCTCCACAGGGTTTTCAGGTGCTCATGTGGATTGTGCGCAATCAGATGGTTGGCCGCGCGCAGCACGCGGTTGGAGCAGCGGTAGTTCTGCTCCAGCTTGACGATTTCAAGTGCCGGATAATCCTGCGCCATCTGCATCAGGTTTTCCGGGTTGGCGCCGCGCCAGGCGTAGATGGACTGGTCATCATCGCCCACGCAGGTGAACTGTCCGGCCTCGCCTGCCAGGGCTTTCAGCAGCCGGTATTGCGCATCATTGGTGTCCTGGCATTCGTCCACCAAAAGATAGCCAATGCGTTCGCGCCAGACCGCACGCGCATCGGCATCGGTTTCCAAAAGCGTCACCGGCAGGCGAATCAGGTCATCAAAATCCACTGCATTGAAGCTCTCCAGCCGCGCCTGATATTGGCCGTACAGGCGCGCGGCCTCCAGCTCGCGGGTGGAGCGCGCCTCGCGCAGCGCCTCCTCGGGCGAAAGCCCGGCATTCTTGGCGCGCGAAATCAGCGCAAGGCTGGCCTGCACCGCATCGGGCTTGGCACCGGCCATCAAGTCCTTGACCTGCGCCTGCGCATCATCGGCATCAAACACCGAAAAGCCGCGCGCAAGACCAAGCCGGGCATGCTCCATCTGCACGATTTTCAGCCCCAGCGCATGAAAAGTGCAGATGGTGAGGCCATCGGCGGCATCGCCCTTGAGGCGCTTGGTCACGCGCTCGCGCATTTCCCTGGCGGATTTGTTAGTAAAGGTAATCGCCGCGATGCGCCGGGCCGGATAACGGCCCGTGCTGACCAGATGCGCAATCTTCTCCACAATCACCCGGGTCTTGCCGCTACCGGCACCAGCCAGCACCAGCAGCGGGCCTTCGGTATGCAATACAGCTTGGCGTTGGGGCGGGTTCAATCCGTGCATGGGCGTGAAAGCAAATCGGCGGGCGCGTATTCTGTCAGAGCCTGCCCCAAGTCTCGACCTGCCGCTACATGGCCAAGCTCTATTTTTATTACTCGGCAATGAATGCCGGCAAGACCACCACCCTGCTGCAATCAGCACACAATTATCGCGAACGCGGCATGCGCGTCACCATTCTTGCCCCGCGCCTGGACACCCGCGCCAGCGGCAAAGTCGCCTCCAGAATCGGTCTGCAAGCCGAGGCTACGCGCTTTGCGGCGCAGGACGATTTGGAAGCCTTGATTCGTGCCGATATTGCTGCTCACGGCAAGTTGCACTGCGTACTGGTGGACGAGGCGCAGTTCCTGTCCAAATCACAGGTCTGGCAGCTTTCCGAAGTGGTGGATACCCTGGGCATTCCGGTGCTGTGCTATGGCCTGCGTACCGATTTTCGCGGCGAGCTGTTTGCCGGCAGCGCCGCGCTCCTGGCCTGGGCCGATGAATTGCAGGAAATCAAGACCATCTGCCACTCCGGCAGCAAGGCCACCATGAGTGTGCGTGTCGATGCCCAGGGCCGGGCACTGGCCGAAGGCCCGCAAGTGGAAATCGGCGGCAACGAGCGCTATGTCTCGGTCAGCCGGCGTGAATTCAAAAAAGTGATGCGCGGCGAAGGCGAAATCCAGCCCCTGCAGCCGCCATTGTTGTAAATCGGCAGTGTCAGCCTAATGTGCCATACAGGCAGCCTTGTCAGCCCCGATTTGCCGTATCAGGCTGCCGCCCTGCGGGCGCAGTTCGGCCAGGGTTTCAAGTAGTGCCTGATAGGCGGCAAGCCCCGCCTGCGGGTCGTCAAGGCATCGCAGTTGGGCAAGTGCGGCCTGTGCCTGCCAGTGCTGTTGCAGGGCTTTCTCGTCTTTGACTTCCCGCTTTAAAAGTGCCTGCAAGTCCGCCTCGCTTTGGCGGCGGGCGGCTTCATGGGCATCGGGGTCAAGCGCATGCAGGCGGGCCTTGGCTATCAGGGTTTGCGCGCTGTCTTTTTCCAGTATTCCGGCTTGTGCGAGCAGTTCGGCGGCATCGGCAAAACGCGCAAGCTGCATCCATGCCTGTGCTTGCAATATCAGGTTCTCGGCTGTGGGTGTATCGCGCAGGCGGGCGGCCTGCTGTAGATTTTTCAAGGACGCTTCGCTGCGGCCTGCTTCCAGCAATGCTTGTGCGTCGCGTTGCAGGGTATCGGCAAGTGCTGTGCCCAGTTTCAGCTCGCGCAGCAGTCGCTGGGCGCGCAGATAGTACTGGTGTGCTGCATCCAATTCGCCGCGCGCATGGGCGCTTTGTCCAAGCGCATCCCAGGAAGCGGCGGCTTCTGCACTGTTTGCGGCAAATCGCTGGGCAATCAGCTGGTGATTGAGACGCAGTTTTTCATCTGCCTGCTGCAATTGCCCCAATGCCAGCAACAGGCTGGCCTCCTGGCGGCGCAGCCCGATGGTGCCCGGATGGGCGGCGCCCAGTAGTTCTTCCGACAGTTGCAGGGCTTCGCCATAGCTGCGCGCGGCAGCGGCGTTTTGCCCCATCTGCTGCTGGGTGGTGGCGATGGAGCGCAGGATGTCGATGGCGAGCCGGTGACGCGTACCGGCAATCTGCCGCAGTTGTGCCAATGCGTGCTGGAAGCCGCGCAGGGCTTGCGGGTAGTCCCTGGCATCCACCGAAAGCGCGGCGATATCGGTCAGGTTTTCCACCACGCCGACATCATCGGCCAGCACGCTGCGGCGCAATGACAGCGATTGCTCGAACAGCCGCCGTGCGGTGCTGCGCTCGCCCATGCTGCGCTGGCAGCGTGCCAGCTGCGAGTAGTAATCGGCTGCCAGGGCAGGCAATTGTGCCTGTGCGCTGCGCGCCTCGCCCTGCAAGGGCTGCAAGGTTGCGATGCAGCCAGCGGCATCGCCCTGCAGGCGCTGCAAACGTCCGCGCTGGGTGCTGGCATCAAGTTGCAATGCCTTGGGCGTATCCGGCATCGAATCAAGCAGCCCGGCCTGCCGCATCAGCAGGGCGCGGGCTTCTTCGTACTGTCCCAGTGCGATGCGGATGCGCGCCATCACGCCCAGCAGCTCGGCATGGGCGCGCGGCTGGCGCGCCAGTTCGCGCTCGCCACGGGCTTCGCCTGCGTCCAGCAGCGACTCCACATCCAGCGGCAAGCCAGCGCCCGAGGCGCCGGCATTGTCGAACAGGGCGATAACAAAATCTTGTAGCGCCTGGGCACGGGCGGTTTCACGCACCGCCTGCTGGCGCTGGCTCCAAATCAGCAGCAGCAGCGACAGCAGGCTTGCCAGCACCAGGGCAGTCAGCAGGATTGCCCAGCGTTGCCGGTTGATGAATTTGCGTAGCCGGTAGCCCAGGCTCTGGCGGCGCGCCAGCACCGGCAGGCCATCCAGATGCCTTTGGATATCCAGCGACAGCGCCTCGGCTGAGGGGTAACGCTCGCCCGGCTGCTTGGCCAGCGCCTTCAGCACGATATTGTCGATATCCCCGGCCAGCATCCGTGCCCAGCGGCGGCGCTCAACGCCGGGTACGGCTTCGTCATTGCCGCCGCGCAGCACCGTCACCGAGGGTCGCAGCGGCTCGCCCGCAAGAATGGCCTCCTCCCACTGGGCATGGCTTTCGCGTTTCAGGCGATAGGGTTTTTCGCCGGTCAGGAGCTCGTACAGCACCACGCCCAGCGAATACACATCGGTCTGGGTGGTGATGGCGCTGCCACGGATTTGCTCTGGCGCGGCGTAATGCAGGGTAAAGCTGCGCACCCCGGTATGGGTGGCCTCGGGCGGGTCGGACTCATTGCCATCCAGCAGTTTGGCGATACCAAAATCCAGCAGTCGTACTTCGCCTGCTTCGGTCACCAGAATATTGGAAGGCTTGAGGTCGCGGTGCACCACCAGATTGGCATGGGCGTGGCTGACCGCAGCACACACCTGGCAAAAAATTTGCAGCCGCTGGCGCAGGCCAACGCCACGCTTGCGGCAGTATTCCAGCAGCCCTTCGCCCTCGACCTTTTCCAGCGCCAGATAGGGCTGACCTTCGGCACTGATGCCCGCGTCCAGCAGCCTGGCGATGTGCGGATGCGCCAGCCGCGCCAGAATCTGCCTCTCACGGGTAAAGCGCAGCCGCAGATTGGGGTCGGCAAGCCCCGGGCGCAGCAGCTTCAGCGCCACATGGCGCTGATACAGGCCGTCGGCACGCTCGGCCAGCCATACCTGACCCATGCCGCCTTCACCCAGCAGTTTTTCCAGCCGGTAAGGGCCGATATGCTCGCCTTCGCGCGGGCCGGGCGGCGCGGTGAGCAGCGGGCTGTCAAGCAGGCTGTCGTGGCTGTCTTCCTGCGCCAAAAGGCCGCGCAGGGCTTCGGCAAAAGCCGCATCCTGCCCGGCGATTTCAGCAAGCCGCGCAGCACGCTGGGAAGGGGGCAAATCCAGCAGCGCATCCAGCGCCGCAGAAAGCTGCTGCCAGCGGCTGCGGTCAAGCGCCATCATCGCCCTGCAATGCGCTCAGCAGGAACATCCGCGCCTTTTGCCAGTCGCGGCGCACGCTGCGCTCGGAACGTTGCACAAGCTCGGCGATTTGCGGCTCGGAAAGCCCGGCGAAATAACGCAGCTCCACCACCCGCGCCAGTTGCGGGTCAAGCTCCTGCAAAAGCGTCAGCGCAGTATCCAGCGAAAGCAGGTCTTCATCCAGCTTCAGGCCACCATCGACATGCTCGGGCAGCTCGGCCACCGGCTGCATGGTCTGGCCGCCGCCGCGCTTCAATGCCACCCGCGCGCGCGCATGGTCAACCACCACGCTGCGCATCGCGGAAGCCGCGTAAGAGAAAAAACCGGCGCGGTCGGCAAATTGTGCCTGCCGCTGCCCAACCAGCTTGAGATAGGCCTCGTGCACCAGGGCGGTGGCATCCAGTGTGTGCTCATCACCTTCGCCCAGCTGGCGCCTGGCCATGGCGTGCAGCTCGTGATAGAGCGCCTGCAAAACGCGGTTGAGCGCCACGCGGTCACCGCCACGCGCCTCGTCCAACCACTGGGTAATACCGGAGCTGCTCATGCAGGCAGTGTAGCGCCAGCCGGACGACAGAAGCTGAGCAACTCAACGCTGGCAGCGCGGACACCAGACACTGCTGCGCTGGCCAATGCGGGTTTCCTTGAGCCTGCTGCCGCAGACTTTGCATGGCTCGCCGCCACGGCCATAGACCAGCAGCTCCTGCTCGAAATAGCCGGGCAGGCCATCGGGGCTGATGAAGTCGCGCAAGGTGGTGCCGCCGCGCTCAATGGCATTTGCCAGAATGCGTTTGACCGCATCGGCAAGGCGCAGATAGCGCGCCAGCGAGATTTTCCCGGCTTCGCGCTGCGGGGCAATTCCGGCATCAAACAGCGCCTCGGCGGCATAGATATTGCCCACGCCGACCACGATGGCGGCATTCATCAGAAAACTTTTCACCGCCACGCTGCGGCCACGGCTACGCCGGTACAGGTACTCGCCATCAAAGTCCTGCGACAGCGGCTCCGGGCCAAGCCCTGCCAGCAACTCATGGGTAGTGCCGGGCGCCTGCCAGAGCAGGCAGCCAAAACGGCGCGGGTCGTTGTAGCGCAACACCTGACCATCATCCAGCACAAAATCCACATGGTCATGCGCGCGCAGCGGGGTTTGCTGCGGCAACACGCGCAGGCTGCCGGACATGCCCAGATGCCATAACGCGCTGCCTGCATCGGTATCGAGCAACAGGTATTTGGAGCGCCGGCGCACCGCTTGGAGCGTCTGCCCCGGCAACAGGCACTCGATTTGCTCGGCAATCGGCCAGCGCAATGCCTTGCGGCGCAACACCACCTGACGCACGCGGCGCCCCAGCAAATGCGGCTCAAGACCGCGGCGGGTGGTTTCAACTTCTGGCAGTTCTGGCATGGCAGCAAGGTGGCACGAAGGGGTGTGCAGTTTGCCAGCCCGGGGCGATAGCCGCATGATGCCAAGCCACCCCAGCCCGAGGATTGTAATGTCCGCCCTGCGCCCCAGCCTTATTTTGTGTTGCGCCGTCTTGGTCGGCGCGCCGGTCTTTGCCCAATCCTCGGTTCGAGACTACCTGCAACGCATCGACCGTGATGGCGATAGCCGGGTGTCATTGGCTGAATATCAGGCATGGATGCGCTATGGCTTTGATGCCATGGATAAAAATCGTGACGGGGTATTGCAGCCGGACGAGCTGCCTGGCGGACGCGGCCAAGCTATCCCCCTGGCCGAGCATTTGGCCTCGCTGGAGGCCGGGTTCAAACGGCAGGATGTCAACGGTGATGGCTATCTGGATACCCGCGAACTGGCCGCTCCGCCCCGGCCACCGGCAGGCGGCAGGTAGAAGCCGGGACAAAAGCTCTCTGTTACTGTATTCACATGCCTGCATCTCCTGCCAGTCCCCCCCTTAAATCCCGCAACTCTCCGGGACGCCCCAAAGACCTTGCCAAACGGGCGGCGATTTTATCGGCAGCAAAAACACTGTTTATGGCATGCGGATTCGAGGGCGTGCGCATGGAGCAAATTGCGCAAAACGCCGGAGTTTCCAAGCTCACGTTGTACAGCCATTTCGGTGACAAAGAGGGCCTGCTGGTCGCCGTAATAAAGGCTGCCTGCGAACAGAACTTACCGCCAGAATTCTTTCAGCACTGCCCGGAAAAGCCAGTACGCACACATCTTCTGCAACTGGCCGAGGCGCTGTTTGCCATCAGCACTTCAGCAGAGTCCATCGCCCTGCACTGCATGCTGTGCTCACCGAACAACCCTGCTCCCAATCTTGCCGCATTGTTCTGGCAGGCAGGCCCCGAGCGTACCCAGCAAGGCATAGCATCGCTATTGCGCCATTGGCATGAAGCTGGCGAACTTGCCATTGAAAACCCGGAGCAGGCCGCAGAACACCTTTACGTTCTAATCAAAGGCAAGATTTTTACCCGACAGCTATTGGGCCTTGAGGGCTTGCCAGACACAGCTACTGCAAAACGGCACGTGCGTGAAGCCGTCGATTTGTTTTTGCGCGCCTACCGCCCGTGAAAATCATGACACAAACCATCAATGACTTTTGGCACTGACGGGCCTGCCTTCGCCAAGGCATGATGGCTCCTGACAGAAGTCAGCCCCCCGCAATCAAGACAAGCTAGAATTGCCGCCTCTCTCCAGCCAGTCCATCGCCATGACGATCAACTACGCCCAAGCCCGTGAAAACATGGTCGAACAGCAGGTTCGCCCCTGGGAGGTGCTCGATCCGCGCATTCTTGCGGTAATCGGCAGCACGCCGCGCGAGTTGTTCGTCGATGAGGCCCACCGCGAATTGGCCTATGCCGACCTTAGCCTGCCCATCGGCCATGACCAGTTCATGATGAAGCCGGTGATTGAAGGCCGCACCTTGCAGGGCATCCTGCCCCAGGCTCATGAGCGCGTGCTGGAAGTCGGCACCGGCAGTGGCTACTTTGCCGCCTGCCTGGCCCAGCTGGCAAAGTCGGTGCACAGCCTGGAAATCCAGCCGGCACTGGCCGAAGCTGCGCAAGCGCGTCTTGCTGCCCAAGGCCATGGCAATGTCACGGTGGAAGTGGCCGATGCACTGCAATGGCAAGGCGATACACGCTTCGATGTGGTTTGCGTCACCGGCGCGGTGGCAGAAATCCCGGCACATTTCTTTGACTGGCTTGCGCCCGGCGGCCGGCTGTTTGTGATTCACGGTCAATCGCCGGTGATGCAGGCCGAGATATTCACCGGCACGGTCAACCAAGCGCAGCGCCAATCGTTGTTTGAAACCGACCTGCCCTATCTCTCCGGTGCGGCTCCCGTGCCGCGTTTTACCCTGTAACTGCATCCGGCCGGTAGCGGCCGGATGCGCGACTTTCGTGTTTGACGAGGACTTTCCATGCGTTTCCGCCCGCTTGTTCTGGCTCTAACCACGGCTCTTCTGCCCGCTGCCGTGCAGGCCGAAGACTTGTTGCAGACCTATCAGCTTGCACGCGGACAAGACCCGCAACTGGCCGCTGCCGAAGCCGGCCAGCGTGCCACCGCCGAAGGCCAGGTACAGACCCGCGCCGCGCTGCTGCCGCAAATCAACGGCAGCGCCAGCATCAGTCGCAGCCGCAGCACCAGCGAGTCAGGCCAGCCGCAAATCGACCCCACTACTGGCGCCATCATTTCCGGCGGCGAGCGCGTGCAGGACAGCACCAGCCGCAATATCGGCATCCAGCTCAACCAGCTGGTCTACAACGGCCAGACCATCAGCCGTCACCGCGCCCAGCGGCTGCACACCCAGGCTGGTGAGCACGAGCTGGAATCGGCGCGCGACCAATTGATTACCCGCACCTCGCAGGCATATTTCAATGTACTGGTGGCGATGGAGACGCTGGCGGCTGCCGAGGCGCAGGAAGAAGCCCTGAAAAAGCAGTTCGACTACGCCAGCAAGCGCCTTGAGGTCGGCCTGGCGCCGATTACCGACCAGCACGAAGCCCGCGCCCAGTACGAAGGCGCACGCGCCAATACCATCCTGCGCCGCAATGCACTGGAAGATGCCCGGCAGGCACTGGCGGAAATCACCGGCCAGCCCATCAATGCCCTGATGGCGCTGCCTGATGACTTCATTCCGCAACTGCCCGCCGAAGGCAGTGCCGAGGACTGGGTACAGCGCGCCATCGACAACAACCCGGCACTGGCCGCGCAGAAAGCCCGGCTGGCCGCAGCCGAGCAAAACATCCAGACCGCCCGCGCCGGCCACCTGCCCAGTCTCAGTGCCAATGCCAGCTATGGCTATAACCGCAGCGACGTGACCATCGAGCAACTGGGGCGCCAAGCCAGTACCGATGGCTGGAGCCGCAACCCGAGCATCGGCCTGACGCTGTCGGTGCCGATTTTTGCCGGGGGCGCCACCCAGTCGCAGGTTCGCCAAGCCATTGCCCAGCGCGATGTCTCCGGGCAGCAGCTGGAGCAGCAAAGACGCGCGCTGGAGCGCAATACCCGCAGTGCCTACCAGAATCTCGCCGCAGGCATCAGCGCCGTGGAGGCCCGCCGTCTGGCACTGGTGGCCGCGCAAAGCGCCCACGAGGCCTCGCAGGTCGGGCTGGAAGTCGGCACCCGCACCGTGATTGACGTGCTTATCAACCAGCAAAACCTGTTCAACGCCCAGCAGGCCTATGCAGAAGCCAAATACAACTATCTGCAAAGCCATCTGACCCTGCGCCAGGCCGCAGGCACGCTGGACGTGGCCGACCTGCAAAACATCAACCGGCTCCTGACCGCCCCTGCAGGCCGCCCACCCCGGATTGAGCGTTGAGCCTGTTCATAACCTTCTTGTGTCGCCGTTTTTTGCGGGAAAAGTTTGTGTATGCAAGGATTTCCAACACCGCAATTGCGCAGCCCGGCGCCTGTCTTCCTGATAGGATGCAACCATGAACGCCCGACTCAAAACCTATGACCCATTGGTTTCCCCATTTGAAAGCCCGGAGGCCGAAGCCAGCTATGACCGCTGGCTCCGCACCAAGGTGCAGGAAGCTATCACCGGGATTGAGGCCGGGAAGCCATTGATACCGCACGACCAGGCAATGAAACTGGTGCGTGATCGCATTGAAGCGCGCAAGGCCGCTCGCCGTGCTGCCGGTTAAATGGACAGATGAAGCCATTGATGACTTGGCCCAAATCATCGGCTATCTGGAAGATCGCAACCTGCAAGCCGCACGGAGAATAGGCCACTGTATCCATCAAGCCGTAGATCGGCTATCGGTGTGGCCAATGATGTGCCGGGAAGGTCGTGAGCCAGGCACGCGGGAATATTACGTTGATGCGTCCTATCTTTTGATATACCGGGTCAGTGAGCAAGTTGAAATCATCCGCGTACTGCATACATCGCAGCAGTATCCATAAATCAAGGCAACGCCAAGCCCGGATGCCCCAATGGCGTGACAGCACTGCCGCTTAACCCGCTTTCCGGGGGCGTAGCAAACACTCAAACCGTGCCGCGATTTTTCCCCATCCACGGGCGATACCACTGGCGGATGCGCGCCATGTCGGCCTCGGCATCCGCGCTCATATTGAGGGTAGGGCCAATGCCAATCACCTTGTCCGGGTAGTGGAAATACGCCATCACCACCGGCACATCGGCGCCGCGCGCCAGTTTCCAGAAGCCGTTTTTCCAGTCTTTTACCTGTTTGCGGGTGCCCTCGGGCGCCAGGCCAATCCAGAGCTGCCCGGCGGCGTTCATGGTGTCGATGCTTTGCGCCACAAAGCCGCCGGGCGCTTTGCGGTCAATCGGAATCACCCGCAGTAGCCGCATCAGCCAGGCCATCGGCCCCCAGAACAGCTCTTTTTTGCCCAGCACGCGCAAGTCCAGGTCCATCGCCAGCAGCGCGGCAAAGCCCCAGATGCCGTCCCAGTTGGACGAGTGCGGCGCGCCTATCAGCACCAGTTTGGGCACGTTCGGAAACTCGCCCTCCATGCGCCAGCCACCCAGCTTCAGGATGCTGCGCCCCATCCAGCGCAGCAGGGCGCTGCGCCCCACGCGCGGGGCAAGTGCGGGCAATGGCAGTACGCGCCCCATGCGCGCTGGCGTGTGTGGATGTTCAACCTGCATGATGTTCTTAATCCCAATCCTTGCCGCCACGGCCGCGTTTGATTTCGGCGCGTCCACGCTTGTCTTGCAGGCGGCGCTCTTTTGATGCGCGTGTAGGGCGGGTCGCAACGCGCTTTTTCGGCACGGCAAGGCCATGCGCAATGAAGGCCGCCAGGCGCTCGCGGGCATCCTGCCGGTTGCGCTCGCGGGTACGGAAACGCTGCGCAAAAATCACCAGCACGCCCTCATCGGTCAGCCGCCGGTCACGGCGCGCCAAGAGCCGCGCACGCAGCGCCTCGGGCAGCGACGGCGAGGCGGCCAAATCAAAACGCAACTCAACAGCCGTCGATACCTTGTTGATGTTCTGCCCACCTGCGCCGGAAGCGCGCACAAAACGCTCGCCAAGCTCGTTTTCGTCAATTTCAATACCGGGGGCAATCTGCAACATGGCGCAACTTTACATGATGCGGGCATCAGGCCCGTGCAGGCTCAGGCAAAGCCCCATTCAGGGGCTGGCAAACGCCCATCCCCAGCAGTGCCAGCGCCCGGGCGAATTCACCGGCGGGCGCGGCCGAAATTTGCAGCTTTTCCTCATTGTGGGGATGGACAAAATCAAGGCGCTCGGCATGCAGCAGCATGCGGTGAATGCCCTGCATGCGGAAGGCGCGATTGTGGCGGCCATCGCCGTGGCTGGTATCGCCAATCAGGTGATGGGAAAGATGCTTCAAATGCCTGCGAATCTGCCGGAAGCGCCCGGTCACCGGGCTGGCGCGCAGCAGCGCATAGCGTGACGTGGCAAAGCCCTGCGAAGGCCAGGGCATTTCGCTGCGCGCCAAAACTTCAAAATCGGTGATGGCCGGTTTTTTCTGCGGCTTTCCGGGGCCGCCATCGAGTGCATGTTCAACCCGGAAGCGACTTTGCGCAGGCCAGCCGCGACACACTGCCAGATAGTGTTTATCCACCTCCCCCGCCATCCACTGTTTGCCCAGTTTTGAGGCAGTTTCGCGGTCAAAGGCCAGCAGCAGGCAGCCACTGGTGGCGCGGTCAAGGCGGTGAATCAAGAACACCGGGCGGACAAACTGCTCGCGTAATCGGTCGGCGGCAAAATCATGCTCGCCACGCGCCAGCGCGCTGTCATGCACCATCAGCCCGGCGGGCTTGTCCACCACCGCCAGGTAGTCGTCCTGCCACAACACCGGCAGCGGCTCGGGGAGATTTTCGGGCGGGTTTTCCTGCATCATGTCCGCCATTTTCCTCCGGATAAACCGCAATGTCCCGTATTCGTTCGCTCTCGCTGGCCTGCGCCCTGGCGCTAGGCTCCCTTTCCTTGCCTGCCTTTGCCGATGAGGCGCTCAAGCTGCCGCGCGGCATCAGCGCGCACGCCTGCGTGGAGGGCATCTGCGAATACCGCCTTGGCAACGGCCTGAAAGTGCTGCTGTTCCCGGACAGCTCCAAGCCCACGGTGACGGTGAACATCACCTATGGCGTAGGCTCGGTACACGAGGGTTATGGCGAAACCGGCATGGCGCATTTGCTGGAGCATTTGCTGTTCAAGGGCACGCCGCGCGTTGCCGACATCCCTGGCGAGATGAAAAAACGCGGCATCAGCTTCAACGGCACCACCAGCCTTGACCGCACCAATTACTACGGCAGTTTTCCGGCCAATGACGATACCCTGCGCTGGCTGCTGGCGCTGGAGGCCGACCGCATGGTCAACGCCTTCATTGCCAAAAAAGACCTGGACAGTGAAATGACCGTGGTGCGCAACGAAATGGAGCGCGGCGAAAACAACCCCGGCAGCGTGCTGGCGCAGCGGCTGCGCTCGGCGGCCTATCACTGGCATAACTACGGCAACTCCACCATCGGCAACCGTTCGGATGTGGAAAACGTGCCGATTGAAAACCTGCAAGCCTTCTACCGCCGCTGGTACCAGCCGGACAATGCCACGCTCATCATTGCCGGGCGTTTTGACGCCCGCCAGGTGCTCGGCCAGATACAGGCAAGCTTTGGCGCATTGCCGCGCCCTGCACGCCAGCTGCCGCAGCACTGGACACGCGAACCCACCCAGGATGGCGAGCGCGAAATCACTGTGCGCCGCAGCGGCGACATGCAGCTGGTGATGCTGGGCTATCGCACCCCGGCGGCCACCCACCCGGACATGCCGGCCTTGATGGTGCTGGGCAATCTGCTCTCGCACAGCCCCGCTGGCCGCCTGCACAAGGCGCTGGTGGAAACGCAAATCGCCCCCTTTGCAGGCGCAGGCATCAGCGCCATGCAGCAGCCGGACTTGTTCACTTTTGTGGCGGTTGCGCCCAAGGATGGCGACCCGGCCAAGACCGAGGCCGCGCTGTTGCAGCAGGCCGAACACATTGCACAAACGCCCATCAGCGCGGCGGAAGTCAGCGCCGCCAAGCAGCGCATCGCCAATGGCTACGAGCAGTCGTTCAACAACGTCAACAACATCGGCCTTGCGATGAGCGAATACGTCGCCGCCGGGGACTGGCGGCTGTATTTCGTACTGCGCGATGCCATGGAAAAAGTCAGCGCCGAGGATGTCAACCGCGTGGCGCAGAAATATCTGATTGCCAGCAACCGCACGCTGGCGCGCTTCATCCCCACCGAAAACCCGCTGCGCGCAGACATTGCTGCCGCGCCAGCGGTCGCCACCCTGGTGGATGGCTATAAAGGCCGCGAAGCGGTGCAGGCCGGTGAAAGTTTCGACCCCTCCCTGGAAAACATCGCCGCGCGCAGCGAGATTTACACCCTGGGCGATGGCTTGCAGGTTTCGCTGCTGCCCAAGAAGAACCGCGGCCAGACCGTGACTTTCAGCGCCCGCTTCCGTTTTGCCGATATCCACAGCCTGCAAGCCTTCCCGAATGCCGCTGGTGTTTCCAGCATGTTGGGCAGCATGTTGCTGCGCGGCAGCCAGAGCATGAGCCGCGAACAAATCGACAAACGCTTTGAAGCACTGAAAACCAGCGCCAATATCAGTGGCGGCCTGCAAAGCGCCAGCATCGACCTTGCATCCCGCCACGGCACATTGGCCGATGCCCTCACGCTGGCCGCCGATATCCTGAAAAACCCGTCGCTGCCGGAAGCCGAATTTGAGCAGCTGCGACAGCTCGCCATCACCGCTGCGGAAGCCGCGCGCAAGGAACCGGGCACCATTGCCGCCCAGGCCATGGCGGCGCGCTTTGACCCCTGGCCGCAAGACCACCCATTGGCGCATGTTTCACTGGATGAAAGCCTGGCGCGATTGCGGGCGCTGCAACTTGCCGAGCTGCGCGCCTTCCATGAAAAGTTCTATGGAAGCGCACACGGCGAAATCGCCATCGTCGGCGACTTTGACCCCGCCGCTATCAAGCCGCTGCTGGCACAGCTTTTCAGCCACTGGAAAGCGCCCGTGCCGCATCAGCCAGTTGCCACCCGCCATCACCCGGTCACTGCCGAGCGCCACAGTTTTGCAACCCCGGACAAGGCCAATGCCGTTTACCTGGCGCAGATGAATCTTGCACTGAACGACAGGCACCCGGATTACCCGGCACTGCTGGTCGCCAACAATATCTTTGGCGGCGGCGGGCTGAAATCACGGCTGGCCGACCGCGTGCGCCAGCGCGATGGTTTGAGCTACGGCATCGGCAGCCGCCTATCGGCAGATTCCAGTCGCTCCAATCAGGACGATGCCGGCAGCTTCTTCATCCAGGGTAGCGCCGCGCCGGAAAACATGGCGGCAGTTGAGCGCGCCGTAGGCGAAGAACTGCAACGCTTCGTGCGCGAAGGCATTACCGCCGGGGAACTCGCCGATACCGTGAACAGCCTGCTCACCCAGCGCCAGCAAGGCCGCGCCAGTGATGGCACCCTCGCCGCGATGCTCAATTCCGACCAATACCTTGGCCGCCAGATGCTGGAGCGCGCGGCGTTTGAAGAACGCCTGCGGACACTGACCGTGGCCGAAGTCAACGCCGCCATCGCCCGCCACATCCAGCCAGAAAACTTGAGCGTGACGGTCGCCGGCGATTTTGCCAAAGCCCGCGAGAAGGCCAGGTAATTACAGCGGAGCAATCATCGAGGGCGGGCATGAGCCCGCCCTTTTGCGTCAGGCTGCGACCAGCCTGACGCGGGCGAAATTGCGCTTGCCGACCTGCAACATGCCCTCGAAGCCGGGGGTGAACAGGCGCGCGGCGTCCCCAAACACCTCGCCATCGACGCGCACCGCGCGCTCTTTCAGCTTGCGGTTGGCCTCGCTATTGCTGGGCATGATGCCGGCGGCCACCAGCAGCGCATTGATGCGCAGGCCTTCTGCCGGTACTGCCACCTCCTGCAATGGCAGTTGCGAGACATCGCCCTGGCCGGTGACGGCGGCATGCCAACCGGCAATCGCGGTTTCGGCCGCCGCCGCATCATGGAAGCGGCTGGCCAGCTCGCGCGCCAGGCGCAGTTTCACATCGCGCGGGTTGAGCGCGCCTGCGGCCACCCCGGCCTTGAGCTGCTTGGCCTCATCAATGCCGATGTCGAAGCTGAGCAGCTCAATCCAGTCCCACATCAAGTCATCGCCAATCTTCATGGTCTTGTTGACGATGTCGATGGCAGACTCGGTGACGCCAATGTAATTGCCCAGCGATTTGCTCATCTTGTTGACGCCATCAAGCCCCACCAGCAGCGGCATGGTCAGCACGATTTGCGGTTTCTGGCCGCTGCCTTCCTGCAGGCCGCGCCCCATCAGCAGGTTGAATTTCTGGTCGGTGCCGCCGCATTCCACATCCGCCTGCAGCGCCACCGAGTCATAGCCCTGCACCAGCGGGTAGAGAAACTCATGGATGGCGATGGGCTGCTGCGCGGCATAGCGTTTGGCAAAGTCGTCGCGCTCCAGCATCCGCGCCACGGTGTGCTGCCCGGCAAGGCGAATCATGTCCGCGGCGCTCATCTTGCCGAACCATTCACTGTTGAAACGTACCTCGGTCTTGTCGCGCGCGAGCACCTTGAACACCTGTTCCTCATAGGTGCGCGCATTGGCCAGCACATCCTCGCGCGAGAGCGGCTTGCGGGTGGCGTTCTTGCCGGTGGGGTCGCCAATCATGCCGGTGAAATCGCCAATCAGGAAAATCACCTGATGCCCCAAATCCTGGAACTGGCGCAGCTTGTTCAAAAGCACGGTATGTCCCAGGTGCAGGTCGGGCGCCGTCGGGTCAAAACCTGCCTTGATGCGCAGCGGACGGCCTTCCTTCAGCCGCGCTTCAAGTTCTTCGCGTTTCAAAAGCTCGTCAGTACCACGGGCAATCAGGTCTAGGGTTTGGGCAATATCGGGGCTGGACACGGGTATTTCCTGAATAGGCAGAAGGGCATGATAACGGCATAAATCTTCCGTTAAATGTGATGTACTGCAAATTTTTCAAACATATCAATGAGTTGACGCGAACAGTTAATGTGTCTATGGTAGCGCGCTGAATTTTTCATCACACTGCGTGGAGACCGCTGAATGACTGCCTACAGTCCCGATGCCACCCGCAAGAAACAACGCCGTGCACTGCGCGCCGAAGGACTCAGGCGCTATGTTGCCAACCGCATCCCCGAAGGCTTCAATGGCCGCTGGTCGCGCCGCCAGTGGGCGCATGCCGGGCTTGCCGCCAGCATTGCCGCACTGCTGGCCGCCCTGGTGCCCGGCCTTGACCAGGCACTGACCCTGCCCGGCCATGCCCCGCGCGCCTCGCTGGCGCTGCCACTGCCCAGCCTGCACGGCAGACGCAATGCACCGGCCTCCACCGAAAAAGGCGATAGCTGGCAGGTAGTCAATGTACGGGCGGGCGAAACCGCCAGCCAGATTTTCGAGCAACTGCAAATCCCGCAGGCCGACCTTGCCCGGCTTTTGAAATATCCGGGACTGGCGCGCGAAATGAGCCGCCTGCGCCCCGGCGCGGAACTGGCCTTCGACCTGCCGCCGGGCGGCGCGCTGCGCGGCTTCCGCTATACCCGGATGGGGCAAAAAGTCGAGCTTGACCTCACCGGCGAGCGCATCACCGAGACCCCGGTACTGCAACAAGTGGATGTGCGCACCGTGGTGCTGACCGGCAAGGTCGGCAATTCGCTGTTCACCTCGGCGCGCAAAGCCGGGCTGAGCGCGCAGAACCTGAAAGAACTCACCGACGACATCTTCAAATACGACGTCGATTTCCGCTCCGACCTGGAGCCTAGCGACCGCTTCAGCGTGGTGGTCGACCAGACCTGGCGCGACGGCAAACTGGTAGGCACCGGCCCGGTACTGGCCGCCACCATCACCACCGGCGACAAACTGCACAGCGGCTTTTTGTTCGAGCGCAATGGCCGCCGCAGCTATTACACCGCCGATGGGCGCTCGCTGGAACGCTCCTTTATCCGCATGCCGATTCCCTTTGCCCGCCTGACCTCGGGCTTTGGCGGCCGCCGCCATCCGGTGCTCGGCTCGATGCGGATGCACAAAGGCGTGGATTACGCCGCCGCCACCGGCACCCCGATCATGGCCGCCGGTGATGCACGGGTGAAATCGGTCGGCTGGCAGGGCGGCTACGGCAAAACCGTGGAGCTCGACCACGGCCAGGGGCGCACCACCCTGTATGCGCATATGTCGCGCTTTGCCAATATCCGCCCCGGCCAGCAGATTGCCCAGGGCACGGTGATTGGCTACGTCGGCAGCACCGGCATGTCCACCGGCCCGCATCTGCACTATGAATTCCGCATCAACGGCGTCCACGTCAACCCGCTGAAAATGACCCTGCCGCCCCCGGCGCCGCTTTCCGGCAGCGACCTTGTCGCCTTCAAAGACGAAACCCGCCGCGCGCTGGGCAAAATCCGCGAAGTGGAAAACATCGTGTTCCAGGGCGAAGAAGAAACCCTGGTGGCCGACAGCAAGCCCGCCACACCCAGCAACAATCGCGGCTGATTCAACGCCGCTTGCAGCAAAACGCCGGCAGCATGCCGGCGTTTTGTTTGCGGGATAAGCGGCAGGCTGCGCCATGCTTGTCCGGAAGCATTCGGGCAAATCAAATGCCTTGGCACACTTGGCCCGAAAAGGGCACAACGCATGCAACACATGCTTGATAATCGACGCATAGCATACAAAAAAACAGTGATACTACCCGTCATAAAGGCCATGACGCTGGCAAGAAGGTGCCCGGCATCAAGCACCACACTGCAAAGGCGCCCCCAACATTGGGGCACTGGACGCAGTTTTGCCTGGCCTGAGAGCCTGTTCAAAGAAGCACCGAAGCCTATGGAAGAGCTGTGAGCGTAAGCTCAACACCCGCTGCAACTCCTTCATCCGGCGTTGCTGGCAAAAGACTTTGAACAAATTCCAGGGCCGGAAGCGGCGATATCGTCCATTGGCGCTCCCCGAAACAAAGGCCAACTTTAGCCTGCAACATCCGCACTGGAGCGCACAAAAACAAACCCCCGGCTTGTCGCCGGGGGTTTGGGTATTGCCTTGTGGCAGATATCAAGGATTACTTGATGATTTTGGACACCACGCCAGCGCCGACGGTGCGGCCGCCTTCGCGGATAGCGAAGCGCAGGCCTTCGTCCATCGCCACCGGGTTAATCAGGCTCACCGTCATCTTGACGTTGTCGCCCGGCATCACCATTTCGGTGCCTTCCGGCAGTTCCACCGCGCCAGTGATATCGGTGGTGCGGAAGTAGAACTGCGGGCGGTAGCCCTTGAAGAACGGGGTGTGACGGCCGCCTTCGTCCTTCGACAGCACGTACACTTCGGCTTCAAAGTCGGTGTGCGGGGTGATGCTGCCCGGCTTGGCCAGCACCTGGCCGCGTTCCACTTCGTCACGCTTGGTGCCGCGCAGCAAGAGGCCTGCGTTGTCACCTGCCTGACCCTGGTCCAGCATCTTGCGGAACATTTCCACGCCGGTCACGGTGGTCTTGGTGGTCGGGCGGATGCCGACGATTTCGATTTCGTCGCCCACCTTGATGACGCCGCGTTCGATACGGCCGGTCACCACGGTGCCGCGACCGGAGATGGAGAACACGTCTTCCACCGGCATCAGGAACGGCTTGTCCACGTCACGCTCGGGTTCCGGGATGTAGCTGTCCAGTGCCTCCACCAGTTGCAGGATGGCCGGTACGCCGATTTCCGACTGGTCGCCTTCCAGCGCCTTCAGTGCCGAACCCTTGACGATCGGGGTGTCATCGCCCGGGAAGTCGTACTTGCTGAGCAGCTCGCGCACTTCCATTTCGACCAGTTCCAGCAGTTCGGCGTCGTCCACCATGTCGGCCTTGTTCAGGAACACGACGATGTAGGGCACGCCCACCTGGCGGGCCAGCAGGATGTGCTCGCGGGTCTGCGGCATCGGGCCGTCAGCCGCCGAGCACACCAGAATCGCGCCGTCCATCTGCGCAGCGCCGGTAATCATGTTCTTCACGTAGTCGGCGTGGCCGGGGCAGTCCACGTGCGCATAGTGACGAATCGGCGATTCGTATTCCACGTGCGCGGTGGAGATGGTGATACCACGCGCCTTTTCTTCCGGCGCCGCGTCAATCGAGGAATAGTCCTTGAAGTCGCCACCGAAACGCTCTGCACCGACCTTGGTCAGGGCTGCGGTCAGCGTGGTCTTGCCGTGGTCAACGTGACCGATGGTGCCGACGTTCACGTGCGGCTTGGTGCGCTCAAACTTTTCTTTTGCCATTTCTGGAACCTCTGGGTTTGGATGATTGAATTTGGGATGGAAAGCATGATGGAGGCGGCTGCCGCGGTCAATCACGAGCCGCAGCAGCCAGGCTCAATCAGCCGTTTTTCTTCATCGCCGCTTCGGCGATGTTGGCCGGGGCTTCGGCGTAGTGGTCGAATTCCATGGTGAAGGTGGCGCGCCCTTGCGACATCGAGCGCAGGCTGGTGGCGTAGCCAAACATTTCACCCAGCGGAATCATCGCATTGATGATTTTGCCCGAGGGGCTGTCATCCTGGCCTTGCAGGATACCGCGACGACGGCTGACATCGCCCATCACGTCACCCAGGTAGTCTTCCGGGGTCACGATTTCGACCTTCATGATGGGTTCGAGCAGCACCGGGCTGGCCTTGTGGAAGCCTTCCTTGAAGCCCATCGAACCGGCAATCTTGAACGCCATTTCCGAGGAGTCCACTTCGTGGTAGGAGCCGTCCACCAGACGCACCTTCACGTCCACCACCGGATAACCGGCGAGGATGCCGTTGGCCATCGCTTCCTGGATGCCCTTGTCCACGGCCGGGATGTATTCCTTCGGCACCACGCCACCGACGATGGCGTTTTCGAACACGTAACCGGCACCCGGTTCCTGCGGCTCGATTTCCAGCCAGACGTGACCGAACTGGCCCTTACCACCGGACTGGCGTACGAACTTGCCTTCGGACTTGACCGGCTTGCGGATGGTTTCACGGTAGGCCACCTGCGGCTTGCCGACATTGGCCTCGACGTTGAATTCGCGCTTCAGGCGGTCAACGATGATGTCCAGGTGCAGCTCGCCCATGCCGGCGATGATGGTCTGGCCGGATTCTTCGTCGGTACGCACGCGGAAGGAGGGGTCTTCCTGCGCCAGACGGCCAAGCGCAATACCCATCTTTTCCTGGTCGGACTTGGTCTTGGGCTCGACCGCCATCGAAATCACCGGCTCCGGGAAGCTCATGCGCTCGAGCACAATCGGCGCATCCTGGGCACACAGGGTGTCGCCGGTGGTGACATCTTTCAGACCCACGGCTGCGGCGATGTCACCGGCCAGCACTTCCTTGATTTCGTCGCGCTGGTTGGAGTGCATCTGCAACAGGCGGCCGATGCGCTCTTTCTTGCCCTTGACCGAGTTCAGCACTTGCTCACCGGCGTTCAGCACGCCCGAGTACACGCGGAAGAAGGTCAGCGAACCGACGAACGGGTCGGTCATGATTTTGAACGCCAGCGCCGAGAACGGTGCCTTGTCGCTGGATTCGCGGGTCAGTTCCTTGGTTTCGTCGTCCACGTCCACACCGCGCACGGCCGGCACGTCCACCGGCGAGGGCAGCAGCTTGATGACGCCATCGAGCATCGCCTGCACACCCTTGTTCTTGAACGCGGTGCCGCAGAACATCGGCACGATTTCGGTCTTCAGGGTGCGCTCGCGCAGCGCGCTGACGATTTCTTCCTCGGTCAGCTCCTCGCCACCCAGGTACTTGTCCATCAGGGCTTCGTTGGCTTCAGCAGCCGACTCCACCATGAAGGCGCGGGCTTCTTCCGCCTGTGCCTGCAACTCAGCCGGGATGTCGCGGTATTCAAAGCTCAGGCCTTGCGAGGCGCTATCCCAGTGGATGGCTTTCATCTTCAGAAGGTCAACCACGCCTTCAAAGTTGTCTTCGGCGCCAATCGGCACTTGCATCGGCACCGGGTTGGCGCCCAGACGCGCCTTGAGCTGGTCGCGCACCTTGAAGAAGTTGGCGCCGGTGCGGTCCATCTTGTTCACGAAGGCGATGCGCGGCACCTGGTATTTGTTGGCCTGACGCCACACGGTTTCGGACTGCGGCTGCACGCCACCGACGGCACACAGCACGAACACTGCACCGTCGAGCACGCGCAAGCTGCGCTCCACTTCGATGGTGAAGTCCACGTGCCCGGGGGTGTCGATGATGTTGAAGCGGTGCTCCGGCATGGACTTGTCCATACCCTTCCAGAACGCAGTCGTTGCTGCCGACTGGATGGTGATGCCGCGCTCTTGTTCCTGCTCCATCCAGTCCATGGTGGCAGCGCCATCATGCACTTCACCGAGCTTGTGGCTCTTGCCGGTGTAGAACAGGATGCGCTCGGACGTGGTGGTTTTACCGGCATCAATGTGCGCCATGATGCCGAAGTTGCGGTAACGCTCAATAGGAGTGGTGCGTGCCACGGTCGTCTCTCTTTGTTTGTTTGCCCGGAAAACCGGGCTTTCAGATGGCCGGACGCCGCCTTGACGGCGGCATCCGGGTGAATTCGCGAAAATCGCTGCTATCGAGCTTTCGCGATGCACTCACCGGCAGATGCCGATGCTTGCGACCGGCGGCAAGCCGCCGGTCATGACGCCATTACCAACGGAAGTGCGCAAACGCCTTGTTGGCATCGGCCATGCGATGGGTTTCTTCGCGCTTCTTGATGGCGCCGCCACGGTTTTCCGAGGCGTCCAGCAGTTCGGCCGCCAGCTTGCGCGGCATCGAGTTTTCACCGCGCTTGCGGGCGGACTCAATCAGCCAGCGCATCGCCAGCGCCATGCGGCGGGAAGCGCGCACTTCCACCGGCACCTGATAGGTGGCGCCGCCAACGCGGCGGGACTTCACTTCGACGGTCGGCGCGACATTGCCCAGGGCCTTTTCAACCAGCTCCAGCGGGTTGTCGTTCTTTTCGCCAATCACATCCATGGCGCCATAGACGATTTTTTCGGCTACGGATTTTTTGCCGCTCAACATGACCATGTTGATGAAACGGGCGATGGTTTCGCTACCGTGCTTGGGGTCGGGCAGCACCGAACGCTGCGGGGTATTGCCTTTGCGGGACATTGATTTGTTCTCGTGTATTCATTGCGCCCAAAACGGGCGCGGGACGCATCAGCGATGCAAGAAAGCGCGGCGAAATACGCCGCAGCCGCGTATCACTTCGGACGCTTGGCGCCGTACTTGGAGCGACGCTGGCGACGCTTGGCCACACCTGCGGCATCGAGCGAGCCACGCACGGTGTGGTAACGCACACCCGGCAGATCCTTCACACGGCCGCCGCGAATCAGCACCACGCTGTGCTCTTGCAGGTTGTGGCCTTCGCCACCGATGTAGGAAATGACTTCATAGCCATTGGTCAGGCGCACCTTGGCCACCTTGCGCATTGCCGAGTTCGGCTTCTTCGGGGTGGTGGTGTAAACGCGGGTGCACACGCCACGACGCTGCGGACAGTTTTGCAGCGCAGGCGAAGTGCTCTTGTAGGTTTCAGGGCTGCGCGGCTTGCGCACGAGCTGATTGATGGTTGCCATGCTTTTCCAGTTGTATCTGCGGCTCGAAAGCCTTGGGAGTTGATTCACCCCGAAACCGGGGCAAAGAAAAAACTTTAGCCTGCACACGGTTCACCCGTGGCAAGCTGCCAAAAACGTACGGGCCTGCGCATATGCACAACCACCGTACAACCCCGCCCATCCTTGTGCCGAACACGAAGTGCTTCCTGCCCTTCATTTCGGGTACTGGGTGACACAAGGCCACCGAAAACTCGCCGATTGTAAATCCAAAAATTAAAAGATGTCAACTGTCTGAAAGACACCCCCCATTGACGCAATCAAGCCAGCTATCTTGCCGCTCTCCGGCAACGCACAACAAAGGCCGGGAAAACCCGGCCTTTGTTGTGTTGCGGAAAGCCCGGGGCTTATGCCTCGGGGCTGTCTTCAATCATCACCTGCTCCACCGGGGTCGGTGCCGGGGTGGTATCGGCGCTGCTTTCACCTGCCAGCACGTCGATGTCGGCGGCGGTGAGGCCTGCGGCATTGCGACGGCGCTGGGTGTGGTAGGCAAGGCCGGTACCGGCCGGAATCAGGCGGCCGACGATGACGTTTTCCTTCAGGCCGCGCAGCGAGTCGCGGGTGCCGCGCACGGCAGCTTCGGTGAGCACGCGGGTGGTTTCCTGGAACGAGGCTGCGGAGATGAAGGACTCGGTCGCCAGCGATGCCTTGGTGATGCCGAGCAGTACCGGCTGGTACTTGGCCGGCAGTTCATTGCGGGCATCGGCGCGGGCGTTGTCCTCGATGACGCGCTGGCGCTCGGCCTGCTCGCCCACCAGGTAGCGGGTATCACCGGCATCGGTGATTTCCACCTTGCGCAGCATCTGGCGGACAATCACTTCAATGTGCTTGTCGTTGATTTTCACGCCCTGCAGGCGGTACACGTCCTGGATTTCCTTGGTGAGGTAGGCGGCCAGTTCTTCCACGCCTTTCAGGCGCAGGATGTCCTGCGGGTTGGGCTCGCCATCCACCACGGTTTCGCCCTTTTCGATGTGCTCGCCTTCAAAGACGATGATTTGCCGGTACTTGGGAATCAGCTCTTCGTGGTCAACCCCGTCGGCGCCCTTGATGATGAGGCGCTGCTTGCCCTTGGTTTCCTTGCCGAAGCTGACCACGCCGGAGATTTCCGCGAGGATGGCCGGGTCTTTCGGTTTGCGGGCTTCAAACAGGTCAGCCACGCGCGGCAGACCGCCGGTGATGTCGCGGGTCTTGGAGGCTTCCTGCGGGAGCTTGGCGACCACATCGCCCACGCCGACGGCGGCGCCGTCTTGCAGGTTCACCACCGAGCGCGGCGGCAGCAGGTACTGTGCCGGCTGGTCGGTACCGGGGATGTTGAGGTCATTGCCCTGGGCATCGACGATGCGCACCAGCGGGCGCAAATCCTTGCCCTGCGAGCCGCGGCGCTTGGGGTCGGTGATTTCGCGCGAGGCAAGGCCGGTGAGGTCATCGGTCTTTTCAATCACGGTCACGCCATCGACAAAGTCGTAGAAGCGCACGAAGCCGGCCACTTCCGAAACAATCGGGTGGTTATGCGGGTCCCAGTTGGCCACGGTTTGGCCGGCCTTGATGGCAGCGCCATCACGCACGGCGATGGTAGCGCCATACGGCACCTTGTAACGCTCACGTTCGCGGCCATGGTCATCCAGCACCGAGAGTTCGCCCGAGCGCGATACCGCCACCACGCCGCCGGATTCGTGTTCAACGGTCTTCATGTTGTTGAACTTCACCGAGCCGGTGGTCTTGACGGTGACATTGTCGATAGCCGCCGCACGCGATGCCGCACCACCGATATGGAAGGTACGCATGGTCAGCTGGGTACCCGGCTCACCGATGGACTGCGCGGCGACCACGCCGACGGCTTCACCCATGTTGACCAGGTGGCCGCGGCCCAGGTCACGTCCGTAGCAGTGGGCACAGACACCGAACGCGGCATCGCAGGTGATGGTCGAGCGCACCTTGATGGTTTGCACGCCAGCATCTTCCAGGCGCTGCACCCAGACTTCATCCAGCAGGGTGTTGCGGGTCACGATGGGGTCTTCGTCATTGCCGGGCAGGAACACGTCTTCGGCCACCACGCGACCGAGCACGCGGTCCTTCAGCGGTTCCACCACATCGCCGCCTTCCACAATCGGCGTCAGGGTCAGGCCATTGTGGGTACCGCAGTCGACTTCGGTAATCACCACATCCTGCGCCACGTCCACCAGGCGGCGGGTCAGGTAACCGGAGTTCGCGGTCTTGAGCGCGGTATCAGCCAGACCCTTGCGCGCGCCGTGGGTGGAGATGAAGTATTGCAGCACGTTCAGGCCTTCGCGGAAGTTCGCGGTAATCGGCGTTTCGATAATCGAGCCGTCGGGCTTTGCCATCAGGCCGCGCATCCCGGCCAGCTGGCGAATCTGCGCCTGGCTACCACGGGCGCCGGAGTCGGCCATGATGTAGATGGAGTTCATCGACTTCTGCTCGACCAGTTCGCCCCGGGCGTTTTCCACCTTGTCGGTGCCGATGGTGTCCATCATCGCCTTGGCAACGCGCTCATTGGTGCGCGACCAGATGTCCACCACCTTGTTGTAACGCTCGCCGCCGGTAACCAGACCCGACTGGTACTGCTGCTGGATTTCCAGCACTTCTTCTTCGGCCTCGGCCAGAATGCCGGCCTTCTCCTGCGGGATAATCATGTCGTCGATGCCAATCGACACCCCGGCGCGGGTCGCGTAGGAGAAGCCGGTGTACATCAGCTGGTCGGCAAAAATCACCGTGTCTTTCAGACCCAGCTCACGGTAGCAGGTATTGATGAGGCGGCTGATGGCCTTCTTGTTGAGTTCGGTATTGACCAGACTGAACGACAGCCCTTCGGGCAGGATGTCGGCCAGCAGGGCGCGACCCACCGTGGTATCGACCACGCTGCGCTTTTCCTGGCGCTCGCCGTTTTCGTCCAGCACCATTTCGCTGATGCGCACCTTGACCTTGGCGTGCAATTCCACCACGCGGTTGTCATAGGCGCGCTTGACTTCGGCGACGTTGGCAAAGGCCATGCCCTCGCCCGCCTTGTTTTCCAGCGCACGGGTCATGTAGTACAGCCCCAGCACCACGTCCTGCGACGGCACGATAATCGGCTCGCCGTTGGCCGGGGAGAGGATGTTGTTGGAGGACATCATCAGCGCGCGCGCTTCCAGCTGGGCTTCCAGCGACAGCGGTACGTGCACGGCCATCTGGTCACCGTCGAAGTCGGCGTTGAAGGCGGTACAGACCAGCGGGTGCAGCTGGATGGCCTTGCCTTCAATCAGCACCGGCTCGAATGCCTGGATGCCCAGGCGGTGCAGGGTCGGTGCACGGTTGAGCAGCACCGGGTGTTCGCGGATGACTTCTTCGAGGATGTCCCAGACTTCGGCTTCTTCACGCTCGACCAGCTTCTTGGCGGCCTTGATGGTGGTGGCAAGCCCCTGGCGTTGCAGCTTGGCAAAGATGAACGGCTTGAACAGCTCCAGCGCCATCTTCTTCGGCAGGCCGCACTGGTGCAGGCGCAGGTAGGGGCCGACCACGATGACCGAACGGCCGGAATAGTCCACGCGCTTGCCCAGGAGGTTCTGGCGGAAGCGCCCCTGCTTGCCCTTAATCATGTCGGCCAGCGATTTGAGCGCACGCTTGTTGGTGCCGGTGATGGCGCGGCCACGGCGGCCGTTGTCCATCAGCGCATCCACCGACTCCTGCAACATGCGCTTTTCGTTGCGCACGATGATGTCCGGCGCGGCCAGTTCCAGCAGGCGGCGCAGGCGGTTGTTGCGGTTGATGACGCGGCGGTACAGGTCGTTGAGGTCGGAGGTGGCAAAGCGGCCGCCATCCAGCGGCACCAGCGGGCGCAAATCCGGCGGCAGCACCGGCAGCACGGTCATAATCATCCATTCCGGACGGTTGCCCGAATCCAGGAAGGCTTCGACCAGCTTGATGCGCTTGGTCAGGCGCTTGAGTTTGGTTTCCGAGCCGGTGGAAGCGATTTCTTCCTTCAGCTTGACCATCTCCGCCTGCAAGTCGATATTGCGCAACAGCTCGAACACGGCCTCGGCGCCCATCGCCGCTTCAAAGTCGTCGCCATGCTCGGCGCGCGCCTGCATGTGCTGCTCCTCGTTGAGCAACTGCCCGGCTTCCAGCGGGGTCAGCCCCGGCTCGGTGACCACATAGGCTTCAAAGTACAGGATGCGCTCGATATCGCGCAGGGTCATGTCCAGCATCAGGCCGATGCGGCTGGGCAGCGACTTCAGGAACCAGATATGTGCCACCGGGGCGGCCAGGTCAATATGCCCCATGCGCTCGCGGCGCACCTTGGCCAGCGTGACTTCGGTGCCGCATTTTTCGCAGACCACGCCGCGATGCTTCATGCGCTTGTACTTGCCGCACAGGCACTCGTAATCCTTGACCGGGCCGAAGATGGCCGAGCAGAACAGGCCGTCACGCTCCGGCTTGAAGGTACGGTAATTGATGGTCTCGGGCTTTTTGACTTCGCCAAAAGACCAGGAACGAATCATGTCCGGGCTGGCCAATGCAATCTTGATGGCATCGAAATCCGGCACGGCGCGTTGTTGGTTGAACAGGTTGAGCAAATCTTTCATGGGTTATCTCCGGGAGTGGCAAGCAGGGGCGAGGAAGGGCGGCAGCGTCTGGCCGCCGCCCGTCACGTCAGTGCTCTTCCAACTCCATATTGATGCCGAGCGAGCGGATTTCCTTGACCAGCACGTTGAAGGATTCGGGCATGCCGGCCACCATGTCGTAATCGCCATCGACGATGTTCTTGTACATCTGGTTGCGGCCCTGCACGTCGTCGGACTTCACCGTCAGCATTTCCTGCAAGGTGTAGGCCGCGCCGTAGGCTTCCAGCGCCCAGACTTCCATTTCACCAAAACGCTGGCCGCCGAACTGCGCCTTGCCGCCCAAGGGCTGCTGGGTGACCAGCGAGTACGGGCCGGTGGAACGGGCGTGCATCTTGTCATCCACCAGGTGGTTGAGCTTGAGCATATGCATATAGCCCACGGTGGTCTTGCGGTCGAAGGCTTCGCCGGTGCGGCCGTCATACAACTGTGCCTGACCGCTGCTGGGCAGGTCGGCCAGTTCCAGCATCGCCTTGATTTCGCTCTCGGCCGCGCCATCGAACACTGGCGTGGCCATCGGCACCCCGTCGGTCAGGTTCCTGGCCAGGGTCAGCAGTTCTTCGTCGCTGAACTGGTCGAGGTCAACGCGCGCCTCGCCCAGCGCCTTGCTGTCGTGGTTGTAGATTTCCGACAGGAACTTGCGCAGCTCGGCGACCTTGGCCTGGGCTTCGAGCATCTTCTGGATTTTCTGCCCCAGACCCTTGGCGGCCCAGCCCAGATGCACTTCCAGAATCTGGCCGATGTTCATACGCGAAGGCACGCCCAGCGGGTTCAGCACGATATCCACGGTCTGACCGTCGGCCAGATACGGCATATCCTCGACCGGCACGATATTGGACACCACACCCTTGTTGCCGTGGCGACCGGCCATCTTGTCGCCGGGCTGGATGCGGCGCTTCACCGCCAGGAACACCTTGACCATCTTCAGAACGCCCGGCGCCAGGTCATCGCCCTGGGCAATCTTGGCGCGCTTGTCATCAAAGCGGCGTTCGAATTCCTTCTCGTGCAGCGCGATTTGCTTCTGCGCGCGGTCGATGGCTTCAGCCGCGTCCTCGTCCTTCATGTTGAAGTGGAACCAGTCACGCGGACGGGTCTGGTCGAGCACCAGCGAGGTGACGGTTTCGCCCTTCTTCAGGCCGCCGCCGCCATTGGCGGTCTTGCCCAGCAGCTGCGCACGCAGGCGGGCAAAAATCGCCGCTTCCAGAATCATGCGCTGGTCGTCGAAGTCTTTCTTGACGCGGCGCACTTCTTCTTCCTGAATCTGGATGGCGCGCTTGTCGCGCTCCACGCCATCGCGGGTAAACACCTGCACGTCAATGACGGTGCCGTCCATGCCCGGCGGCACGCGCAGCGAGCTGTCCTTCACATCGGAAGCCTTCTCGCCAAAGATGGCGCGCAAGAGCTTTTCTTCCGGGGTCAGCTGTGCCTCGCCCTTGGGCGTGACCTTGCCGACCAGGATGTCACCGGCGCGCACTTCGGCGCCGATATACACCACGCCGGACTCGTCCAGACGGTTCAGGGCGCTTTCCGAGACATTGGGAATATCGGCGGAGATTTCCTCGGCGCCGAGCTTGGTGTCACGCGCCACACAGGTCAGCTCCTCGATATGGATGGTGGTGTAGCGGTCTTCTTCCACCACGCGCTCGGACAGCAGGATGGAGTCCTCGAAGTTGTAGCCGTTCCACGGCATGAACGCCACCAGCATGTTCTGCCCCAGCGCCAGCTCGCCCATATCGGTGGACGGGCCATCGGCCAGCACGTCGCCGCGCTCGACCACATCACCGACCTTCACCAGCGGCCGCTGGTTGATGCAGGTGTTCTGGTTGGAACGGGTGTACTTGACCAGGTTGTAGATATCCACGCCGGCATCGATTTCGCTCTCGATTTCGGCATCGTGCACCTTGACCACGATACGCGCGGCGTCGATTTGCTCGACCACGCCGCCACGGCGGGCATTCACGGTCACGCCCGAGTCGCGCGCCACGGCGCGCTCGATGCCGGTACCCACCAGCGGCTTCTGCGCACGCAGGGTCGGCACCGCCTGACGCTGCATGTTGGCGCCCATCAGTGCGCGGTTGGCGTCGTCGTGCTCCAGGAACGGCACCAGCGCCGCTGCCACCGACACGGTTTGCATCGGCGAGACGTCCATGTAGTCCACTTCCGAAGGCGCGCGCAGGCCGGTATCGCCCTGATAGCGGCAGTTGACGAATTCCGCCGTCAGCTCGCCCTTGGCATTGAGCTGCGCATTGGCCTGGGCGATGACCGCCTTGTCTTCCTCAATCGCCGAGAGGTATTCAATCTGGTCGGTGACGCGGCCATCCACCACCTTGCGGTACGGGGTTTCCAGGAAGCCGTACTTGTTGGTGCGGGCATATACCGCCAGCGAGTTGATAAGGCCGATGTTCGGGCCTTCCGGGGTTTCGATGGTGCAGACGCGGCCATAGTGGGTGGGGTGCACGTCGCGCACTTCAAAACCGGCGCGCTCGCGGGTCAGGCCGCCCGGCCCCAGCGCCGAAACGCGGCGCTTGTGGGTCACTTCCGACAGCGGGTTGTTCTGGTCCATGAACTGCGACAGCTGCGAGGAGCCGAAGAATTCCTTCATCGCTGCCGCCACCGGCTTGGCATTGATGAGGTCCTGCGGGGTCAGGCCATCGGCCTCGGCCATGGTCAGGCGTTCCTTGACTGCACGCTCCACGCGCACCAGGCCAACGCGGAAGGTGTTTTCCGCCATTTCGCCGACGCTGCGCACACGGCGGTTGCCGAGGTTGTCGATATCGTCCACCACGCCGCGGCCATTGCGGATTTCGGTCAGGGTGCGGATGACATCAAGAATGTCCGAGCCTTCGCCGTATTCGGCCACCAGGCGCTTGGACTCATCATCACTGCGCTCTGCCAGATACTTGTGGTCATACAGCACCGGCGCGCCGGTTTCTTCTTCACGCCCCAGACGGCGGTTGAACTTCATCCGCCCCACCGTCGAGAGGTCATAACGCTCGAAGGTGAAGAACAGGTTGTGGAACAGGTTTTGCGCCGCATCCTTGGTCGGCGGCTCGCCCGGACGCATCATCCGATAGATTTCCACCAGCGCATCAAGCTGGCTGCGGGTGGCGTCCACACGCAGGGTATTGGACAGATACGGGCCGCGGTCAAGGTCGTTGACCCACAGGGTGCCGATGCTGGCGATACCGGCACGGCGCAGCTTGCCCAGCAATTCTTCGCCGATTTCTTCGTTGGCCTGCGCCAGCAGCTCGCCGGTGGCCGGGTCGGCCACGTCCTGCGCCAGGATATTGCCGTAGATATAGCTGTCCGGCACGGCCAGTGCTTCGATACCCGCTGCCTCAAGCTGTTTGATATGACGGGCAGTGATGCGCTTGCCGGCCTCGACAATCACCTTGTCGCCGTCAGCCAGGTCGAACTCCAGCGTTTCGCCGCGCAGGCGCTCGGGCACCAGCTCCAGTTGCACGCCTTCGGCCGGGTCGATATGGAAGGTATTGATTTCGTGGAAGTGCCTCAGCATTTCCTCGTTGCTGTAGCCCAGCGCACGCAGCAGCACCGACACCGGCAGCTTGCGGCGGCGGTCGATACGGGTATAGAGCGCGTCCTTGGGGTCGAATTCAAAGTCCAGCCAGGAGCCGCGATAGGGAATCACCCGGGCATTGAACAGCAGTTTGCCGGAGCTATGCGTCTTGCCACGGTCGTGGTCGAAGAACACCCCGGGGGAGCGATGCAGCTGGCTGACGATGACGCGCTCGGTGCCATTGACGATGAAGGTGCCGTTATCGGTCATCAGCGGCACTTCGCCCATATAGACCTCTTGCTCCTTGACGTACTTCACCGCCTTGCTGGAGGATTCGCGGTCGTAAATCACCAGGCGCACGGTGACGCGCAGCGGCGCACCGTAGGACAGGCCACGGTTGCGGCATTCGCGCTCGTCAAACACCGGCGCGCCCAGGGTGTAACCGGCATATTCCAGCGCGGCATAGCCGTTGTGGCTGACAATCGGGAACACCGAGCTGAGCGCGGCATGCAGGCCTTTGTCCTCACGCGCATTCATCGGCTTGTCGGCCTGCAGGAACTCGCGGTAGGAGTCCATCTGGATGGCCAGCAGATAGGGCACTTCCAGAATCGACTTGCGCTTGCCGAAATTCTTGCGGACGCGCTTCTTTTCCGTCAGGGAATACTGTGTTGTAGCGGGCGTGGTCATGAAAACACCTTCATTGTCACGGGATGGCAGCAACATGCCATCGGGTTGACCGGAACCGTCCGGGGGACGCGAGCCATAGCCAGAAGTCGCTGGTATTGCCGGCACCAGCACGCCCTCTGCCACTACTCCTGCTATTGGCTCCACGGGCACAAGACCCGAAAAGGAAGGTCTGAACAACGCCATCCTGGCGTTGCCAGCCCACGCCAAGTCCGGCACTAAGTCCCGACTTGGCTCACACGAATCAATCACGCATGATTGATTCGTGGTTGCTCATCCATGAGCAACACGGCGCCTTCCGAATATTCGAAAGGCCCCCAAACATCAGGCAGGAAACCTGCCCAAACCCTCGTCAGAACAACGGCTTGGGCAGATGGCCGGCCTGGCCTGGAACGTCTGGATGCGGCAAATGAAAAATCCGCCCCACCAAACGACCAAAGGCCGAGAGCGTTTTGCGCTCCCAGCCCTGGGCGTGTCGCCGGAAAACCGGCGACGGTATCGCACTTACTTGAGTTCGACCTGGGCGCCAGCGGCTTCCAAATCTTTCTTCATCTTTTCGGCGTCTTCCTTGGACACGCCTTCCTTCACGGTCTGCGGTGCGCCTTCGACCATGTCCTTGGCTTCCTTCAGGCCCAGGCCGGTGATGGCGCGGACGGCCTTAATCACTTCAACCTTCTTGTCACCGGCAGCCTTCAGGATGACGTCGAATTCGGTCTGTTCTTCAGCCGGGCCTGCAGCAGCGGCCGGACCTGCGGCCACAGCCACCGGAGCAGCAGCGGACACGCCGAACTTTTCTTCGATGGCCTTGACCAGTTCCATCACTTCCATCAGGTTCTTTTCGGCGATGGCGTCAACGATTTGTTCGTTGGTAAGAGACATGAGATTTACCTTAAAAGTAGTTTCAAATGGGTTGTTGGGCCAAAGCCGGCATCAGCCTTCGGCCGGGGCTTCAGCAGCAGCGGTGTCGCCGCCTTCTTTGTCGGCCACCGCCTTGACGGCGCGGGCAAACATCGAGGCCGGTTCGGCCAGCACGCGGGCGAGCATGCCCAGCGCCTGTTCGAGGGTCGGCAACGAGGCCAGCACTTCAACGTGGCTGGCGGGGTATTGCTGACCACCGACTACGACAAGCTTCGGTTGCAACTTGTCATTGCCTTTGGCGAACTCCTTGATTAGGCGACCGGCAGCGCCGGGTTCCTCAGTCGAGAACGCATACAGCAGCGGGCCTACGAGGTCGTCTTTGGCGACTTCGAATTCCGTGCCTTCCACAGCGCGCGAGGCCAGGGTGTTCTTGATGACTTTCAAGTACACGCCGGTTTCACGCGCCTTCTTGCGCATCGCGGTCATTTGTTCGACCGTGGTGCCTGCGTATTCGGCTGCAATCAAGGAGTGCGCCTTGCCAGCGACTTGCGCCACTTCGGCAACGACGTCTTTCTTTTGGGACAGATTCAGAGCCATAAGCACTCCTGTTGGGATTGCCGCAGACCGCTCCAGCGGCTTGCGGGACGTGTTGATGCCTTCCCTGACATCCGGGGATGAACCCCTGGTGCGCTTCTGAACCGGGACAACCCGTGAAACTTCCAGAAGGGCGACCATCTGCGCAGGATGCGATTGCTGATTAAGCAGCCCCGCTTGCATCGACGGCGATTCCCTGCCATGCCGAGCTTCCCTGCCCGTCGTCAATGCGCGCTGACCACTCCTGCGGTCTTTGATGGCTCTGCGCAGGGCGCAGCGCCTTCAAACGGGACGCGGATTTTAGCCGCATCAAAACGCCCCGGCAAGCTGCCGGGGCGCAGTACTTCAAATTACTTCAGGTTCAGCGAGGACTGGTCCACCGTGACCCCCGGCCCCATGGTGGAGCTGAGCGACACCTTTTGCAGATAGGTGCCCTTGGCGCTGGAGGGCTTGGCCTTGATAAGGTCAAGCAGCAGCGCGGTCAGGTTTTCCTTCAGCTTTTCGGCATCGAAGTCGGCCTTGCCGATGGTGCAGTGGATGATGCCCGCCTTGTCGGTGCGGTAGCGCACCTGACCGGACTTGGCGTTCTTGACCGCTTCTGCCGGGTTGGCGGAGACGGTGCCGACTTTCGGATTCGGCATCAGGCCGCGCGGCCCCAGCACGGTGCCGAGCTTGCCGACCACGCGCATCGCGTCCGGGGTGGCGATTACCACGTCGTAGTTCAGCTCGCCGCCCTGCATGCGCTCGGCCAGGTCGTCCATGCCGACTGCATCGGCACCGGCAGCCAGGGCTTCATCGGCCTTGGCGCCAGCAGGCACGAACACGGCCACGCGCACCGACTTGCCGGTACCTGCGGGCAGCACGGTGGAGCCGCGCACCTGCTGGTCAGACTTGCGCGCATCCACGCCCAGACGCACAGCCACGTCCACCGCTTCGACGAACTTGGTCTTGCTGTTGTCCTTGATGATTTTCAGGGCTTCGTCAATCGGATATGCCTTGCCCGGCTCAACCGCAGCGGCGATTGCTTTTTGTCGTTTGGTCAGTGCCATGTCTTATTCCTCCACCGTCAGACCCATCGAACGGGCCGAACCCGCGATGGTGCGCACTGCTGCGTCAAGGTCGGCAGCAGTCAAATCCGGTTCCTTCGCCTTGGCGATATCTTCCAGCTGGGCGCGGGTCACCTTGCCCACTTTCTGGGTATTGGGACGGCTGGAGCCGGACTGGATACCGACGGCCTTCTTCAGCAGGATGGTCGCCGGCGGCGTCTTGGTGATGAAGGTGAAGGTACGGTCGGAATAGGCCGTGATGACGGTCGGAATCGGCAGACCCGGCTCCAATTTGGCGGTGGCCGCATTGAACGCCTTGCAGAATTCCATGATGTTGAGGCCGCGCTGGCCAAGCGCGGGGCCGACCGGCGGCGACGGGTTGGCTTGACCCGCCTTCACCTGCAGCTTGATGTAGCCAATGACTTTCTTTGCCACGTTAGTTTTCTCCTGGAGTTCTCTCGCCTGCACGCCAAAGGCTGCGGGGCTTCTCCGTTACACGAAACAAGGCGCAGGCAAATGCTGCGCCTCACCTTGAGGTCAGACGGATTTCTCCACCTGACCAAATTCCAGTTCCACCGGGGTGGAACGGCCGAAAATCAGCACCGCCACACGGACGCGGCTCTTTTCGTAATTGACTTCTTCGACCACGCCATTGAAGTCGTTGAACGGGCCATCGGTGACACGCACCATTTCGCCCGGCTCGAACAACACCTTGGGACGCGGCTTTTCAACGCCGTCCTGCACACGTTGCAGGATGGTATCGGCTTCGCGGTCGCTAATCGGCAGCGGCTTGTCCGCCGTACCGCCGATAAAGCCCATCACCCGCGGCGTTTCCTTGACCAAGTGCCAGGATTCGTTGTCGATACGCGGAATACCGTTGTCATCATGGGTGGCGATTTGCACCAGCACATAACCGGGGAAGAACTTGCGCTCGGAACGGCGTTTCTGTCCGGCGCGCATTTCCACCACTTCTTCGGTCGGCACGATGACATCGCCAAAACGCGATTCCATTTCCATGCGTGCAATACGGTCGCGCAGCGATTGCGCCACGGTCTTTTCAAAGCCGGAATAGGCATGCACCACATACCAGCGTTTGTTGTCGGTCGAGCCTTCCATCGTTATCCTCGCCTTGCTTGTCAGCGCCACAACAGCTTGGTGAGCTGCGAAATCAGAAGGTCAAAGCCGCCCAGCAGCAGGCTGATGACCACCACCACAATCATCACAATCCAGGTGGTGCGCATGGTTTCCTGGCGGGTCGGCCAGACCACCTTGCGCAATTCAAAACGGGTTTCATAAAAAAACTCGCGCACCCTGGGGCCAAGACTGGAGGCCATGAACACCCCGGCACCAGCAAGCAGGCCGGCAAGCACTGCCGCCACGCGCAGCCAACTGTTCCATTCATTCTGGAACCAGTAATACGCAAATACGCCGGCTGCCACCAGCAGACCAGCGATTACAAACTTGACGATATCGGCACTGGATGCGCCGTTCTTGTCTTGGACGACCTTGCTGTTCAAGCCGCGAGTTCCTCGGTTGGACTGCGGCTGCCAGGGCATTCCGCATCATTCACCCACCCCGCGACCGGGATGGTTGGCACGCCAGGAGGGACTCGAACCCCCAACCTGCGGTTTTGGAGACCGCTGCTCTGCCAATTGAGCTACTGGCGTACGTGGTTTGACTTCACTGCAAATGGCAACGGCGGCAAGCGCCGCCTTTGCCGTATCGTTGCCACCCTTGCAGCAAGGGTGGCAACTCTATCATTACTTGATGATTTTGGACACCACGCCAGCGCCGACGGTGCGGCCGCCTTCGCG
>JAUMYP010000062.1 GCA_030528565.1 Pseudomonadota bacterium
ACGGCAAGAGTGCTCAAACAGGCGCGGGGGGAAAGACCTTGAAAGGCATGGCTCTTAGAGCCAATTTGGCTTTCGTTAAGCTAGGATGGTGTTCTGCAATCATGCTTTTGGAGTGCCAGTGACTGCCGAAATCTGGATGACCTTTGCCGTTTTGGCAGGTGCGGTATATCTGTTTGTCACCGAAAAACTGCCGGTCGATGTGGTCGCCATGCTGGTGCTGGTTACGGTGATGGTGCTCGGGCTGGTTACGCCGCGTGAGGCACTTTCAGGCTTTTCCAGTGAAGCGACAATTACTGTTGCGGCCATGTTCGTGTTGAGTGCGGGTATTCAGCACAGCGGTATTCTTAGTCGCTTGAGTGACCTGCTTTCGCGCATCAAGCGGCTGTGGCTGTTTACCCTGGTGATGATGCTGCTTGCAGCGGCAACGTCCGCATTCATTAACAATACTGCGGTGGTAGCGGTGTTTTTGCCCTTGGTGATGACCGCAGCTGCGGCGGTTGGGCAGGCTCCTTCAAAAATGCTGATTCCGCTGTCTTATGCTGCGCAATTTGGCGGGGTTTGTACCCTGGTAGGGACTTCTACCAATCTTTTGGTGCATTCGGTGGCGCAGCAATCGGGATTGCCCGGCTTTGGCCTGTTCGAGTTTACCCAGCTGGGGATTTGGTTCACGCTGATTGGAACCGCTTACATGTTGCTGGTCGGCAAGTTTCTGCTGCCTGCGCATCCTGCACCCAATCGGGAGGAAGATGAGCATCAGGGGCGCTGGCTGGTGGACTTGTATGTGAATGAAAAATCTCCGGCGGTCGGCAAGTTGGGCTCAACGGTCATTCCCGTGGACATTACTGATGCGTATCTTTTGGAGGTTTACCGTAATGGCAACACGCTTTCCCGTCCTCGTGCGGCAGAAATCAAGGTGGGTGACCGGTTGCTGGTGCGGGGTACCTGGAAACAGATAGAAAAGGTACGCAAGTCGCTCAAGTTGCAGTTTGACGAGGTGGCGCGGGATTTGGTAGCCAACCCGGCAGCAGAGCGTATTCACGCTGAAGTATTGATTGCGCCCGGCTCCCCCTTGGTTAATCGCACTTTGGCAGGCCAGCGTTTTGGACATATTTACCGGGTGCGTGTCCATGGCCTGCAACGGCCAGGTCATACCTTGCGTCAGCCACTGCACAAAATTCCATTGAATGTGGGCGATACCCTGCTGGTGGATGGTACGCCGGAGTCGCTGGAAACACTGCGCAATACGCCGGGCCTGATTCTTACGCGCGAGCGTGTGCAGCCGCGTGTACACGGGCTGCGTGCGATTACTTCGGTTGGCATCATGGTAGGCGCAGTTGCGCTTTCTGCGTTTGAAATCATGCCGATTGTGGTGTCTTCCCTGCTGGGCTGCGTGGCTTTGATCATGCTGCGTGCCTTGACCCCGGAGCGTGCCTACGGCGGTATTGATTGGCGTGTCATCGTACTTCTGGCCGGTGTATTGCCATTGGGTATTGCCCTGCAAAAATCTGGTGGTGCCGAATGGATTGCCAACAATACGCTGGCTCTAATCGCCAGTGAAAATCCGTTACTGACACTGGCGGTTATTTACTTGTTGACATCGGTAATGACCGAAATGATGAGTAACAATGCTTCGGCGGTACTGATTGTGCCGATTGCCATCGCCACAGCTGAAGCACTGGGGCTTGATTCCAAGCCGTTTCTGGTTGCCGTGGCATTTGCCGCCTCCACCAGCTTTTCTACGCCGGTAGGCTACCAGACCAACACCATGGTTTATACCGCAGGTGGCTATCGTTTTTCAGACTTTCTGAAAGTAGGTATCCCACTGAATGTGTTGTTTTTTGTAGTAGCTATCTTCCTGATCCCGCACTATTTTCCGTTCTAAATGGATGTGGGGGTGCCGGCATTTGAATGGCCCCAAAAGTTTGGATGATGACGGTTTAAACAGCTGGTGTCCGATACCTTCTTGCCCGCTGCCAATAGCCCTTTACTGTTCTTCACGCGTTGCGCGTCGGCTGTCCAGTATGTGCTGCCTGCGTTGCCCTCTGTTTCTCAGAGCCTGTTCAAAGTTTCTCACAGGCCGAGTCAACCTGATTTTTAGGAATTACCTTGTGTTGCTGGGAGTGCGGGGTTCAGCGTTGCGCGCGCTGCTGCCAGCCATTGGCAGGCCACGGCCTCGGCATGCAGCGGTGCGGCCAGCAGCCGCCCTTGCAGTTGGGTAAAGGCTAGCTGGCGTGCGCAGGCCAGCATGGCTGTGTCATCCACCCCTTGCGCGATGCTGCGCAGCCCGAGTGTGTGCGCCAGCCCAAGGGTGGCGCGGCATAGTGCGGCATCGGCCTGGCTACGGGTGGCGTTTTGCAGCCAGCGCGCCGAAAACTTCAGTTGGCAGGCCGGGATGCGTTTCAGGCAGTTGAGTGCGGCATGCTGCTCGCCAAAATCATCAACGGCAAAGCCGATGCCCAGTGCCTGTAGCCGGTCAATATGGGCAGCGGCCATTACGGCATCATTGAGCAGGATTTCTTCGTCGATTTCAAATATCAGGCTGTTGCCGGGAATGCCGGTTTCAAGCAGTGCTTCTGACACGGTGCGTAGCAGGCTTTCATGGGCAAGCTGATGGCAGCAAATATCAATGCCCACAGGCGGCGTCAGCCCGGCATCGCGCCAGCGGCGGATT
The DNA here is from genome assembly GCA_030528565.1 of Pseudomonadota bacterium. Classification (GTDB taxonomy): domain Bacteria; phylum Pseudomonadota; class Gammaproteobacteria; order Xanthomonadales; family Xanthomonadaceae; genus Solilutibacter. The sequence continues at coordinate 2,672 of JAUMYP010000062.1, forward strand.
TGCAGGCAGAGCTGGCGCACTGCCCAGTTGCCAAGCGGAATGATTTCACCCGTGCGCTGGAGATGGGGGAGAAAGACTTCTGGCGGAATTTCGCCGTCTTGCGGGTGCTGCCAGTGCAGCCGCACCTCCAGGCCAAGCAGCTGGTTGCCGCTGGCGCATAACTGCGGCAAATACCGCAGGCTGATTTCGCCATTGTCGATGGCGCGACGGATGGGCATATCCGCTTGCAGGCGCTGCCGCTGCCGCCTGTAACGCTCGAATTCCGGGCGGTAATACAGCCAGCGGTTGCTGCCACGACGTTTGCTTTCGTACATCGCGGTATCGGCATGCTGCATCAGCATGAGCGCCTCATGTCCATCCTGCGGTGCGCGGGCGATACCGATGCTGGTACTGATGCTGATGCACTGGCCTTCGATTTGGAAGGCGGCGGCAATTTTGGCCAGCACCTGCTCGGCCAGGCGGGCGATGGCGGCCTCGCCGTTGTCCGGGCAGAGCAGCAGGAATTCGTCTCCGCCCAGACGGGCACAGCAGGTCTGCGCTCCGGCCGCTGCAAACAGGCGGCTGGCCGCCTGCTGTAGTAGCTGGTCACCAAATCGGTGTCCAAAGGTGTCGTTGACCTGCTTGAAGCGATCCAGGTCGATGTACAGCACCGCCAGTGCGGCATTGCCCGAGTGCAGCCGGGCATCCAGCTCGGCAATGATGGCGTCACGATTGAGCAGGCCCGTCAGCGGGTCAGTACGCACTTGCTGCCGTAACTGCTTTTCAACACGCTTGTCGTGGCTGATGTTTTCCAGGGTGCCGCTGATGCGGCTGGCAAAAGGGTCAACACGGTCAGGCTCGCCACGCAGCCGCAGCCACTGCTCTTCGCCCTGGGGATTGAAGCGTTGAACTTCCAGGACAAAGCTTTCCTGCCGGTCCAGCGCCTGCTCGATGGCGGAGGAGATGCGTTCTATTTCATGGCTGGGAAACAGGCGCAGGCAGGCGGGTAGCGAGTTGGGCGCAGCCTCCAGCGCCAGCAGGCGCAAGGTGCCGGGTGAGAAATAGAACTGGCCATTGCTGCGGTTCCACTCCCAGACCCCGGTGTCGGCCAGGGTCTGCAATCGCGTCCACAGGCTGCGGTCGCGGCGCTCGTCGGTGATGTCGCGCAGAATGGAGAGCACCTGCGCGGGCTTGGCTTCGCCCTCATTGAAATGCGGGATGGCAGTGACTTCCAGCCAGCGGAAATGCCCGTCCTTGACGCGGAAAATACCCAAAGTCTGCCGCTGTAGGGGGCGGCCTTCACGCAAGGCGCGGTTGGCGGGAAACGCTTCAAGCGGCAACGGCTTGCCATTGCTGTCCACTACCAGCCAGTCATTGGAGTCCAGCGGCGCCCGCCAGTCATGCTCATCATCGGGCATGCGGTGGATCTGGATGGCAGCGGGATTGATGTAAAGCAGTTGCCCGTCGGCGGCATGGATGACGATGCCCAGCTCCATGGACTCAAGCAGCATGCGATAGCACTGCGCCTCGTTTACCAAGGTGCGGATCACCTGGGTTGATACCGGACTGCCGCTGGCTATGTTTGGCTCAATGTGAAAACTGGCAGTGTCGGCAATATCGTCGGAGTCGGCGCTCATGCGGGGCAATGTGAGAATCTCGTCACAATGATATTAACGATGGGTCTTAGATGTTCAGTCCCGATGTTAGATGGCTCGGCGCAATTCTAAATCGTTCAGGCTGTGA
>JAUMYP010000001.1:0-75614 GCA_030528565.1 Pseudomonadota bacterium
CAAACAGCAGCGCCAAAGCCCCGGTCACATGCGGCGCGGCCATGGAGGTGCCGGTCAAGTCCTTGTAGCCGAATTTCGTGGCATTGTCGAGGGCATCAATGCTGTCAGGAAGGAAGTGTTTGTTGCCGTCGGCATCGGTTTGAAATGCCGTATTGCCATCTTTCAGATACAGGCCATCTACAAAGGCAGAATTGATTTTTGTCCCAGGCGCGGCCAAGCACCATTCCATTGACAGGCCACACTTCATTGAGCTGTTGCTGAGGATATAAGGACTGGACAAATCGCCCGTTGGCTGCACATTGGCCACGCTCAGCCAGTATTTTTCCAGCTCGGGCATATGCCGGGGCAGGCTGGCATGCACACCGGCAATCGGGGCGACATCCAGCGACGGAATGAGGTATTCATGGTTTCCGGCGGCCCAAACCTGAATCAGGCCCATGCCTTTGCCATGCCGGGTTTCTCCCGCCAGACTGCCTTCGCGTAGTATTTCCCAATAGGCTTGCAGTTCTGGGTTGCTGTAGAAGGCGTCTTGCTCGTCCGGGAAATAGGGCTCAAATTGCAGTCCCCAGCTATGGTTGATGGCACGAACGCCGTTGGCGTTCATTTGGCTGTACATATCTTCAAAGGCGCTGTTATCGGCAAATTGGCCATATTGGCAGCCGGGGCCTCCCAGAAAAATGCACAGCGGGCTGAGGTGCCAGAAACTGTCGCCAAACAGCCGGGCCGAGCTGAAATCCGCGCCGAACGCCACGCCATGCATGCCGTTGCCGTCACGGCTGGCGGCCATGGTGCCAGCCACATGGGTGCCGTGGAGGTCATAGCGCATTGAGGTTTTATCCCTGAATTCGGTGGCCCAGGCAGCGCCGACGGGATTAATCATGAGCAGAAAGTCCGTGTAGGCGGGGTCCCAATAAAGGGCTTCGATGGATGGCCTGCCGCCATCGCTGGCAAAACAGGCATTGCTGTCCGGGTTTGCCAAATCACCCATGGATGAATCTGCCAGCGTGCAGCGAGTTCCATCTGCCCGCAGATTGCCGATGATGAGCCCTTGATGATTTTTACCGGAAAATTCACCGTGTCCGAGGGCAACACCGGAATCAAACAGGCCGATACGGATACCACTGCCAGTCAGGCCGCGCGCATAGGCATGCTGGGCATTGATTGCCGCAAGCCCCCAGTCCTGCATGAACTCATCGGTTTTCCAGCTCTCGGCATCGCCGAGTTTGCCGGTTTCGCTGTAGCTGGCCGTCACCGGGGTGATATTGCTTGCAGATGCGCTGCTATTGGGCGCAGGTTTGCCGGCAAGGGCGAACTGAAGATGTGCAATCTGGCGAGCCTGGCAGCTTGCGCGCTGTGCCGCAGTGGCGGCATCTGCACAGCTTGCCGTAGTCATTGCCACATCGCTTATATCTGCGTCTGCCAATGCCGCAGGGGCAACGCTGACCAGCAGGCTACAGGCAATTGCTTGAAAAAGCCTGGAACGCATGGGGGTGGGGCATACCTTGAGCTTCATAGCAGTTTCCTTTGGGGTAAATTATTAATTATTGCTGAATGGTTTTTAGCACAGTCGCCGCAAACCCGCCAGCGTCCGGGTCTGAGCGAGTGCTTGAAATCGTTATTTGTTGCCCCATGAATGCTTTCATGAAACTACCCAATCTCATCGCTATCGCCGTTGCGCTGCTGGTCGCCAGCTTGCTGGCCGTATTTGCCCTGCGGCCGCCGCAGGCGGCACCGCTTATCAGTCATCGAGGAAATGCAATGTCCGAACATACCGAAACCATCGTCTTTGGCATGGGCTGTTTCTGGGGCGCGGAAAAGCGCATGGCTGCCATCGACGGCGTGCTAGATGTGGAGTCTGGCTATGCCAATGGCGATGCCAGCGATACCAGCTACCGGCAGGTGCTGGCGCTGGAGAAGCAAATCCAGGGCGGCCAGGTGGCTGCACGTAACCACGCCGAGGTGGTGAAGGTGACTTTCGACAGGCAAAAAGTTGAGCTTGCCACCATTCTTGCCGCATTTTGGGAAAACCACGACCCGACGCAGGCAGACGGGCAGGGCAATGACATCGGCAGCAATTACCGCAGCGCGATTTACTACACCCGCCCTGAGCAGGCGCAACTGGCCGCGCAGACCCGCGATATCTATCAGGCGGCGCTGACGCGTGCGGGTTTCGGGCAGATTGTCACCGAGATTGAGGCGCTGAAAAATTATGTGCGCGCCGAGGACTATCACCAGGATTATCTGGTGAAAAACCCCGACGGCTATTGCGGCCTGGGTGGCACCGGCGTGAAGTACGGCATGGAAGGCGAAGGCGGGCATCAGCCGCTGGAGCCAGCCAGCCTCAATGCCGAACGGCAGTTGCTGGTATTCGAGGCCGAAACCTGCCCGTACTGCGAGAAATTCAAGGCCGATATTCTCGATAACTGGCAGGCCGATGTGCCGGTGGCGCGCAGCCTCTCGCCACAGCCGCCGACCGGCTGGGCGCTGGAAAAAGCCCTGTTTGCCACGCCCACCATCGTGTTGTTTGAAAACGGCCGCGAAGTGGCGCGCTATACCGGTTATAACGGTGAGGCGCGCAAGTTCTGGCAGTGGTTGGGCTTTCAATTGCTGAGCCCCGAGCAACGCCGCATCGCTTTTGAGCAGGGCACCGAAATCCCCGGCAGCGGCTCGCATCTGGATGAAAAACGTCCCGGCACCTATGTGGATCCGGTGAGTGGCGCGCCGCTGTTCCGCAGCGATGCCAAGTACGACAGCGATACTGGCTGGCCGAGCTTCTTCAACCCGGTGGAAGGCGCACTGGAGCTGCGCGAAGACTTGAGCCACGGTATGCGCCGGATAGAAGTCATCTCGAAAAGTTCCGGCATCCATCTGGGACATGTGTTTGACGATGGCCCGCCGCCCACCGGCAAGCGTTATTGCATCAATGGCAATGTGCTGAAATTCGTGCCCGACAAGGAAGCCCACTGATGCAGGATTTGCGTGTTTCCATCATTCAGGGCGATACCCGCTGGCACGACCCGGCAGGCAACCGTGATTATTACGCCGGACGGGTTGCGCCGCTGGCAGGCAAAACCGATTTGGTCATATTGCCGGAAACTTTCACCAGCGGCTTTTCCAATGATGCGGTGACAAACGCCGAGGACATGCAGGGGGAAACCGTGGCCTGGATGCGCGCGCAGGCGCAAAAACTGGATGCGGCCATCACCGGCAGCCTGCAATTGCGGGCGGGCGATGCAGTATTCAACCGCCTGCTGTTTGCCACCCCCGATGGCCGCGTACAGCATTACGACAAGCGCCATCTGTTCACCTTTGCCGGTGAACATCAACGCTATGCCGCAGGCCGCGAGCGCCTGATTGTGGAATGGCGCGGCTGGCGGATTTGCCCGCTGGTTTGCTATGACCTGCGCTTTCCGGTATTTGCCCGCAACCGCCCAGACCCGGCGCGCGGCAATGCGCCGGATTACGACCTGCTGATATTCGTCGCCAACTGGCCGGCAGCGCGTGCCTATCCGTGGAAAACCCTGCTGCGCGCCCGCGCTATCGAAAACCTCTGCTATGTGGCCGGGGTTAACCGCACCGGCCGTGATGGCAATGCGCTGGAATATTCCGGTGACAGCGCGCTGATTGATTTTCTTGGCCAGCCGCTTGCCGAAGGCGAGGGCGAGTTTGTCGCCACCGCCACACTTTCAGCCGAAGCACTGGCCGACTTCCGCCAGCGTTTCCCGGCGCTGGAGGATGGCGATGCTTTTGTACTGACTCATTGAAATTTCAGGCATTGCGTAAAATGCAGGTTTGCTTCGTTCACCCTGAGAGGGTATCTGCATGATTTCGATGAAACCTCTGGCTATGGCGCTGTTGTTGGGCGGCATCGCACTTTCTTTTACTGCCTGCAAGAAAGCTGTCGAGGCTGTTGAAGTGGTCAGCAAGGCCGCTGCCAATGCGGCTGGTGGCGATAGCAAAGCTAATACCGATAGCAATGTGCCTGGATACAGCCGTGAAAAGTTTAACGCCTATGTCGAGTGTTACAACGATGCCGATTCGGGTGCGCATCAAGCCATGCGCCGTTATGGTCAGTGGGTTCAGAACATGGATACAGGTCCGACCGGCAAGGAGCGCACTATTTATGGCACCTATACCGTTCCCGACCATGTAGTACAAAAATGCAGCGAAATGACGGCATTGGCGGATGCCAAGCCTGTGATTGCCGAGCTGGATGGCGCAGCCAAGAACTATGCCGCCGCCTTGGGAGCCTGGGCAGCCAAGTTGCAGGAAGCCGACAAGTATTACAGCAATCAAGATTACAAGGACGACCAGATGGCCAAGGGCAAGGCCATGCATGCCGACTTTGTGGCCGCCTACAAAGCCTTTGATGAGGCCAGTGGCCAGTTCAGCGATGCGCTGGAGGAAATTGGCCGCAAGCGTCGACTCGAGGAACTGGCTGCTCTGGAAAAATCTGAAGGCAAGAAGTTTCGCTATTGGCATCTGTCCACTGCGCTGAATGCCGAGTCATTGGTGGATTATCTTCGTGAAGAAGAATTTGATGTGGAAAAAGCGCAGCAACTTATCCAGGCTTATGAAGAAAGCAGCGAAGCGCTGAAGAATCACGCCAAATCGGGCGAAAAAGACGTGCCGATGATGTTCTCGATGTACGAAAACGAGCTCGATGCCTTCCTTGTTACTGCTAAAAAACGCATGCGCCGGGTGCGCGACAAAGAGGCATACAGCACAGGTGAGCGAATGAACATCAATAGCGGCAACGGCTGGATGGTGGAGGGCTCCCGGGAAAGACTGCTGCGTGACTATAACGAACTGGTCGAGGCCAGCAACCGCCTGAATTAATAAAACTGGCGATTGGCAAGAGCCTCCCAAAACAAGACCCGGCTTTTGGCCGGGTCTTGTTTCATCCAGTGAGTGCCAATTAACGCCCCCTGGGTGCGTTGGTAACTGAATAGTGTGTAATCGCCTTCGCCGCTGCCATTAACGGCGATGACAGCGAAGCGCCCTTGCCCTGAAGCGTCCGGGGCAGGCGCGAGTTTGTCGCCACCGCCACATTCTCAGCCGAAGCACTGCCCGACCTCTGCCAGCGTTTCCCGGCGCTGGATGATGGTGATGCTTTTGTGCTGAGCATCTGAAAATATCGGCTTTTTGAAGCCGCACAATACTGCGTTCATTTAGCGTCTTTTCTAGAGAAGGTAACAGCTGGGCAAGAAATCAACGGATTATTGGAGCCTGTTCAAAGCCTCTTACACAAGTATCGTGCAATTTATGTGTTTGTCATTGCCCGCCTGACCGGGGCATAGCTGCGCCGGTGTTCGGGGCAGGGGCCGTAGCGTTGCAGGGCGCTCAGGTGCGCGGGGCTGGGGTAGCCCTTGTGCCGGGCAAAGCCGTATTCGGGATAGTGTGTGTCCAGTTCCAGAAGGCGGGCATCGCGGGCGGTTTTGGCAAGTATCGAGGCGGCCATGATGGCGGGCTCCAGGGCATCGCCACCGACCAGTGCTTCGGCCGGGCAGGGCAAGTCCAGTGGCAGGCGGTTGCCGTCGATGCGGGCAAAGCTGGGCGCGGGCGTCAGTGCCAAGAGCGCGCGGCGCATGCCGGTGAGCGTGGCTTGCAGGATGTTGAGCGCGTCGATTTCGGCCGCTTCCACAAATTCCACATGCCAGGCCAGGGCGTGCTGGCGAATCAAGGGTGCCAGGGCCTCGCGCTTTTTCTCGCTGAGTTTTTTCGAATCGTTCAGGCCCGCAATCGGCCGCGCCGGGTCAAGGATGACCGCAGCCACGGCCACCGGGCCGGCCAGCGGGCCGCGACCGGCTTCGTCCACGCCAGCCATGCGGCTCAGGTCGGGGGCAAACAATTCAGCCTGCATCGCCAAGCAGCTCTGCGACTGCCGCGGCGGCGCTATGCGCGGCCGACTGGGCAAGACGCTGGTGGATGGCTTCAAATTGCGGCAGCAGGGCTGCGCGTGCGTCCCGGTCATCCAGCCAGTGCAGTACGGCTTGGGCAAGATTGGCGGGTGTGCATTCATCCTGCAAAAACTCAGGTACCAGGGTTTTGCCAGCCAGGATATTGGGCAGGCTGACGTGGCGGGTTTTCAAAAGCCGCAAGTGTTTGACGATGGCATAGCTGGGCGCGGAAATGCGGTGGCCGATGACCATTGGCCGTTTGCACAGCATCGCTTCCAGTGCGGCGGTGCCGGAGGCCAGCAGTACGCAGTCGCTGGCTATCATCGCCTCGCGTGCCTGAGCATCGAAAAGCCGGAAATCGGGAGGCGCCGTACTGGTGCCGCTTTTTCCGGGCTGCGTGTTCCAAGTCCCGAGTCCGGTATCTGCGATGATGGCCTCGATTGCTGCGCGGCAGGCCGGGCTGGCCGCAGGAATAAGCACTTCCAGCCCCGGCTTTTGTGCGCCGATTTGCCGGGCAGCGGCAAGAAAGGTCGGCAACATGCGGCGGATTTCGCCAAGGCGCGAGCCGGGCAGTAGCGCCAGCAGCGGGGCGCTGGCATCCACGCCCAGCCGGGCTCGGGCAGCGGCGCGCTCGGGATGCAGCGGGATTTCATCGGCCATCGGGTGGCCGACAAATACCGCATCCACGCCCAGCCGGGCGCGGGCAGCGGCGCGGTCGGGATGCAGCGGGATTTCATCGGCCATCGGGTGGCCGACAAAGACCGCATCCACGCCATGCCGGGCGTAAATCGGTGGCTCCATCGGGAACAGGCAGAGCACGCGGTCGGCGGCCTCACCCATCTTGGCGGCGCGGTTCTCGCGCCAGGCCCAGACGCTGGGGCTGACATAGTGCACGGTGGAGAGGCCGCGCTGCTTCAGCCATTTTTCAACGCCAAGGTTGAAGTCCGGGGCGTCGATGCCGATGAAGATATCCGCCTGCCAGTCCAGCACTTGTTGGCGGAATTGCTTGCGCAGCCGCAGAAGCCGCGGCAGATGCGCCAGCACTTCGGCCAGTCCCATTACTGCAAGCGCCTCGGCATCGTGCCAGATGTGCATCCCTGCCGCGCGCATTTGTGCGCCGCCGATGCCGGCAAATTCGGCATGCGCAAAGCGTTCGCGCAGGGCAGTTATCAGGCCAGCGCCCAGGATATCGCCGGAGGCTTCCCCGGCGCACAGGGCGATGCGCAAGGGGGCGGGGCGGGGGCGAGACGTATCCAAGTCCCGAGTCCCGAGTCCCGAGTCCCGGTTATTCATCGAATCAGTGGCCTTTCACCCTGGCCGATGAAGTCGAGGAATTGCTGCACATCCGGGCTGTGTGCGGCCATTTCCAGGAGCTCGGTGCGGGCTTCGTCGAACTTGGCATCGCCCATATACAGGGCGCGATAGGCGCGCTTGATGGCGCGGATGCGCTCGGCATCAAAACCGCGGCGCTTGAGCCCTTCGCTGTTGATGCCGCGCGGGCGGGCATATTTGTCCTGCGCCACCATCAGGAACGGCGGCACATCGCCATTGACGAAGGCACCCATGCCGATAAAGGCATGGTCACCGATGCGGCAGAACTGGTGCACCCCGGCAAAGCCGGAAAGAATCACATGGTCGCCGACGCTGACATGTCCGGCGAGGGTGGCGTTATTGGAAAACACGCAGTGGTTGCCGACCTGGCAATCGTGGGCGATATGGGTATAGGCCAGCAGCCAGTTGCCGTTGCCGATGCGGGTCACGCCGCCGCCCGCGCCGGTGCCGCGGTTGAGGGTGACGAACTCGCGGATTTGATTGTTGTCGCCGATTTCCAGGGTGACCCGCTCGCCGCGATATTTCTTGTCCTGCGGCTCGCCGCCAATGGCGGCATGGCCGTGGATGTAGTTATTGCAGCCAATCCGGGTGGGGCCGTGGAGACTGCAATGCGGCCCGATACGCGTGCCTGCGCCGATTTCCACCTCTGCGCCAATCACGGTAAACGCGCCGACTTCAACGTCCTGGGCAAGACGCGCGGCCGGGTCGATAAAGGCGCTGGGGTGGATACGGCTCATTTTCAGGCATCCACCTCGGCGCAGAGGATTTCCGCAGCGGCCACCTGCTGGCCGTCAACGAAAGCCGTGCAGGCATACAGGGTCATGTTGCGGATTTCACGTTTGATGCTGACTTCGATTTCCAGCCGGTCGCCGGGCACCACCATGCGGCTGAACTTGGCGCCATCGACCTTGACCAGATAGGAGAGCTTGCCCGCGTCAGCGCCGCCACGGCTCATATGGCTCAGCAGCCCGCCGGCCTGCGCCATCGCTTCGATGACCAGTACCCCGGGCATCACCGCATGGGCAGGGAAATGCCCCTGGAAGAACGGCTCGTTGATGCTGACATTTTTCCAGGCACGGATGGATTTGTTGGCCTCGAATCCGACCACGCGGTCAACCAGCAGGAAGGGATAGCGGTGCGGCAGCAGGTCGCGGATTTTTTCCACGTCCAGTGGCAGGGTAAGGGGAGTGCTCATTCAGTCAGTGTCCTTTGCCCGGTTGTGGGCATGACGGTAAAGGGTATCGAGTTGCTTGAAGCGGGCGGCATTTTTGCGCCAGCTGCGGTTGTCCATCAAGGGGGTGCCGGAAGAATATTCGCCCGGCTCGCGGATGGAATGGGTCACAAGGCTCATCGCCGTCACCATCACCTGGTCGCAGATTTCCAGATGTCCCAGCACCCCGGCGCCGCCGCCAATCAGGCAGTAGCGGCCGATTCTGGCGCTGCCTGCGGCAGCCGAGCAGCCAGCCATGGCGGTATGCGCGCCGATATGCACGTTGTGGCCAATCTGGATGAGATTGTCCAGGCGCACGTCTTCTTCCAGCACGGTGTCTTCCAGTGCGCCGCGGTCGATACAGGTATTGGCGCCGATTTCGCAATCATCGCCGACGCGCACGCCACCCAGTTGCGGCACTTTCAGCCAGCGGCCATTTTCCATGGCAAGACCGAAACCGTCCGCGCCCAGCACCGCACCGGGATGGATGCGCACCCGCTGTCCCAGTTGCACGCGGGTCACCAGGGTGACGCGGGCAATCAACTCACAACCGGCGCCGATGATGCAGTCCTCGCCAATCACCGAGCCGGTGCCAATCACCGCCCCGGCGCCGACATGGCTGCGCGCGCCGATGCTGACGAAGGCGCCGATATGGGCGCTGGGGTCGATGATGGCTTCCGGGGCAATCACCGCGCTTGGGTGGATGCCCGGCGGGTATGGAGCCTGCGGCTCGAACAGCGCCGCGATGCGGGCAAAGGCCGCATACGGGTCATGGGCAATCAGCGCGGTCATCGGCGCACCTTCGGCATCGGCCTGGCGCATTACCACGATGCTGGCATGGCTATGCTGCAACTGGCTGCGGTAGCGCGGATTGGCCAGAAAGCCGAGCTGCCCCTTGCGGGCAGCCGCCAGGGTGGCAACGCCGGTGATTTTCACACTGGCATCGCCCACCACTTGCAGGCCGAATTGCTCTGCGAGCTGTGCTGCGCTATAGCTCCTGCCCATGCGGCTCAGAACGCACCGGCAAAGGTGAATTGCAGCCGTTCGATACGGTCACCAAACTGGATAAGCTGGCCGTTGCTGTCGTACAGGGCGTCTTTCTTGCGCAGCGGCAGGGCATAGCTGATGGAGATGGGGCCCATCGGCGAGCGCCACATCAGCGACAGGCCGGTGGAGGCGCGCAGCTCCTTGGCATCCCAGCTCTTGGTATCGGCAAACACGTTGCCGAAGTCGAGGAAGGCCGAAACCCGTGCCGCCGGGCTCTTAATCAGGCGCGGGAAGAACATTTCCACCGTGCCGGTGGTGCGGAAGGCGCCGCCAATCGGCTGCATATAGCCATGCGGGGTGCTGACCAGCGGCCCCAGGGTATTGTCCACAAAGCCGCGTACCCGGCCGGTAGAAGACACGCCGCCTGCATAGAAGTTTTCAAAGAACGGCAGGCCGCTGGCGCGCACGGTTTTGACGTAATCGGGCGAGCTGGTCAGGCAGGGCTGGCTGATGGTCGGATTGGGGATGGCCGGGGTCGGCATCGTCCAGCAGATATGGCGCTCGAAGTCCTTGCCGTAGGAATCGCCATAGCCGAGGTTGAAGGCGGTGTTCAGCACCAGCGAGGGGCTGAGTGGCCAGTATTTGGAGAGCTGGTAGTCCAGCTTGTAGTACTGCACGGTGGAGCCGGGCAGGGTGGCTTCCAGCGAAACCCGCTGCGACATGCCGCGCGAGGGGCGCAGGGCATCGTCGCGGGTGTCACGGGCAAACGCCAGCTGGGTGCGCCAGGAATGGAAGGTGCGATGCCCCACGGCATCAATGTATTCCACCAGCGCCGTGGGGGTGGAATCCTGGAAGGCGAGGATTTTCTTGGTATCAATCCCCAGCATGAAGCTCACCGTGTCGTATTCGGTGATGGGCAGCCCCAGGAACATCTGCGCCGCGCCCTGGTTGGTGGAGTACTGCGCCATGTTGAAGTTGGAGTAGTCAAACTCGCTCCACCACAGGTTGTAGCCCAGCGACACGCCGCTGTCGGTGAAATAGGGGTTGACGAAGGAGAAGTCGTATTTCTTCTGGTAGTAGGAGCGCATCGCGCCGATGGAGACGCGGTTGCCGCTGCCCAGGAAGTTGTTTTCCGAAAGCTGGCCGCTGATTTGGATGCCGGAGAGCTGCGAATAGCCCAGGGTCAGCATCACCTGGCCGGAATTGGTTTCCTTGACCCGCACTTCCAGGTCTATCTGGTCATTGCTGCCAGCCACCGGGCGGCTTTCGATATCCACGCTCTCGAAATAGCCCAGCTGTTGCAGGCGAATCTTGGAACGGTCAATGGCGGCCTGCGAGTACCAGGCGCCTTCAAACTGGCGCATTTCCCGGCGCAGTACTTCATCGCGGGTGCGGTTATTGTCCTTGAACACGATGCGGCGCACATTCACGCGCGGGCCGGGCACCACCTGCATGGTGATGCCGACGGTGCGGTTTTCGCGGTTTACCTCCGGCACCGGGTTCACCTGCGCGAAGGCATAGCCGATATTGCTGAGCGATGCGGTGATGCTTTCGGTGGCCAGCTCCAGCATGCGCCGCGAGAACACCGCTTCGGGCTTGACGAACAGCTTGACGCGCTCTTCGACTTCCTCCTTGGGCAGCACGGTATCGCCGCTGACCGAGACGCTGGAAATGGTGTACTGCTCGCCTTCGCTGATACCGGCAGTGATATAGATATCGCGCTTGTCCGGGCTGATTGACACCTGGGTGTTTTCAGGGCCGACCTCGGCGTCGATATAGCCGCGGTCCAGATACCAGGATTGCAGTTTTTCCAGGTCGCCGGAGAGCTTTTCCTTGGAATACTGGTTATCGCGCCGATACCAGGACAGCCAGTTGGTTGGCCGCGATTCCCAGTTGTCCAGAAGCTCCTTGTCGCTGAACAGCGTATTGCCAATCACGTTGACGTGGCGGATTTTGGCGGCCTTGCCTTCCTTGATGGTGATGGCGATATCCACCCGGTTGCGGTCGAGCTGGGTGATTTTCGGCGCGATTTCGACATTGTATTTGCCGCGGTTCTGGTAGGCGCGGGTCAGCTCCTGCTGTACCCGGTCAAGGCTCATGCGGTCATAGGTTTCGCCTTCGGCAAGCCCGATTTCCTTCAGGCTTTTCATCAGCTGCTCGGTGGGCAAATCCTTGTTGCCGCTGACTTCCAGCTTGTTGATGGCCGGGCGCTCGCTCACCGTCACCACCAGGATGTCGCCCTGGCGCTCCAGGCGGATGTCTTCAAAAAAACCGGTGCGATACAGCGCGCGGATGGCATCGCCCGCCCGTGCCTGGTCAAGGCGGTCGCCGCGTTCAACCGGCAAATAGGTAAATACCGTTCCTGCGGAGATGCGTTGCAGGCCATCGACGCGGATATCGCTGACGGTGAATGGTTCAATCGACTGCGCCCAGGCGGGCATGGCGAGCGCAGAAGCCAGAGCCAGGGCGAGCACGCGGCGGCGGGTGAGGGTTCGCATCATTACGGAAGTCCGGTTTTGCCTGAAGGAAAGAGCTGCCATGAAACTCATCGCAGCAGCCCGTGAATATCATTGTAGAACGCCAAGCCCATCAAACAGGCCAGTATGGCAAGTCCGATGAATTGGCCGATGGCCAGGAAGCGCTCGCCGGGCGGGCTGCCTTTGACCAGCTCGATAAGGTAATACAGCAGGTGGCCGCCGTCCAAGACCGGAATCGGCAGCAGGTTGATGATGGCAAGGCTGAGCGAAACGAGCGCCAGGAAACTCAGAAACCAGGCCAGCCCCATGTCGGCGGAACGGTCGGCCACGCGGGCGATGGTGATGGGGCCGGAAATATTCTCCAGCGAGGCGCGCCCCTGCACCATGCGCGCCATCATTTCAAACGACTGCCGGGCAAGCCGCCAGGTTTCGCCAAAGGCGGCGGGAATGGCGGCCAGCGGGCCATGGCGCAGCGTTGCATTCTTGGCAGGCAGCGGGATGGAGTCGGGCAGGCTGATGCCAATGCCCCAGTAATCGCCACGCTCGGGGTGGTGTAGTTTGGCCGGGTGGATGTCCACCACCAGGGTGCGTTCGCCGCGGGCGATGCGCAGCGCAAGGCTTTGCCCGGCCTCGCCCGCGCTATTGATATGCGTGGACAGTTCGGCAAAGTCGCTGATGTCGCGGCCATTGATGGCGAGGATGCGGTCGCCGCTTTGCAGCTTGCCTGCGGCCGGGGCATCGGCACTGACCTGGCCGACGATGGGCGCAAGCAGGTGGTGCGCCGGGACGATGCCGGTGGCGGCGATGGCTTCGCGCTCTTTCACTTGCGCGGGCAGGCGCTCCAGATGCAGGGTGCGCTGCCGGGTATGGCCGTGGGCATCGCGCACTTCAATGGCGGTGGGCGCGCGGTCAAGTGCGGCGGTGAGCAGCGCAAGCCCGGCTTCGCTCCAGGTCGGGGTGGCCTCGCCCTTGATGCTTTGAATCACGTCGCCACGCTGCAAGCCCGATTCGGCGGCAATGCCTTCTACCCGGCCAATTTCCGGGGCGTAGTCGGGACGGCCGACGATGAACATCAGCCACAGCAGCGCCACGCACAGGAGGAGATTGGCCAAGGGACCAGCGGCAACAATCGCCGCGCGTTGTGAAAGTGGCTTGCGGTTGAAAGCCTGGCCAAGCTCGGCGGCATCCACGGCGGCTTCGCGCTCATCCAGCATGCGGACATAGCCACCCAGCGGAATGGCGGCGATGGCGTATTCGGTGCCGTCGCGGCCACGGCGTAGCCATAGCGGTTTGCCAAAGCCGACGGAGAAGCGCAGTACCTTGACGCCACAGCGGCGCGCCACCCAGAAATGGCCGAACTCGTGGATGGTGACCAGGATGCCGAGGCTGATAACCAGCCAGAAAAGCGGGCCCAGAACGCTCATGCGCACGGCTCCGGCGCTGGCGGGCTGAACGGGGGATATGGCAGGGAAGGCGGCAGGGCAGGCATCAGCTATCCAGTCGGGCAATCGCGTTACGGGCGTATCGACGTGCGGCCTGGTCGGCCTCGGTCAGCACTTCCAGCGATTGCGCGGCAGTGGCGGGGAGTGCGGCAAGGCCGGTTTCGACCAGCGCCGGGATGTCAAGAAAAGCAATCCGGCGCTGAAGAAAGGCTGAAACGGCTTCTTCATTCAGCGCATTCAGATGCGCAGGCGCCGTGCCACCGGCAGCCAGCGCCGCATAGGCCAGTGTGAGTGCCGGGAAGGTGCCGGTATCCGGCGGCTCAAAGTCCAGCCGCCCGCCCTGGGCGACCAGGTCCAGCCCGGCAACCCCGGAGGCGATGCGCCCGGGCCAGGCCAGCCCCACCGCCAGCGTGGTGCGCATGTCCGGCAGCCCCAGTTGCGCCAGGGTGGAGCCGTCGCGGAAATTCACCAGCGAATGCACCAGCGACTGCGGATGCACCAGCACGTCGATTTGCGCAGCAGGCAGGCCAAACAGGTGATGGGCCTCGATGACTTCCAGCCCCTTGTTCATCAGCGTGGCTGAGTCCACGGAAATCTTCGGCCCCATCGACCATTTCGGGTGTGCGATGGCCTGCTCCGGGGTGATGGCAGCCAGCTGCGCGCGGCTGTAGCCCCGGAACGGGCCGCCGGAGGCGGTCAGGATGATTTTCTCCACCTGCCCATTGCAGCGGCCACCGGGCAGGCACTGGAAGATGGCATTGTGTTCGCTGTCAATCGGCACCAGCACGCTGCCCGAGCGCGCCACTTCGGCCATCAACAGCTCGCCTGCCAGCACCAGCGATTCCTTGTTGGCCAGCAACAGCCGCTTGCCGGCGCGGGCCGCGGCCAGCGTGGAGGACAAACCCGCCGCGCCAACAATGGCGGCGACCACGGTATCGCAGGCATCGCTCTGCGCCAGCGCATCCAGCGCCGCCATGCCCGCGTGCGCGCAGGTATCCAGGCCAGCGGCTGCAAGTCCAGCCTTCAGCACCGGATACTGGCTTTCATCGGCAATCACTGCATGTGTCGGCTGGTGCTGGCGGCATAGTGCCAGCAGGGCATCGACCTGGCGGCCTGCGGCCAGCACCGTGACCTGATAGCGGTCAGGATGGCGGGCGATGACATCCAGCGCCGAGGCGCCAATCGAGCCGGTGGCGCCGAATACTGCAACCCGTTGCATGGCATCCATATCAGAAACCGAAGCTGGCTTTGGCAAGCGCAAATACCGGCAATGCCGCCAGTACGCTGTCAATGCGGTCAAGCACGCCGCCGTGGCCGGGAATCAGCGCGCCGGAGTCTTTCACGCCCGCCTGGCGTTTGAGCAGGCTTTCAAACAGGTCGCCGACCACCGAGGCCAGTGCGGTGAGCAGCGCAGCCAATGCCAGCCATGGCAGCTGCTCTGGCGTGATGCCGGCAAAGAGGCCAAAAACCACGCCCGCCAGCACGGCGGCGATAAGCCCGCCCAGCAAACCTTCCACGGTTTTATTGGGGCTGATGACCGGGGCGAGCTTGCGCCTGCCAAAGCGCCGCCCGGCAAAATAGGCGCCGCTATCGGCCATCCAGATGATGGCAAGCGCGGTCAGCAGCCACAGGTGATTGCGCGGAATCGGTCCAATCAGCGTGGTTTCATCGGGATTGCCGTGGATGACCACCAGTGCGCACCAGGCGGGCACCACCGCCAGCGTGCCGGCCAGCAGTTTGACGGCGCGGGCGAGTTTGCTTGGCCGGGCGGCGAAGCTGGAATAGCGCAGCCATAGCACAGCCAGCCACCACCAGCCCACGCCCAGCAGCATCGTCAGGTGGAATAGCGCCATGGTGCCGCCCTGCTCGGTATGCGAGGCCCAGACAATCATCACCATCAGCAGCAGGTTGGCGGCGATGAGAAAGCTGCGGGTCAGGGTGTCATCGACATCGGCCAGCTTGAACCATTCCCACAGGCCGCCGAGAAACACCAGTGCCGCCAGCAGCATCATCCACGGGGTGGGCAGGAAGAGTATTGCGGCAATCGCCAGGGGCGCCATCACCAGGGCGGCCAGAATACGGGTTTTCATGCTTGGGAATGTCCTTGCGATGCGGGGGCAAGCTGCGCCGGGGTCAGGCCGAAACGGCGCTGGCGGGCAGCAAAATCATCGAATGCCTGCTGTAGCGTGGGGCGGTCGAAATCCGGCCACAATTGCGGGGTGAACCACAGCTCGGCATAGGCGAGCTGCCAGAGCAGGAAATTGCTGATGCGCAGGTCGCCGCCGGTGCGAATCATCAAGTCGGGCGGCGGCAGGTCGGCCAGTGCGGTGTGCTGCCCCAGCCGGGCCTCGTCGATTTCATCCGGGCGCAACTGGCCCTGGGCGACCTGCTCGGCGAGCCGCCTGGCCGCCAGCGCCAGGTCCTGGCGGCCGCCATAGCTGGCGGCGATGGCAAGCGTCATGCGGGTATTGTGCTGCGTCAGCGCCTCGGCGGCCTGCATCCTGGCTTGCAGGGCGGCAGAAAAACGGCTGCGCTCACCAATAAAGCGCAAGCGGATGCCGCGGCGGTGCATTTCTCCGGCCTCGCGCTCCAGCGTGCTGGCAAACAGCTTCATCAGCCCGCCGACTTCTTCGGCCGGACGCCCCCAGTTTTCGCTGGAGAACGCATACAGGGTGAGCACCTCCACGCCGCGCTCCAGGCAGAACTCCAGGCAGCGTTGCACCGCACGCGCACCGGCACGGTGGCCGATGATGCGCGGGCGGCGGCGTTGCTCGGCCCAGCGGCCATTGCCGTCCATGATGACGGCCAGGTGCCGGGGCGTGGCTTGGGCTTGGGCAGGCATGGCCGGCTCAGACGGCCATCAGTTCCTGTTCCTTGGCTTTGAGCACTTCTTCCACGTCCTTGATGGCCTTGTCGGTGATTTTTTGTACCTCGTCCTCGCTGCGGCGGGCATCGTCCTCGCTGATTTGCTTGTCTTTGAGCAAATCCTTGACCTGCTGGTTGGCATCGCGGCGGATATTGCGGATGGCGACCTTGGCGTTTTCGCCTTCGCCGTGCACCACCTTGGTCAGTTCGCGGCGGCGCTCCTCGGTCAGCGGCGGGATATTGATGCGGATGGTCATGCCTGCGGTATTCGGGGTCAGCCCCAGGTCTGAAGTGATGATGGCTTTTTCAATCGCGGCCACCATGCCCTTGTCCCAGGGGGTGATGGTGAGCGAACGGGCATCGCTGACCGACACGCTGGCTACTTGCGACAGCGGCATGTCCGAGCCGTAGCTATTGACCTTGATATGGTCCACCAGCGCCGTGGTGGCGCGGCCGGTGCGTACTTTTGCCAAATCGTTGCGCAGCGCCTCGATGCTCTTTTGCATGCGGGTCTGTGCGTCTTTCTGGATGTCCTTAATCATGGCTGGCCTTCAAAAAAATGTAAGCGGCTGATTATACGGGGCTGCCGCGTTTGCGGGCAGGCGCTTAGCGGCGCACCTTGCTGACGAAGGTGGGGAGTGGCCATGCGCCGCCGGGAAAGCCGCGGCACAGGCCGGTGGTTTGCTCAAGGCTCGGCACAAACGCTTGCCCATCCCAGACGTATTCCTTTGTGCTCCAGCAGTCCCCCAGGCCACGGGCTTTATGGGTAGAGGACAGCACGCCATTGGCATAGTCGGTGAAGTCGCTGCCCAGCACCTTGAGCACCTGGCGCAAATCGCTGTCCATCAGGACATAGATGTCGCCGCGGTTATAGGCCGCCATCCAGCAGGCTGCGCTGACCAGGGCGCGGCTGTCGCTGAGCGCATGTACTGCAAAGCTGGGTGTGGGGTCATCTTCTTCAGGAAAACATGATTCCTGAAAAGCCTGCCCAAGCAGCTGTTGCAATCGGGGGTAGCCTGCATCTGCCGGAGAGATTATGCGCGGCGCTGCCTGCGGTACGGCGGCGGCATGAATCACCGGCGCAGCTTGTGGCGGCAGCGGTTTGCCGCGTGTTTTGCCGGGGCGTATCAGTGCCGATGCGCTACCGACCCGGCGCTGGAACTCGTCCATTTTCAGCAGCACCGCATTGGCGCCTTCGCTGGAAAGCGTCCAGGTTTCGCCACCGGCATGCAGCCGGATGGGCAGCTTGCCCTGGATGGCGGCAAGCAGTTGCCGGGTTTGTGGCTGGCTGAACTCGGCCATGCCGCTGCCCTGGAGGCGGATGGTCATCAGGTGCTGCGTGCCGGTATACAGCTCGGCAAACGCCGGGGTTTCGATTTCAAGGTAGATGGACAGTTCGGCCATGACGGGCGCATCGTCACCGGCCTTGCGGGTGAGCAAGACGGAAACCGGCCCGTCAAGGTCTGTCTCACTTTGATACCCGGCCGCGCGGCAAGTGCCGGTATTGTCACAGACCAGAATCCAGTCTTTGTGATAGAACGAAATGCCTTCTAGCGCGGTAGCTGTAAAGGGCAGTGTGGCGGTGAGCAACAGGGCAAGGGCGGCGGTACGCATGGCAGGCTTTGAGAAGTTTGACGGGGATGATGCCATCAGGCCGCTGCCTGTCTATGGCAGGGACTTTATCCAGCGGCTGATATCGGCCAGCAGGGTGGCATCGACCTGGCCGGGGATTTGATAGCTCTCCAGCCCGGCGCCAGCGGCGCTCTCCATGCCCAGGTGATTGAGCCTGGGGTAGTGGCGCAGGCTGGCGCGGGCATCGCCATCAAATGCGGCGCGCCAGGTTTGCCAGTCGGCGTCCACCACCTGGATATCGTGACCGCCATGCAGAATCAGCAGTGGCTGGCGGCTGGCTCTGGCCTCCCGCAGCGGGTCAACCGCGTCCACGCTTTGCCAGTAGCGGCTGTCCAGATTGAGGAGGCGCGCATCGGCATCGCCACGGCGCACGGCGGCGATATCGCTTTTCAGCTTTTGCATATGCGCGATGCCCGCCGGGGTGCGGTCCTGTCCCTGCATGTGCAGCAGGCGCGCGTTCTGCTCGACAAGGATGTCCAGCAGGTTGCGCGCCGGGGCGGCGAAAAGAATCAGCCCGGCAATCTTGTCATCGCGCTGGCCGATGCGCGGCGCCATCATCCCGCCCTGGCTGTGTCCAAGCACAAAGATGCGTTCGCCATCAATGCCCGGCAGGCTGCGCAAATGCGCCACGGCCATCAGCGCATCATCGGTGGTTTCGCTGTCGATGGTAACGCCTTGGGCGTAATCGCCGGGGCGGGCTTGGCTGCGCTTGTCATAGCGCAGCACGGCGATGCCCTGGGCGGCAAGGCTGCGGGCGATATCCAGAAACGGGCGGTTAGGGCCGATGGTTTCGTCGCGGTCATGTGCGCCCGAGCCGTGCACCAGCACCACAGCTGGAAATGGGCCTTTGCCCTTGGGCATGGCCAGCGTGGCGGGCAGGGCGCGGGCGTCATCGCCAATCCGGGTTTCGCTTTCGCCAAAGGGGGCATAGGCCGGGACGGCGGGCGCAGGCTGGCTGGCGAGCATGGGCTTGACCCACAGGCCGGAGACTTTTCCGTCGGCCGCGATGTTTACCGTGGCCACCCAGCGGCTGTTGGCGCGTTGCAATACCGTCTGGCTGGTATGGCCTTGTCCCTGTGCCTCAATCCGGTTGCCGCTGCGCTCGCCGGCAGCGCCCAGTGACTGCCAGACCTGCCGCAACTGCTCTTGGGAGATGGCCGATTGCATGCTCGCATCGAGCATGGCATGCGCTTTGGCGAACTCGCCACGGTCAAGATGGTCGAGCAGGGCTTCAGCCGTGGCATGGGCGGCTTCCGGCGGTACTTGCGCATGGCCGCAGAGGCTGGCAGCCAGCAGCAGGGCAGGTACAAAGTGACGCGGCTTCATGGCTCGCTTCCTGATGAGTGGCGTTAAGCCTTGCGGCGCTTCAGATACAGCCGGGTTGGCTCGGCCGGGTTGCAGCGCAGCGCGGTGACCAGCTCCCAGCCTTCGGCGCCCAGCTCGTTCAGGGTCTGCTGGATGCGCTCACCGGGGCGACCCAGCAGGTCGATGGGCAGGTCGATGACTTTGTATTCCCATTGCGTGTTCATGATGCGTTCTCATTGGTAGTGGGTGGAACATCGGGTTTTGGCAAACGCCCGGCGCGGCGCAGGGCATCGCGCAGGACATATTCGATTTGGGCATTGACACTGCGCAGCTCATCATCCGCCCAGCGTTGCACTTCGGCAAGAATGGCGGCATTGATGCGCAGCGGATAGGCCTTTTTCTCGCTCACCGGCGCCTGCCTTGTTTGTGGATGCGGCGCAGATGCCACCACATCGACAGCCCCAGCAGATTGACCAGCAGTGCCATTGACAGCAGCACAGCCGTGCCCCATGCGCCATCGCCTGCAAAGTACAGGCCAAGCGCGCCGAGCAGGATGATGATGCCGCTGGCCGCCATGCGCAGCGCAAGACCGGGCGAGGCCGGGCGGTTGTCGCGGGCAAGCCAGGCGGCCAGCAGCACGGCGGCCAGCCCAATCAATGCCAGCAGCAGGGGGAGCCACACGGCCATCAGTACAGCGTCCCGGTATTGATAATCGGCTGGGTGCTGCGCTCGCCGCATAGCACCACCAGCAGATTGCTGACCATCGCTGCCTTGCGCTCCTCATCCAGCGCCACCGTGCCTTGCTTTTGCAGCTCGTCCAGCGCCATTTGCACCATGCCCACCGCCCCGGCGACGATGCGCGTGCGCGCGGCGATGATGGCATTGGCCTGCTGCCGCTGCAGCATCGCCTGGGCGATTTCCGGCGCATAGGCCAGATGGCTGATGCGCGCATCCAGCACCTTCACCCCGGCATCGGCCAGACGCTCGGCCAGCTCCTGCTGCAAATGCTCGGAGATTTCCGCCGCATGGCTGCGCAGCGAGAGCTGGCCGTCCTCGTGCTGGTCATACGGATAACTGGTCGCCATCGAGCGCAGCGCCGCCTCGGACTGGATTTCCACAAAGCTCTCGTAGTTATCGACGTTAAAGACCGCCTCGGACGCATCATTGACCTGCCAGACGATGACCGCCGCGATTTCAATCGGGCTGCCGTCCAGCTCGTTGACCTTGAGCCGGCCGCTTTCGAAATTGCGCACCCGCATCGATACCTTGCGCTTGCTGTAGAACGGGTTGTTCCAGCGCAGGCCATTGTCCTTCACCGTACCCACATATTTGCCAAAAAAGCTGACCACGGCCGCCTGATTCGGCTCCAGCATGTAAAAGCCAGCAAGCCCAACCAATGGCAGCAGCGAAATGAATGCAGCCAGCAGGCTGATTGCGACCAACTTTGTGGCAACGCCCAGCACCAGCGCCGCAGCGCAGCCCAACAGCGCCAGCAATAGCAGCAACAAAACCGGAATGCCGGATAAAGAGGACAGATGTTTTTCTTTCATGGCAGTGTTCTTGCTGAGAATTGCAATAAAAGATATCAAAAAGATATCTATTTGTGATTTTGCGGTGCATCAATGGTGACTAAATCAGCCGATGCCTCAGGGATATTGGCAGTGCCGGTTTATGTGGACTTTCCTTGTCGCAATGGTCACAATAATGCTCCATCTTTTCATCATGATATTGCGATGAAGGTTTCTCCCAGCGGTATCGCACTGCTTCCCCTGCTGTTGTTCGTGGCGCTGTTCTTTGGCGCCGGGGTGTATTTCACTTACCGGGGGGAGCCCAACGGCTTCTATATCCTGCATGCGCCGGTGGCCATCATCCCGGCGCTGGCCGTGGCCGCCTGGTGGGCGCGCAGGCGCGGGGTGGATGTGGGGCGCGCCCTGTATGGCGGTATGGGCGATGCCAACATCATGTTGATGTGTCTTATCTTCCTGCTGGCAGGTGGCTTTGCGGCGGTGACGCGGGCCATTGGCGGGGTGGATGCGGTGGTGGCGCTGGGGGTGGGGCATCTCTCGCCGTCCTTGATATTGCCGGGTCTGTTTGTGACGGCGGCGCTGATTTCGCTGGCCACCGGCAGCTCGATGAGTACCCTGGCTGCCTTGGCGCCGATTGCGCTGGGCATTGCCGAGGCGGCCGGCATTTCTCCGGCACTTGGTGTGGCAAGTGCGGTCGGCGGCGCGATGTTTGGCGATAACCTTTCGGTGATTTCTGATACCACCATCGCCGCGACCCGCACGCAGGGTGCGGAAATGAAGGACAAGTTCCGCGAAAACTTCAAGATTGCGCTGCCCGCAGCCGTGTTGACCATCGTGCTGCTGGCCTTGCAGCCGGGGACAAGTCCGCCGCCTGAAGTGAGCAGCCCGGCTTCGCCCTGGCTGGTGCTGCCGTATGCGTTGGTGCTGCTGCTGGCCGTGCTGGGGGTGAATGTGCTGGTGGTGCTGGGTTTTGGCATTGTCGCGGCAGGCTTGATAGGCGCGCTGTATGCCAGCAATGGCTATGGCATCGAGGAATGGATGAATGACATCTGGACCGGCTTTTCCGGCATGAGTGAAATCGTGCTGCTGTCCATGCTGGTGGGGGGGCTGGCCGGGTTGATGCGCGCCAGCGGTGGGCTTGCCTGGATTTCTGCCAGGATTGCACGGCTGGCGCGCGGCAGGTCAGGGCAGCGCAGCGGCGAATTGAGTATTGCCGGGTTGTCGGCGGCAACGGACGTGTTCATCGCCAACAATACCGTGGCGATTCTGGTCAGTGGCCCGCTGGCGCGTGATATCGCCAGCCAGCATGGGGTCAGCCCGCGCCGCGCGGCCAGCATTCTGGATATCTATAGTTGTGTGGTGCAGGGGCTGATTCCGTGGGGTGCGCAAATCCTGCTGGCGGCATCGCAGTCCGGGCAGTCACCTTTGGAAATTGCCGGGAAAGTCTGGTATTGCTGGCTGCTGGGCGGTATTGCACTGGGCTTCATGCTGTGGCCGCGGCGTGCGGCAACAGGTTGAATTTGCCCGCACTGCAATAAATTGTTTGACAGCGCGCGCGCAAGGCCGGACAATGCGCACCGCTTTACGGCAAAGCACCCCGGTGTTTTGCCAACCGTTCACCGGCGGGGTATAGCGCAGTCTGGTAGCGCGCCTGCTTTGGGAGCAGGATGTCGGGGGTTCGAATCCCTCTACCCCGACCATTCGGCAAACGGTAATGCGACTCCGTCATGGGCGCCCGTAGCTCAATCGGATAGAGCACCGGCCTTCTAAGCCGGTGGTTGCAGGTTCGATTCCTGCCGGGCGCGCCATTTGCGGGTCGGCGAGAATCAAGAGTTTTGTGGTGGCTGTAGCTCAGTTGGTTAGAGTACTGGATTGTGATTCCAGTGGTCGGGGGTTCGAATCCCCTCAGCCACCCCATAACATTCCAAAATTTCCAGTAAAGACCTTGATTTCTCAAGGTCTTTTTTGTTTTATCCACAGGTCGCTAAACTGTTTCCTGTCTCGGAGCTGTCCCTCTAGCGGATGCCCACTGACGGAGCTTTCAGGTAGCCTTCCAGCCTCTCCAGTCCGGCCAATTTCTGCCCGGTCATGACCTTGGCGTAGGTCGCGGAGGTGGTCTGGATAGCAGAGTGTCCGAGCCAGTCTTGCACCAGCTTGATATCGCCTGTAGCCTCCAGCATCCGGGTTGCGCAGGTGTGCCGCAGGGAGTGGACTACGCAGTCCGGGATACCTGCCATCGTTGTGTTCGCTTTGGCTTTCTGCCAGAGGTAGATAGCCCTGCCCCTCGTAAGCCCCGTAAATGGCCCTGTAAGGCCGTTAGAGGCGCGTCGGCGGAGAATATGGGCTACCCTAGCGGTACAGGGTGTGGTGCGCGTCCTGCCGCCTTTCTGTTCGTTTTTGCGCCAGAAGCGAACATGCCAGTGTCCCTCCCGGTCTTGCACCACGTCATCCCAGCGGACGTTCAGGGCAGCCGAGACTCGGCAGCCGACATCCGCGAGGAACGTAAACAGGTCGAGATAGTCGGATGCGTCCCTTCGCACGGGATTGCCGCCTTGGGGGTTGTCGGGGCGGTCGTCGAGGTCGCGAAGTGCGCCGAACAGCTCCCGTTCTTGCTCCAGCGAGAGTACGAAGCTGCGGACGGCTTCGGCTTCATCCAGTGGTCGCCATCGCGGCAGCTCGATGTTGAGCTGTTTACGCTCGATGAGTCGCCGTAGGACGGACAGGAACACGAACACGCGTCGGTTCACCGTGCCGGGTGCGGCATCGTCGTCAACGAGCTGGAACACGAGTTGGTCGAGGGTGTCCTGTGTAACCGTGTGGACGGGCAGGGAGCCGCCGAGGATGCGGCAGAGGGTGTTGCAGATAGCGACGTAGGTGTCCCTCGACCGTGCCTTCGCCCATCCTTGGCGACTCTTGCCCCACGGCATCGGGTCATCCAGTGCGACGTTACACGCTTGCCGCAGGGTCATACTGCCGGGACAGTGGCGGGTGAGGGAGGCCGCTTGGCCGCGATATTGACCACGGATGCGGACTTGTAGCTCACCCAGTGTGACTTCGGGGTTATCTCGCAGCGCGTCGAGAACGTCTTGCTGGCGGCGGAGTGCGAGGGCTTTGTTGCGGGTGCCGCTGGATACGCGGATGCGTCGCCTGCCGTCTTGCACGTCGATTTGATAGGTTCGGCGGTCAGGTGCTCCCGCCTTAGGAGCCTTGCCAGTGAGTCGGAGTGCCATAGTGTGCTCTCGGTTGGCCGTAGACGCACGCGGAGCACTGCCGCTATCTACGGCAGTGTTGAGGGGATGTTTAGGTTATCGCTTCTTCGTTAAAGCTGCTTGCATCTTTACGATAACTTCGTCGATTAGGCGTTCACCTTTATCGGTGAGTGCAAGCTGTTTTCTGCGCATGTCCACGGCGTTTGTGGAGTATGTCAGCATGTCAACGCCCGGTTGTTTGCGGCTGTTCCGCTTTGTCAAGTCGTGGACGTTGCGAGATGCGGCAGCGCGTGAGCTTTTGCCGGAAAGTGCGTTGATGGAACGTTCGATGTCCTGCTTGTCGCCGCCATTTTGTAGTGCAGTCTCCACCAGATACAGCGCCCTCAATAGCGTAGCGTCTTTGCCTAAGTGCCGTCTTAGGAGTGCCAAGGCGGTGCGTAGGGCTATCAAGAGGTGTTCCGGTGGGTGCTGCATGGTGTCTCCTTATGTCCGTTTGTTTGTTGGTTTGTTTCAACACACGTGCCCGCGAGGCAGGCACGGAATGCACAGCCTTATCCGAAGATAAGCCCGTGCAGTACCCACAGCGTGAACGGGAATGCTGCAAAGAACGCAAGGAGGAACACGGCCTGCCCGAAGTAACAGAGCAGGCAAAGTCCAGGGTTTTCTTTACACTCCTTCCAGCCGACTTTGCCGCTGCGCTCGTCAGGGTTTTGGTCTTGCTTGGTCATATTAGGATTTCCTTATATTAGCTTTGGCCGTGTTTGGCTTTGTGCAGCGTATCGTTGACACGCTGCCGCAGTGCTGCGATTTCCTCGCCGCCCGTGTTGTCTCGTGTGAGCCATTCGCGGACGACTTCGAGCGTTTCGAGGATGTCAGGCGCTGCGGAGATGACCTTGTCGCTTCCTTCAATTCCAATATGTCGCTTGAGTGCCTTGTCTGCGCATTTTTTGCAAATGTCATGGCTTGGTTTTGAGTAAGGGATATAAGAACGCAACTCCCCTTCAATATATATCGGGTCAGTCAATGCGTACCCCATTACTACTCGTATTTTGTAGTCTTCTCCGCTGCATATTTCTTGGCAAAAATCACAGCGGATAGTGGTTTTCGTTACTGTTTCTCGGGTCATTAGGTTTCTCCTGTCGCTTTTACTATCGCTGCTTTTGCACGAGCGATATCTTGTTCGATACCGCTATACCCCAATGACACTTCTTCGGGGAGGCTTTCCAAATCCCACGCGACCAGTTCCTTCAACGCCTCAAGAAGCTCCGGCGCAGCGGCGATGAGGCGAGCGTCTGCAAGCGACTGTTCGACTTCATCTCCCATAAGGGCGACGATGGTGTCGTTTTTGTCGCGCACGTAAATGTCTCTTGCCGACCACGGCCCCGGCGTGTGCTTACTCATTGCCCACCTCCGGTTCTGCCGTGAAACTCAGCAGTGCCTTGGCGTGGACGACGGCAGCTTCCGCGGTCATGTGGACGAGACCCCTTTCGAGAAGGCGCCTATCCACCTCGTCCCCGTCTATAGCATCCCCCCAGTAGTAGTAATCAGCCAGAACGGCTTCAAACAGCGCCGGGACGTAGTATTTATCACCATCTTTTAACGGCCTCCGCACCGGCTCCGGTACCGAATACCCGTTGATATTTATGGTGCGCGGCTTGCGGCGGTATTTATGGTGTCTCGCCCATGTGGGGTGCGTTTGTAAAGGGGTCCACCTATCATCTCCATATTCGTCCGCAGGGATGAATAGCTCCCACCACTCCCAAGGCTTGTCCGTCATCTGCGCGTCCTGCGCGTATTCCAACATTTCTTCCGCATGTATATGCTTACGCATAACGTCCTTCCTCTACTGCCTTTCGCAGTGCTTCAACAATAATGTCTTTTACTTTTTCGCAGCGGGTTTCCGCTACGGTATTTACGTCTCGCCAATCTACGTCTTTATTCGGATACCGACGTACGCTTTCGATTTCCCAGACTTCGATTTCTTCGAAATCCCCGTAGGGGTTGAGGTATTCCATTCGTGTTTCACGGGATGCGCGGATTTCGATTTTACTCACCATTGTGTAGTCCTATCTGTGATTAGATAATCAGTCGTCGCCACTGACCGGCAGATAATCCCCGGTCATCGTTATACACGTCTGTCATAGATTGGCGCTTGTGACCCAGCAGGGTTTGAGTATCAATGCCCTGTGCTCGATATAGGCGCTCAGACAATGACCGTATTTCGTGTAGCGTCGGGCGCGTCCCGTTGCCATCCCAGTCTCCGAAGGCATCCAGCCACGTTAGCCGGAATCTCCCCGACACGGTGCCGGGGAGTAGCGGGCCCCCATCGCGGCGGCGTATCAGGGTGTCTCCGGGTACCGTATATTGGTGACATTGCTCCACCACGTCCGCGATGCTCAGGCCCACGGCATCGAGTCGTAGCGCAGCGGGTAGGGCAATCATCGCCCCGGTTTTTTGCTGCCGGATATAGAGCCATCCATCGCATACGTCATCAAACCGCATTGTCAGCAGGTCGCTGCGTCGCTGCGCAGTCACAATCGCAAGTGCTAACAGCGCTGGCTCCCACGGCTGTCCGTATTTTGTTGCGTATTTATGCAGCTCCTGCCACTGCCTTAGAGACATCCTGCTGCGGGCTACCTTGCAAGGTAGGCTGCGCACATGGCTAACCGGGTTTGTATCTGCCCACCCCGCGATAATCGCCTGATGGAATATATAGTTAGACTCGATGCGCAGTTTCCGGCATTTGTTCGGAGTTTTACTATGCGTGCTGCGGAGCAGCGAGGCAATCTCGTGGGGTCGAATGGATGAAAACCGGCGCGAGCCAAAAGCCGAGAAGAAGATACGAGCTAAACGCACCCTGCCTTTTCTGGTCTCGTACTTGATTGGCTCGCTGTTGAGCATTTCGAGGTATACCGGCTCAAACTCCGAGATGCTTTTAAACTGGGGCGATAGCCGCCCCAGCGTCGTACTGATAATCCCCATGCGGATTACTCCGCACGACTCTGCCAGTAATCCAGAGCCTCTTGGATTGCAGGCTCGATTGTGTTGTTAAGCCAGTCGCTGTACCCGAACTCTTGGACACCATCTACGTCGAGCCATTCCAATTCATCCTCGCTCAGGTCTGCACCCCATCCAGCATCGCCGGTTATTTCCGCGAGACTGTCGTCGTCCCGCACTAGCCGATTGTTTACGCAGGGCTGGGCGCTGCTAAACAGCTTTCCGTCGTCTAGGTCGAGATAAATGCGGCTGTAGCATGAATTTTTACAGCCTTTCAGCATGTCTCTAAAAAACTCCTCCAAGACTGACAAATTTTCGTCGTCGTTCAGGATTGCTTCTGTAGTGAGGTTCATGGTTATTACCCTTTGATAATTGCTTTCAGGTTTTCCAACGCGGTTTTCTTGCTATCCAGATTCTTAATGGCTTCGTTCGCTGCGCTTACCGAGTAGCCCATAAAGACGAGGGCAAGGTGCACTTGCTTTTGCAGCAACCAAATGCGTGCGCTGTAATAAGTGAGGCCGCTCTCTACGGCCTCCGTGCCGTTTTGTTTGTGGTGGACGGTTTCCCAAAAACGCCCGGTAGAGTCCGGGCGGATTGTTGAGAACAGCTTTGCAGTGTTAAGGGCGGCAGTGGCTGCGCAGGGTGTGAATGGGTTGTACATGGGTTACTCCTTGAGCATGTCGAGTGCGGCTGAAGCGACTGGAACGTTCCGTGCGTCCTTTTCCGTACGCATTCCGCCTGCCAGCACTACCGCTTCAAGCCCCGGGATGTTGGTATCGAGGCTGAATACCGCATGGTTACCAATCGTTTCGACTCGCCAGTGTGTCCAGACCTCCCGACCGTAGGCGCGTCTGGCGTGCTTGAGGCAGCCTTTGATGGCCTTGGTAAGTAGTTCGAGCGTTTCCGTGTTAATGGTGGTTGCAGCGCCGTCAGGGTTCGACGGGAGGGCACACGCTGCGTTAGCTACGGTAGGGAAGCCTGTAAGTGTGGGTGCCTGCACGACCGTGTTGCGGTCGCGTGTCTCTTTGAGCAGCTCCAGCGCGTCGAAGCGTCCGAGTGCAATACCCTCGGTGGGGTAGTCGTCTGCCGTCCCGTGTAGGTCTTGGAATCGCACGCGGACGACTTGGCGCATGTCTGTAGCTGTGAGCAGGAGCCTTCCGGAATCCGATGTACTTCTGCGGATTTGGATACAGTTCAGGTGCGGATATGCCGCCGCTTTGGATGCGAAAGGCGTGGCGAGTGCGAGGGCGTACAGCGGTACGGTAGCGGTGTGCATGGTCACGGTAAGGTGTCCTTGTGGTATGATTGAGAATGCGGGGGACTGCCTAGTGATTTCTTGGGTAGTCCAAAGAAAAAGCGGTTTAGACGTACCTGAAGTAGTGACCGTCTTGTTCCCAGTAGTCGGTTAGCGTGAGGTCACGCGCGAATGCGGAATAGTCGAAATAGGGGTGCAGGTGTTCGGGCATACCCCGGAGAAGGTCGTATCTGTCAACAAACTCCCACCCGAATGCCTCAGGCGTGTCGTAGTGGCCTTCGTACGCCTCTCGGAATGCCTCGGTTAGCGTGTATACGTTGGTCTCGCGCGTGTCGCCCCGGTCGCAATACCAGATTTCGAACGCTTCGGCTTCGTAGCTGTTCAGCACGTCGCAGGCCTCCGCGAATGCGCAGATTGCTTCGAGGTCTGGATACTCGCCCCAGCTTCGTGCGAGGCTGTCCGGGATACCTTCATAGTCATGTACTGCCCATTCTTCGGCTCCGGGTTCGGGCGATTCGGCAAGCATGGCTTTGATTTCTTCGTGCACCGTTTCGGGGTCGGTTACGTCAATCCATCGCCCATGCAATTTGCCGTTGTTATACGCTGCGAGGCAGGCTACATAGATGCGTGCGGAAGCCATTGGACTGTCTCCGGGTAAAAAGAAAGCCCGCGCTTTGGCGGGCTTGGGGGTGCTTGGGGATGTGTGTGTGGTTACATGAACAGCTTAGCGAAGGCCGTAGCCGCTGCGAAGAATGCAGCCCCGACTACAAGCAAATACCATTGCGATTCCTTCTGCACCTTCTCGGCTTCTGCAGCGATGCGCTGGACTTCAGCGTTCAGTTTCATGGTGGTAGCCATGATTTGTGCAAGGTCGGCTTCAAATTTCTGCTTTTGCATGGCTGCGGTGATGGCAGGTGGCTGATGGTATTTTCGGGGCATTGTACGGCTCCTTGGCGTGTGCTGTGTGAATAGCGGGCATGGCAAAGGCCAGCGCATGACGGGCATGGCTGGCCTTGGGTGTGTATGGTGTATGAGTGTGCCTAGGGGTTGCCTAGGGGTTTGGCTTGGTGCGCTCTATAGCATCTAGCGCAGCTTGGATTGCGCGATTGACGACTTCGCGCCCAGCTGCGGTGATTCGTATGGGTTTCATCGACTCGTTTTCGGATGAGCGGTACGTTTCGATGAGGGGTTTGCCTGTTGAGTTCTTGGCTTTGTCTGCCAATGCCCTTACATTTGCAGACGTTGCGCCTTGGGTGATGGTGCCGGATTTACTCGCCAGTGTCTCCAAATCCTTGCGCTCGATGCTTTGCCCACCGGCTCCGGCGACTTCCAGCAAAAACAACGCACGCAAGGCCGTCAAATCAGGGTGTAACTCCGCACGTAGGGTAGTTATAGCGGCCTTTAGAGCTGATATTGCTTGGTTTTCTGTGAGCATTACGCTTTTCCGTGCTGATTGGTATTCCTATCATATTCCTATACTGTGCAAGCATAAATTACTCTGATTTGTCAATATGGGGCATCGTATAATATGCAAATACATTTGATGCGAGTTTTGACAAATAAAAAGGCGCAATTCTCCTGCAATCTCGGATAGCCAAACCCAAAATCGCAAGAGAATTGCACCGTAAATCAATGGTTAATTGCTAGATAACTCATTGATTACTAATGCAATTCCGCCGTTTGCTGCCGGGTCTTCATCGCTTAGGCACACGCTGGGCGTGGCTTACGCGGCGCGGACGGGTTCCGGCAGGCAGGTCGGGGTATTAATCCCGTTCTCGTAGCATGGGCTGCGAGGCTGGCAAGCTAGCGCCTTTAGTGCTGTCTGGCGCTCTCTCACTATCGAGAGATTGATTCAGGGTATCGCACGATAGCCCGCGTAACCGCTTGATATATCAAGCCTTTTGCCTGTTGGGGCTGTAGTCCGTTGGCTGCCTGTATGGCGTAACCGTAGGAGTCCCTAGGGCTGTCCGCAGTAGCGCATGGCACGGGCTGCGGTGGTTATTTGTCGCATCTATCGTTGCGCTGGTGGCTGTCTGATTAGCCGCCGTTGCTGCGATGTGTGTAGATTAAGTCAATCCGTCATTAATGTCAATACTTACGATGTGTGTTTTTATGCGATTCGTGTTTTATTCAACAATCATTCAGCTTTCCACGCTGCTACAGATTAATTCACCCAGATTTTACCCAATTAGCAGCAATACTACTAAGAACACCAGAGACAGCCAAAGCCTGACGTCAGCTACCTCGACGCGCCGCAAAAACTAATCTAAGCAAAACTTAGAGCGCACCCGCAGGGCGGATACACTCATCAACTGTCTAAGCATTACAGTGCAGGGCTATACACGACGCGGCTCGCACGCAATCAGTGACGCGAGACGTGACGCGGGCATGTATCGGGATGCTGTTTCGGTAATTAGACCGCGTGCGCGTGCGGACTCTATCGCGCGTGTGCGTGCGCGGACTATACCGCGTGCGTGCGCGAGGGGGCACGGGGGGTATCGCGTGGTTTCAAAACCATAAATACCCTCTCGGAAATTTTCGACAAAATATTTGGGCGGCTCTATGGCCGCCCTAGGTGTGATTGGGTTTCTGTTGGTGACTTACGGTAGTGGGCTACTCCGCAGCCCCTTCATGGTGATTTCTGCGGATTTGTAGACGGTAATATCGCCGGGCTTTTCGTGGCTCACGAACTTCCAACGTACATCCATGGCGGCCTCTATCGCGCGTGAGAACACCGAGCAGACTTCTACGCTACCTGTGGACGCTGCTATTTCGGCTGCACGGGCGAGGCTTGCCACTGCGAGAGCGTGGCTGGAAACATTCCCCTTCTGGAATGTTTCTGGGTATAGCGTGAGGCCAGCGCTCCAAGTATCCTCCACCATCTTGGTGGCGTATCTGGATGCTGCTGATGATGAGGTTCCGACCTTCACGAGCGCATCCGCAACAAGCATTCTGGCGTTTATCGCTGCCATGCGTGGGAGCTTCGAGCCGCCTCTTGTTGGTACTTCCGTGCTGGCCGTATCCGTACCGCCTGAAGTCGCAAGCGTAACGATAACGCCCATAAACAAGAGGCCGAATACAACGACCCATTCCATAGACAC
This sequence comes from Pseudomonadota bacterium, assembly GCA_030528565.1. Taxonomy (GTDB): domain Bacteria; phylum Pseudomonadota; class Gammaproteobacteria; order Xanthomonadales; family Xanthomonadaceae; genus Solilutibacter. The sequence continues at coordinate 31,239 of JAUMYP010000001.1, forward strand.
CTCCCTGTTGACCTAAGAAGCCAGCAATTCTACTTGCTGAATCCTTAGGCCAACAGGGGGAATCCATACCGCTAACTCCGTTTCTTGACGGACTTCACACGTTTGCCTGTGCGCGTATCGAACACGTCCACCTGTGCCCCCGTATACAGGCACACCTGTGAGGCGAGGCGTACAGCCTCAGCAGCACTTTTACCAGCCAGCAGTCCGGCCAAGGCGGCCTGTTCACCACTGCCGATGGCGTAGGTGTCCGTGAGTACAGGCACGGTATCTTCGTCACCTTGGTGGACGTACAGGCCGGAGTCCCGGTTCCAGACCACAAGGCTATAGTCACCTTCAGGCGGCTCGTTGCCTTCCCTGATGGCTTCTACGGCCTGCATGGCTTGGGACAGGTCGCCCAAGGTGAAGGCTACAGTGTCCCTGTCGATGTCCACAATCTTGCACTGGTGGTACTTGGTATCGCCTCGGGTTATCTGGGTGTCGATGGCGGTGTACCGACCGTCATAGGCTAGGGTCGTCATGGGAGGCGCTGGAGTTCCTCCGCGAGTACCTTGGCGACGGCCTTGGCGGCCAGCCATTTGCGTTGGGCGTATGTGGCAACATCTTCGGGATTGGTCAGAAAGAACAGCTCGACGATAAGACCGCCTGCCCGGACGAAGGCCAGCCGGGAGTGTTGACCTGCGTTCTCGGGTTTTGCTCCACGGTTGCGGATGCCTAGGGCGGAGGCAATGGCCGTAGATAGCTTGTCCGCCAAGGTGAAGGCAGTCGTTCCAGACAGGACTTCAGCCCCTGTAGCCGCAGGGTTAGCTGCGGCATTACAGTGGAACTCTACGGCGATTGCGTAGGCGGCTGCTAGTTTGGCAGCGCGGCCTAGGGGCAAGTTGGTCTTGCCTCCCCCGTCGGCGGCATGTGGGATGCCCATGTCGCGCAGGTAATGCGCGACCATGTTGCGGAACTCTACAGCGACATCGGCTTCCTTCAGGCCGTTTGCGACTGCGCCGGGGTCAGTGTTGGAGTGCCCGGCGGAGAGGAAGATGCAGTGGTGCTTCACTGGAAAGGCTTCCGAAGTTCAGGGTCGATTTCCAGCTCCACGTTACTCAACCAGTAGCGGGGGGCTACCCACATGAGCAGGTACACAATCAGGACGACGTGCACAATAAACAGGGCGATGGCGGCTATGCCAAAGATAGTGTCTAGCATCACTGGATGTCCTCGGCTTTGGAGGCGGGGGCCGTGACGCTACGGACAATCGGTACAGGCTTCTTCGGGAAGATGCGCGGATACCAGTAGATACACAGGCAGATGCCCAAGGCGTAGTACAGGGTAAAGCTGGCGAGAGCAGTGAACATAGTCATCAGTATGTGTCCAGATAGTTGAGGGTTGTGGGGGATTCGCCTGTGACAGCGCGAATGAACTCGGCGTAGACGGCATCGGCCTGTTCTTCGGCGAGCTTGAGTTCTTCCAAGGTGACATCACGGGCGAGCTGGTCTTGCCAGTAGCGGACGGCCATTTCGACGGCCTCGATGCGGTCATCGTGTCGAAGGGAACCCCGGTCTTTGGTGATGCGGGTCAGCTGGTAGAACAGCTGGTAATGCGGCTTTTCGGTCTTTTGGTCGTGACGCAGTAGGGAGGCATCGACCACAAGACGGTGGCTGTTCAGGACAGGCTCCAAGGTGTCGATGATTCGTCGCTCCTTGGACATGCCGTAGTTTTTGACTTCCTCGACCGTGCAGGGGTATATGCGCTGCAAGATGGGCGAAAGGAGCTTGGTGAACATGCCATCGCCATAGTTGGACTCGACGAGAATCAGGCTGACCTTCTCGGCGCGGGCGATGTGTGCCAAGGTTTCCAGAGTCTTTTCGTCGTAACCCCCTGCGGTAGCTCCTGCTCGCCGCAGGTACACCATGCCCCGCAGCATGGCGGTCACGGCATAGCCTGTTTCGTCGCTGCCTCGGCCTGATGGGTCGATGGCCATGACCTTGCCCGTGTATGGCTCCATGTCCGGGGACTGGTACATGGGCCGGTACAGACGGTCGCCGCTGAAGCCTACAGAAGGGATGTCTTGGACAATCAGCTTGGGGTCGGACGACCATACGATGCGGACAGGCGCGACTTCAGGGTCGATGTCGGTGACAATCAGGTCGGACAGCTTGAGCGGATAGCGTTCGGCATCCGACAATGAGGTATCCAACATGAACTGAAGCATGAACCCGGAGCGGCCATAGGAGGCCTCACGCTCCAACAGGTCGTCATCAGAGAACCGGACAGACTCTACGTTTCTCCAAGCGATGCGCGGGTCTGCATCGAATGGTTCGGCAATCATCGGTGCGAGCCGGTCGCCGTATGCAAGACGTTGCTTGCTGTCCTTGGGGTAGCGGGCAGGCCAGATGCGAATCTGATACCCGCGCTGTTCCAAGGCGGAGTACAGGCTTTCTTCTACTTGAGGCGTGCCGAGGTAGATGACTCGCCCATTCGGCTTGAGTACCGCGTCGAACTCCTTGACCAGCTCACGTAGCTTTTCGCGCTGCACAACGGTCATAGAGTTGCGCGGCGTTTCCACGTCATCGGCGATGATGGTGTCGGCTCGGGAGCCGGTCAGTTGCCCGGTAATGCCCACGGATTTGACCGAGGGGCTTTGGTCGGGGAGTGCGGGGCCGACATCGAAGGCGATGTTGGAGGAACGCTGGTCTGACCGGGGGCGGAGGTGGTACAGCTCAGGGATACTGTCGATAAGGCGCTTGACGAATACACTGAAAGCGTCTGCACGCTCTTTACTGGCAGACACCACCATGATTTTGTGTTGAGGGTCTTTCCACAACAGCCAGCAGGCATAAGCTGCCGTGAGCCACGACTTGCCTACCCCGCGATAGGCCATGATGATGCAGCGACGTGGCCCGGTATGGAGATACCGGGCGATGTCGTACTGCACTGGGGTAGGGGAAGGCAGGTTAAGCAGCTTCCAGACGTGAAAGGCAAAGTTGCGGAAATCGTCAAACGGGTGTTTGGCGCGTGCGGTCAATGCGATGCGAAGCTGTCGGACTCAGGGTCGTATGGGAACTGCGCCACACGGTCGGCAATGCGCCCCATAGGCGTGCCTTGGGCGGGTGCTGCCTCAATGTTGTTGTCCTTGAGGAACTGACGGGCAACATTAAGCAGTGCAGCGCCGCCCTTGGTTTCGCTGTCGACGCCCTCCAGCAGTTCGGCCAGCTTCTCAGCCAGTGCGTTGTGGAGGGCTTCCATTGCGGAGGTGGAGGCAGACTTACTCACTTCTTGCCCATCCACTTGTGGAAGATGGCCTCCAGCGCGGAGGTGCCCAAGGAAGCCATGATGCAGGCAAAGGCGACCTGTGCGACGAAGGGGGCATCAGGCATGAACAGCACAAGCACGCCTGCGGCTAAGCCGCACACGCCGGACAGGATGGCGCGGCCAATAACAATACGGGGGGTTAGCTTTTCTTCGGAGGTCAGCATCTGGCCGATGCCGACAAGCAGGCCAGCACCGCCGAGTGCGGCGATGAGCTTGAGGTCGTTGTGGGGCATTTATTGAAACTGGAAGTCAGGGTTGAGGGGTTCCTCATTGTCGATTTGGATAAGGATGTCTGCGGTTTTGGTCTGCGAACCGCTGGTGACGGTGAGTCGGTATGTGGCAGCGAAGAACCCATACTTCGTGTCGGGGACACTGAATTCGGGGTTCAGGGCGTTGGGGTTGGAAACATCGTAAGGCTCTCCCGAGACACGCGACCAGACATAGCTGTAGCTGCCTGAGCCTCCCGACAACGTGATGGCGGGCCGCACACCTCGGACACCATGCAAATCTTCAGCGTTGTTGATGGTCAGAGGCGGCTCCCGTGTCCACACTTGTACCCACTGGCCACCTTGGCGGAGCATCAGGCGACTTGCGTCCACCCACTGCCCACCTTGGCGAATCTTGACGGCAGAGGCGGGCACGAAGCTCCCGCCTTGCCGGATACGGATGCTCCCCATCAGGGGACAATCCAGATGTCGCCGTCCTCGACGCCTGAGGTGGGCATTTGAGCGCCTGTGAATACCCGATGAGCACTGTCACGGATTTTGTGCCACGGTGCCCAGCTCCCGTTGTGTTTGTACCGGACGTACCGGGTATGGGCAGAGCCTGAGGTGAACGGGTATACGTCTTGCCGCACCCACAGTGCGTTGTGGGCAATAACTTGCCCCATCAACCAGCCCCCCAGGGGGGCGTTAGCCATGTCCGGGCCGTGATACCAGCCATTCTCGGCGGCGTTGTTCCACCCCCCATTCGGGACGTGACAATAACCCCTCAGCATGGCACGGTTCGGGTGCTTGCCGTCCAGTGCAGGCTGAAGCCCTTGGATACTGGCGACAGTGTGCTGATGGCTGGCCGCAGCAAGGTCGGGCTTGCCGGGAAGGCTGTCCCACCGGAAAGAGGATGCATCTAGCTTGGACGCAGGGTCGAAGTTACCTGCGTCCCATATGCGTCGCCAAGAGCGGAACTGCCCAGCCACTAGGTGCCTGTGATAGAGGTCCTCGGTGTGCCAAGGCGAAGCAATCTGAAAGCCGAAGCGCGTATCCGCAGTGATTGTGCTGAATATCTGAGTCCAATCGCTGGTGGGCGTATCAACGCTCCCACTGCGCATGCTGCCTGTGGCGCTGCCTACGTGGTTAGCGTTGGGCGGAAGGTATCCGCTAGCACCCGAATCATGGCACTTAAACCTAGAAGCCAGTTCGGCGGTCAGACCGTCGATACTGTGCATCGGGTGGCGATGGCTGGCCGCAGCGAGGTCGGGCTTACCCGGCAGATGTGCCCAGTGAAACAGTTGGGCGTTGAGGCGTGCGTTCAGGGCATCCTGAAGGCCCGTTACGTTTGCAATGGTGTGCGTATGCCCCTGCGCGGCCAAAGGCGGTTTGCCCGGAAGATTGTCCCAATGATAGGACGAGACGTTCAGTTTGGTGTCCGGGTCAAAGTTGCGGCTATGCCAGAGCTTGTCCCATGCTGCGTTGCCGTTGTTAGCCGTGCATCGGATGTAATAGTCCGCTGCTGACCAGCTGTGTGAGCTGGCAATCTGGAGTGCGTAATAATTGCTTGGGTTGCCGTGGGTGACGGACAGTAGATGCCACCAACCTTGTGCCCCGGCAGGCCAGCCGGGGCCGGGCTGGGAAGTTTGGTAATAGCCGCTGTCGAGGCGTTGGCTGATGTCATCGACAGTCTTTATCTGACGCGGCCTCTTGTCTAGCTCCGCCTGTAAGCCTTCCACTTCTGTTAAGCGAGGCCACCGCGTAGATGTGGCCGGTTTACCATCAATGTCGCCCCAAGCGTGCCTATGTGGCGCAGGCGGGTAAGCCGCAGGCTTGCCTGTGATTTCGGCAAAGCTGTGTGCATGCACACGCGGGGCGGAGTCCGGCTTGTTGCGGACTTGCGAGCCGTAATCCACACTGTCCGCCGAGGCCAGTGCCCCCAGCCCGTGAATATCGTGCCGCGTCAAGACCACATCGCCCACACGGCCTGCTACGGAGGTGACAGACTCAGTATTGTCCACATGCTCCCAAGCCTGACCGTTGTAGATGATTTGGTCGCCTACGCGATACTGTACGCCGCCCACGCTGCCATTACTACTGACACGGTAAAAGTGCCCTTTACGCGGGTTTGCAGGGTAAGTACCTGTGCTCGCTTGCCAAGCGCCTTGGTAGGTTAGGGCACCTGAGGCAGCAGCTTGGGCCTGCTCTGCCCAGTGCTTTGCGGAGCCTCCGACAGGCTGACCTACGGCCCACTGCCACGCATTATGCTCATGGCCTGCTGCGGCCTGCTTATGAGCCTCTGCAGATGCCGCAGCAGACGAGGCACTCTGCTGAGCGCGTCGGGCTGCGGAGGCTGAACTCTCAGCCGCCGTGGCCGACGCAGCGGCCTCTTGTTTTGAGGCTCCGGCTGAGGTTGCAGCTACTTGTGCCTGCTGTCGAGCGTCCCGCGCACCGTCACGGGCGGCGCTGGCTGACTGTGAGGATGACTGTGCAGATGCCGCAGCGGAGGCAGCAGCAGTCGCATTCTCCGTTGCCTGCCCCGCAGCGGCTTGGGCAGCTCTTGCGGACTCCGCTGCGGCGGTCTTGGACTGGGTAGCGGCAGACGCGGAGGCGGCTGCGGAGGTCTTGGATTGCGCAGCGGCGGATGCAGAGGTAGCTGCGGATGCGGCGGAGTTCCGCAGGGTATCCCGTGCGGTGCGTACTTCGCCAAGGGCAGTCGTCACCTGCCCTCTAGCTTCGGAGACAGCCGCAGCATTGCTGCTGGCGGACTCCGAGGATGCGGAGGCCGACTGTGCGGCCTCTTGAGCTTCATTTCGTAACGACAGGGCTGCGCTGACATGGGCTTGGGTCTTGGCGGATTCGCCGGAGAGTTCATCCGCCATCCCTGTGACTCTCTTAATCAGAGAGCGTAGAGAGGGGATGCGGTGGTCACGCTCCAGACCATCGGTGACGGTGACTTCGCCTTCAGGCTGGGAAAGAAAAGCAATGAGTTGGTTTTCACGCCGGTTCCAGCGGTCAACCAAGGCGGAAATCCGTGCAGTGATTTCCGAGAGCGAGGGGATGTTCAAGGGAGTTGTATATGTTCATCGGGGTCGGGACGCTCAGGCGGCGGCGGGGATGCTATGGGGGCTGCTCCGCCCGTACCGCCCGGCGCGAATATGTCAGAGTTGCTTCCCGGGGGATTGCCGGATTGGTTGTAGTTAGCAATGTCTACACGGAGGGTCAGGCAGGTGGTTAACCCTCGGATAGTCCTTGCCCTGAAGGCAACAGTCTGCCACGCGTCGGTGGTTGTGTATCGGACAAGATAGGTGGCGCTGTTACGGTAATTGCCGTCAATGCTTGTACCTGTTATCAGCTGCCAAGAGCCGCCGTCGTACTGCACTTCAAGCCGGATGTCTTCCCAGCCGTGGTCTGTATGCAGATTCACATGCATCTGCACGTCCATCCTGTGACGTGCAAACCGTTTGTGGTTGTAGCCAATCCCGCTATGCGGGGATATAAACCCCGAGCACGTCGCAGACATGATGCGCGTCCCCGCCGTACTCATTGAGAAGTCCGACGCGGTGTCGCAGATGGTGAAGGGGGCATAGCAGCCGTGTCCGCAGCGGATGCGCAGGGATTCGAGCGAGAGCGCCGACCCTGTGATGTAAGCGCCGTTCACTACGCCCGAGAATCCGGCGTTACCTTGCCTGTCCACCCAGAACACGGCGTTGTTCTGGTTCTTGACCCCCGCGCCGACCCAGATAGGCCACTGGCCTTGGTTGGAGATTTCTGCACGGAACTCGGTCGGGTCGGCGATGTTGCCTGCGGAATCCAGTGTGTGTGTGCGGAACGTCCCGCCGTTGACCTCGCCCATGTTGGCCGATAGGGCGGATAGGCTTTGGCAGGTGATTTTGTCGGCGGTGACACTACCGTCCACCACCAGCTGGCCGTTGATGCCGACAGTTGTTTGGCCGTTTATATGTCCGACGATGAAGGGGACTTTGACCTGCGCCAGATGGCCACCTTGGGTGTACTGGGGGTGCACTACGGCGAATCGGTCAGCAGTGATGATGAAGTCGGAGCCGGTTTCCGGGTTGGCCGACAGGGCAATCCCGGCAACGACAGGCGCACCATTGATTGTGCCTGCGTTGATTTTGATGCTCCATCCGGCCTGCCACTGCTGATACATGCCCGCATGCTGCCCTGCAACGACGTTGAACTCTTGGCGGATGGCTGCGAATTGTCCGTCTTTAAAGGCTTGCAGTTGGGTACTGGCGATGGCTTCGGCCTGTTGTGCCGTTATTCGGGTCTGCCGGAGGTTGCGGATAAGTGCGCCTGTGGGGGTGTTCTCGGCGATGTCCACATCCACCCATGCGTGGCCGTTCCATGTGCGGGTCTGGTATCGACCGGAAGCCGGAGTATAGACCCAGAAGCTGCCGACTTTGAACCCGCCTCCGGGCGCTTGTGGAGGCTGTTCGCCAAAGTAGACCGGGAAGGTGTTGACACTGAGGGTGTCCACGCGGCCTGCCAAAGCCTCACGTCGGGATGCCTCGGTATTGAGGCGCTGCTCGAACCCAGCCGCAACGGGGCTGATGCGTGCGTCGATTTCGTTCGGGACGGAATCTAACCGCGCGGAGAGTGTCTGGCGCTCACTGGCCGCTGTGGCAGCCTCGGCGGCTGAAAGCTGCTGCTGGCGCTGTATCCCGGCGATAGACCCTTGTGCTTGCACAAGGCCACTCTCCAGCGTACTGATGCTTGCGCTGAGGCCGTCTGCGGTCTGTCTATGCTGCCGCAGCGTACTGGCGATGTTGTCCCGCACCTGCGTGAGCCGCGTATCCACCGAGTTGATGCTGGCCTGTAGCTGGTCTGCTGTTTGCTCGTGCTGTTGACGCACGCCAGCGATAGTGTCCTCGGTCTGCGCGATAGTCTGCTGTAAGGCTCTGATGCTGGCTTGGGATTCGTCGGCAGCGGCCTCGATGGTCTGGAGCTGTTGAGTGACCTGCCCTTGATATGCCACCAGCTTGGAGTCTTGCTGCCGGATACTGGCATGGAGTTTGGTAGCCTCTGCTTGCAGTGTCTGTTCCTGCTGGGCACGCGCTTCATTCAACTGCACGCCGAGGCGTTGCTCTGTGGAGGCGCGTGCGGACTCTGCATCCGCCTCCACTTGGTCGATACGCTGCGAGAGGGCTGCGCTCGTCTGACGGTTGGCTGCCGTGAACTGTGCGTGGAGTTCCTCGTGCTTGGCAGTACGTGCCTGCGTCTCGGAGGCGATGGCCTCAATCAGCTCTGAGTACCTTGCAGCTGCGTCAGTGCTTGCTGTACGGATACGGGCGAACAGCTCAGTCACCTTAGACGCTGTGGTACGGTTTTCTTCTTCCAGAAGCTCGATTTTGCTGGAGGCGCTGGAGAGCTTGTCCCCGTAATCCCGCTTGACCTCGAAGAAATCTTGCTTGACCTCGAAGTAATCACGGGAGATGTTGTGCTGCTGATGGGAGCGCAGGATTTCTTCCGCCAAGGCTCCAGCATTCATGTCAATCAGCGGAATCCGGGTCAGTAGGTCTTGCAGGGCCGGAGAGGCCAGCACTTGGTCAATGAGGTGGTTGACGCTGGCTTGTCCGGGATTGCCGGGAGGTTTTGACATGGAGCCGCCTTGGCCGCCTGCGGCATCATGGCTTTCCTGCTGCGCGTACAGCAGTTGCAGCATGGCGGTGCGCAGGTCTTTGGCGGGCAGGTTAGCGCCGTTGCGGAAGTTGACCTCAAGGTCTGCAAGCGGGGTGAACCTCCGCAGGACGGTGATATTACCGGAGTCTGCGGGAAGCTCTACGACCGTCGGACTGACCCACTGGATGCGGACAGGTTTAACGGTATCTTCAGTCCCACCTGTAAACGCGTGGACATGCGCCTGCTTCAGATACTCGAAGGGCAGGGTGAAGCGAGGGGGGCCGTTATCACGTTGATAGACGACGTAAGAGAATCCTCGGGAAAGTTCAATCACAAAGAGAGGGCGGCCCGAAGGCCGCCTTGGAGTCAGGGGAAGGGGGGAAGGTCATCCTGCGAAGGGATGTAGTCATCATCCGGTTCTTCATCCACAGGGCTGTGAAGTGCCTTTAAGAAAGCATTGAAGCTGTTGTCATCCTTAAGCACGCCTGCGGGGTCGTGGGAGCCGTCCTCGTCGTCCTGCCATGCGTAGTCCGGGGCAGGATTCTTCCCGTCCGTGGGGAAGTTGTGCTTGATGGCGTACTCAGCGATGTTCCGCGCACCCGTGAGATTCTGGAAGAACATCATGCGCCAGAAGGTGCGGACTTGCTTCTGGTCGAGTTCCTTGTCTTTGTCCAGAATCGTGCCGATGATACCGAGGCTGCTTTGGGCTTTATTGGCGAGGTCTATCGTGGGGTTGCCGGTGAAGAAGTTGTTGTTCAGCCCTGTCGAGCGGCTGTTGGCGAACACCGGGTCGTGCCCGAGCACATCGTCCGCCACGGTATCCACGATGGCCGGAAGGAAGCTGGCAAAGCTGGACTGCGCGATGGCGTTCTTGGCAATGCGCTCTGCGGTGAGTTGCTGAGCACGCTTTTCCGGGTCGCCGATGGTGTTCAGGTACTCACGCGCCGCCCAGCCGAGGCCTGCAAATGATGCGGACATGGTAAGCATCATGTAGGTATGCCAGTCTCGCCAATGGTGTACGCCGCCGAGGACGTGCCGGGTATAGCTGGAGACAGCGAAGGTGCGGAATTGCATCAGTACCTTGCCAAATTCGTTATGCATGAGTGCGAAGGAATCTGCCGGGTCTGCCTCGGTCATCATGTGCCGTGTTGCACGGTACATAAAGGCGGATAGTGCCTCACGGGTATCAAAGTCCAACGCGTTTGGGTTGATGTCTTGTACCTTGTTTACGTTCTTAAGGAGCGCGAACACCTTTTCCTGCTGTGCTTCACTCAGTCCCCAAGAGCGTAGGCGCTGTACGTAGCTGCGACTGATGTTTGGCTTCTTGGCCTGCTGCATCATCTTGAGCAACATTGCATGTCCCCCGACTTTTTGCAGGTAGCTGTTGATGGGAGCCATGCCAGACATCCAGCTAGTCATCTGTGCCGCCTTGTCTACCGTGTTGTCCACGGCGCGTCCGAAAGCGTTGTCACCGAATGTCGGGGAAATCCCTCCGTCCCCTTCGGAGCGCGTGAAGGGGTTATGCAGGATGTGGTCTGTTCCGGGGGAGAACAGTTCCTCCAAGATGCGTGCGATTTCATCCGACAGCTTGCCGGTTTCGTCACGCAGGAAGTATCCCATTGGGGATGTGTGAGCCACAGCGCGGAGGAAGTTGAGCACACCGACGTGGGCAATTACCGTACCGAACTCCGCGAATTGCGTGAACCCGACTTGGTTCATCAGGCGTGCAAAATTGGTGGCACGGAGCAGGCGAAGGAGGCGGCTGCGGAATGCTTGAGGTTCTTTCTCTGTGTTCCGGTTGAATGTCGCGTTGAAGCCGATTTCGATGCCGCGTTCAAACTTGGAGGCGTCGGCTGAGTGCTTGGACTCAGCTACCTTGGCTTGATTTTTCCATCGCTCAAACTCCGCAGCATTGCGGACATTGGCAACACGCGACATGGCCGACCACCCCGCAATGTCGCTGATGTGCCGTTCCATGACGGTGCTGATGTTGTTCTCCAGCAGGTCGGATACGCGGACACGGACGAGATTACCGTGCTTGTCCCGTAAGTCGGCAGCGAAGTTTTCGTCCATGTCAATGCGGCGCTTGGCGCGGGCATGTTTAGATGATTCCTCTGCCTGTGATTTGAAGCGGCTGAGGAAGCCCTCAATCTTCGCTTCGTCCGCGCCGCCGTCCTTAAGAAGCTGCCGCATTTCCTCGACATCTTCTGTACTCATCGAGCGGAAGCTGAGGCCGCCTTCGCCTGTTGTGTTTTGGTGGGCACGCTTCAGCCAAGCCTCTGCGACGGCATGGAGAACATCGTCGTCCGCCTCGTCCCCCCACGCCTTGCGGAAGGCAGGCATGAGCAAGTTTCGGACAACATCGGCGTGCTCAAGCCCCAGCTCGGAGAACAAGCGACGGTAGCCGTTGGCGGAGAAGATGCGTGGGAGGTAGTTTGGGAGTGTGTGCTCGAAGTCAAACTCCTTCAGGCCGCTGTTTACAGCCAGCTTTCGGGCTTCCTCCAGCGCCTCTTTCACAGTCTGGGCGACCGCTTGCGCCTGCGGGCTGACATCCACATCGCCGCGGACGGCGCGACCGACTTCATCTTCAAAAGCGCGGGCAGCCTTGAAGTTGAATCGGAAAATGCCATGCTCTTGTCTGTACGCCTGCCACTGCTTGCCCAACGCAATATTCACGGGAGCCAAGAGCCTCGAACGGTGGCGACGTGAGAACTCCACGGTGGACTCTTTGACATCGCTGTGGTCTTTGTAGCCCACGCCGTCCCTGTAGAACGTCATCCCTACTTTGCGCATCTCAGGAGACTTGGCACGGTTGAATGTGGCCGAATAGTCGAAGCGGACATTCCGCATTGCCACTTCCTTATGGGCATCCTGAGCTGCCGCCTGCGACCACTGAGCTTCCAGAGGGGTTTCACTGCGTAGCTCTGGTACACCGGGCATGGGGTCATCCGGGATGCCCTTGACGCGGGCAGCGGACAGGTCACCGTTGTTTTCGGAGAGCGGGACTTCATCGTTCAGGTGGGCTGCCACCCGGTCAGGGTCTACGGACTTGTCCACCTGAATCAGCTCGTGCCCCTTGCGTGCCCCCAAAGCGCCTGCGAACAGGAAGGAGGAACCTGCGGTAAACGCCATTTCGGTGAGGGTTTTGGAGGGGTCGTAATGCGCGGACAGCCCTTCAACGGCCACGGACGTACCTGCCGCCTGAAGCCCTGCACGGGTAAGGTTAGCAAGACGGCCTGCGCGTGCGGCGTAGCCAAGGCCGCCTGTGGCAATATCCAGCGCCATCATGACCGGGTCGGTCAGGCCGAGTGCCAAGTTCCCCATCAGGCCGAACTGGCTGAGGGTCTGGTCGGCCTGCTGGTTCTCGAAGGCAACCTGCTCAAGGAAGCGTAGGTGCTCCTTGCTGGTGGCGCGATAGAACAGCTCACGCTGTTGTGGGAGGATGCCGAGGTCATCCCAGCGTTTGCTGTCTTCTTCGGTCAGCCGGAAGTCGGCATCGGCCTCGATGCCCCATTCGGTGAATGCACGATGGAGAGCACCTACACCGCCTTTGACATTGGCAGCGCCGATGCCGTCCCATACGGTTGCCTTGGGTTGGGCGGCTTTTTCCTCACGCTGGCGCTTGCGTTCTGCGACGGTTTCGGCTTGGGTGCGAATCGCAGGTGGAGGCAAAGATGGCCCAAGGCTGTTTAAGGCCTTGAGCGCAGATTGAAGGTCGGACAAGGGTTAGTTCTGCTTCTCGATGTATTGGAGGAAATCAGCGGGGACAACATCCCCACCATCTGCCGCTGCTTTGAGCGCATCCAGAGCCATACGCTGAGATGTCAGACGCTCACGGATACTGTTTGCCAGAAAGTCGGCTCCGTCGGCCTCTGCTCGGCGGAGGGCCGCTTCAGTGTCTCGGATGTTCTGAGGGAGGCGCTCCCTCTCACTGTCGCTCTGCAATATGCGTATTGCGGCCTTTCTGTCAAAATCGTGGGCATTAGTCCTCGGTAATCGTCTGACATGCAGGATGGCGTTAATGCTTGCCACCCGCGCACGCTCTCTTGCCGTATGCGCGTCGCCCTGCCAGTGGGCGTGAGCTACAGACACAAGTCTCGGGTCAAAGCTCATCACGCCTTTGGACTCTGGCGTTGTCACCGGCAGGCGTGTTTCGGAGTTGACGATATACCAGCGACCGGACTCGTCGGGGACAGGCTCGGCATGTACCTTGGCAGGGTCAAGCCCTGCCCGCTGCGCTAGTCCACGGGTGACAGTTTCGATGGCCGGAACCATCTGCGGACGGATGTTGCCTGCAAAGACGCGTCGACCGTTGACGGTTTCGTATTGCGACTCGACACGGCCTACGGCGGCCTTCAGGGCAAACTCAGGGTCGATGTTGGGTGTGGCCTCGACCACGGCACGGAGTGTGCGGTCGATTCTGGCCTGTTCCTCCAGCGTCCTTGGTTGCCCGGTTGTGGCGACATAGTATCCGCCCCGCGCCTCTTTCATTTCCTTACTGTTGCCGCGGCGTTTGGCGGCCTCGAAGGCTAAACCGGAGACTTCTTTCTGGTCTGGAGTCAGGGCGAATCGTCTTTCGTGCTCGGCAAGGGACAGTCCATGCACGTTCAGGTCGGCATGGGCTTGCTGAAGCCGTGCAGAGACAGCGGCACTCCCGGCCATGCGGTCTGCCCATGTCGGATTGACGCGGCGCAGGCTATGCATCAGTCGGGCTGCGTTCTGGTAGTTGGCATGTCCCGGCGCGGTGCGTTGCAGCATGGCCTGAAGGGGCAGGATGACGGCCCCGGCCTCTGCTGCTGAGCGGATGACGGCAGCGCGTTCCTGCTGTGTGCTGGCTTGCTGCCAAGCCTTGCTGAAATGCTTGTTGAGCTGGGAATTACTCAGCTCGAAGAAGTTACCGGCCATTGCTTGCTGCCTGCGGAGGCGTTCGGCACGGGCGCGTTCTGCCGCAGCTTCCCTGCGGCGCATCTCGGCTTCGTGTTGGTTGTTCCAGTAACGTAGGGTGCCTTGGTACAGCTTAGGCTCGCTCTCAGGTGTGATGCCCAGCTCGCGGAGGCGCTTGTCCACCTCGGCGGGATTCATGATGCCTTTGGAGACATCAGCCTGCCATTGCATTTCCGCTTGGGCGAGCAGCGTGGAGAATCGCTCATCCTCGCGCCGCTCTCGCTCGGCTCTGCCTGCACGGGCAGCATTCTCCAGCACCTGTGCGTGCTCGGGACGGTGGTAGATGCCTTGACTGCCATCGGGCATCGGAGCCTTCAGCAGCTCCAGCAGCTTGTCGGTGTCGTGGTCGCCGGAAGCCAGTGCCAAGGCAAACTTCTTGGACAGCAGCGCATCCGCTTCTTGCTTGTCGAAAGCGCCGTACTCCGGCTGGGCTGCGGTGTCCCGGAATCGCTGGAGGCCCTCCACGGACAGGATGGAGCCGTCCTTGATGCCTTCCTCGACCAAGGCGCTCAAGTTTTCCTCGGTGCGCTCAAAGATTTCTTTGAGTTCGCGCTGCTTGTGTGCAGCCTTGATTTCGGTCACAACCTGCGCCACGGTCGGCTGTAGGACTTTCAGGACTTCCGGGTCTTGATAGTCCGGGCTGTTCAGGATGCTGCCCAGCTCGGCAGCGATTTCCTCGTCGATACTTTCGCCGGGTTCCTTGTTGGCAGCGGCTTCCAAGACGCGGGCGCGGCTGTCACGAAGCCGCAGAACACCATCGGTCTTACGGTAGCCACGCAGGTAGGCGGCATTGCGTTCTGCCAGTGCTTCTGCGGTGGACACCGGCTGGCCTGTGGCATCTTGTCGGGTGCGGTCAGTCGCACCCTCCAGCTCCGATTGTTCAGCAAGGCGTGCGTTCTTATCGGCTTTGTGTCCTGCATACGCCAGCGAGACTTTGCCGAGGATGCCTACGGCTACCGAGGACAGCCCTTGGTAGCCACGGGATGCGTCTTGGTCAGCATGGACAGCGAGGTCAGGCGTGTTGCTGAGGCGTGATTGGGTATCGGCACGCCGGATGATTTCTTGGTTTTTGATGCGTGGCATGGGTTATCCGTGGCGCTTCTTGGGACCAGCAACGCCGCTGGGGATGGTGAGGTCTTTTCCGGCCGCCTTGGCAGCGCGATAGCCGCTGTAGGCGGTTGTTGCTGCATCCGCCAGTTGACCGTAAAACTCAGTCCGTGCAGAGCGATTGCGTGCGGCGGCTTCGGCTTGACTTGCGCGAACACCAGAACGGCGGTTGGCTTCAATCAGCGCAACGTCCCGGCCTGCTTGGCCGCCGATGTCTTGTAGCAAGGCATCCACGGATGCGCCGGATACTCCGGCCTCCGCAGCGGCAGCGCGGGCTTTGGCGCGGAGCTGTCGGGCTTCCTCGAATCGGTCTTGGGTACGCTGTTGGGCTTGGGCGGTGATTTCTTCCTGCTGCACCAGCGCCATTTGGGCAGTGGCTTTTTTCTGCTGCTGATAACCGTAGGCTGCCGTGATGGCGCTGATGCCTGCGGAAATCAGTGTGGCTGTGGCGACTTCACACATTGCGGATGGTAGGCCATGCAATCGAAAGTGACGCGCTGGGGGCCGTGGTCGAGGTAGACGCAGGTGCGTCGGAACCCCAGCGCCCGCAGCCAGCGGAGGATATCTGTACTACTGCGCGGGACGAGGTTGTACAGCGTGGCGTACTGCTTGCCCCAGCAATCGAGGATACCGCGTACGTACTTGGAGGACAGCAGACGGCGGGGGATGTCAGGCGTGCCCAGCATCCAGACACAGGCCGTGGTAGGCGCTTGCTCGGCGTAGCCGAAGATGGCGACGGGCTTGTCGTCAACAACTGCACACAGGGCGACCGAGGACGAGGCGGTGGATTGCAGCAGGGCGTCCATCGGACTCGAGCCGTCCGCCAAGGCGCAGTCTCGGACATCCTCGGGGCGCATGTTGGCTGCGATATGGGCGACATCAGCTTGAGTGGGCTTGCGGAACTTGGGTTGGGTCATAGTCGGGTTCTTGCGGTATAGAGGCCACGCCACTGTGCTGAGAGGAACCAGCACTGGTAAGGCAGGGCATTAACGAGGGATATTTCGACATTGGCGGCGTTGCTGAGCACGGGGAAGCGCCGTGTGCCGCTGTGGAATACCGGAGAGGACAGGGCGAACTGTTTGGAATCCAGCGTCCGTGCGGTATAGCCGGAGGTGTGCGAGGCGAGGTAGGTTTCGGTGTGGTTGCCGCTGTGGTTACGGACTTCCACCTCGAAATATGCCGCGTGGCTGTAGGCGACCTCGATGTCGCGGATTTGCGTGCGGCCAATCAGGATGGCCCTGCCTTCACTGTTGCGCGGCATGGGGCGGGTCAGGGAGAGCTTGCAGGTATAGTTCACCCCGATAGTGACCGTCCCGCCGTCATGCCGTCCGGGGATGCGGATAGCTTGGCCGGAAGGCTCCAGCGTGGCTTGGGTCAGGTCGAAGTACGCGCCGGGGTCTGCCCATGCGTCGGTCTTGATAGCCGTCACGCCTTGTAGGCTGTCTAGCTTGTAGGGCAGCTCTAGCCGCGTGAAGTAGCCGTAGTGCTGCATGACCGGCTCCACCACAGCGAGCCTGTCCAGCATGAAGGTGTAATCCTTGGTGGCATCTGAGTCCTGCTGATTCAGGCTCAAGGCAAGCTTGAGCAGCTCAACACCGCCTCCGGGGGCTTCGGCAACCAGATAGACCACATCGTGCAGTGCGTGCATGTGGACGATTTTGCCGACTCCAGAGAATCGCCAGCGCGACCATGCAGACTGGATTTTTTCATCGCCAGACCAGCGCACTGCATAGGCGTATACAGCACCGTCGGACATCGACAGCAGAACGGTATCGCCACTTGCGCAGGTACACATGCAGCGGCATCGCCCCGGCAGGTAGCGGGGGACATGCGCTGTGGTTTCTGCAGCATCGCCTGTGACGCTGAGGTCGTCCATATAATACTCGCGCAGGACAGCGTGCGTGCCGCCGTCATCAACGAAGTACAGGGAGTCGCCCATCAGCTGGGGCCGGATATACGGTGAGCAGTTGTATACATTCACCGGGTCAGCCTTGATGTTCTTGGCGGACATATACGGCTCAGCGGTGAGCAGGTATTGCGCACTGGAGGCCGCCACATACACAGCCGTCTGGAACGGCACGGCGTGTTGCAGCTGCGCTACGCCGTTGGTGGCAATGGCGATGTCGATGGGGTCACTGTCCAGCAATTGCGTGACGGAGGTACGCCACAGGTTGAAGTAGCTGTCTACCTCGGACATCAGGACGTTTTCGCTGGACAGGAAGCCAAGCCGCCCCCTGTGCAGGAACACTTCTTGGATGGTCTGACCAACAAACGAGGCTTCGGGGTTGGTGTGCTCGTCCCCTGCATCCCGATACTTCCATTCGGCGGGGCCGAAGGTGAAATAAAAGCCGTCCGGGTGGACATCATCTGGGATGCGCTTTAATACATGCGGCATCGTACGGGCCTCGTAGGCGTAAGGGATGCCGGGCTTGGCGCATTCGACCCATGTGTTGCTCCCCGCACGTTCGACGTAGTAGTCATCGAACGGTAGCTGCGGAGTCCCTGTGACATGGTAGATGCTGCCCTTGGCGTGCTGGGGCGGCGTTGCGCCGGAGCCTTGAACCCATGTGGAGGCTTGGGCCGTACCGGAGGATGTCTTGGGCAGGTCTTGCAGCGTCTGTACGCTACCCGTGACATGGCCTTGGGAACGTGCGGCGTGCATCTGCACGCGACAGTTGCGCTGGACGATAAAGGTGGTGTCAGCGATGGTGAGCGCCTTGAATACTGTCCAAGGCTGCCTCTGCTCGGTGTCGAGATAGTCGCGTGCACTGTCCTCGACATTGACGGCGTACTCTCTACCTGTGATGTGGTCGAACACGCGGATATTGCGGTGCTCGATGGCGACGATGTATCGCTCGGCATCGTCACGAACGATGGAATGGAAGTACGCCATCGGGTCAAGATTGGAGGCCAGTACCTGCACAAACTCGGCAGGCGGACGCTTGCCTGCACCCATTGCGGCGTGAAGCCAAGCGTTATCGGCTTCGGATACTTGTGTATCCGAACGAACACTGTCGTCCTGCTGAGATACGCCCCCGAGAAAGGAGGAATAGGAGCCGGAAGTGTTTGCCATTACTTGTCCCAGATGTCGGTGACGGAAGTCGAACCCGTCATGAAGTTGTGACCCTCGGCATAGATGTAGTCACTATGCTCCAAGGCGAAGGCGCTATAGGCTTCTTCCTCGTGCGCCTCGGTGAATACGTTTTGGGTTTCGCTGCCCAGCACCTGCGTTTGGAAGATGCGGCAAGCGCGGACGGTGATGTAGCGGCGTGCGGTTTCCGGTAGGGAGTTGAAGGGCAGGAACCAGACCACATCCGCCCACGGAGGGGAGGTAAACCTGTCAGAGCGGGAACGTCGATTGAACAGGCGGTCGCCGCGCTGGACAACGATAGGCCCGCCCTGTGAGGGCTTGACGGAGAGCAGGTTAGGCGGGACACGGGCGATGCCCTGCGTGTCAAGGACGAAGGTATGACCATAGTCCGCGTTGAACCACCAACCGCGGGCCTGAACTTCCCGGCTGATGGTGTGGAGCGTATCGCGGGCGATGGCGGTATCGACGCTGGAGACTTCATCCAAAGTGTTGACCGGGGTTTCGCCAATCGTGCCCAGCATGGCGTTGACGGCTTCCAGCTCGGTGCTAGGTGCGTGTTGCATGGATTCTCCGAAAAAGGAAAACCCGCCTGTGGTGAACAGGCGGGTCAGGTGGAAGGCTTACGAAGCCTTGGACAGTTCGATTGCGCCGCGCGGGGCGAGGACACCGTGGCCCAAGGCGTACTTGGCAAGCATCAGCGTGCCTTGCTTTTCGCCTTGGTAGACATCCTCGAGCGCGAGGTCAAGCAGCTTGAGCGTACCCACAGCGGAGCGGTGGAAGATGACACCCACGGTGTTGCTGTAGTCAGCACGGTACTTGGCGAGCACCTTCTGGTTGGAGGTTTCGTTGGTACGCGGCATGGCGTTGATTTTAACCAGCGGGATGCGGGCCACACTGGCAATCATGGCCTGTCCGTAGGAGCCGTTGGACTCGGGGTTGATGTCCCGGTCGATGAGGTCTTTGTTTTCGGTCAGCAGATACCACTGTGCCGGGGACAGTGCGCCAGTGAACTCGCTGGCAATGTCCGGCAGCAGCTTTTCGTCAAAGATGCGGCGAGCTTGTCGGAAGGCGTTTGCGAGTACGGTGGCATCAGTCGCCATCGCAGTGTTCTTGATAATCGCACCTCCCGGTTGGCCGGGGACTTTCGGGGTCGTGACGCGGGCGGCCTGAATGGCGCAGCGCAGCTCGTTGAGCATACGCGCCACAGCCAGTTCAGCACCTTGCTGGCGGGTGTACTCGCTACGCACGTCGTAGTGGTTCATCGCCTCGTCAATGTTGGCGATGAATGCGTGACTAATCAGCATCGGGTCAAGGGTGACGATGGTTTCGTTGTGCTCGACCTTCATGCCCTCGATAGTCGTGCCGGGGATGTGGTATTCACTGCCGATAGTGCCGATGTTCGGGAAGCTGACGGACTTGCCGGAATCAATGTCACGGGTGGTGACTTTACCGTCCAGCTTGTAGGTTTCCACGAATGCGGTGATGACTTCCGCAGCATAGTTCTGCTTGAACAGCTCCCACTGGTTGCCGGTAGGGGCTTCGCCTTCAATGCCGGAGGTTGCGGTTTTACCGCTGACAAGACCAATACGATTTACTGCCATTTAAATGTTCCTTGTGGTGGTGTTTAGGTGTGTGTGTTGAATCAGCGCAGCACTTGGCTGACGCGGAGACGGTTGGTGACTTCCTGCCGGTAGGCGGGGTCGTTGCGGTAACGCGGGTCGCGCATGGCCTGCACGACTTGGTGCGTGCTGGCGAAGGGCTGTACACCTTGGGCGTTGGCGGTAGGCTTGCCGTGCAGGGTCACGCCGGACTTGCTGGTCGGCGCCTGGCCGCGCTTGGCGACCAAGGCGGTGACAGCAAAGGCGGCACGGTCAGCATCGCCGGAGCCGATGGCTTCGTTGTAGGTCTTTTTCTCGCCTTCGCTCAGGTTTGCGGCTGCCCACTGGATGAGACTGTTGTATTCGGCCTCGCCACCTGCGGGCTTGAACACAGCGGCGCTGTAGGCTTCTTGGCGACTGCGCAGGCCGTCGAGGTAAATGGCGACCATATCGCGGGAGAAGCCTTTGTCCTCAAGCGCTTTCAAGCTGGATTCGCTCAGCGCACCGTTCGCTGCGAACTCATCGGCGAGTGCGGCGGCATCCAAGCCCGCAGCAGTCAGTGCGCTGTTGGCCTTGGCATCCTCGGTGTCCGGGATGTTCCCCGGCGTTCCTTGGGGGGCCTTGGAGGTTTCTGCGGCACTCTTGGCCGACTCATAGGCGGCGACCAGTTCTTCCAGCGTGTTAAAGCCGCCGTAGTCGGTCGGCTGCTGGGCCTGTCCCTGCTGCTGCTCGTCTTGCGCAGGTGCCGGGGAGGTGTCCAGTTGGGTTTCGGATTTACCGGGCTGGGACATTATTCAGCCACCGAGTTCAGGATGACCGTACCGTCGTGCAGGCGGGTTTCTTCCACGGCGCCCTTGCGGGTGGTTTCGGGGAGCATGGTGTCCGGATGCTTGGTTTCGGCATCAGCCTTGGCGGCTTCAGTTTTGGTGGATTTGCTCATGGAGTCTCCTTATTGAGAGGGTTGGGTGAGGTTGTTGGCGAGCTGAGGCGCTGCGCTGACCAGCGCATCCTGCATTGCGCCTTCTTGCTGTTCTTGGGCGAGTTCTTCGTCCGAGCGGATGAGGCCCTTGCTGGAGATGTCGGCGGCAGCGGCAAGGCGGGCAATGAGCTCGCCAGAGTTGATGCGGCGGCGGGTTTCTTGCTCGCCTAGGGTTTTCATGCAGGCATCTCCGAACTCCATCAGCTTCATCAGGTCGTGACCACGGCCAAGCGCGGCAACACCGACGGTGATGCGGGGCTTCAAGAGTTCTTTCGGGATTTCCGGCAGGCGGCCTTGTCGCTGAAGTTTGTCCAGACGGCGACGTACCAGCGGCAGCAGTAAATCTTCGGCGGTCAGCGAGTAGAAGCCTCCGAGGGAGTCATCCAGCTCCTGCGTCAGTACGCGGATTTCATAGCCAGTGACGCGCTCACCGGGGCGCTGGACGGCAGAGCGAACGCCGAAGATGAGTTCGAGGCTCTTTGCCAGTGCGTCGGCTTCCTGCCGGACAAAGTTGAGGTCGACAGTCTTGTCCAGTTGCAGCGTAGCGACATCGTTGCGGTTACCTCGGACAATCGCGCCGGACTCGGCTTGGGCGAGCTGCTTTTCGCGGATGGCGGAGGTGGGGGACAGCAGGATAATGACTTTGGCGAGGGCAGCCGCACCTTTACGGACGGCTTTGCGCAGGGCCTCCAATGACTCGAAAGCGCCTACATAGTCGTAGACCAAGCCTTCGCCGTAGTCGCTGGTGGCGCTGCGCGGGACAGCGACGGGAATCCACGGGCAGGCTTCCAGCGGATAGGTCGCGGATGTCTCCGGGACTTCCACGCCCTCCACTTCCTGCACGACTTCCCATTGGCTGTTGTCCTCGGTACGGCTGATGCGGGTATAGAGGTTGACATCATCATTCATGCGGCTGATGTCACCGCCTGATGTCTCAGCCACTTTCTGCATCACCGTAGCGCGGAGGGATTCCGGCAACAGCTTGGGCGCTACCTTGTCCAACGTGATGATTTCCAGCACGTTGCCGAGGCCGTCCCGGTCTACCACATAGGTATTGAGGGGATACAGCTTGGTCGGGCCTTCGTCGGGGTCGTACAGCAAGAAGTTGCCAGTGACGATGGCGTGCTTGGCAGCCTCTGCCAGTACGGTACGCACCCCACTGGTTTCAAAGTCGTTGATGACGGCACGTTCGATTTCAGCCAAGGCCAGCTCAAGCTCGCTGGCTTGTACGCCTGCCTCTTGGGCGATGGCCTCCTTGGCGGCAACGTCCGGAGCCATCTTGAACAATCCGGCATTAGGCGGGAGCCATGCCAGCAGGACTTTAGCAGCCAGAGTGTTTACGCACTTGGGGCCAGTGTCGATATAGGCGCTTCCTGCACGCCGGTTGCGTGTACCTTCGTCCACCCACAGGCGGGGTAGGGTCACTTTGGCGCATCGTCGGGCGAGGGACTCGGCCTCCTTGCGGTTGGGCTTGAGTTGGGCATAGCGGTCGGCTGCGGAGATTTTCTGGGTATCGTCAGCCACTGGGTATCATCAATCCTTGGCGTGCGCGGTTGGCCGCGCCGTGGTTCAGGTCAAGCCGCACGTCATTGCGACGGCGGCGTGAGGCTGGGGTTCCGGCTTGCACCTGTAGCTCACTGCGGCTGAGCAGGATGGGCGGCGGTGTAGCCGCTGCGGACTCCGCAGATGGCTTGGGGATTTTGGGTGCTTTACACATGACGTTCTTTGAGTTCAGCCTGCTTGATGTCCTTGAGGAACCGGACAAGGCGACGCTCTCCGCTTTTAAGCAGGAAGGCTTCCTTGGAGTCCTCGGGGTCGTAGATAACTTCCGGGAACATCGTGTCCAGCTGGTCAATCAGTTCGTAGGCGGTGAGGGGGAGCTGCATGTCAGGCGTGCGCCAGCAGTCCGGCCAGACGGCACAGGCGGTGGACAGGGCCGTCATTGGTGAACCGCAGGTCAATCAGGGCTTCGGAGATGCCTTGCTCAGACGCGTGGTCTGAGCCACTGACCGCGGGACGGTCTGCCCGGCTCAGATGGACGACCATGCCGCCCATGCTGCGAATCCACTCAGCTTCGTTGTCGTAGCGGATGTCGGGCACAACGACCCCTGCGTAGCCTTCGGCGCGTGCCTTGTTGACCTCGCGGGTAGCGACGGTCAGCCAAGCATCTTTAGCGACATGGTTACGCGCCCATTCCGTGCCTAGACTTTGCATAAGTTCGCGCGGGGTTTTGCCGCCGAATGCGGGTAGCGGCGTCTCTTTGGCTTGGGAGTCCAGCAGCTCATCGAACGGAATCCCGGTCAATACGGAGATGAACTGCCGCAAGGGGTCGGCCAAGGCGACGCGCTTGAAGTCGTGGAAATCTTCGAGGAATCCAGACAGGGTGTCCTTGCCGCTGCGAGCGGCTCCGGCGATACCGACAATTTGCATGTTTAAGGCTCCGGTGGTGTCCACAGGTGGACGGTTTGGGTCTTGGGTGTGTAATCGCCATGCCGCAGGATGCGGGCGAGGCGGGCTTGGGTCAGGGCAGCGTCTGCGGTACTGCCGCGCTGGACGTAGGCGGAAACGACGGTATCCCACAGGGCGCTGAGGTGTTCGCCTACGGTTAGGTAGGGGGATTTCTGATGCGCAGGGCGGAGGATTTCTTCGGCTCGCTTGGGGCCGATTCCGGGCAGTCCGGGGTAGTTGTCCGTGCTGTCTCCAGTCAGCACCTGTGTCATCCAGAACAGGTTGGCTTCTGTTTCGGATACCGGGACAACGCCCATGTCAGGTTTGTTGGGGTTGTACAGGTGGCAGGGGACGGTGCGGAGGTCTTTGTCGATGGATACGACGATGAAGTCGCGGTTTACGGGACGGGTGGAAATCAGGCCCAGTACGTCGTCACCCTCGAGGTTCGGGAATTCCCGGACATGCGCAGGCCATGTCTGGGCGATGAAGGCATCCAATGCGTACCAGAGGGCAGGCTTTGGGCGTACCTTGCGCTGCGCTTTGTAATCCGGGTAGAGGCCTTTGCGGTAGTTGTGCTGCTTACAAGACAGTGCAAGGACGAACTCGTCGGTCTTGAATTTCTCCAGCAGCTCCATCAGCCATTCTTCCAGCTTGACGAAGGCGCGGGATTCGTTCACGACCTCCAGCTTGTCATCGCCTTCGTCCCATTGCACGGTTTTGGTGTTGGAGTAGGCGAGCTGATAGCGCAGCACGTCCGCATCAATCAACAGGACGGGATTACGGCGAGCCATACAGGGATTTGATGGCCGCCTTGTCGTCGTTGCAGCGCTGCAGGGCATCCTCGGCGAACCCGGCGAACAGGTACAAGGACAGCGGGGTGCTGTCCCTGTCACGCATTAGTTCGTCCAATGAGGGATATGCACCCTCAATCTTGCAGGGTAGGAGCAGCGGTTCCGGTACCGGAGTCGGGTACGTCTGCGGAGAAATGCGCGTGGCGCAAGCTGTCAGGCAAAGGACTGCGCAGGCAGTCAGAAGCGTCCGAATCATGGGTCAGGGTTTCTTTTACGCGGTGGTGTTGGGAAGCCCGTCGTTGGCGGCGGGCGGTGTCGTGCTTGATGCGTTCGCTCAGGGCTTCTACGGTTTCCAGATGGAATTTGGCCTGCGCATCGAGGCGTAGCCGGAGTTGCGCTGCGGTTTCTTGCGATTGCTTGGCGACTTCCGCATGGCGGCCTGCGCGGTAATACAAGCCAATGTTGAGTGCCACGCTTACGGCAAGCACGGCGAGGTAAACGAGTGCGGTTTGGATAGCGGGTTACTCCATGTAGTAGGTGGCGACGCGGTAGAGTTCTGCCGCAGTCGCGTCGGATTTGATTTGGTTGGCGCGTGCAGATATGACGCGCACGTTTCCGGGGACGTAGCCCTTGTGAGGGACACGTCGGTCGAGCGTGGGGGAATGGGGGCCTTGTGCCTTTGCACCTGCTGCCCGGTACAGCGGGATACCCAGTACCGGACAGTAGTCGGGCAGGTCGATGTCGGAGGCGGTCAAGGCAAACGGGAGGGACTGCCGCAAGGCGCGGCGCTTGGCTCCGCGAAGCAGCGCCAAGATGAGCGCACGCTTGCTGTCAGTGGGTTTCTGCCCAGTTGTTGCCGATTTTGTACTCTCCATCAATGGGGCAGCGAAATCCAAAGTGTTGGCCTGCGCGGGTCATGGAAGCCACGGCGACCTGTCCGATTTCTTCGGCCAGACCCTCGTCGCATTCAATCTGCACTTCGTCGTGAATCATGCCGACGAACTCGTAGTTTTTACCGGGCGCATAGTCGCGGGACTGGAGCGTTTCGTCCATGAACACGATGGCCTGTTTCATGACCAAAGCGCCTGCGGATTGCAGCAGGGTGTTCAGGGCGGCATGGTCGGAACGAATGTGCAGTTGGCGGCCATCGAGTCCCCGCAGGTAGCCGGGGTTGGTGACCTTGGCTTTCACGCCATCTACGAGGTTGCCAAGTGCCGGGAGTCCGGCAAGGAATTTCTTTCGGAGCTGTCCGCCTGCTTTAGCCCCTTTACCTACGATGGAGCCGATTTTGGAGTCGCCCCCGCCATACAGGAAGGCGTAGATAAAGGTCTTTGCCATGTCGCGGGTCGGAAGTCCGGCAGCGGCTTGGTTGACGCTGTGGATGTCCCCTTCGAGGATGACCTTTGCGTACTCGCCCTTGTCCCAGCGTGCCATGAAGTGCGCGAGGCATCGCAGCTCAAGGCCGGAGGCATCCGCACCCACCAGCTTCTTGCCCGGCGGGACGGTGAACAGGCTGCGACACTCTTTGCCATACGGCACGCCCACCTTGGGAACTTGGGCGACGTTTGGACTCATATGCGTCATGCGCCCTGTGACCGCGCCGTTCTGGTTGACGCTGCCGTGTATGCGGCCATCCTTGCGCACCACCTTTGACCAGCCTTGGTTCCCTTCGGTGAGCTGTCCCAGTCGCTTGTTGACGACGAAATACTCCAACAGGTCAGGGATGATGGGGTACTTCAGCTTGGCGAGGACTTCTTCGTCCACCTTGGGCTTGCCGTTGTCAGTGAACTCAGCGGGCTGCCAGCCATAGAGTGCGGTCAGGCGGTCGGCGATGTGGTCGCGGGAGGCGGGATTGAAAACGCGTGTGCCATAGACGGTTGTCTCTTGCCCTGCGATGTAGCCCAGACGCTTGTTGTCGCGTTTGGGGACGAAGCTGCGCTTGATGTACTGCCACGGCGGGACGGCAGATTGCAGGCGGGCTTCCAGCTCGGCGCGGCGTTGCATCAGCGTGGACTCCAGCGCATCCGCCGCCGCTTGGTCGTACAGCCAGCCATGCTGGTGCATACGCTGGACAATCGGGGCGAGCCTCTGCTCCAGCTCGATAGCTTGGGGAGACAGCCCCTTGCTGCGGAACAGTTGCAGGAGCTTGACCGTAACCACAACGTCTTGCTGGCAGTAGGCTTCCATTTCAGGGTTCCATGCCGCCCAAGGGTCAAGCCCTTTAGCTTTCATTTCGGCGGCGTAGTCGCCTTTCCACTCGTTAAGGCGGTAGCCCCACGCCTCTAGGCTGTGCCTGCCGATGAGTTGTCCGGGGAGGTCAGGGTCACGCTTGGCGGATACGGCCTTGCGGCGTGCGTTGAAGTCTTTGTCCTTGAGGTCGGGGTACAACAGTGTTGACAGGAGTCGGGTGTCATGGGCATCCCGGACGCAGAATCCGGGGTACACCTTGGCAAGCGCCGGGATGTCAAAGCCCATGATGTTGTGCCCTATCACGCGGTCAGCTACCGAAAGGCGGTGGAGTGCTTCTTTGATGCTGAGGTCGCCTGTGCCTTGGCTGTTGGCCGTCAGGATGCCTCCGACAGGCGCACCTGTGTCATCCACAGCCTGCATGGCGATGCAGTGGATGGTGGTGAGGTCTTCGAGCAGGCCGTCGGTTTCGATGTCAAAGCAGTATTCAAGCATCGTAACCATTCCGGGGTGTGGAGCAGGGGATTCGCGACTCAACCCACCGAGCCAGTACGGCAGGGCAGTCGGCAGCATAAGCGTCTTGCTCGGGTGACTCTGGGGGAGCTTCGACATCCTCCGAGGCGGATAACCCGCAAGCAGGCATAAGCGTATAACCGTAGTCGCGGATATATCGCTGGATACGCTTTACGGTACGTCGCGTGCCGTTGTTATTGACCACGACGAGATGCTTGTTCAGCGCGTCGTTGATTGCGCCGGGGAGGGCGTAGAAGGTCAAACCGCTGCGGCGGCTAAAGGTCATAGCCATTTTGCAACACCGAAAATCGAACCGCTCCATGTGGGCATTCGGCGTGCCGAACACGAACCCCACAAGGTTGATGATTTCGCCCGTGACTTTGTTGCGGAAACGCCGTGTGCCGTTGGGGGCGGACAGGGGGGCGTACAGTCCAAACAGAGACAGCAGCCAGAAGCTCAGGCACGCGTAACGGTAGTCCCAGCGGTGCCTGAAGAAAAAGTCGATGTCGCCGGGGGTTGTGCCGTCAAACGCGGCTCGCAGTGCGCCGCCTGCAAGGATGGCACGGCGGGGTATCAGACGGGCAAGGTGTTGGAGATGGCGTTCGATGTGCTTAGTAGTCTGCTGCATTGTCGTCGTCTGTAAAAGGATGTGGCGCGTCTGTACCCGGCGCATCGCAGGGCACAAGCAAGCCTCTGTCGTGGTCGTAGGTGTAGTGCAGGCATTGGCCTGTGGACTGTCCCGTAAACCTGTCTTTGAGGATTCGGAATGTGGTCAGCTTGCGCAGGGCTTCGTCCTCGGCCTGCTGGGCGCGCTCAAGGCCAAACATGAAGTGCGACCAGAAGCCGATGCTGCGGCTACCTTTGAAGTGCCTAATCATGACCCTGCCGCCTTCTTCATGAGGTTTACCTTCCGGCGTGGACAGGTGGGAGATGAAGTAGAAGCAGACGCTGTATTGTTGGGCGAACTTCGCGATTTGCGCCGTGACGTGCTCCAGCATCTTTTTCTCGTCTTCGGCCTCCGCTGCGAATGCGGTCAGGTGGTCGAGAAAAATGTGTTTGACACCTTCAGCAACGGCCAGATGCGCCATCTTGGCCTTGACGGTATCCCAGTCGGACGAGCCGAAATGGTCATACAGGAACACATTGCCTGTACGCTCGATGGTGCTGAAGGCTTCAGTCAGTTCATCCTGTGACCAAGTACCGTCGGGGACGTGAAACTTCCTGCCCGCGAACTTGCCAGCGAGGCGCTTCGCGGTTTCGACCGGGGGTTGTTCAAGGTAGAACAGGGCGATTTTCTCACCGCAAGTGTTTGCGGTGAACTCGGCTTCCTCCATGAAGTAATCCGTCTTTCCGATACCTGTGCCCGCGCCGAACGCATAGACCTCGCCATATCGTTTGCCATAGGTGAGTGCAGTCAGCCGAGGGTCTTTCCACGGCAGCCCTTGCTCAATAGGCTTCAGCACCTTGTCGCGGAGCTGTCCCAGCGTGATGATGCCATCCGGGCGCTTGGTCTGTGCTTCGTACACAGCGCGGACGATGGCATCAGCCTCGCCCCGCTGTAGCAATTCGTTGGGGTCTTTGGCCTGCAACTGTGCGATACGGGCTTTTCCGGGGGTCACCAGGGCTGCCACTTCCAGCGCGGCGGCCTGTCCGGGTTCGTCCATATCGAACATCAGGACGACCTCATCAAATCCTTCGACCCATTCCAGCTCACGTGCCACGGCCTTGGCCGCGCCCTGTGCGCCGTTGGGGATGCTAACGACCGGCCAGCGCAGGCCCATGGCCTGAGCCACGCTGATGCAGTCGATTTCACCCTCAGTAATGACCAAGCGCCTGCTGGGCTGGAACAGGTGCTGTCCAAATAGTCCGGCGTGCTTGAGGTCGCCACGGACGCTGAATTTCTTGTCACGCCCACGGATTTTCTGGGCGATGAGCTTGCCGTTACGGCGGTAGTTTGCGATTTGTACGGTTCCGCCCTTGTCGTTCTTGCCGACCCAGTAGCCGTACTTGCGGCAGGCTTCTTCGGTCAGGCCGCGCTTGCTTAGGGCTTGCGGGACACCCTCCAGAAACCCTTTGGGTGTCTTGGCCGCGGCCTGCTTGTCTGTGGGGGTATCCCCGCCCGGCTCCCGATGGCCGCAACCAAAACAGTGGCCGTGGCCGTCGGAGTAGCGGGCTAGGTTGTCTCTAGAGCCGCACGCGGGGCACGGCTCTTTGTGTAGGTAGGTCGAATCAGCGTCGGACATGCTTACGCCCGCCCTGACGCTGGATAGTCCAGCCGGTACGGTGCCGGACAAGACCCAAGCCCCGTCCCAAGGCGGATTTAATCGTCGCGTAGGTGCGGGTACGCTCTGTGCGGGGGATGCTGTAAGTGGCTGCCGCAAACGCGCGGCGCATGGTGGACGGGTAGGTGTATGCGGGTTTCATGACTCGGATGCCTCTTGCATGACTTGTTGGATGACTTGCGACATGACGCGGGAGATGACGATGGCGTCCACGCCACCAATGCCGCGTGCCTGTACGGCGCTGTGACAGGCGCGGCGTAGGGTTTTGAGGCTCGGCAATTGCGGACAATCGCAGTGCCGCAGTTGCTCTACGGCAGGCAGTAGGGGGCGCTTGCTGCGTTTCTGTCGCGGGCTGAAGGCATAGCGGACGTATCGCTGTCCTTTAGCGTCTGCGCGGTGTTGTTTGGTGATGTCGTAGCCTGCGCGGCGCAGCTCGGAAATGCGGCTGGACAGGCTGCGGATGTGGTAAACGCCTGTGGCCTGCCAAGGCGTGAGGTGGGCCTCTTGGTACAGGTGGTCGCGCACGAGCGCGGCTTGCGGTGACAGTTTGGGCATGGTCTTTGGGCTTTGCGGGGTAGTCACGGGCATACAGGACGGGTAAGCCCTGCATCTGGATAAGGTGATGCAGGGTTCGCCGCTGCATGGCCGTGAAGTTGTTGCGGGGGTACAGGGCGGAATTGACGCCGCCGATTAGGACGACCTGAATCGCGTCGGCGTTATGTGCGCCTGCCAGCAGCCCGCGCTCGGATGTGAGACGGACTGTGTGCAGGAATCCGTCAGGCGTGATGACGTAATGACAGGCGAGGCGGCTGAACCCAAGGCGGCGGTGGAGCTTCTCCAGCGCCTGCACGGTGTCGCATTTACCCGGCTGGGTCATGCTGGCAGAAACGTGCAGATACGCCGGAGACTCCAGCGGTGGGAGCCTCATTCAGCCCTGCCGATAGTGACGCGGGTGTGGGCTTCTTCGCCGGGTTCGGCGTAACGCTTGGCGGAGATGAGCACTACAACTTGGCTATCGTCCGCCCAGAAGTTACCGGAGGCGGTAATGGCATCCATCGGGCCTTTGGCGGCGTTGTCCACGTCGTAGCGTGGCGCTTGTAGTTTGCCTGTACGGGGTTTGGTGGAGACGGACTCCACTATGACCGTCAGAGGTACGTCTTTGTCGATGGGACATCGCTTGTCTTTCAGGGAAGCAACGGCGGCATCCTTCCACGCCTGATATGCCTTGCTATAGGACACGCCCCAGCGAGTAACGCGGGGGCGGGATGCGGGCACAGGCTCCAGCGGAATCACAATGTCCGCTAGGAGCGCGTCGTCAGTAGTCGCCATCGTCCTCGTCCTCGTCTGCGGAATCTTCGGCATCCTCGAACGGCGCGGAATCTTCCCGCGCATCGTCCGGGCGGTAGCCATCTTCCTCATCGTCGAAGCCATAGTCATCAGCACTGCGTTGGCCGAAACTGCGCAGCTCGATAATCTGTACGGCATTCAGCCGCAGGGTCAGGTAGAACTGCTTGCTGGACTCGACAAATGCACCGTGTGGCTCGAAGCTGACACGCAGCACGCTACCGCCACCAATGTTCGGCGGGTCGTCCAGTTGCTGCTTACCGGCGAAGATAGCAGGCCGCATTTCCCAGCGTTTTCCTGTCTTGCGGGATGTGCCGGATGCCTTCATCTTGAACTTGAGCAGGATGCGCCCGGTTTCCTCGCCTTCGTCATCCAGCTCGGGAGTCGCTACCGGGGCAGGCTTGGCTACTTTCTTTTTCTTGGGGTTTTCGCTGATGTAGGCCGCGAACTGCTCATCGCGTAGTGCTTCGAGCTTGCGAATCAATGCCAAGGCATCTTCGTCATCAGCATCGAACGCCAGCGTAACGCTGTAGACACCATCGTTGTCGAATTTGGTGTCCGGCTCGTTCAGTTTGGGGAACACGGCAATACCGCGCGGGGTGGTGAAAGATTTACGTTTGGTAGTCATGGGGTGTCAGGGGAGTTTCTGGTTGATTTCATGCTCGCAATAGGCGCGAACAGCGTTCAGAGTGTTGACCTGCCGGAAGCGGCAGTCGGCTTCCATTCGGTCGATGACGTGGTACAGCTCAGCGGCCTCAAAGCCGCAGGCTTCAGTCATGAATTTGAAGGCCGTAGCCAGTGCGATGAGCTGCTCAGCAGGGTGGGGGAGTGCTTGGGCGATGTTCAGAACCTCGAAAGCGCCTTGGGCGGCGCTTTCGGCGGAACGGCTGAACAAGGAGTCGGAAAGTCGGCTGCGGTTACACCTCACGGTCGAGATACCTCCAGTACATAGCGTTTTTCCACTCGTCAAGAGTCCCGTGCTGTGCAGGTCTATACACCCCCAGCACGAAGCCATGACTGTCGTACGCCACGTAGGTTTTGCCTACGTAGTCAAAAACAATCCTCATAATTCGTTCCGTTAGCGTAACTATTACGCGAAGAAGTAAGGGGAATCCAGCACGGCCTGAAGCGGCAACGTACCGGACGGCGGTAGGTCGGGAAGGTTTACCTTCTGTTCGTCGGTCAGCGTTGCGGACACGTCCGAGAGGAAGTTCTGCAAGACCGGGGTTTCGTACTGTTGGACAAAAGCGTGACGAAGGGCAGCCGCCAAGATGCCCGTGTCTGCGGCGTGTGTGCCAAAGCTGTCGTGAATCATGGCGAAGCTGTGGATGCCGTTGTCCTCAGCGAGAACAGTCGTCAGCATCAGGTGGGACGCGTCGCACGAATGCACGAAGTTTGGGCTGATGCCGAGCGACTGGCGGCGTGAGGAGAGTTTTTCTCCTTCTAAGACCACTCTTATATCCCTGCGCTTACCTCCGACATGTGGCTGGATGCGCAATCCGGCAGGCTCCCGGTAGTCCTGAAGCACCGGGAAACCCGCTGGCGTTACCCAGCGCAGCGGCTGGTCGGACTTTGACACGACCCGTGCCGTAGCCTTGAGCCAGTCCATCGCCTCCCGTGCAGCCACGACCACCTCGCCGATGGCATCCCACAGCACGTTGGCGAGATATGTCGCCAGTTCGTTGTCCTGCTCGATGTCGGCATCTCGGAAGGCGCTGAGCAACTGGTCACGCATCCCCAGCTTGGTCACGCCGTATGGCAGCGTCATCACCGGCTGCTTTACGATGCTGCGGGTCAGCCGGCCGTCCAGCCGGATAGCTAGCTCATCGCCACCCAGGGCTGCCTCGTGCAGCTTGCGGTTGGCGACCTGCATCACCTCGGTATAGATGTCAGCGGGTTTGTCGGCAGGCACAAGGTTGGTGGCCGCGCCGCCGATAGGGTCACGGAGCAAGGCGCTGAAGTTTTGCAGGCCGTTGCAGGAGCCGTCCAAGGCAATCGCCGTATGCGAGACATAATCCTCACCTTGCAGGTGATACCCCAGCCACTCGAAGCAGGCCGCCAAGGCACACCACGGTGAATCCGCACTGCACCAGAAGCGTTCGCCGTCCAACGGGGACAGTGCCGAGTCAAGGATGCGCTCACTGTTGGCGTGCGTCCACGCGATGCGTTCTTCGAAACTCACCTTGTCCACGCCAAAGGTGTTGGCAAGGTGGATAGCAAGCCATTTAGCGCCTTCAGCGCCCAGCGGTTTGCCCGTAGCGAACTCAAGCAAGGCCTTGCCTTGGTCGTCAGATTGCGGATTGAGCAGCGGCGGGACGGGATAGACACGTCCGCGAAAATCCAGATTGTGTGGAAAGTAGATGGCTTCAAAATCCTTGAACTTCTCTGCCAGCTCCAGCTTGCGGGCTGCCGCAGACCGCTTGGTGATGCCGCGGGCGTTTTCTTCGTAGGTGAGTGCGGTTGACCGCTTCCATGCTTTGAACTCGTCCGCGTGGTGCTCCTTGTAGTAATCCGGGTCGGTGTCCAGCATGGCCGGACGTGTCGGTAGGGGCAGTAGCTCACGTTCCGGCAGGCCACCAATGCCGCCTCCGCACTCCCACGCCTCCTGCATGACACCCAATATGGCCTTGTTGACCCGCCATCCGGTTGACTGGACAGCGTTCAGGGCGCGATGGACGACCGGCAGGTCGCTTTGCTCGACCTCGGCGAGATAGGCTTTGTTGCGGGTACGCACGATGCGTGTGAGCACGCCCGTGAGTTCGAGATAGCCGCCGCGCGGGTTGGCACCCCAAGGCTTCGGCGGGACGACCATGGGTAGATAGACGGGCATGAAAAATGCCGCCCCTTCGTGGGCGGCCTCTAGCCAGTCTAGGGTGCTGGGGTTGGGCTGGAGGACAAGCTCTTTATCCAGCTTCCCGTGTGAGAGCACTTCAAACGCGAAGTACCCGGTTGTCTCCACGAAAATCTCAAGCAATTTCATGCCAATCAGGATGCGGTCTTTCTCACCTAGATGGACGACTTCCCAATCGTCGTCATCCTGCGAAGCGTGGTAGATGGCGTGACGCATCACGGCCTCGGTGTGTCGGACGGACTTGCAGGGCTTGAGTTTGCGTTGCAGGTGACGATGCAGGCCGGGTGCGTTCTGGGCGAAGGCGGAAAAATTGAGTTCGGACTGGACGGCTGCGCCGATTGCGTTAGCTACCGAGGATGCCCGCCTGTTGAGGCTGTGCATTTCATCAATACAAATACTGGCGACAATGAAGGCGACTCCATGCGGCTCAAGTGGCCGAAGCCACTTAACAGCACAGTGCCGCTTACCCGGTCTGCCGGTATCGGCATCTGCAATAAATTGACTGATACCTTCGGCACATGCCTTGATGGATTCCATAACCAACTTCCGCCCCGGCCCCATACGGGACTCGGGGCTTTCTGCGCGGATGCGCTGGTAGCGTTCTACGCCTAGGGATTTGGATTCGCGTTCAAGCTGGCGTTGGGTTTCGTAGAGGTTTTCAGTGTGGGCTGTCATTTTCGGACTCGCAAAAAGAAAAACCCCCGAGGCTGGGATGCCTCAGGGGTCGGTGGGTTGATTGGCTGTGGTGTGTGCGGCTTAGAAACCGCCGAAGGTGTCGTGCATGTCTGAAGTGGGCTGTGGTTGTGTTCGGGGTCGCTTCCGTGGTCGCTCCCGCTAAGACCACCCGCGCTTCGCGCTGAAAGACCACACGGTTAGGAGGTCTTTAGGAGGGCTTAGGGGAGCTATAGGAGTCTTAAGAGGTGTATAAGTAAGACCACCAAAGGAGAAGCTATAGGGAAGCTATAGAGGTCTTAGGGGGTCTTTGGTTCTTCTAAGACCGCTCTTTTATTCCTGATGGTGTCTTAGGGGGTCTTTGGTTCTCCTTCGTGGGTGACTCTTTTATTCCTGATACCCGCCACGGAAGGCTTTACCTACCTGTTTACGCTGGTCGTTGTTCATGCCTGCCGGGAAGCCTTGGCATGCCCCGAAAGACACGCACAGTGACACCTGCGTGACACCCCGAATGTCACGAGATGTCACGCAAATGTCAGTCATCGCGTCAGTTTTGTGTTACAGTCTTTGACTTACTAGGAATCAGAAGGGATTGTGATTCCAGTGGTCGGGGGTTCGAATCCCCTCAGCCACCCCATTTGTTGTAAAGCGCAGGCTTGCAATGCAGAAACTGCATGTTACAATGCCGCGCTCCGGGCCGTTAGCTCAGTTGGTAGAGCAGCTGACTCTTAATCAGTAGGTCCAAGGTTCGAATCCTTGACGGCCCACCATCTTTCGACACCCAGCCGCAAGCTGGGTGTTTTGTTATCAAGCGTGCGCCTTGAGCGGGTGCACTCAAGCGGAAGTGGCGGAATTGGTAGACGCCCTGGATTTAGGTTCCAGTGCCGCAAGGCGTGGGGGTTCGAGTCCCCCCTTCCGCACCATACGACTTCCTCAGTGACTCCAAGCGCCGCGCGGCGCTGGCATCCTGCGCGCAAATCAGCCACACTTGCCGGCTCGTTCCGTTCAAGAAATGGCGCGGGCGAGATTTTTCAGCCATTTCCCCAATGTATATCCCGTCGCGGTACCTGGCGGGCAGGAGTTCATCATGCAAGTTTCCATCGAGTCCACCGGCGATTTGGGTCGTCGCGTACTGTTCCGTGTGCCTTCGGCTGAAGTGGAAGGCAAGCTCAATACCCGCCTGCGCGAAATCGCGCGTGATGCACGCATCAAGGGTTTCCGTCCCGGCAAGGTGCCGACCAGCGTGATTGCCAAGCGTTTTGGCGCCCAGGTGCGCGCCGAAATCCTCGACGGCTTGCTGCGCGAAGGCTTTGGCAATGCGCTCAAGGATGAAACCTTCCAGATTGCCGGCAATCCGCGCATCGAAGAAGACAAGGACAACAGCAGTGAAGGTGAGCTGGCCTATGTGGCTGACTTCGAGGTGGTGCCGGAATTTGGCGAAATCGATTTGGCTGCGCTGAATGTGGTGCGCAATACCGCCACGGTGGAAGAGGCCGATATCGACACCATGATTGAAAACCTGCGCGAGCAGCGCAGCAGCTGGTCGGTCGTGGAGCGCGCTTCGGCCAATGGCGATTTGGTGGAAGTGGAAATGTTCTCCGAAGTGGACGGCGTGCGCCTGCCAGCCGAAGGCGCCGAGCGTGGCCAGACCGTGCTCGGCAGCGGCGCGCTGTTTGCGCCGATTGAAGAAGCCGTGGCCGGCCTTGCCGCGGGCGAGAGCAAAACTGTCAAGGTGGACTTCCCGGCCGACTGGCGGGTGGAGCAATTGGCTGGCAAATCTGCCGATGTCACCGTCAAGGCCTTGCAGGTGGCAGAACTCAAGCGTCCGGAAGTTGACCATGCCTTTATCCGCAGCTTTGGCGTCAAGAGTGGTGAGGCCGAGCAGTTCCGCAGCGAAATCCGCAGCAACCTGGAGCGCGAGCTGAAAGGGGCGCTGATGTTCCGCCTGCGCCGCGCAGTGGGCGAGCAAATCATCGAAAAATACGGCCATATCAGCATGCCGCCCAAGCTGGTGGAGCAAGAAGCCCAGGCGATGGCGGCCAATGCCCAGCAGGAAGCGCAGGCGCGCGGCCAGCAGCTGCAGGTGGAT
The DNA here is from genome assembly GCA_030528565.1 of Pseudomonadota bacterium. GTDB lineage: Bacteria > Pseudomonadota > Gammaproteobacteria > Xanthomonadales > Xanthomonadaceae > Solilutibacter. The sequence continues at coordinate 67,287 of JAUMYP010000001.1, forward strand.
GCGCAGCAGTTCATGGACGCCGCTGGCAAGCGCGTGCTGATTGGCCTGTTTACCGGAGAAGTGGCGCGTCGCAACAAGTTGCAACTTGACCGCAACCGCCTGATGGAAACCATGCGCCTGATTGCCTCCACTTACGAGGAACCGGAACAGGTGTTCGAGCTGTACCGCAATGACCCGCAGTTGCTGGGCCAGTTGCAGTACCGGGTGATGGAAGAGCAGGTTACCGACTGGATTGCCGAAAAGGCCGAGCACACCGAAGTGCCGATGTCCTTCCAGGACGCCATCCGCGCCGAGTAATCCGGCCATTGACATCGAGCTTGAGAGAATTTGATGAGTCTTGAAACCAAAGCCCTGAACCTGGTGCCGATGGTGGTCGAGCAGACCAGCCGCGGCGAGCGTGCCTTCGATATCTATTCGCGCCTTCTGAAAGAGAGGGTGATTTTCCTCGTAGGACCGATCGACGACCAGGTTGCCAATCTGGTGGTCGCGCAGCTGCTGTTCCTGGAAGCGGAAAACCCGGAAAAGGACATCAGCCTGTATATCAACTCCCCCGGTGGAGTGGTCACTGCGGGGCTGGCGATTTACGACACCATGCAGTTCATCAAGCCCGATGTCAGCACCATCTGCATCGGCCAGGCCGCCAGTGCCGGGTCGATGCTGTTGATGGCCGGTGCCAGGGGCAAACGCTATGCCCTGCCCAATTCACGGGTGATGATTCACCAGCCTTCCGGCGGTGCCCAGGGGCAGGCGACCGATATTGAAATCCATGCGCGCGAGATTCTGTATTTGCGCCAGCGCCTCAACGAGCTGTTTGCCCATCACACCGGCCAGCCGGTGGAGCGCATCGCCCAGGACATGGAGCGCGACCGCTTCCTGAGTGCCGAGGCCGCGCGTGAATACGGCCTGATTGACGAGGTGCTGAGCCAGCGCCCGGATGAAACCATCCAGGCCAGCTAAGCGGCAGCAGGCGGATGATGCGGGCCGGGGGCATTCCCCGGCCTGTGCTATTCTCGGCAACAGCCTGCGCGCCAGCGCCGGGCAGGTTGCAATGTATATGGAAACCTCACGAAATGACTGACAACAGCCAGACCCCTCCGGGTGAGGGCAAACAGACGCTTTACTGCAATTTTTGCGACAAGAGCCAGAAAGACGTACGCAAGCTGATTGCAGGGCCCAATGCCTATATTTGCAATGAGTGCGTGGAACTGTGCAATGACATCATCCGTGATGAGTTGGCCGAAAAACCACAGAGCGCGCGCAGCTCGCTGCCCAAGCCCAAGGAAATCCTTGAGGTGCTTGACCAGTACGTGATTGGTCAGGCGCGCGCCAAGAAAACCCTGGCAGTGGCGGTTTATAACCATTACAAGCGCATTGAAAGCCGGCAAAAATCCGATGATGTCGAGCTTGCCAAGAGCAATATCCTGCTGGTGGGGCCGACCGGCTCGGGCAAGACCCTGCTGGCCGAAACGCTGGCGCGGATGCTGAATGTGCCCTTCACCATGGCTGATGCCACCACCCTGACCGAAGCCGGTTATGTCGGCGAGGACGTGGAAAACATCATCCAGAAGCTGCTGCAAAAATGCGATTACGATGTGGAAAAAGCCCAGCAGGGCATCGTCTATATCGACGAAATCGACAAAATCAGCCGCAAGAGCGAAAACCCGTCCATTACCCGCGATGTTTCCGGCGAAGGCGTACAGCAGGCGCTCTTGAAGCTGATTGAAGGCACCATCGCCAGCGTGCCGCCGCAGGGCGGTCGCAAGCACCCGCAGCAGGACTTCTTGCAGGTGGATACCCGCAATATCCTGTTTATCGTCGGCGGCGCGTTTGCCGGTCTTGACAAGGTGATTCAGCAGCGCAGCACCGAAGCTGGCGGCATTGGCTTCAGCGCCCGGGTCAAATCCAGCGAGCGCAAAGCCGATGTCAGCAAATTGCTGGCCGAGGTCGAGCCTGAAGACCTGGTCAAATTCGGCCTGATTCCGGAGTTTGTCGGCCGCCTGCCGGTGGTTGCCACACTGGAAGAATTGGATGAAGCGGCGCTGGTGAAGATTCTCACCGAACCCAGGAACGCCATCACCAAGCAGTTCAAAAAGCTGTTTGAAATGGAAGGCGTGGAGCTGGAGTTCCGTCAGGATGCGCTGGAGGCCATCGCCCGCAAGGCGCTCAAGCGCAAGACCGGCGCGCGCGGCCTGCGCACCATCGTCGAAAGCGCCTTGCTGGACACCATGTATGACCTGCCTTCGGTGGAGAATGTCAGCAAGGTGGTGGTGGACGGGTCGGTCATCGAGCACAAGACCGAGCCATTCCTGATTTATCAGCCCCAGGCCGGGGACGAGGCGATGCCCAAGGCTTCCGGTCAATAATTTGACCACCCCAAGACCCCGGCAGGCTTGCCGGGGTTTTTTATGCCAAAGTGCTTGTGTGCGGGGCGGGCTGCCCCCATAAACAGAAATCAACCAAGGCGCAGATGGCTGCGCCAGCTAGGGAGAACACAATGAGCCAAGAGGAAACTTTCAATCCGTATGTCACGCAGCCGGAGCAGCCAGTGCTGTTGCCGGTATTGCCGCTGCGCGATGTGGTGGTGTTTCCGTATATGGTGATTCCGCTGTTTGTGGGACGCGACAAATCCATTCGCGCACTGGAAATGGCGATGGCAAATGACAAGCGCGTGGTACTGGTGGCGCAGAAGTCACCGGATACCGATGACCCGGGGGCGGACGATATCTATCACGATGGCGCGCTGGCACAGATACTGCAACTTTTGAAGCTGCCCGATGGCACGCTCAAGGTGCTGGTCGAAGGCATCGGCCGGGCGCGCATCTCTGCAATCGAAGACCGTGAAGGGGCGCTGCTGGCACAGGTTCAGGCACTGGAAGAAACCGCCACGCATGAAGCCCGTGAGCTTGAGGCGATGACCCGTTCACTGCTTGGCCTGTTCGAGGAATACGTCAAGTCCAACCGCAAGTTGCCGCCCGAGCTGGTGCAGACCCTGGCCGGGATGGAGTCGCCGCAGCGTTTTGCCGATACCGTGGCAGCACATTTGGGCGTGCGCCTTGCCGACAAGCAAAAGCTGCTGGAAACCCTGGATATCGGCCAGCGCCTGGAAATGCTGGTGATGCTGGTGAACGGCGAGCTGGATGTGCAGCAACTGGAGAAGAAAATCCGTGGACGGGTCAAAACCCAGATGGAGAAATCCCAGCGCGAGTATTACCTCAACGAGCAAATGAAGGCGATTCAGAAGGAGCTGGGCGAGGGCGAGGACGGCGTCAACGAGCTGGACGAGCTGCTGCGCAAGATTGCCGGTGCCGGCATGCCCAAGGCGGTAGAGGCCAAGGCGCGCACCGAGCACAACAAGCTCAAGCAGATGTCGCCAATGTCAGCCGAGGCTGGCGTGGTGCGTAATTATCTGGACTGGCTGCTGGGCGTGCCCTGGAAGAAGCGCAGCAAGGTGCGTAAAGATTTGAAAGCCGCGCAGGATGTGCTGGATGCCGACCATTTTGGACTGGAAAAGGTCAAGGAGCGCATTCTGGAATATCTCGCGGTGCAGTCGCGGGTATCCAAGATGCGTGGGCCGATTTTGTGCCTGGTCGGCCCGCCGGGCGTAGGCAAGACCTCGCTGGGCCAGTCCATCGCCAAGGCCACCAACCGCAAATTCGTGCGCATGGCGCTGGGCGGGGTGCGTGATGAGGCGGAAATCCGTGGCCATCGCCGTACCTATGTCGGCTCGATGCCTGGCCGCATCGTGCAGAACCTCAACAAGGTGGGCAGCAAGAATCCGCTGTTTGTGCTGGATGAAATCGACAAGATGGCGATGGATTTCCGCGGCGACCCCTCCGCTGCGCTGCTGGAAGTGCTCGACCCCGAGCAGAACAGCGCGTTCAACGACCACTATCTGGAAGTGGACCTGGACCTGTCCGAAGTGATGTTCATCGCCACTTCCAATTCGATGAATATCCCGGGTCCCCTGCTGGACCGCATGGAAGTCATCCGCATCCCCGGTTATACCGAGGAGGAAAAGCTCAATATCGCCATGCGCTATCTCCTGCCCAAGCAAATCAAGGCCAATGGCCTGCGCGAGGAGGAAATCCGCATTGAAGAAGAAGCCATCCGCGATGTGGTGCGCTACTACACGCGCGAATCGGGCGTACGCGGCCTTGAGCGCGAAATCGCCAAGATTGCCCGCAAGGTGGTCAAGGAAATCGCCCTGGCAGGCCCAGCACCTGCCAAGGGTAGGAAGAAGCCGAAAGCCACAGTGGTCAATTCGGCCAATCTTGCCAGGTATCTGGGGGTGCGGCGCTTCGACTTTGGCCGTGCCGAGGCTGACAACGAAATCGGCCTGGTCACCGGCCTTGCCTGGACTGAAGTTGGCGGCGACCTGCTGCATATCGAGTCCACCCTGGTGCCGGGCAAGGGCGCCCTGATTCTGACCGGCCAGCTGGGCGATGTGATGAAAGAATCGGCCTCGGCCGCGCTTTCGGTGGTGCGCTCGCGCACCGAGCGCCTGGGTATCGACCTTGACTTGCTGTCCAAGCACGATGTGCACGTACATGTACCAGATGGCGCCACGCCCAAAGACGGGCCGAGCGCAGGGATTGCCATGGCGACCGTGCTGGTGTCCACGCTGACCAAGATTCCGGTGCGTGCGGATGTGGCGATGACTGGCGAAATCACCTTGCGCGGCCGGGTTTCGGCCATCGGCGGCCTGAAGGAAAAACTGCTGGCGGCCTTGCGCGGCGGTATCAAGACCGTGGTGATTCCGCAGGAGAACGAAAAAGACCTGGCCGACATCCCGGAAAACGTCACCCGCGACCTTAAAATCATCCCGGTCAAATGGATAGACGAAGTGCTGGATATTGCACTGGAGCGCCCGCTGGCTGCCCGGGCACAGGTACGCGATGACATTGCCGACGATATCCAGGCGGTGATGCCGCCGCCTGCCAAGCGTGGCGCCGACAAGCGCCGCCGCAAGCAGGAGGTCAAGCACTGAAGCGACTGCACAGGCCGGCAGGAGAAACAAAGGGCGGCAAGCGGCGCATTTTTCTTGCCCCTGTTGGCGGCTGGTTGTATAAAAGACAGCTCGCGGCCAGGCCGCAATACCTATCCCCCTCCGCGGCGAGTCTCGGCGCGGTTCACCACAAGACAGCGGATGCTGTCAACTACACACCCCAAGGAGTCCAAGAATGAACAAGGCTGATTTGATTGATGCCATTGCCCAGCACGCCAACCTGACCAAGGCCGATGCCGGTCGCGCACTGGATGGCTTTATCAGTGCGGTGAGCAATGCGCTGAGCTCGGGCGATAGCGTTGCCATTGCAGGCTTTGGCAGCTTCGAAGTGCGTGAGCGTGCCGAGCGCACTGGCCGCAACCCCAAGACCGGTGAAGCCCTGACCATCGCCGCTTCCAAGGCTCCGGCCTTCAAGGCTGGCAAGGCGCTGAAAGACGCGGTCAACTGATTCGCAGCATGCCTTGTGCAAAGCCCGGCCAGTGCGCCGGGCTTTTGTTTGCAGTCTGCAAAAAACAAGGTTATGATGCGCGCCCGCACAGGCTTAGCGCCTTTGTGACGGGAGCTTAGCTCAGCGGTAGAGCGTCTCCCTTACAAGGAGAGGGTCGGGGGTTCGATCCCCTCAGCTCCCACCAAATCAAGTCAAGCTTTAGGTGTAGCGAATGGGGTGATTCCCTGGAGCACTAACCTGGACTTGGCAGGTCTGGCAATGACAGGTACCGGCATTTTGCAGTGAATGTAAACATTCAGGCAAAAACTCGATAAAAAGTTGTTGCAAGATTCAAAACTTGGTTGTATAGTTTCAATTCTTCGCGGAGCGGTAGTTCAGCTGGTTAGAATGCTGGCCTGTCACGCCGGAGGTCGCGGGTTCGAGTCCCGTCCGCTCCGCCATTTGATGCACGAAACCTCGCAGCAATGCGGGGTTTTTTGTTGTTTGCCCCATGGGGTTGCAGCGTGAAGCCAGGATGCGCGGTAAACTGTCCGGCTACGTTTTGCGTTTACGGAAAATCACATGCTGCAAGCACTTCGTGAAAAATCCAGTGGCTGGGTTGCCACGGTTATCCTGGGTCTTTTGATTGTGCCATTTGCCTTGTTTGGCATCGGTGACTATATGACCGGGCGGCTGGAAAACTACGCTGCCAAAATCAAGACGCCGCCTGCCTGGTGGCAGTCGGCACCGTCCATCTGGCCGCTATCCAAACTCTGGGACGAGGAAGAAATCAGTCTCCAGGATTTCCGTATCCGTCTTGATATCGAGCGTAACCGGGCGCGCCAGGAGCAGGGCGAGCAGTTTGACAGTCGCGCGTTCGAGTCGGCCGAGAACAAACGCCGTATCCTGGAAACGATGATTGATGAACGCCTGGCATTGATTGCTGCCCGTGAGGCGGGTGTGGTGATTCCCGATGAACTGGTACGTCGCAGCATCCAGAACTATCCGCAGTTCCAGGTGGATGGCAAATTCAATGCGCAGCGTTATCAGGCGTTGCTTTCCGGCGCCAATCCACCGATGACGCCACGGATGTTTGAAAACAGCATTCGGGATGATTTGATGACGGTGGCACTGACTGGCGCCTTGGCACGCTCGGCCTTCGTTTCCAAGCCCTATGGCGAGCAGCTTTTGTCGATGCTGCTGGAAAAGCGGGACGTGTCTGCGGCTCATGTTGAACTCAAGCCGGATACGGCCGAGGTCAGTGCAGCTGATATCGAGGCCTGGTACAAGGGGCATGGCGATGATTACCAGTCTCCGGAGACGGTGACGCTGGAATATGTCGAGGTCAATGCGGCAAATCTGCCCGAGCCGGATACCGATGAGGCGCAGCTGCGCGCCCGTTATGAGGCGCAGAAGTCACGCTTTGGGACTGCCGAGCAGCGTCTGGTGTCGCATATCCTGATTGAGGCGGATGCCGCTGTTGGCGCCGATGCGCAGAAGGCGGCACAGGAGAAAGCCAGCCAGCTTGCCGCTGAGGCGCGCGCCGGGGCTGATTTTGCCGCGCTTGCCAAGGCCAATTCTGCGGACGCAGGGTCTGCGCAAAACGGTGGCGACCTGGGCTGGATAGAGCGCAATGGCCTGATGGTCAAGCCGTTTGAGGACGCGGTGTTTGCCGCCGATGGCGTGGCGATTACCGGCCCGGTCAAGAGCGATTTTGGCTGGCATGTCATCCAGGTGCGCGAGGTGCGGGGCGGCACGACCCGGAGCTTTGAAGAGGTGCGTGAGGAGCTGCTGCGCGAAGAGATGGCCAATGGTCGTGAGCGTGCCTATAACGCGCTTTTGGGCACGCTGGTGGATGATTTGATGAAAAACCCGGCAGGCTTTGCCGAAGCCGCTGCAAAACATGGTCTTGGCGTGCAGAAAGCAACGCTTGCCAAGGGCGCAGGGGAGGGCATTCTGGCCTTGCCTGCGGTGCAGCGCGAGGCGTTTTCCGATAGCCGCATCCAAAGCGGTGGAGTCAGTGACCCTGTGAATATCAGCGCCGACCACAGTGTGCTGCTGCGGGTGGTTTCGCACCAACCGCAACAGCCGCTGGCGCTGGACAAGGTGCGTGACCAGGTTGCGGCTGCTGTGCGCGCCGACCGGGCCTCCAAGGCAGCGCAGAAGACGGCCGAGGACATGCTGGCTGCGTTGCGCAAGGGTGAGCCGCTGGCTGCCCAGGCTGCGGCAGCGGGTGCACAACTGCGTGACTTGCCGGGCATCATGCGGCATCTGCCGGTGCTGACTGCGGATGCGATGAAGGCGATTTTCGAAGCGCCCAGACCCACTGATGGCGCGCCTTCTGGCGGCATGTGCAGATGCCCGATGGCAGCTGGATGGTGTTCCAGGTGCGCGCCGTACACGATGGCAAGGATGACCAAACCATGCCGCCTGCCGAGCGCGAGCTATTGCAGCAGCAACTGGCCGCTGGCAGTGGCAATCAGGCGGCGATGAACCTGGTGGCGCAGCTGCGCAAGCAGGTCAAGGTGGATGTGGCCGAAAGCCAGCTTTGATTTGAATGCCCGGGAGCCTTTGAACAGGCATCTGGGTGACGCACGAAAATGTCCCGGTTCTGGACTGACCCCAAAATTTGGACAGTGAGGATTTAAGTGGTTGAGGCCTGAGTCCGGTATTGCATCGGGCTCAGGTTTTGCGCCTGGCCGGGAATCCCGAAGCGGGGTGCCAGGGAGAAACGAAAAACCCGCCGTGTGGCGGGCTTGTCGTTATCTGGCGGAGACTGAGGGGTGAGGCGCGCCCGGATGCGCCATGTGCGCATCAGCGCCGAACGCCAGGCGCACTGCCTTGCGCCTGGCCGGGAATCCCGAAGCGGGGTGCCAGGGAGAAACGAAAAACCCGC
>JAUMYP010000001.1:75714-122188 GCA_030528565.1 Pseudomonadota bacterium
CGTGTGGCGGGCTTGTCGTTATCTGGCGGAGACTGAGGGATTCGAACCCTCGATAGAGCTTTTGACCCTATACTCCCTTAGCAGGGGAGCCCCTTCGGCCTCTCGGGCAAGTCTCCTGGAATGTGGCCTGCTGGCGTTGCCGTAAGCAGGCTGGCTAGGATAGCAAGTTATTCGCCGGGGGGCAAATGTTCTTTTCCACCGACCTGGTTGGATTCATCATGAATACGGCGGTAGATTTCTTCGCGGTGTACGGCGACATCCTTGGGGGCGGTAATGCCCACGCGAACCTGGTTGCCTTTGACGCCCAGCACGGTGACGGTGACCGAGTCACCAATCATCAGGGTTTCACCAACACGGCGGGTAAGAATCAGCATGATGTAAAGCTCCTGTGTGGCGGTTCCACACTCTTATGTTATTGACGTTTGAATGCTTGCGGGAAGCATAACAGCACAGTGAATGTTATGTGTATTTATTTCATTCATCTGCTTGAATCAGGGGTGCAGTGCCAATGATTTGGGGAGTTCGGCCAGGGCTTCGACAAGCGCCGGGCCGTCCTCGCCACCGCCTTGTGCCATGTCCGGACGGCCGCCACCCTTGCCATTGATGCGGCGGGCGACATTGCCGAGGATTTCCCCGGCCTTGAACTTGCCCTGGGCACTGCCGGAAACACCGGCGACCAGCGCCACCTTGCCGTTGCCGTCGGCCCCGGCAAGGACGATGACGGCATCCCCCAGTTGTTGCTTCAGGCTATCCATGGCTTCGCGCAGGGCCTTGGCATCGAAGCCTTCCAGCCGCTCGGCCAGCACCTGGATGCCGTTGACCTGTTGCGCGCGGCTGGCCAGGTCGCGGGCGGCGCCGCTGGCGGCCTTGGCCTTGATGGCTTCCAGTTCGCGTTGCAGTTTTTTCTGCTGCTCCAGCAGCTGACGCAGTTTGTCCACGCTGTCGCTGGCGGCGCCACCGAGGAGCCCGGCGATTTCGGCAAGACGGTGTTGTTCTTCGGCAATGTAATCCAGTGCGGCCTGGCCGGTGACCGCTTCGATACGGCGCACGCCAGCGGAGACGCCACCTTCGGAGATGATTTTGAACAGGCCGATATCGCCGGTGCGCCGGGCATGGGTGCCGCCGCACAGCTCGATGGAGCCGGGGCCGAACTTCAGCACGCGCACTTCATCGCCGTATTTCTCGCCGAACAGTGCCATCGCGCCGAAGTCGAGTGCTTCCTGCATGCCCATATGGCGGATTTCACCGGCATGATTGGCGCGGATTTCGGCATTGACGCGGCGTTCGATTTCGGCGATTTCCGCAGGGCTGACCGGCTGGAAGTGGGCGAAGTCAAAGCGCAGGCGGTCGGGCGCCACCAGCGAGCCTTTTTGCTGGGCATGGCTGCCCAGCACCTGGTGCAGGGCGGCGTGCATCAGGTGGGTGGCGCTGTGGTTGAGCACGGTGGCCTGACGGCGCTCGGCATCAACCCGGCCTTGCAGTTTGTCGCCGACTTTTAACGAGCCGGAGGTGAGTGGGCCGATATGGCCGTGGAACTGTCCGGCCAGCTTCAGGGTATTGCGCACGTCGATGCGGCTGCTGGCGTTTTCCAGCGTGCCGGTATCGCCGACCTGGCCGCCGGACTCGGCATAGAACGGGGTGCGCTCGAGAATTACGACCAGCTCGTCACCGGCAGCGGCCTCACTTACCGGCTTGCCGTCCTTGAGCATGGCGAGCACGGCAAGGCCATCGTCTTGCAGCTGCTCATAGCCGCTGAACTGCGTCGGTGAAAGTTGTGCGACCAATTCGGCGGGCAGCTGGATGCCACCACCGAACTTGCCGGCAGCGCGGGCGGTGTCTTTTTGCTGCTGCATGGCGGCATTGAAGCCCTCCATGTCCACCGATAGGCCGCGCTCGCGGGCGATATCGGCGGTCAAATCCACCGGAAAGCCGTAGGTGTCGTACAGGCGGAAGGCATCCTGGCCGGGGATGGTGCCGGAGGATTTTTCCGCCACTTCGTTGAAGATACGCATCCCGGCATCCAGGGTTTCGGCAAAGCGTTCTTCTTCGGCCTTGAGGGCGCGCTCGATGGTGGCGCGCTCATTGCGCAGAATCGGATAGGCCTCGCCCATCAGGGCGTCGAGGGTTTCCACCAGCTTGTGGAAGAACGGCTGGCGCACGCCCAGCATCCAGCCATGGCGCAGGGCGCGGCGGATGATGCGGCGCAGTACATAGCCACGGCCTTCGTTGGAGGGCAGCACGCCATCGGCAATCAGGAAGCTGGCAGCGCGGATATGGTCGGCAATCACGCGCAGCGATTTGTTATGCAAATCCTGGGTGCCGGTCAGCTCTGCAGCGCGGGCAATCAGGGTCTGGAACAGGTCGATTTCATAATTGGAGTGCACGCCTTGCAGTACCGCAGCGATACGCTCCAGCCCCATGCCGGTATCCACGCAGGGCGCGGGCAGCGGGGTGAGAGTGCCATCGGCAGCGCGGTCGAACTGCATGAACACGTTGTTCCAGATTTCGATAAAGCGGTCGCCGTCCTCATCCGGCGAGCCGGGTGGGCCGCCGGCGTAAGTCTCGCCGTGGTCGTAGAAAATTTCCGTACAGGGGCCGCAGGGGCCGGTGTCGGCCATCTGCCAGAAGTTGTCCGAAGCAAACGGCGCGCCCTTGTTGTCGCCAATGCGGATAATGCGGTCTTCCGGCAGGCCAATCACATCGCGCCAGATGGCGAAGGATTCGTCATCGGTGTGATAGACGGTGGCCAGCAGGCGCTCTTTGGGCAGCTTCCAGACTTCGGTCAGCAGCTCCCAGGCCCAGCTAATCGCTTCTTTTTTGAAGTAGTCGCCAAACGACCAGTTGCCCAGCATTTCAAAGAAAGTGTGGTGGCGGGCGGTATAACCCACCGAATCCAGGTCGTTGTGCTTGCCGCCAGCGCGCAGGCAACGCTGCACATCGGCGGCGCGCACGTAATTGCGTTTTTCAGCACCCAGGAATACGTCCTTGAACTGCACCATGCCGGAGTTGGTGAACAGCAGGGTGGGGTCATTGCCCGGCACCAGCGGGGCGGAAGGCACGATGGTATGGCCGCGGGCGGCAAAGAAATCGAGAAATTCTCGGCGGATTTCGGCAGTGGTTTTCATGGGCTGGACAAAAGATGTGGTCTGGCAGGCAAGTACGCATATGCCCGCAGCATCCCGGCAGGGCGGGGCGGGCAGGGCTTGCACAAGGTTGCCAAGATTAACAGGGCTTGGACTCTATGCGGGCGTAATGGCGGAAAAACAAGTTGCAGGGCGGTCGAAAACGCAGTCAGCGGATGCCAAGAAGAGACCTTGAACAGGCTCTTAGCCGGAAAACGGTCGGCGGGGGATTGTGGACAGGGTTTCAGAAGTCGTCGTCAAACCAGTCGCCATTTATGGCCTGGCGCATTTGCTCGCGGGTAAAGCCGCGGCGTAGCAGCAGGTCGGCAGCTTTGCGTTGGCGTGCCGGGTCATTGGCCAGCGTTTCGCCAAAACGGCGCTGTACCAGGTTATGCGCCAGTTGGCTCCAGTTTTCTTCAACTGACTCAAGGGCTTGCCGGATGATGTCGCTCTCCAGCCCGTGCGCGCTGAGTTCTGCACGGATATGCAGTGGCCCATAACCCTGCATGGCGCGGTTGCGCGCCAGGCTTTCGGCAAAGCGTTCGTTGCTTTGCCAGCCCGCATCTGTCATTTGTTCAACGGCGCTGGCGGCTTCTTCACGGCTAATGCCGCGCGCCTGGAGTTTCAGCAACAGTTCTTTGCGGGAATGTTCGCGGCGAACCAGAAGCCCCAGCGCACGTTGCGCCGGGGTCTGTTCGCGCCGCTGCCGACGGCGGCGGGCAGGAGCTTCACCATCGGCAGGCGGCTGGTTCATGTTTCTTCACCATCCGTGTCGCCGCCTTCTTCACGCGGCGCATCTTCGGGGATGAATTTCTCGCGCAGCTGGGCTTCGAGCTTGGCGGCAGCCTGCGGATTTTCCCTGAAGTAGCTGCGGGCGTTTTCCTTGCCCTGGCCGATGCGTTCGCCGTCATAGCTGTACCAGGCACCGGCTTTTTCCACCAGTTTGGCGTTGACGCCCATTTCAATCAGCTCGCCTTCGCGGCTGATGCCTTCGCCGTAGAGGATTTCGGTGACGATTTGCTTGAACGGCGGCGCCAGTTTGTTTTTGACCACCTTGATTTTGGTCTGGTTGCCGATGATTTCCTCGCCCTTTTTGACCGAGCCGATGCGGCGGATATCAAGGCGCACCGAGGCATAGAACTTGAGCGCATTGCCGCCGGTGGTGGTTTCCGGGCTTTGGCCGGGCATCATCGCGCCAATCTTCATGCGTAATTGGTTGATGAAGATGACCAGACAATTGCTGCGCTTGATATTGCCGGTGAGCTTGCGCAGCGCCTGGCTCATCAGCCGCGCCTGCAGGCCGGGCAACTGGTCGCCCATATCGCCTTCGATTTCCGCCTTCGGGGTGAGCGCGGCGACCGAATCCACCACCACCATGTCCACCGCACCGGAGCGCACCAGCATGTCGGCGATTTCCAGGGCTTGCTCGCCGGTATCGGGTTGCGAGAGCAGCAGGTCATCCACTTTTACGCCGAGCTTGGCGGCATAGATGGGGTCGAGTGCATGTTCGGCGTCGATAAAGGCGGCCGTGCCACCGGCCTTCTGGCACTCGGCAATGGCTTGCAGGGTGAGGGTGGTCTTGCCGGAGGATTCAGGGCCGTAGATTTCCACCACCCGGCCCTTGGGCAGGCCGCCGATGCCGAGGGCAAGGTCGAGCATCAGCGAGCCGGTGCCAACAGTTTCCACCTGCTCGATGGCGCGGTCGCCCATGCGCATCACCGAGCCTTTGCCGAATTGCTTTTCAATCTGGGTAAGTGCGGCACTGAGTGCGCGTTTGCGGTTCTCGTCCATGGGACTGTCCTTATGTGATTGGAATGATGGGGAGAGTTTGCGGCATGGCTGTCGCAAAAGCTGCGACTGAGCCGATATGCAAGCAAAATATTTTTGTTGCCCGCGAGTTGAAAGTGGAAAAACCGGCCGCGCGGGTCGGAAAACGGCTATCGGTTGGGTCTGACAAGGCCACAGTACAGCCCTTCGATGGCGAAATCCTGCCCCGGCAGCACTTCAATCGGGGCGTAGTCGGGATTGCGCGGCAACAGTCGGATGCGGTCGTGGGTCTTTTTGAACAGCTTGACGGTGATTTCCTCGTCGATGCGCGCCACCACAATCTGGCCGTTGCGGGCTTCCGGGGTGCGGTGCACGCCAATCAAGTCGCCATCGAAAATGCCCTCGTCAATCATCGAGTCGCCCTTGACCTTGAGCAGATAGTCGGGCCTGGGCGAGAACAGCACGCGGTCGAGAATCAGCACCTGGTCGGAGCCAATATCTGCGCCAATCGGCAACCCGGCTGCCACTTGCCCCAGTACCGGCAGCTGGATGGCGTTTTCATCCAGTGCCGATAGCGGCTGACTACTCTTAGGCAGGACATCCGCGCGCAGGATGCGCAGGCTGCGCGCCACACCGGGCTTGCGCTCAATGGCGCCGGCCGCTTCCAAGGCTTCCAGATGGTACTGCGCAGCACGCACCCCCCTGAAGCCGAAGGCGCGGGCGATTTCAGTTTGGGATGGGGGATAGCCGTCCACAGTAATGCGCTCGGCGATATAGGCGAGGATGGCTTCCTGGGTGTCGGTGAGGCTGCTGTTCATGTGTGCAGTATTACTACTAAGTGCGCAGATTGCAAGTGTCCCTACCGCCGCTGGCGGCAATCTGCTGCAATAAGGTGATGAAAAACTTGCCTTGTCCCTGTGACCCAGCCCGCGAATACGCCACCTGCTGCCAGCCGCTGCATGAGGGGCAGCCTGCAAACAATGCCAAAGCCCTGATGCGCTCGCGCTACAGCGCCTATGTGCTGCGGCTGGAGGATTATTTGCAGCTGACCTGGCATGAAGCCACATGCCCGCAGGTGCCGATTCTGCCACCTGCCGGGCAGGTGAAGTGGCTGCGCCTGAAAGTGGAGTCATACCGGCAACTGGATGAGGCGCATGCGCAAGTCACCTTTCTTGCCCGTTATATCGAAGCCGGACGGCATGGGCAGATGCGTGAAACCAGCCGCTTTGTCAAAGAAAATGGCCGCTGGTTGTATCTGGACGGGAAAGTCGAGTAAGTCGCAGGATGACGAAATTCCGGTAGCAGCGAACTTGGAGGCTCTGTCGATAGCCGCAAACAGGCTTTCAGATGCTCTTGACTCTCTGGTATTGCTCGACGGGTTGCCGCTGTCATCGTGGCGTGTGCATGAAGAATTTGTCCCATGGTGCGGCCTTCCATTTAAGAAGCCTTGAACAGGCTCTCAGCGGAGAGATCCGGCAATGTACGGATTTGGCAGATGCGCTGCCAGCGCGCCATTGCTAATCGCGTACTGCGGTTGCCAGGCTTGACCCGGAAGCCGAAGATACGCGGGCTTGAAATCTTGTGAGAAATGAAACATGAGCGATGCCGATATGCTCGAGCTCAAGCGTATCCGCTGGCGTTGCCGTCGCGGGATGCGGGAGCTTGACCAGTTGTTTGAACGCTATCTTGAGCGTTGCTGGGCGGGAGATTCCGAGGCGCAGCGGGCGCTTTTCCTACGCCTTCAGGATTGCGAAGACGACAAACTATGGCGGTGGTTCATGGGCTATGAGGAGGCGGGTGATGCCGAAATCGCCGCACTTGTCCAGCGCATCCGCGACCTGCCGCCTTGAGTGGCAGCCATCGCGTTTTGTGGAGACCTGGCTGTTGTCATTGTCGCTGCTTGCGCCGCTGGCGCTCTGGGCATCGGCACTGCCGCGCATGTTGGCGCTTGCGCTGATGCCGCTGGTCGCGGCGTTGGCCTGGCTTGCCTTGTGGCGCTATCGCAAACGCCCGCGCTATCGTTTGCTGCTGCGTGCTGATGGCGGTTTGTGGGTGGATGAGGTGTTGGTTGAAGATTGGCAGCTTCAGTGGCGCGGGGCATTGGCGTTTTTGCAATGGCGCGAGGGCGGGCGCTCTGTGGCGCTGGATTTCTGGCCCGATACCTTGCCTGCCCGGTTGCGACGTGAACTGCGACTGGCTTCGCCGCCGATGAGTGCTGTATCGGCGGCGGCAGGAATGGCAACATAGCGCACTGTTTTTTGATAAGGATTTCCATGTTCAAACCGCTGCCCATCGCCATCGGCCTGCGCTATCTGCGCGCCAAGCGCCGCAACGGGTTCATCTCGTTCATTTCGCTGGCCTCGGTGCTGGGGATTGCCATTGGCGTGATGGTGCTGATTACCACGCTCGCCGTGATGGGCGGGTTCCAGCGTGAAATCCGTGACCGCATGTTGCAGATGGTGTCGCACGCCACGGTGGCCGCCGATGGCGCGCAGATGGACAACTGGCAGGAGGCGATGAATCTGGCGCGTGCCGATGCGCGCGTGGCCGGTGCCGCCCCGTATGTGGATACCCAGGGACTGATTCAGGGGCCGCGCGAGCAGCCGGCGATGATTCGCGGAATTGACCCGGCACAGGAAAAATCGGTTTCGGTAATTGAAGAAAAAATGCGCCAGGGCAGCTTGGAGTCGCTGCGCGCGGGTGAATTCAACATCATTCTCGGGCGTGAATTGGCCACCTGGCTGGGGGTTGGCGTCGGCGACAGTGTGGTAGTGATGACTTCCAAAATCAGCGCCACGCCCGTGGGGGCGGTGCCACAGACCAAGCGCTTTACCGTGTCCGGGCTGTTCGAGGCCGGTTACAACGAGCTTGACCGGGGACTTGCGCTTGTCAATATCCGGGATGCGCAGCGGGTGCTGCGGATGGGCGATGCGGTGACCGGGGTGCGGCTGAAAATGCATGACATGGACGAAGCAGGGCGGGTGTCGGTGGACCTGGCCTTGAAGCTCGGCGGTCCGTACCGGGTCAGCGACTGGATGTACGAGAACGCCAACATGTTTCAGGCGATGAAGATGGAACGCACCATGATGGGCATTTTGCTCTCGCTCATCATCGCCATGGGCGCGTTCAACCTGGTGTCCTCGCAGGTGATGCTGGTGACCGACAAGCAGGCCGATATCGCCATCCAGCGCACCTTGGGCATGAGCCCTGCGCAGGTCATGCAGGTTTTCATGGTGCAGGGCAGCCTGATTGGCCTGATTGGCACCGTGCTCGGGGTGGTGGGCGGCATCGTGCTGACGCTGAACCTTGAGCGCATTCTTGGCCTGATTGAATCGGCTTTCGGCGTGACCCTGCTGCCTGCCGATGTGTATTACATCACTGGCTTGCCGACCGAGTTGCGTAGTATGGATGTCATCACCATCGCCTGCGTGGCCTTGCTGATGGCCTTCATCGCTACCCTGTATCCGGCCTGGCGTGCGGCGCGCACCGCGCCTGCGGAGGCATTGCGTTATGAATGAGAAGCTTCCATCAACTGCCGGCGACTTCGTGCTCCGTGCCGAGCAGCTTGCCAAGGTGTATGCCGAGGGCAAGCTGAAGACGCCGGTGTTCTCAGGCCTGGAACTTGCCGTGCGCCAGGGCGAAACCGTCGCCATCATCGGCGCTTCCGGGGTGGGCAAGAGCACCTTGCTGCATCTTCTGGGCGGGCTGGATACCCCCAGTATGGGCGAAGTCTGGGTGGCCGGGCAGCGCATGAGCGCCTTGAGCGATGCCGCGCGCGGCAAGCTGCGCAACAAATCGCTGGGCTTTATCTATCAGTTCCACCATCTGCTGCCGGAATTCACCGCGCTGGAGAACGTGATGCTGCCGGTCTTGCTCTCCGGCATGGACATGGCGACTGCCCGCAGCCGCGCCGAAGCCTTGCTGGCGCAGGTTGGACTTGCACACCGGCTGGAGCACAAGCCGGGCGAGCTGTCCGGCGGCGAGCGCCAGCGCGCGGCGGTGGCGCGTGCGCTGGTCAATAAACCCGCCTGCGTACTGGGCGATGAGCCTACCGGCAATCTGGATGAAAAAACCGCAGCGGTGGTATTTGACCTGATGCTGGCGCTGAACCGTGCAGAAGGTACCAGCCTGGTGCTGGTCACCCACGACCGGCGGCTGGCACGGCGGCTTGACCGGGTGCTGGAGCTGCATGAGGGGCGCTTGATGGAAGTCGCCCCGGAAGACTTGGGCGTTTAACCATGTGCGCGGCAAGGACGCCGCTGCTTTCCCCGGCCAGTGTGGCCGCACTGCTGCTGGGCATGCTGGCCGCCAGCCGTTTGCCCGGCTTGCCGCCTATGCCACTGACTGCTGTGCTGTTACTGGCAGGTTTCGCGCTGTGGCTGCGCTTGCAGGACTGGCGCCGCTGGCTGGGGGCGCTGGTTTTCGGTGGCGCACTTTTGATGGCGCAGGGCAGCCTGCGGCTTGCCGCGCAACTGCCAGCTACTCAGGAAGGCGCTGATGTGCTGATTCGCGGGCGGATAGTCAGCCTGCCGGTGCATGAGGCGCGCCGCAGCCGCTTTCATTTCCAGGTGGCAGACAGCGCCGATATGCCTGGCGAGTTGCGTGGCAAACGGCTGCGTCTGGGCTGGTACGACGGCTTTGGCAAGGCGGATGAAGCCGCACCGCCTGCGGCGCGTCATCAGTTGCGCGGCGGCGAAACATGGCAGTTCAAAGTGCGGCTGAAACGGCCGCGTGGCCTGCGCAACCCCGGTGGTCTGGACAGTGAACGGCAGATGCTGCTGGAAAACATCGCCGCACAAGGCACGGTGCGCGACTCCGATAGCAATCAAAGGCTGGCAGCAGGCAGCGGCGTTATCGCCTGGCGCGAGGCGATGGCCGCCCGCATCCAGGCGGGCACGCCGGAAGCGGGCGCACGCTTTGTGGCGGCGCTGGCCATTGGCGATACCCGTGGGCTGTCGGATGCCGACTGGCAGGCGCTGCGCGCCACGGGACTGACGCATTTGATTGCCATTTCCGGCTTTCATGTCGGCATGGTCGGGCTGGCTGCCGCCGGGTTGATGTTCGTGGTGTGCTGGCTGCTGCCCGGGCTGGGCAGGCTTTTTCCGCGACGTATCTGGATGCTGCTGGCCGCAACTGCGGCGGCCTTTGCCTATCTGCTGGCAACCGGCGCATCGCTACCTACGGTGCGCACGGTATTGATGAGCGTATTCGTGGCAGGCGCAATGCTGCTACGCAGGCAAACACGCATCGCGCAATCAGTGGCGCTGGCATTGGCTGCCATGCTGCTGATGGCGCCGCTATCCATCTTGCAACCGGGCTTTTGGCTGAGCTTTGGCGGGGTAGCGTGGCTGGCCTGGGTGCTGCAATCGGCCAAATCCGGGCATATCCGGCAGTTTTTGCTGGCACAGGCGGTGGCAACGCTGGGGCTGTTGCCGCTGACGGCGGTGTTTTTTGCGCAAGCCTCCATTGCCGGGCCGGTAGCCAACCTGCTGGCGGTGCCGTGGTGGAGCCTGGTGGTGGTGCCGCTGTCGATTCTCGGCGTATTGGTGGAAATATTGCTCACAGGCGGCGGACAGTTTTTCTGGACACTGGCTGCAAAGGCTTTTGAGCCAAGCTGGCAGTTGTTTGCGCAGATGGCCGCATCGCCTTATGCGCTGGTACGGCTGCCAGAGGCGGCATGGTTCGCCCTGCCATTGGCGCTGCTCGGCGCATTCGCGCTGATGCTGCCGCGCAGCGTGCCGGGCAAATGGCTGGCGGCGGTTTTGCTGCTGCCGCTGCTCTGGCCCTGGGTGCCGCGTCCCCGTTCGGGCGAGCTGGAAATCGTGCAACTGGATGTGGGGCAGGGCACGGCAATTTTGCTACGTACCCGGCAGCACGATGTTTTGTACGACACAGGCCCCGCGGCGGCGGGCGGCTTTGATGCCGGTGAGCGCGTGGTGCTGCCTGCACTCCACGCACTGGGGGTGCGCAGGCTCTCGGCCATCATCATCAGTCATGCCGATGCTGACCATGCCGGAGGCTTGCCGGCCGTGCAGGCAGCTTTCCCCGACGCACCGCTTTGGGCGCCACCCGGCGCCGGACTTGCCGATGCCAAAGACTGCACCCGGGACAGTCACTGGCAGCATGATGGCGTGGCTTTTGCCTTTCTGCACCCGGTGGCGCATTTCCCCTATCTCAGGAACCAGTCCAGCTGCGTGCTGCGCCTGCAAAGCCAATACGGCAATGCGCTCCTGACCGGCGATATCGACCGGCTGATTGAAGCGCGCCTTATGCGCAGCGCAGCGGATGCCTTGCAGGCCGACATCATCACCGTACCGCATCATGGCAGCGCAAGCTCATCGACACCGGCCTTTGTGCAGGCCACGGGTGCAAAACTGGCTCCGGTATCGGCCGGGCATGGCAACCGCTTCGGCCATCCCCGGCAAGCGGTATTGCGGCGCTGGCAGCAACAGGGCGCGGAAACACCCGTCAGCTACCAGCACGGCGCCATCCGCGCACGCCTTGGCGCTGATGGCGTCACTTGGCAGGGCGAGCGCAGCCGCTACCGCAGGTTCTGGGATGCCGCTATGCTGGAAAAAGCCCTGGAAAATGAATAGCCTCCCGGTCCCCTAATGTCATACAGTCTTAGCTTTTCTTGCATCAGCCAGATTGGCTACTGTAGAATTGCCAGTTACCTTGGCTACGTCAGTCAAGGGCGACCACAATAACTACAGAGGAATGCTTGGTCATGTATGCAGTACTGGTTACTGGCGGTAAGCAATACCGCGTAGCTCAGGGCGACACCCTGCGCGTTGAAAAGCTGGACGTGGAAGCGGGCAGCGAAATCAAATTCGACAACATCCTGATGCTGGGTGATGGCGAGGGCGTGAAGCTTGGCGATGCGCTGAAGGGCGCTGCCGTTTCCGCCAAGGTGGTGGGCCACGGTCGTGCCGACAAGGTGAAGATCGTCAAATTCCGTCGCCGCAAGCACCATCGCAAGCAGATGGGGCACCGTCAGCATTACACTGAAATCGAAATTACCGGCATCAACGGTTAAGGAGAAAGACTCATGGCACACAAAAAAGGCGTAGGCTCCTCGCGCAACGGCCGCGATTCCAATCCGAAGTACCTGGGCGTCAAGATTTATGGCGGTCAGGCGATTGAAGCTGGCAACATCATCGTGCGTCAGCGTGGCACCCAGTTCCACCCGGGTCCGGGTGTGGGGCTTGGCCGCGATTACACCCTGTACGCGTTGCAGGACGGCAAGGTGGAATTCTCCGTCAAAGGCCCGCTGAAGCGCCGCACCGTAAGCGTCGTGGCAGAATAAGCTGCTGCTGGCTGAATCTGACAAACCCCGCTGCGGCGGGGTTTGTTATTTCTGCCGTTATCCAACACTCTCCGTAGATCACCATGAAACTTGTTGATGAAGTCGAAATCACCGTGACTGCCGGCAATGGCGGCAATGGCTGTGCCAGTTTCCGCCGCGAGAAATTCATTCCGCTGGGTGGCCCTGACGGGGGGGATGGCGGTAATGGCGGCAGCATCTGGCTGGTGGCCGATGAAAATCTCAATACCCTGGTGGATTTTCGCCACCAGAAAAAATTTCAGGCGCGCCGTGGCGAAAATGGCATGGGGCGGCAGATGTATGGCAAGTCCGGCGAGGACTTGCTTATCGTGGTGCCAGTGGGGACGCAGGTGACGAATATCGCCACCGATGAAATCATCGGCGACCTGACCCGTCATGGTGAGCGCCTTTTGGTGGCGCAGGGCGGCAAGGGCGGGCTTGGCAATATGCACTTCAAAAGCTCGACCAACCGCTCGCCGCGCCAGACCACCCAGGGCACGCCGGGTGAGGAGCGCGAACTGCGCCTTGAACTGAAACTGCTGGCCGATGTGGGCTTGCTGGGCTTCCCCAATGCCGGTAAATCCACCTTGATTCGCGCCGTGTCTGCGGCTACCCCCAAGGTGGCGGATTACCCGTTCACCACGCTATATCCCAATCTTGGCGTGGTCAGTGTGGAGCCGCACCGCAGCTTTGTAATCGCCGATATTCCCGGCCTGATTGAAGGGGCGGCCGAAGGCGCCGGGCTCGGGGCGTTGTTCCTGCGCCATATCCAGCGCACCGGCCTGTTGTTGCATCTGGTGGAAATCGAGCCGCTGGATGGCAGTGATGCGGCAACTCAAGTGCGCGCCATTGAGCGCGAGCTTGCCAGATTCGATGCAGGCCTGATGCAAAAACCGCGCTGGCTGCTGTTCAACAAGGCCGACCTTCTCACGGCCGAAGATGCCCGCGTGCAGGCGGAAAAAGTGGTGGCCGAGCTGGGCTGGCAAGCGCCATGGTTCATCATCTCCGGCCTGGCGCACGAAGGTACCCGTGAAGTGATGCTGAAAGTACAGGCATTTCTGGACGAGCAAAAGCAGCTTGAGGCAGAAGCGGCCGAGCAATTCTGAGCTGCAGCTGCCTGCTGTCACTGTAGGCAAGACAGCTTGTGCCGGGAAAATAGTACGGCTTGAATGAATTCGCTCGCCTGCATGGGGGCGATAGGGTGGCATTCAGCGCTGGAAAAATCGCCTCAATTCGGTTCTAATTGTGATGTGGCGCACAAAAATTTTGTGCGCCAGTTTATTGATGTTGTTGGGCTGCTGACCATGTCCGGTAGTGATGGCGCAACAAAATATTCACAATTCAGGGGCTTCAGGAAAAATGCGTTCCGGAACGGTATTGTTTGAGAACGAAAATCATCTTTGTGTTGTATTCAATGATTTGGTGCCCGGGGAGGATGGAGTTCAGGCCAATCAGTTCTTGGTGGTTGATCATGGTCAGGCGGCTCTGATTGATCCGGGTGGAGACTTGCTTTACACGCCGCTCTGGCTGGCAATTACCGGCTACGCACAGTTGCAGGATATCCGCTGGATTTTGACCTCACACCAGGACCCGGATGTTGTCGGCGCAGTGGGGCGCTGGCTTGCCAATACCCCGTCGCAGGTAGCTTGCTCCCAGCTATGGGGGCGTTTTGTTCCGCACAATGTGTCCAATTACCAGCAGGGGGAGCTGGGGCAAGACCGCTATTACCTGATTTCTGATGGTGGCGGGAAAATGCCGCTAGGCAAATCTGCCATGTATGCGTTGCCGGGGCATTTCATGCACTCAGTGGGCAATTTCTGCTTTTACGACCCGGTAAGCCGCATTCTGTTTTCCGGAGATATTGGCTCTTCTTTGATTCCCAATAACGAGAAATATCAGTTCGTGTCCAGCTTCGAGCAGCATGTCAAACGTATGGTGGGCTTTCACCGCCGTTACATGACATCTAACCGGGTGTTGAAGCTGTGGGTGAGCATGGTGCGCCAGCTCGGCCCGTCGATGATTGTGCCGCAGCATGGCTTGCCTATGAAGGGCAAGGAGATGAATGCCTTCTTGTCCTGGCTTTATGACCTGGAGTGTGGGGTGGATCTTTTGAAGCCGGAGCATTACTCACTGGGTGTACTGAAGGCCGCAGGGCTGCCCTTGAGCGCCTGAGGCCTTGAACAGGCTCTAAAAACCGGCGTTTATTCTTCAGGATTTTCTGAACGACAACTAAATGCGCAATGCCCGGCTTTGGCCGGGCATTGTTGTATCGGGCTCTTGCTTGAAGAACTGAAACCCAGGGGGGCTTAATCGCCCAACTGCTTGCGGCGGATTTCCCAGCGCTCCTGGGCGTCGATGGTGCGCTCGGCTTCCGGGCGGGCTTCAAGCCGTTCCAGGCCGATTTCTTCGCCGCTATCCACGCAATAGCCGTAGTCGCCTTCATCCACGCGACGAATCACGCTGTCAATCTTGCTGATGAGTTTGCGGTAACGGTCGCGGGTACGCAGTTCCAGGGCATTTTCCGTCTCGCGGCTGGCGCGTTCGGCCTCATCACCGATATCGCGCACTTCGTCCTTCAGGTTCTCGATGGTCTGTTTGGATTCCTCGACAAGCTCCTCACGGCGCGCCACCAGCTTTTGACGGAAGTACTCCAGCTGCAACGGGTTCATGTACTCCTCATCTGCAGAAGGCTTGTAGTCCTTGGGCAGAAGTGGACGGCCGGTCGCCTCGTCGGTTTTGAACTTGACGGCCTTGCCCTTGGGCTGGGCCTGTTCGACCTTTTTGCCGGGATTCAGCACTACGCGCAGCACCTTGGCCGGCTTTGCAGGTTTTTCTGCTGGCGCGGCCGCGCTCTTGCGTGCAGCCGCCTTCTTGACGGCAGCCTTTTTGGCTACAGTTTTCTTGGCGCCTGTGCTTTTGGCGCTGTCCGTCTGCGCCGTGACTGCTGCCTTTTCAACTGCCTTGCCAGCTTTTACAGTAGCCTTGGTTTCGGTTTTTTTGACGGTTTTCTTGACTGCCACTTTCGTTTCCTTGAACTTCCCGGAACCGGGAAAGCGAGGCTTTATAGCCCAGCCGTCCGGCTCCTGCAAGCGTGTTGCCTATTCATTTTTGTCGTGATTGCCCGTTTCCTCATTTTCCTGCTGCGCAGCTATAAACTGTTCATCAGCCCATTGCTTGGACAGCGTTGCCGGTTTGCGCCCAGTTGCTCGGAATACGCAATGACGGCGATTGACCGCTTTGGCCCGCTTAAAGGCTGCTGCATGGCGGCCTCCCGGCTTGGCCGCTGCACCCCGCTGCATCCCGGCGGCTATGACCCGGTACCGCCCGCACCTGAATCCGTATCTGAAGCATCTGAAGAAAAGGAGTCCGCATGACATCCACCCTTGTCAAAAATGCCCGTTTGGTGAACGAGGGGCGCGAGTTCGAGGCTGACCTGCGCATTGAAGGTGAGCGCATCGCAGCTATCGGCGCTGCGCTTGCTGCCCGCCCCGGCGAAACGGTATTCGATGCCGCAGGCCGCTGGCTGATGCCCGGCATGATTGATGACCAGGTGCATTTCCGCGAACCGGGGCTTACCCACAAGGGCGATATCGCCAGCGAATCCGCCGCTGCGGTGGCCGGGGGCATTACCAGCTTCATGGACATGCCCAATACCAACCCGCCGACACTCGACAGTGCTGCACTGGAGGCCAAATATGCCCTCGCCAAAGGCCGCGCCTGGGGCAATTACGGCTTTTATCTGGGCGCCAGCAACGACAATATCGAGGCCATCCGCGCCCTCGACCCGAAAACCAGCCCCGGCATCAAGGTGTTCATGGGGGCGTCCACCGGCAATATGCTGGTGGATGATGCGGAAATTCTCGATGCCATTTTTCGCGATGCGCCCACCCCTATCATCACCCACTGCGAAGACACGCCGACCATCGACGCATTGATGGCGCAGCATCTGGCGCAGTACGGCGATGCGCTCAGCGCAGATTTTCACCCGGCCATTCGCAGCCGCGAGGCTTGCCTGAAATCCAGCACGCTGGCGGTGACGCTGGCGCGCCGCCACAATGCCCGCCTGCATGTGCTGCATATTTCCACCGCCGATGAGCTGGCCTTGTTCGAGGCCGGCCCCTTGATTCGTGCCGATGGCAGCAAAAAGCGCATCACCGCCGAAACCTGCGTGCATTTCCTGCACTTCAGCCGCGAGGACTATGCCCGGCTTGGCAACCAAATCAAATGCAATCCGGCCATCAAGGAAGCCAGCGACCGCGACGCACTGATTGCCGCTCTGGCAGAAGACCGTATCGATGTCCTGGCCACCGACCACGCCCCGCATGGCTGGGAGGAAAAGCAGCAGCCCTATGCCAGGGCGCCCAGCGGCCTGCCACTGGTGCAATACGCCCTGCTGACCGCGCTGGAACATGCCCATGGCGGCGCATTGAGCCGCGCCCGCATCGTGCAAAAATTTGCCCACGCACCGGCGCAGCTGTTCGATGTGGCTGAGCGCGGCTTCCTGCGCGAAGGCTATTTTGCCGACCTGGTCCTGGTGGAAGACTCGCCACTCACCGTACAGCGTCAGGACGTGCTTTCCAAATGCGGCTGGTCACCATTTGAGGGGCATACCTTCAAATCACGCATCGCCGCTACCTGGGTCAACGGTCAAATGGTTTGGGATGGTCAAGCCCTGAGAGGCCAGCCACAAGGCCGCCGTCTGGAGTTTGCCCGATGAACATGACCGCCGTTTTGTTGTCTGCTTGCATGCTGGCCGCTTGCGCTGCGCCGCAAAAGCAGGAAAGCACACCGCCCTCCCATTGGGCAGGGCAACCGGATACCGCCATGCCTTCTTCGTCAAAACCCATCCCGCCGGAGTTCCGCCCGGTGCTGCCCGGCAGGCCAGTCCCCGGCAGCCGTATCAGTGTTCCCCGCACCGTCAAGGCGGGAGAAACGCTTGAGGGGCGTGTCCCGGTGGGTAGCCAAGTGACGGTCAACGGACAGGAAACTGCCGTGGATGAAAACGGCAACTTCAGCTACCCGGTGGAAAAATCGGCCAGCGGCAGCCTGAATGTCCGCATCAAACGCCCGGCACCCGATACACGTCCGCCGATGCCACTGCGGGTACAAATCATCCGCTGAGTGCTGCTTTATCACAGCCGGAAATCTGCCGCTTGCATCGCACTGGGGTGAGCGGCGGTGGGGGAATGACCACAAAAAAACCACATGCATGGCATGTGGCTGTTTGTTTCACCCGTATAGGGTGGTGGGCGGTACAGGGTTCGAACCTGTGACCCCTACCATGTCAAGGTAGTGCTCTACCGCTGAGCTAACCGCCCGAAGGAGGCGCATCTTAAACATCTTGTAGTTGCTTGGCAAGTGTCTTGCCATTGGCGCTTGAGTGGTTTTCGGTTAATTTTGCCTGCCCTTGATTTGGAACTGGCATGACTGCCCCTGCCACGCCGCGCCTGCTCGCCATTGCCTCCGCCTTGCTGGCGGTGTATGTGATTTGGGGCTCTACTTACCTGGCCATTCATTTTGCGTTGCAAGGCGGTTTCAGTCCGTTCTTGCTGGGCGGCATGCGTTTTTTGCTGGCCGGTGGCTTGATGTTTGCCGTGCTGAGGTGGCGCGGCGTGGCAGCACCCACCGGTGC
This sequence comes from Pseudomonadota bacterium, assembly GCA_030528565.1. Taxonomy (GTDB): domain Bacteria; phylum Pseudomonadota; class Gammaproteobacteria; order Xanthomonadales; family Xanthomonadaceae; genus Solilutibacter. The sequence goes on from JAUMYP010000001.1 coordinate 93,560, forward strand.
GCAGTGGCGTAATCTGTGGGTGATGGGCGGGCTGCTGCTGGCGCTGGGCAATGGCATGGTCAATTACGCCGAGCAAACCGTGTCATCGGGCTTGACCGCAGTGGCGGTGGCTTCATCTGCTATCTGGATGGGGGTATTTGCACTGCTGCGTGGTGAGCGCCCCAGCCATATGGAATGGCTGGGGGTTGCCGTTGGTTTTGCCGGGGTCATGTGGCTCAATATCGGCGGCATGCGCGGTGGTTCGGCTGCGGGTTTGTTGGCGTTGTTGCTGGCCGCGCTGGCCTGGGCGTATGGCTCTGTCTGGAGCCGCGGGCGTGACCTGCCCACGCCGTTCATGGCTGCTGCCGGGCAGATGCTGTGCGGCAGTGTATTGATGCTGGGGGTGGGCCTTGTCAGCGGTGAGCGCATGAGCATGCCCGATGGCAAAGGCATGGCAGCATTCCTGTATCTGCTGTTTTTTGGCTCGATTGTCGGCTTCAGTGCCTATATCTGGCTGCTGCATCATGTGCGCCCGGTTCTGGCGGGCAGCTATGCCTATGTCAATCCGGCCATTGCGGTCATGCTGGGCGCATGGCTTGCCAACGAGCGTGCCAGTGCAACCGAGCTCGGGGCGATGGCAGTCATCCTGGCCGGTGTGGTGGTGATTACCCTGGGTAAAGCCATCCAGCGGCACTGAACCGGCGATTGGCATGGGCACGGCGGTATCAGCTCGGGCAAAAGTGACGCAATGCGTCACATGTTTACCTTTTAGTCAGTTGTTCTGGGGATTTAATCCTTGAAAATCATTGGGTTACATTGGCATGGCGTTTGCATTAAAGCTGATGCAGGCGCAACACGCCGCAACCGACCGGGGGACCGGTAGGGCGCAGTTCCAAACAATTCACTACCTACATAAGGAGTTCACCATGAACAAGCAACAAGGTTTCACCCTGATCGAACTGATGATCGTGGTCGCCATCATCGCCATCCTGGCCGCCATTGCGCTGCCGCAGTACCGCAACTACACCCAGCGCAGTGCAAACAGCGCCTGCTTGGCCGAAGCCAAGGCTTATATGGGGGTAGCTGTAGCTGAAGCTGCTAATGCAATGAATAGTGTTGGTGCCCCGACCATGCCGACCTTCAAGGCACAGGCTTGTGCTTCGGGTGTGGATTTGACCGTTGCCAACTATAATGCAGGTGCTGAGTTGACCTTTGTGGCCAAAGAAAGCGGTAATCCCGACCTGAAGAAGGACACCAAGTGCAACGCAGCCTCTGGCTCCTGCAGCTTGGCCCCGTAATTAAGAGCATGTAGTAGCATGAACAAACCCCGCTGCAGCGGGGTTTGTTTTATCCGGGATTTCAATGGAAATAGTGAGGCATTGTCTTGAAAAAACAAGACGGTTTTACTTTGGTTGAGCTAATGATTGTAGTGGCGATTATCGCCCTGCTGGCGGCCATTGCCTTGCCACAGTACCGCAATTACACCCAGCGTAGTGCCAATAATGCCTGTATGGCAGAGGCCAAGTCATACATAAGCATGTCAGTAGCCTATCTTGTTAACGATGATGAAAGCGCAGTGCAGGCGCCACCTAATATCTCCTGCGTCAGTGGCAACAAGCCAACCAAGGTCGACTATGACAATGGTCATACCCTGACTTTTGTGCCACATCAGCGTGGTAATACCGCTTTGCTGCGCAATACCGTTTGTGATGTCGGCTCTACAAGCTGTAGCCTGGTGAGCCCGTAGGCGTCATCGCCACTGTGCCGCGGCCTGGGTTCTGTCAAAGACGGTTTTAGGCTAAGTTATAGGGGGTGGCAGTGCAGAGGCTGATATGGGGTATGCAAGCAGCATCCTTAAGCCATGCCAAGCCCGCCCGTCATTCCAGATTCAGAACCTAAGGGGTCTTTAATGAGCACTGCAAGCGCCCAGGCCAATTTGGTGGGCATTACCGGCATTACCCGCCGCCTGGTGATGGATGGTGTACTGACTGCCGAGGTGGCCCGCAAGGCACAGGACGATGCGGCCAGTGCCCGCAAGCCCATCGCCGCATTTTTGCTGGATAGCCGCCTGGTCAGCAGTGCGCAGCTTGCTGCGGCCAATGCGGTTGAGTTTGGCCTGCCACTGCTTGATTTGGGAGCGATGTCCGGGGCACCGGATATATTGAAGCAGGTCTCTGAGGAGCTGATTCAAAAACACAGGATTCTGCCGCTGATGAAGCGCGGCAACCGGCTGTTTGTGGCGATGGGTGACCCGGTGGATCAGGCCGGGCTGAACGAAATCAAATTCCAGCTCGGGCTGAATATCGAGCCGGTGATGGTTGACCCGGCACAGTTGCTGCGCACCTATGAAATCTGGCAGGCAGCGGCTTCCAGCGATATTGATGCCATGCTTGATGGCGACGAAGAATTTGGCCAGCTGGAAGTTGCCGATGATATAGAGGATGCCGGCGGCGAAAAAGGCGTGGATGCCAAGGGTGATGACGACACGCCGATTGTCAAATTTGTCAACAAATCGCTGGTGGATGCCATTCGCCGCGGTGCGTCGGATATTCACTTCGAGCCTTATGAGGACACCTACCGGGTGCGCTACCGCATTGACGGCGTGTTGCGCACGGTCAGCCGTATTTCGCACAAGTTGCATTCGCGGATTGCCGCACGCTTGAAGGTGATGTCGCAGTTGGATATCGCTGAAAAGCGTATCCCGCAGGACGGTCGCATCAAGCTCAATATTTCCAAAACCAAGCAGATGGACTTCCGTGTCAGCACCCTGCCGACGCTGTTTGGTGAAAAAATCGTGTTGCGCCTTCTGGATGGTGGCGCGGCCAAGATGGGTATTGAAAAGCTGGGCTATGAAGAAGACCAGCAAAAGCTGTTCATGGATGCCATCCACAAGCCCTATGGAATGGTGCTGGTCACTGGCCCCACCGGCTCGGGTAAAACGGTGTCGCTGTATACCGCGCTCGGCATCCTGAACGATGACAGCCGCAATATCTCCACCGTGGAAGACCCGGTGGAAATCCGTTTGCCGGGTGTGAACCAGGTGCAGCAGAACAACAAAACAGGCATGACCTTTGCCGCTGCCTTGCGCAGCTTTTTGCGCCAAGACCCGGACATCATCATGGTGGGTGAAATCCGTGACCTGGAAACGGCAGAAATCGCCGTGAAAGCAGCGCAAACCGGGCATATGGTGCTTTCCACCCTGCATACCAATGATGGTCCGCAGACCATTTCGCGGTTGATGAACATGGGCATTGCGCCGTACAACATCACCAGTTCGGTGACGCTGGTGATTGCCCAGCGTCTTGCCCGCCGCCTGTGTCCGGCGTGCAAAAAAGAAGTGCATGTGCCGGAGAACGCCTTGCTGGCAGAGGGCTTTACTGAAAAAGACATTGCCGAAGGGTTCAAGGTTTATGAGGCGGTGGGTTGCAGTGAGTGCTCAAGCGGGTATAAAGGGCGTACCGGGATTTATCAGGTTATGCCCATGACCGAAGAAATCCAGTCAATTGTGCTGGAAGGGGGAAATGCCATGCAGATTGCAGAAGCGGCGCAGCGCTCCGGGGTGCGTGATCTGCGCCAGTCCGCTTTGCTCAAGGTCAAGCAGGGCGTTACCAGCCTGGCTGAAATCAACCGCGTTACCAAGGATTAATCATCATGTCGGCTACCCGTACTGCAGCTTCCAATACCAGTCGTACTGCACAGCAGCAACCGTTGCCTACTTTTGTCTGGAAAGGCAAGGACAAGCGTGGCATTGTCATGAAGGGCGAGCAGCAAGGTAAAAGCGAGGCATTGGTGCGTGCCGAGCTGCGCCGCCAGGGCATTACCGTGGATTCGGTCAAGCCCAAACCCAAGCCGCTGTTTGGCAAGACCGGCAGCGCAATCACGGCAAGGGAAATTGCCGTGTTCAGCCGGCAAATCGCCACCATGATGAAATCGGGTGTGCCGATTGTGCAGGCACTGGAAATTATCGGCAGCGGTCAGAAAAACCCGCGCATGGCTGACATGGTCAACAACCTGCGTGCCGATATTGCCGGGGGCTCTTCCATTTACGAGGCGATGGCCAAGTATCCGGTACAGTTTGATGAGCTATACCGCAATCTGGTGCATGCCGGTGAAGCTGCGGGTGTGCTGGAAACCGTGCTCGATACCATCGCCAATTACAAGGAAAACCTGGAGGCGTTGAAGGGCAAAATCAAAAAGGCATTGTTCTACCCGATTATGGTGATTGCGGTGGCGATCATCGTCAGTGCCGTGCTGCTTATCTATGTGGTGCCGCAGTTCGAGGATGTGTTCAAGAGCTTCGGTGCGGATTTGCCCGCCTTTACCCAGATAATTATCAATGCCAGCCATTTCATGGTGAAGTGGTGGTGGTTGTTATTGCTGGCAACGATTGCTGCGGGGGGCGGCTTCATATTTGCATTCAAGCGTTCGCTGAAATTGCAGCATGCCATTGACCGTTTGCTGCTACGGGTGCCGGTGATTGGCAAAATCATGAACGACTCGGCCATTGCCCGTTTTTCGCGTACGCTGGCGGTGACCTTTGCTGCCGGTGTGCCGCTGGTAGAGGCATTGAATACGGTTTCCGGTGCAACCGGCAACATGGTGTATGCCGAGGCGGTGTCGCGTGTCCGTGATGATGTGGCCGTGGGGCACCAGGTCAACTTCGCCATGAAGCAAACCAATCTGTTCCCGCATATGGTGGTACAGATGACCGCTATTGGTGAAGAAGCAGGTGCGCTCGATACCATGCTGTTCAAGGTGGCCGAGTTTTACGAGCAAGAGGTCAATAACACCGTGGATGCGCTGGCCAGCCTGATCGAGCCATTCGTGATGGTGATTATTGGCGGCCTGGTGGGCAGCATGGTGATTGGCATGTATCTGCCGATCTTCAAACTGGCTTCAGTGGTTGGTTAAAACATGGCGTTTCTTGATCAAAACCCGATACTGGGCTACCCGGTGGCGGCAGTGCTGGGGCTGGCGGTTGGCAGCTTTTTGAATGTGGTGATTTTGCGCCTGCCGCGACGCATGGAGTGGCAATGGAAACGTGATGCACGGGAGATTCTGGAGCAACCGGAAATCTACGATCCGCCGCCGCCAGGGGTAGCGGTAGAGCCTTCGCACTGCCCGAGTTGCAAAGTCCGGCTGCGCTGGTTTGAAAACATTCCGCTTTTTAGTTGGCTGATTCAGGGGGGCAAATGCCGCCACTGCAAGAGCGCCATTTCGGCACAGTATCCGCTGGTGGAATTCATGACCATGCTGCTGTCGCTGGCCTGTGTCTGGCAGTTCGGGTTTGGCTGGCAGGGGTTTGGTGCGCTGCTGTTTACCTGGTTTTTGCTGGCAGCCTCGGGTATCGACTTCCGGACCACGTTATTGCCCGATGCGCTGACCTTGACCTTGTTGTGGCTAGGTTTGGTTGCGGCGCATGAAAACCTCTACATCACCCCGAAAGCGGCAATTGCCGGTGCCGTGCTGGGCTATCTCAGCCTGTGGACGGTATGGTGGCTATTCAAGCAATTGACTGGCAAGGAGGGCATGGGGCATGGCGACTTCAAGCTGCTGGCGGCCATCGGTGCCTGGTGTGGTGTTTCGGCGATTTTGCCGACCATTCTGATTTCTTCGGTGGTGGGGGCGATTGTGGGTTCGATTTGGCTGGCCATGAAAGGCCGCGATAAAGCTACGCCGCTGCCGTTTGGTCCGTACTTGGCGATTGCAGGCTGGATCGTGTTCATGTGGGGCGAACCATTGCTTGCCGGTTATATGCGTCTCAGTGGTCTGGGTAGCTAAACCGTAATGTGCAGGCAGGCGGTTCCGGTTTTTGCCATTGGCCTGACCGGCGGTATTGCCTCGGGCAAGAGCGTGGTAGAAGCTGCATTCATGCAGTTGGGTATCGAAGTCGTGGATGCCGACCGGGTTGCACGTGATTTGGTTGAGCCGGGGCAGCCTGCACTTGCCGAAATCGTCCGCTATTTTGGCTGCGAGGTTCTGGATGCGCAGGGGCGGCTTGACCGTCCGCTGTTGCGTCAGCGGGTTTTTGCCAATATCGGCGAACGGCAGGCACTGGAAGCCATTTTGCATCCACGTATCCGTGCGGAAGTCCATCAGCGCTGCATGGCTGCGACTTCTGCTTATGTCATTGCCTCCATTCCTTTGTTGACTGAAGGCGGGGGGCGTGAGGCCTATCCGTGGCTTTCCCGTATTTTGCTAGTGGATGTGTCCGAGCAGACTCAGCAGCAGCGGCTGATGCAGCGTGACCAGATTGATAAGACGCTTGCCGAGCGCATGTTGGCGGCTCAAGCCAGCCGTGAACAGCGGCAGGCAATAGCCGATGATATTTTGTGCAACGAAGACAGTCCTGCTGCCCTGCAACAGCGTGTGGCCGGGCTGGACAGGCTTTACCGGCAGTTGTGCAACAGCTGAGCGGCTATCAACAAAAATGCAGCAATAAACAAAAAGCGGGGAAACTTGCCTGTCCGGTGAGCTGGCTTGGCGCCGGGCATTTGCCCGGCTTTCCAATATTTGTGGCTTTTAGCTCAAGGCCTCTCAGGGCTTTTGAGCAGGCTCTTGGCCGAAGCGTTTTTCAAGCATGGCAAAACAGGCGCGCAGTCCCTGGGCTTCGCCGCCTGCCGGGCGGCCGGGGCGGTCGGTGTCGTTCCAGGAATACACGTCCAGATGCGCCCAGGGCAGGTTCTCGGGGACAAAGCGTTGCAGGTACAGCGCGGCGGTGACGCTGCCGGCCATGGAGGAGTTGCTGGCGTTGGCCAGGTCGGCGATGCCGCTTTTCAGATAGCGCATATACGGCTGCCACAGTGGCATTCGCCACAGCGGGTCAAAGCAGTCCCGTCCGGCTTGCAGCCAGTCCTCGGCGACAGCGTCATCATTGGCGTACAGCACCGGCAAGTCCGGCCCCAGTGCAATGCGTGCGGCGCCGGTCAGGGTGGCAAAGTCAATCATCAGTGCGGGTTTGTCCTCGGCTGCGCGGGCGAGGGCATCGCATAGCACCAGGCGGCCTTCGGCATCGGTATTGTCGATTTCCACGCTCAGCCCCTTGCGGGTGGCGATGACTTCGCCCGGGCGCAGCGCATTGGGGCCGACGGCGTTTTCCACGGCGGCTACATACAGCGACAGCCGTACCGGCAGGCGGCGCTTGATGATGAGTTCGGCCAGGGCGATGGCATGTGCGGCGCCGCCCATGTCCTTTTTCATATTGCGCATGCCGGCGCTGGCCTTGAGGTTGAGGCCGCCGGTGTCAAAGCATACCCCTTTGCCGACCAGCGCCAGGCGCGGATGGGCGCTCTCACCCCACTCAAGATGTAGCAGGCGTGGTGCGCGGTGCGAGGCGCGGCCGACGGCATGGATGGCCGGGTAGTTTTGCGTGAGCAAGTCATCAGCTGCGATGACTTCGAGCTGGCCGCCGTGGCGGTCGGCCAGCTCGCGCACGAGGGCTTCCAGCTCATCCGGGCCCATATGTTCGGTCGGGGTGTTGATTAGGTCGCGGGTACGCACGCAGGCGGCGAGCAAGTCCAGCGTGCGTGCATCGGCCTTATCGTCCAGCACCAGCCGGGCGGGCTCGCGCAACGGTTTTTTGTAGCGGTCGAAGCGATAGCTGCCCAGCCCCCAGCCCAGCAACAGGGCGTTGCGCGCTGCGGCATCCAGCTCGCTGCCGGGCTGCCAGTCGCCAGGCGGCAGGGCAAATGGGGCGTGAGCATAGGCGAACGGGTCAAGCCGGTTTTCCATGCCAAGCACAGCCGATTCCACCCCTCCTTCGCCGGGCAGCAGAGCCACGGTGCCGGAGGCGGCAGTGTATTTCTGCGCATCCAGCCACTGGCCGATGGCGGGCAATTGCAGTTTGCGCCAGACATCGAATTCATCGCTGCGCACGCAGTAAAAGGTTTTGGCGTTTTCGCCCTGGCGGGTCAGTCCGGGTTGCGGGTTCATTGCGGTTCTCTAGAAGGATTTTGGGCTTCCAGCCAGTCGGCCAGATGCGTGAGGGTGGAAAAAACAAGGTCGGGCGTGAAGTCGCTGCGCGGCCAGGCGGGGTGGCGGGGGTAGGCATCTTCACGATGCAGCCAGCAGGCTTTCAAGCCTGCCTGGTGTGCGCCGGCAATATCGGTTTCGATGTCATCGCCAACATGCAGGGTGTTGGCAGGGGCGCTGCCCAGTGTTTGGCAGGCGTGCAGGAAAATTGCCGGGTCGGGTTTGGCCTTGCCAAACATGCGTGCGCTGACCTGGCTGTGGAAATGTCCGGCAATGCCGATGGCGGCCAGGTCGGCATTGCCATTGGTCAGCGCGCAGACCGGCACACGGCGGGCGATACGCATGAGTGCGGCATGGGCATCGGGATAGAAATCCACGCGGTTGCGCTCGGCAAAGAATGCTTGATAGGCCGGTTCGGCCAGTTCGCTGTCGTAGCCGCTTTGGGTCAGCGCCATTGCAATGCACTGGCGGCGCAGCCAACTGGCATCGTGGGATTTTTCCGGGAAGCGTGCAATCAGCTGCTCACGCAGCTCACGCATGGCGGAGGGCGGAAATTTCCCGGCTGCCCTGGGGGCGTGTTGCAGAAACCAGCGGTGCAGTACCTGCTCGATACGCTCACCAATCGGGGCGAATGGCCAGAGCGTATCGTCCAGGTCCAGGGTGATGGCCTGGACTGCAAAATCAGGCACCGCGCTGGGACTCATACCAGCCCGTCGCGGCGCAGTTTTTCGTGATGTTGGCGCAGGGTTTCGTTCTCGGCGCTGCCATTGCTGGCCGTGGCAGCTGCACCGGCGGCAGCTTGTGCGCCCTGGCTGGCAGCAGCCTGCATGTGTGAAAACTGTGCGCTTGCGGCCTTCATGCCGCCGCTAATCAGATTGGCAAAGCCCATGCCCAGTTGCAAAACATTGCTGCCGCCGAGTTTGCTTACCAGCTTGCCGTGGCCGACCAGAAAGCCCGAGGCCAGTCCGGCCACCAGCACGCGCCCCGGTGTCCAGGCCGCGTGCCAGGCGCTGCGGGTCTGGCGCAGATTGGCGCCCACGCTACGTCCGTGTGCTTCCAGCGTTTGCTCGGCTGCGGTGACTTTTTCAATCAGTTGATGAAAGCCCATCAAATACTCCGTCAGCTATGCTCATCGTGGGCGGTGGTTTGGGTGGTTTGCAGCTCGCCCAGGCCCATTTTGGCCAGTTGCCTGCGCGTGGCGCGCATTTGGGTGTGCTCAAAATAGGTCAGCGCACGCCAGGCGGAAACGGCCGTGGCCGCAAGGCATAGCAACCCGACCAGCAGCAGGGAGAGCCACCAGGACAGTTTGAGATAGGTCACCAGTGCCGCTACCAGTGCTGATGTCAGTAGCAGTCCGCCAACAGCTCCCAGCACCACGGCCACGGCGGTGAAGGCTACGCTGCGGCCTAGCGCACTGCGTGCCAGGGCAATATCGGCCACTACCAGCGCACGCAGGGCGCGTGCGCTGGCAAGCGTGGCAGCGAGGCTGGCTTTGCTGCCTTCGCCAACCTGGCGGAAGGCTTCCAGAATGTCCGGTGCGGGTTCTCTTTCTGGCGCACCGTCTGGCGTTTGGCCTTGCGCTTGCATGACCTTACTGCTCGTTGCCGCCGCCCAGACGTGCCAGTTTGGCAATCGCCCAGCCCGCGGCAAAGGCGATGCCGAAGGCGGTCAGCGGACGCTCGCGAATCAGGTCGGCGGCACTGTCAATCATGTCGCGGCTCTTTTCCATCAGTACATCCATTTGTTCCTTGGCGGCAGCGCCGAGGTCTTCGGCGGCGTGCTTGCCGGCGGTGGCGGTGTCGCTAAGTTCTGCCTTGACGTAGGCAGTGCCGGCACGCAGTTCTTCACCGGCAGCAGCTGCGGCGCTCTTGATGGAGTCGCCGGTGTGGACGGCGGCTTGCTTCAGGTGGCTGCCGGCTTCGGAGAGGTTTTCTTTCACGCTCATGGTTTGCTCCTTTGGAGGTTGGGTTATTGAATCAGAATTTGCCCGCGTTGACCGTTGCGCCACAGGCGCAGCAGCAAGCGTTGGGGCGGGTTGCGGAAGCTGGCACGGAAACTTGCCAGGTCGTTGAATTCGCCACTGGAGGCGGCGAGGATGACATCGCCCTCGCGCAGCCCGCTTTGTGCTGCGCGACTGCCATGGGCAACGCGACTGACCAGTACGCCGCTGGCACCCTGGCGGCGCAGCGATTCGGGCAGTTCGGCAAAGGTCACGCCATCCAGGCGCGGGTCAAGGCTGGCGCCATCGCGTGGCTGCTCCCTGAGCTGCGCGTTTAGTTGCAGCGGCTGGCCATCGCGGCGGATATCCAGTGTTATACGGGCATTGGCAGCTTGCAGGCCCTGGAAATTGCGGAAGGCTTCGGCGCTGTCGATGCGCTGGCCGTTGGCGGCGACAATCACGTCGCCTGCCTTCAAGCCTGCGGCTGCGGCAGAAGAATCCGGGTATACCCGGGTGATGAGCGCGCCCTGAGCCGGGGCAAGGCCAGCGGCCTGTGCGCTGCGTACATCAAGATCACGGGTTTCAATGCCGAGCGTGCCGCGTCGCACCTGGCCGCCGTTTTCCAGCAACTGCTGCATGATGCTGCGGGCAAGATTGGTGGGAATGGCAAAGCTCAGGCCAATATTGCCAGCCATCGAGCCGCGCGGGTTGAAGCTGGCGGTATTGATGCCGATGAGCCGCCCCTGCAAATCCACCAGCGCGCCGCCGGAATTGCCGGGGTTGATGCTGGCATCGGTCTGGATGAAGTTCTGGAAACCCACGCCAGGCAGATTGCTGCGACCCACTGCCGAGATGATGCCGGAGGTCACGGTCTGGCCAACGCCAAACGGGTTGCCAATGGCCACCGCAAAATCGCCCACGCGCAGTGTGCTGCTGTCGGTCATGGCGATGGCGCTCAGGCGCTCGGCCGGAATACGCATCAGCGCGATATCGGTATCCGGGTCGGAGCCGAGAAATTCGGCTTTCAGGGTGCGGCCATCGGCGAGCGTCACCGACACATCATCGGCGTTTTCAATCACATGGTGATTGGTCAGCACATAGCCTTTGGCCGCATCGACAATCACCCCCGAACCCAGTGATTCGTTGATGCGTTCCTGGGTGAGCTCGGGAAACATGCGCCGGAAAAACGGGTCATTGCCGAACGGGCTGACACGCACGCGTTGCTGGGTATGCACGCTGACCACTGCCGGCATTACTCGCTCCAGCATCGGCGCCAGGCTCGGGACTTGCCCGCCGCCTGCCGTTTGCGGCAACTGGCTGACCGGCAGGGCGGGCGCAGGCGCAGGTTCGGCATGACCGGGCTGGGTCAGCGCATCACGCATCGCGGTGGCGGCAAATCCGCCAAAACCGGCGGTCGCTGCCAGTACCAGCAAGGTGGGCAGGGGACGGGGAGCGCGTGGGGCAGGCTTTTGATTCATCGGCATCCATCATGCAGGTGGGGCAGTGGTGTGGATGTGAAAGCCGCATCCGTACCGTGTCCGGCAGCTTACGATAAAACTGCATGATGATGGTGGTCGAAATCTGGCAACAGGCCGGGCAAAATGAGGTTTTCTTGTTGCGGTGAGCGCATGCCGAAAAGTGCCAAAGACCGGATTGAACGCAGGCAGTCGGCCATTCACGGCAATGGAGTATTTGCTACTGGTGCGATTGCCAAAGGCGAGTACATTGTGCGTTACAAGGGGCGGTTGCGCAGTCATGCAGAGGTGGATGCCGACTATGGCGAGCTGGCAGAAACCGGCCACACTTTCCTGTTTACCCTGAACGATGAATACGTGATTGATGCCAACTTTGAAGGCAATATCGCCCGCTGGATAAATCACAGTTGTTCGCCCAATTGCGAGGCGATTTTGTACGAAGATGAGCAAGGTCGTCGCGATAAAGACAAAATCCGTATCCATGCCCTGCGTGATATCGCAGTGGGTGAGGAGCTTTCTTTCAACTACGGCATTGTCTTGCAAGAGCGACATACCCCGGCCTTGAAAAGGCTCTGGGCATGCCACTGCGGTGCGCTGCAGTGCACGGGGACTTTGTTGCAGCCCAAAAAACGCAAAAAAGCGATTTGATTACAGTGCCACACGGCGCGGTTCGAGCCAGGAGAGCAGGAGGCCAAGCATGAGTGTGGCCGTGGTGGCAAGCACTATTTGCTTGATGAGCAATTGCGCGGGCCAGGGCTGTAGCGCGTAAAAGACGAGGTAGCCGGGAATGGTGGCGGTCAGCGCCATCACGCTGCCAAACCGCAGGCCATTGCGTGGTGTGGTGGCCTGCGGATGTACAAGGCTGTACAGCCAGGTCAGGCCAAAGCCGGTCAAAACATGGGCAAGCAACATCCACGGCAGGTGGCGCATGCCATCTGTCGCGCCGCGTACAAGACCCCGGGCAACCAGTGCTGCATAGTCCTCCCGCAGCAGCAGGCCATGAATCAGGAAGTTCAATACCAAAGCCGCGATGCCGGTCACGATGGCGCAGAGCCAGAAGCGTTTGTTCACCGTTTTTCCATTAGCGATGCACTGGGCGCAGATGATAAGGCCGCAAAAAAACCGGAGCCAGTGACTCCGGTTTTTGCGGCGCTGCCGGGTGAATCAGGCGGCGGCGTCCTTGAGCTTCTTCAGCGGTTGCAGCTTGACTTTGACCGAGGCCGGTTTGGCGGCGAATACCTGTTCTTCCTTGGTAAACGGGTTGATGCCCTTGCGCTTGGGCTTGGCCGGCACCTTGACCACCTTGATTTTGAAAAGTCCCGGCAGGGTGAAGGCGCCTGCGCCCTTTTTGTGTACCGAGGCATGGATGGTGGACTCCAGCGCAGCCAGCACGGCTTTGACATCCTTGCTGGTCACTTCTGCATGTTCGGCAAGATGCGCAACCAGTGCCGATTTGGTCAGTACATCGGCAATCGGTTTCATGGTCTTGGCCGCAGTTTTCTTGGGTGCGGCTTTTGCTGGGCTTGCCTTGGAGGCAGCGGTTTTGGCGGTGGTGGTTTTTTTCGGCGCAGCAGCTTTCTTCGTGGCCATGGGTTTGATGTTCCTTTGTCAATGGTTTGAGATGCGCGGCGTTGACCGGCAGCCCAATGTAGAACAGGCCTTGTCTCCGAGCCAAGCGTTTTTGAGGGATTTTGGGACAGAAAAATCCTGAATAGCCGTTGCGCCGCCTATTCAGGTTTTACCAAAGCATTTCGCCGCGAATCACGCAGGCCACTTTGCCGCCCGACCAGATATCGCCAGCCTCATCCACCGAAAGCACAAGCTGGGCGTCAAAGCCGATTTCCCGCCCCTGGCTGACGCGATAACTGGACTTGTCGCCGGGCAGGGCATCTTGCTGTGCAAGCCAGGCGGCAAGGGTGGCATTGGCCGCGCCAGAGGCGGCGTCTTCAAATGGGGAGCCATTGCCGACCCAGGCGCGCACCGCCAGTTCGTAGTCCGGGCTCTGGCTGCGGGCATAGGCGCAGATGCCCATGCTGTTGGTCGCCTGTGCCAGGGCGGCAATGGCTTGCCAGTCGGGTGTGGCGGCGCGCAGTTCAGCCTCCTCGGCCACTTCCACCAGCCACCAGCGGCGGCCACCGTCCATCAGCGCCGGTGGCAATGCGCCCAGCTTGAGTGCGGCCAGGGCATTGCCAAAGCGCAGGTCGCGGGCACTGGCGGTTTCCACAAGCTGCGCGCGCGGGGTGCGGATGGCGATGCTGGGGTTTGCAGCCTCGCCACTGACTTTCAGCGGCAGCTTGCCGGCCATGCCGTGCTGCACCAGAACACCATCGCGGGGCTGGGCAAGCCCGGCGGCCAGCACGGCGCGGGCGGTGCCCACGCTGGGGTGTCCGGCGAACGGGACTTCGCGGCGCGGGCTGAACATGCGCAGCCGGTAGCTGCTGTCGCTGTCGGTAGCGGGTAGCACGAAGGTGGTTTCCGGCAGCCGTGTCCAGCGGGCGATGGCCTGCATCTCATCATCGCCAAGGCCCTCGCCATCGAGCACTACGGCCAGCGGGTTGCCTACACCGGGGCGGTCGGCAAAAACATCAAGTTGCATGAAAGGACGCGGGCGCGGGCTGTGTTTGCTCATAGAATGTCCGTCTTTCCGGGAATCCGGTGTGCTGTCGGGTTAGTGTAAATGTCGTCCATCTCTCATGCCGCCCGTTGGCGGGTTTTAAAGTTCGGTGGCAGCAGTGTTTCGCAGCGGGCGCGCTGGGACAATATCGGCCGCATTGCCGCTGCGCGGGCGCAGCATGGCCGGGTATTGGTGGTGGTATCGGCGCTTTCGGGGGTGACCAATCAACTGCAGGCGATTGCCCAGGGCGAGAATATCGCCGCCCATGTCGCCGCGCTTGTTGACCGGCATCTGGACTTTGCCAAGGCGTTGGCGCTGGATGCCGACAGCGTGCTGGGTGAGCGTCTTGCAGCCTTGCAAGCTCTGGCCTGTGATGCGCGCGCGGCCAGCCGCAGCCTTGACTGGCAGGCAGAAGTGCTGGCGCAGGGCGAGCTGCTTTCTTCTACGCTGGGGGCGGCCTATTTGCGCGCGCAGGGACTGGATTTTGGCTGGTGCGATGCGCGTAACTGGCTTTCGGCGCTTGCCCTGCCCAACCAGAGCGACTGGGCCGGGCGTTTGTCGGTGAATTGCCAGCGCCATGCGGATGAGGCCTGGCGCCAGCGTTTTGCCGCGCAGCCTGGCCGGATGTTGCTAACCCAGGGTTTCATCGCCCGTCACCCGGATGGCGGCACGGCGATTCTGGGGCGGGGTGGCTCGGATACTTCGGCGGCGTATTTCGGTGCCTTGCTGGGTGCCGATGCGGTGGAAATCTGGACCGATGTGCCGGGCATGTTCAGCGCCAATCCGCGTGAGGTGGCCGATGCGCGGCTGCTGGCGCGGCTGGACTATGCCGAGGCGCAGGAGATTGCCACCACCGGCGCCAAAGTGCTGCATCCGCGGGCTATCGGCCCCTGCCGCGAGGCGCGGGTGCCGATGGCGATTCTGGATACTTCAAGGCCGGAATTTCCCGGCACGCGCATTGATGAGCGTGCCGCCACCGTGCCGGGCGTGAAGGCCATCAGCCGCCGTAACGGCATCGTGCTGGTGTCGATGGAATCTATCGGCATGTGGCAGCAGGTCGGCTTCATGGCCGATATTTTCGAGCGATTCAAACGCCACGGCCTGTCGGTGGACCTGATTGGCTCCTCGGAAACCAATGTCACGGTATCGCTGGACCCGAGCGAAAACCTGATGACCACCGATGTGCTCTCGCGCCTGTCCGAAGATTTGGCCAGGGTGTGCCGGGTGAAGGTGATTAGTTCCTGCGCGGCCATCACCCTGGTGGGGCGCGGCATGCGTTCGCTGCTGCACAAGCTCTCGACGGTCTGGGCGCGCTTTGGGCAGGAGCGTGTGCACCTGATTTCGCAGTCCTCCAATGACCTTAACCTGACCTTCGTCATCGACGAGATGGATGCCGATGGCCTGATACCGCACCTGCATGCCGAGTTGATAAAAAGCGGCGCCATGCCGGTGCGGGAGAAGCATGTATTTGGCAGCAGTTGGCGCCGGCTGAATGAGGCGCAAAAACCGCCGCTGCCGAAGTGGTGGCAAAGCCGCCGCGCCGAGTTGCTGGCCTGCGCCGCCGAAGGCACGCCGCGCTATGTATATGACCTGCCGACCTTGCGCGCGCAGGCGGCCAGGCTCAAGGCCGTGAATGCTGTGGAGAGGCGCTATTTCGCCATCAAGGCCAATCCGCATCCGGCCATTTTGCGCGCGCTGCATGAGGAAGGCTTCGGGTTTGAGTGCGTGTCGCTGGCGGAAATCGAGCATGCCTTTGCCCAGGTGCCGGGCTTGCAGCCCGGAGATGTACTGTTCACCCCGAGCTTTGCGCCGCGTGCCGAATATCAGGCCGCGCTGGCGCGTGGCGTGCGCCTGACGCTGGACAATCTGGAGGCGCTGCACAACTGGCCGGAACTGTTTGGCGGTAAGGAAATCTGGCTGCGCGTGGACCTGGGGCGCGGCGATGGTCATCATGCCAAGGTGGTCACCGGCGGCAGCGCCTCCAAGTTCGGCCTGCCGCTGGCGCGTATCGAGGCTTTTGTTGACAAGGCGCGTGCGCTGGATATGCGCATCACCGGGCTGCATGCGCATCTGGGCAGCGGCATCCAGTCGCCCGCGCATTGGGCAGGGGTGCAGGCCGAGCTTGCCACCCTGGCCGATGGCATTGGCACCATCGAAACCTTGAACCTGGGCGGCGGCCTGCCGATTCCCTATCAGCCCGAAGATGACGAATTTGACCTGGACGGCTGGGCCCGTGCGGTGGCCGAGGTCAAGGCGGCCTTCCCGCGCTATCGCATCGCCATCGAGCCGGGACGCTTCCTGGTGGCGCAGTGCGGCGTGCTGCTCAGCCATGTCACCCAGGTGGTGGAAAAAGAAGGCGTGCGCCGCGTTGGCCTGGATGCGGGCATGAATGCGCTGCTGCGCCCTGCCCTGTATGAGGCCTGGCATGACATCCGCAATCTCTCGCGGCTGGAAGATGCGCGCACGCGCAGTTTTGATGTGGTCGGGCCGATTTGCGAAAGCGGCGATGTATTGGGGCACGGCCGCGAACTGCCGGCGGCCACCACCGAGGGCGATGTAATGCTGGTTGCCGATGCCGGCGCCTATGGCTATGTGATGGCCAGCCACTACAACCTGCGCGCCTTGCCGCAGGAGCATGTGCTGGATTGAGGAGAAAGCGTGAATGAGTAGTTTCGGGCGCGACCAGATGCGCGTGTTTCGTTTTGTGCGCCGTGACATGGACTTGTCCAGCGGCAGCATTGAGCTGGTATATGCCTTTGACGATGGCGCAGAATGGATTGAGCGCATCAGCATCCCCGGTGCGCCGTTTGTGCTGGATGAGGCGCGCGCCGGGGCATTGCAGCAGGCCTTGACCCTGCTGCACCTGATTGCCGGGGTGAGCTATTACAAGGCGGCGGTGCCGGGCGAAATCCGCGTGGAATACACGCAACTGGATGAGGCCAGCGTCGCGCTGCTGGACACCATCTATTTGCAGGGGCTGGGTGAATTTGCCTATCGCAACGGGCTGGATTTGCGCGCGCGCATCCGCTTCCCGCGTGCGGGCCAAGCACTGCCGCAGGCGCCTGCGCTTGGCCTGCGCCAGCACGCGCTGGTGGCCATTGGCGGCGGCAAGGACTCGCTGGTGTCCATCGAAACCCTGCGCCGCGCCGGGGAGGCGCAAACCGTGACCTGGATTGGCAACTCGCAACTGATTCGCGCCTGTGCCGAACATACCGGGCTGGCCACGCTCAATATCAGCCGCCAGCTTGCCCCCGAGCTTTTCGAGGCTAATCGTCAGGGCGCATGGAACGGGCATATTCCGGTGACGGCCATCAATTCCGCCATCATGGTGGTGGCCGCCATCCTGACCGATGCCGACCAGGTGGTGTTTTCCAATGAACGCTCGGCCAGCTACGGCAGCCTGATTGCAGGCAGCGGCGAAGTGAACCACCAGTGGTCGAAGGGCTGGGATTTCGAGCGCCGCTTTGGCGAGCATGTCGCGCAGCATGTGGCCGCCGACCTGCATTACTACTCGCTGCTGCGGCCCTTGAGCGAGCTGGCGGTGGCGCGGCAGTTTGCCAAAAGCAGCCATTACGATGCGCATTTTTCCAGCTGCAACCGCAATTTCCATATCCTTGGCGAGCGCCCGGCCAGCCGTTGGTGCGGGGTCTGCCCGAAGTGTCATTTCGTGTTTCTGGCACTTGCCCCGTTCATGCCCAAGCCACGGCTGACCGGCATTTTTGGCCGCAACCTGCTGGATACCGAAAGCGAGCAGGCCGGTTTTGATGCGCTGATGGAATACCACGACCACAAGCCGTTTGAATGCGTAGGCGAAGCGCGTGAATCGCGTGCGGCGATGGCGGCGCTGGCCGAGCGTCCGGAGTGGCAGGAGGATGCGCTGGTACGCCGTTTCGCCAGGGAAATCGCCCCGCAATTGCAGGGCGAGGACCTGTCGTTGGCGGCATTGCTCAACCCCGCTGGCGAGCATCGCATTCCGCCTGCCCTGTGGGAGCGCATCCGTGCAGATTTCGCAGCTTGACGGCCAGCGCGTCGCGCTCTGGGGCTGGGGGCGGGAAGGCCGCGCCGCCTGGCAGGCATTGCGCCGCCGCCTGCCCCATCTGGCGCTGACGTTGTTTTGCAATCCGGCTGAAGCGGCCGATGCGGCGCAACTGGGCGATGCCCGGCTGTCGTTCGAGTTCGAGGCCAGTGGCGAAAACCTGGCGCGTTTTGACTGGGTGGTGAAATCCCCCGGCATCAGCCCGTATGGCGAGGCAGCGCAGTTTGCCGCCGCGCGCGGCACGCGCTTTATCGGCGGCACCGGGCTGTGGTTTGCCGAGCGCGGTGCGGATGCATCCATCTGCTGCGTTACCGGCACCAAGGGCAAGAGCACCACCAGCGCGCTGCTCGCACATCTTTTGCGCGCTGCCGGGCAGCGCACTGTACTGGCCGGCAATATCGGCCTGCCGCTGCTGGAGCTGCTGGACACGCAGGCCGAACGCTGGGTAGTGGAGCTGTCCAGCTACCAGACCCGGGATGTGGCCGAAAGCGGCGTGCGTCCGCAGCTTACCATTGTCAGTAATCTCTTTCCCGAACATCTGGACTGGCATGGCAGCGAGCAGTGCTATGTCGAGGACAAACTGGCGTTGCTGACGGGCGCGCGCCCGCAGCACGCCATTTTGAACGCCAACGATGCGCAGCTTGCGGCGCTTGACTTGCCCGACACCATCATCCACTGGTACGGCCAGCCCGATGGCTGGCATCTGCGCGGCGATGTGCTGTATCGCGGTGGGCAAAAAATACTCGATACTCGCCGCCTGCCACTGCCGGGACGGCATAACCGCAGCAACCTGTGTGCGGTACTGACTGCGCTGGAAGTGCTGGGACTGGATGCCGTGGCGCTTGCGCCGCAGGCCGAAACCTTCATGCCACTGCCCAACCGCCTGCAAACCTTGGGACGGCGTGAAGGCGTACTCTGGGTCAACGACTCCATCAGCACCACCCCGCACGCCACCCTGGCGGCGCTGGAGGTATTTGCTGATGAAAAAACCGTGGTGCTGGTCGGCGGCCATGACCGCGGGCTGGACTGGCAAGCCTTTGCCGATGGCATCCGCCCACGTCCCCCGCATGGCATCGTCACCATGGGCGCGAACGGCGCGCGCATCCACGCATTGCTGGCGCCGCTGGCCGCAGAAAACCGCTTCAAACTGGCTGCCGCAGAAAACCTGCCCGCAGCCGTGAATGCGGCAAAACAGATGCTGCAAGGCAAGGGCGTACTGCTGCTCTCCCCCGGCGCACCCAGCTTCGGCGCCTACCGTGATTATGTGGAACGTGGCCAACACTTCGCCCGCCTTGGCGGCTTCGACCCGGCGCTGATTGCTTCAATCAAGGGACTTGGCGTGGCTTGAGTAAAACATCCAAGCGAGCCGAATTAATAGCCATGGCAGTTTGCTATGGCGCCGATGGGGGATTGCTTGCAATTGCACGGAGAGGTATCAAAGCATTAGTATGACCATATGGTCATTTTTGAGGGCAAGAGATGAAAAATGTATCCGTTGTAGAAGCCAAGGCGCATTTTTCGGCCTTGCTGACCGAGGTGGAGGCGGGTGCGCAAGTGGCTGTTACCCGGCATGGCAAGGTGGTAGCGCGTCTGGTGCCCGAGCAGGAGCCAACGGCATTGGATGCGCTCAAGCACCTGTGGGCAGGCGATAGGCGTGAAATGGATTTGCAAGAGCCTGATGACCTGCCGGCGTCGCCCGTGGCCTCGCTGGATTGAGTCATGTTGTATGTGCTTGATAGCAATATCCTGATTGCCATGCTCAAGGGAGATGCCCGGGTCGCTGCGCGCCTGGCAACGCTGCCCTTGAGTCACCTGCGCCTGTCTTGCATCGTGCTGGGTGAGCTGGAGTTTGGTGCGGAAAAAAGTGCTTGCAGTGTGCAAAACAGGGCGCGCATCGCCGAATTGAAGCAATGCATGCCGTTGCTGGGTATCGATGCAGAAACCGCCTCACATTACGCTCATATCCGCCAGGTGCTGGAAGCTCGCGGTACGCCTATTGGTGCCAATGATCTGTGGATTGCCGCACAGGTGCGCAGCATTGGCGCTACGCTGGTCAGCCATAACCTGCG
Source organism: Pseudomonadota bacterium (assembly GCA_030528565.1). Lineage (GTDB taxonomy): Bacteria > Pseudomonadota > Gammaproteobacteria > Xanthomonadales > Xanthomonadaceae > Solilutibacter. Next base: position 113,643 of record JAUMYP010000001.1, read on the forward strand.
CGAGTTTCAAAGAGTGGATGGCTTGCTACTGGAGGACTGGTTGGCACCTCGCTGATACAGCTCACGGCTGCTGATTTCCCGCGGCGCACCGGGTTTGGGTGCTTGCCGCGATTATGTGGAACGCGGCAAACACTTCGCCCGCCTCGGTGGCTTTGACCCGGCGCTGATTGCCGCCATCAGCGGGCTTGGGGTGGCTTGAATGACTCTGATGCTTTTCGGCGTGAGCTCGTTTTGAGCAGGGATATTGCCGTTTGTTTGATGCCGGGATATGCGCCCGGCAGCGCACCTACTTTCTTTGTTGGCAAAGATGAGGCAAAGAAACCAGCCCTGGCTGCCGTGCCCCGCTACGCGGGATGCCCTGTGTTCCTCGCGGCCAATGGCGGCAGGGCAAACTTAGCTAAGCTCAAACACGCCCTGCCTTCTTCCATTGGTCGCTGCGGTACTCGGCACGGCAGAACAGGGCGGAAAATCAAAAGCAGCTGCCGGGCGCATATCCCGGCATTGAGAAGCCGCCAGTGGCCGCAGCATCCGAAACAAGCACCTCACCTCAATTGGCTCTGGCAGGCACTACGGATGCGGAGTGCCTGCCTCAACGCCCGCTTGTCTGGCTGCGGATAAAGCGCCGCACGTCGTTGGCGAGCTTCACCAGTTCCGGCTCGTTGACGTACATCATGTGCCCGGCATCGTAGTAATGCCATTGGATGCGCTCTTGCGGGATGCCGCTGCGGTTGAGTGAATATTCCGCGCCCAGCAGCGGGGTGGCATGGTCGTACCAGCCTTGCAGGGCGAGGATGCGCAGGCCACTGTTTTGCCGCAGCAGGCGGCCGACATACGGGGCGAGGCTGATATACGCCGTGCGGCCACCGCTTTGCCCGCCACTGGGGTTCCAGTCCCAGGGGCCGACGCCGCCGATGACGTTGTACTGGATATCCGGCGAGTATTTCAGTGTTTGCCGCGCATAGCTGTTCATCGCGGCGGTATAGGCCGCATCAATGCCGTAGAAGCTGGGGTCGTTTTCGCCAAATTCACCGGCATTGTCGGCATCACGCCCGGTATAGCGGCCATCAAGCCGCCCCACCACGAGACCTTGCTCGCGCAGCAGCTCCTTGTAAAAGCGCCCGGGCACAACGCGCAGCTCGGCGCGCTCCAGATAGTCCTCGGACAACCCGCTGTAACGGGCAAGTCCGGCGCGGACTTTGGCGCGCTCATCCGCAGGCAGGGCATTGCCCTTGACCAGTGCGCTCAGATACGGGCCAAGGGCAAAGCGTCGTGCTTCCTCGACAAAATCCGCGACCTGGGCTGGCGGATTCGCTACCTTGCCGTGATACCAGGCAGTGGCGGCATAGGTTGGCAGATTGACCACATGCGCCATTTCGTTGCCCGGCACTTCTGCCGACAGGCCAAAGTCGAGGATGGTGGAAATCAGCAGGATGCCGTTCAGGGCGACATCGTTGTAGCCGCCTTCCAGCTCGTTGGCCACGGCAATCGAGCGAGTAGTGCCATAGCTTTCGCCGCCGACATATTTGGGCGAGTTCCAGCGCTGGTATTTGCCAAGCCACAGGCGGATGAACTCGGCGATGGAGACCGCATCGGATTTGACGCCCCAGTACTCCTTGGCCTCGGTGCCGGGCAGGGCGCGACTGAAACCGGTGCCGACCGGGTCGATGAATACCAGGTCGGCTACGTCCAGCAGGGCATGCGGGTTGTCCATCAGCGGATAGGGCGGCGCGCCGTCATCGCGGGCATCGGAAGGCACGACCACACGTTTGGGGCCAAAGGCGCCCAGGTGCAGCCACAGCGAGCCGGAGCCGGGGCCGCCGTTGAACAGGAACAGCACCGGCCGCGAGGCATCTCGCGGGGTTTTCAGATAAGTGGTGGAGTAAATCGCCGCTTTGGGCTTGCCGTCCTTGTCCTTGAGAAAGATTTCTCCGGCAATCGCCTCATACGCCATCTTGCTGCCGCCAAATTGGCCGCTGTGCCGGGTGACGGACTCCAGCGGCTGCCGGGCTGTCTGCTGCGGGTTGGCCTCCTGTTTGTCCTGCGCGGCCAATGGCGAGGCAAGGGCCAGTATCAATAGCGCACTGAGGGCGGCAATATGGGAGCGATAGCGCATCGGGCAACTCCGGCATCTTGGGAAAGATGCCGATGTTGCGGCAAAAAAACTTGGCCGCCATCGGCCAAAGGTCATGGCGGAGCGATTTATTTTTCGCGGTTAAGTGCGTAATGCGCCAGGCCACGCAGCGCCGCGCAGGCTTCGTTGTCGGGCAGGGGAGCAAGTGCGGCCTCGGCACGCCGGGCAAATTCCGCAGCGCGTGCGCGGCTATAGCTGAGCGAGTCATGTGCATTGATGGCGGCAATCACTTCCGGCAGGGCGCTGACATCGCCGTTTTCGACAATTTGCCGCAGTCGCTCGCAGGTGGCAGGGTCGGCATGCTGCATGACATGAATCAGCGGCAGGGTCATCTTGCCTTCGGCCAGGTCATCGCCGAGATTCTTGCCCAGCGTTTGCGCATCCGAGGCATAGTCCAGCACATCGTCAGCAATCTGGAAGGCATAGCCCAGCGCTAGGCCGTAATCGTGCATCGCCTCCTGGGTGGCGGCATCAGCACCTGCCAGCAGTGCGCCAAGACGGGTGGCGGCGGCAAACAAAATCGCTGTCTTGCGCTCAATGACGCGTAGATAGGCGGTTTCGTCGGTATCGGGGTTGCGTACATGCAAAAGTTGCAGCACTTCGCCTTCGGCAATCTGGTTGGTGGTGTCGGCCAGAATCTGTTGCACCGGCATGGATTCAAGCTCGACCATCAACTGGAAGCTGCGCGAATACAAAAAGTCGCCGACCAGCACGCTGGCAGCATTACCCCAGACCGCATTGGCGGTACGGCGGCCACGGCGCAGCTCGGACTCGTCCACCACATCGTCATGCAGCAGGGTGGAGGTATGGATGAATTCCACCACCGCGGCCAGTTGATGGGCATCCGCGCCCTGATATCCCAGCGCGCGCGCAGCCAGCAGCAGCAACATGGGGCGCAGGCGCTTGCCACCGGCGCTGATGATGTATTCGGAAATCTGGTTGATAAGCAGCACATCAGAGGCCAGACGGCGGCGGATCAGCGCATCCACGGCGGCCATGTCGGGCGCGGCAAGCGCCTGGATGGCGGGCAGGTCAAATTGGGGCGTTCGGACTTGGACGGTATTCATATTGCGCATTGCGCCATTATAGGCGGGCGGCATTGCGCGGTATCATCCCATCCCTGTGGCGGCACTTGGGCCGTAAAACACCAGCAGAACACAATCAGGTAAGGAAAAGACATGGCACGTGGCATCAACAAGGTGATTCTGGTCGGCAATCTCGGCAATGACCCGGAAACCTCATACACCCAAAGCGGGATGACGGTCACCAAAATCAGCCTGGCGACCACCACGGTACGCAAAGACCGTGACGGCATGCAGCAGGAAAAAACCGAATGGCATCGCGTGACTTTCTTTGGCAAGCTTGCGGAAATCGCCGCCGAATACCTGCGCAAAGGCCGTCAGGTGTATGTGGAAGGGCGGCTTAGCTACGGCAGTTATGAAAAAGACGGCGTGCGCCACTACACCACCGACATCATTGCCGATGAAATGCAGATGCTGGGCGGCGGTGGCCGTGGGGATGATGGCGGTTTTGGTGGTGGTTATGAGCAGCGCGGCCCGCGCCAGCAACCGGCACAACGCCGTGAGCCGCAGCAGCAGGGCGGCTATGCTGATGATGGCTACGGCAATAACTACGGCAGTAGCCAGGGCAGCAGTCGCGCACCGCAACGCCAGTCCAGCCCGCCACCTGCGGCGGATTTTGGCGGCGGTGACGGCTTCGATGATGACGATATCCCGTTCTGACCGAAAATTGCTGTGAGTGCGTCTGGCGGCGGTCAGCCGCAGACGCTACGCCTTCGTACTTGTTGATTACCTGACTTGTTTGTTTAAGGAAACCCTTGATGAAGCTCCATTCTGCGCTTTTGCCGTTTGCGCTGTTTTGCGCTTTGCCTGTCGCTGCCCAGGCCAGTCGTGGTTTTACCGTGGAGGACATGGTGCGGCTGGACCGCTACAGCGCGCCGCAGATTTCCTCTGATGGCCAAACGGTGATTTACCTGCGCCGCACGGTGGATGCCGGGCTCAAGGCCAGCACGGCGCTATGGGCGGTGGCAAGCCAAGGCGGCGCGGCGCGGCAAATCAGCCCGGTGGGCTGGAGTGTCAACAGCCCTTCACTCTCTGCCGATGGCAAGACGGTGTATTTCCTGAGCGCTAAGCAGGGCAGCTCGCAGTTGTATGCGCAGTCGCTGGCAGGCGGCACGCCGCGGGCGCTAACCGATTTGCCGCTGGATGTGGAGACTTACAAGTTTTCGCCCAGCGGCGATGCGGTGGCGCTGGGGCTGGCCGTGTATCCGGACTGTGGCGCGGATTTGGCCTGTAGCAAGCAACGTCTGGAGGATGCGGGCAAGCAAAAAACCTCCGGTGTTCTGTACCAGCAAATCTTTGTGCGTCACTGGGATACCTGGGCTGATGGCCGCATGAACCGTGCCTTTGTGGCGCGCGTGGGGGATGCGCCTGCCAAAGACGCTGTGCTGGTCAGCGGCGGTGTGGCGGGCAATATCCCGTCCAAACCGTTTGGCGATTTTTCTGACCTGGCCTTCTCGCCCGATGGCAGGCAGCTGGTGATGAGTATCCGCGAAGCGGGGCGTGGCGAGCCGTGGAGCACCAATTTCGACCTGTATCTGGTCAATGCCGATGGCAGCGGCCAGCCGCGCAACCTGACCCGGGGCAACCCGGCCTGGGACGGCGGCCCGGTATTTTCGGCCGATGGCAAGAAGCTCTATTACTGGGCGATGCAGCGGCCCAAATTCGAGGCCGACCGCCATGCGCTGACCGAGATGAATCTTGAAACCGGGCAAGTGCGCGAAATCGCCCCGAATTGGGACAGGTCGGCCAATGGCATCACCTTGTCGGAGGATGGCAAGACCATTTACGCCAGCGCCGATGATATCGGGCAGCGTCCGCTGTTTGCCATTGACATCGCCACAGGCCAGGTACGCAAACTGGCCGAGGGCGGCAGCACTGGCAATATCTCGGTGGGCGGCGGCAAGCTGGCCTTCACCCGCAACAGCCTGAAGTCGGGCGACCAGATTGTTGTCATGCCCGCAACAGGCGGCCATGCCCGCGCGCTCAGCCCTTCGGCTGCCGAGCAGCAACCGGCGGTGCGTTTTGGCGACTTCGAGCAGTTCAGCTTCAAGGGCTGGAATGACGAAACCGTGTACGGCTATGTGGTCAAGCCCTGGAATTACCAGGCAGGCCAACGCTATCCGGTGGCGTTTTTGATTCATGGCGGCCCGCAGGGCAGCTTTGGCAATGGCTGGAGCTATCGTTGGAACCCGCAAACCTACGCAGGCCAGGGCTATGCGGTGGTGATGATTGATTTCCACGGCTCCACCGGCTATGGCCAGGCGTTTACCGATGCCATCAGCGGTCACTGGGGCGACCGCCCGCTGCAAGACCTGCAGAAGGGCTGGGCAGCGGCGCAGCAGCAATACCCGTGGCTGGATGGTGAGCGCGCCTGTGCGCTGGGGGCAAGCTATGGCGGCTTCATGACCAACTGGATTGCCGGCAACTGGTTCAATGCCGATGGCAGCGCGCCGTTCCGTTGTCTGGTCACCCATAACGGCGTATTCGATACCCGTTCGATGGGGCTGGTGACCGAGGAGCTATGGTTCACCGAATGGGAGATGGGCGGCACGGTCTGGGAAAAGCCGGAAAACTACGAGCGCTTCAATCCCGCGCGTCATATCGGCAAATGGCAGACGCCGATGCTGGTGGTGGGCGGACAAAACGACTTCCGCGTGCCGATTGACCAGAGCCTATCCGCCTTCACCGCCTTGCAGCGCCGTGGCATCGACTCGCAGTTCCTGTACTTCCCCGATGAAAACCACTGGGTGCTCAAATCGCATAACAGCGTGCAGTGGCATCGCACCGTCAATGCCTGGCTTGCCAAGCATCTTGGCAAGTAATCCATACCCAAACCCCTGCCGCAGCATTGGGCAGGGGTTTGTTTTGTCCGCTGAACCGGAGATAAGCCGATGGCGCTAACTGCCGCCTCCAATACCACCGCCCCACTGATTAGCAATGACGTGGTGGTATTTGGCCTGCTGGCCGCCACGCTGGGGCTGATTTTTTATCTTGCCAGCGGCCCTACGCCGTTCTGGAAGAAGTTCTTCGCCTGGGTGCCGGCACTGCTGCTGTGCTATTTCATCCCGGCGCTATACAACACCTATGGCCTGATTGATGGCACCCGCAGCGCCATCTACAACCCGGTCGCCAGCCGCATCCTGCTGCCTGCGGCACTGGTGTTGCTCACCCTTTCGGTGGACTTGAAAGGCATCCTGAAACTCGGCCCACGGCTGTTGTTCGTGTTTTGTGCAGGCACCCTGGGCATCGTGCTCGGCGCCATCGTCAGCTTCGTGCTGCTGCAATGGCTCTGGCCTACGGCGGTGGCCGGGGACACCTGGAAAGGCATGGCGGCACTGGCTGGTAGCTGGATTGGCGGTGGCGCCAATATGGTGGCGGCGCGGGAAATCTTTGAAGTCGATGCCACCTTGTTTGGCCAGTTTTCAGTGGTGGATGTGGCCATTGCCAATATCTGGATGGCGACCTTGCTGTTTCTTGCCGGGCGCTCGGCGCAAATCGACAAGGCCAGCCGCGCCGATACCCGCGCCATCGACGAAATGAAGGCGCGTGTCGCCGCCTATGAGGCGGCCAATGCCCGTATTGCCAGCCTCACCGACCTGATGCTGATTATCGGCCTTGCCTTTGGCGTGGTTGGGCTGGCACATGCCATTGCCACCCCGGCATCTGCCTGGGCGGGGGTGCATGTGCCCTATGCTGCGCGGCTCAGCCTGGATACGCCGTTTGTGTGGATTGTGATGTTCTCCACGTTTACCGGCCTTGCGCTCAGCTTTACCCGGCTGCGCAAGCTCGAAGACGTGGGCGCATCCAAACTGGGGGCGCTGTTCCTGTATTTCCTGATTGCCAGCATCGGCATGCAGATGAACTTCAAGCAACTGGCTGACCGCCCGGAACTCCTGGTGATTGGCGTGTTGTGGATGCTGGTGCATATCGGCGTGCTGTGGGCAGCAGCGCGCATGGTGAAGGCGCCGCTGTTCTATTTCGCCATGGGCTCGCAGGGTAATATCGGCGCGGCGGCTTCCGCCCCGGTGGTCGCCGCCGCCTTCCACCCCTCGCTGGCAGCGGTGGGCGTACTGCTGGGCACGGTGGGCTATGCCACCGGCACCGTGGTCGCCTACGGCCTTGGCCTGATACTGAAATGGCTGGCCGGTGCATGAGCTTGGCCGCATGCATTGCAAACGACGGGCAGCCTGCAAACTGCCCGTTGTGATTTTGATGGCCTGGCCGGTTGCAACCGCGGCATCAGTATTGGCGGATGCAAGCCTGGCATTCATCCCTGTTGTGGCAATGTGTGCGCTTTCGTATTGAGAACCGCAGATGAAAACCACTGAAACCCAGGCTGTATTGCATATCGCCCTGATGGCCGGTTTTGCCGATGGCGCCAAGCATGAACGCGAGCGCGAGGCGATACGCCGCATTGCCGAGAGCCTGGGCAATGACCCGGCGGTGAACCTGCCTTCGCTGTATCAGAATGTGTTGCTAGGGCGCGTCACTCTGGCGAGTGCAGCAGCGGCGCTGGAAAGCGAAGCAACCCGGCAACTGGCTTACGAGATGGCCGTATGCCTATGCGATGCCGATGGCGTACACAGTAGCGCCGAACGCGCCTTTTTGCAGGATTTGCAGCAGCAGCTTGGGCTTGCCAGGGCACCCAGCGACAGCTTTGTGCAACAGGCCGACAGCCTGGCTGCCGCCGCCGTGCCGGGGGCTGTCAGCCCGGCAGCCGCCAGTGCCACGCCGCCGCCGCTGACAGTGATTGACCGCGACCAGCTGGAAGCGCAAATCCGCAGCGCCGCCATCACCAATGGCGCGCTGGAATTGCTGCCGGAAACCCTGTCCACCATGGCCATCATCCCGCTGCAAATGCGCCTGGTGTATCGCATTGGCAAGGCGCATGGCTATGAGCTGGATAGCGGCCATATCAAAGATTTCCTGGCGACACTGGGGGTGGGGCTGACCTCGCAATATCTGGAAAACGCCGGGCGCAAGTTATTGGGTGGCATGCTGAAAAAGGCCGGTGGCCGCATGCTGGGCGGTGTGTTGGGCGGCCTTGGCAAGCAGGCCATCAGTTCCGGCATGAGCTTTGCCAGCACCTATGCGCTGGGGCATGTGGCGCTGGCGTATTACGCCGCTGGCCGCAAACTCTCCACCGATGTCTTGAAAAGCAGCTACCAGAGCCTGTTCGGCCAGGGGCAGCAGTTGCAGGCACAGTTGCGACCGCAAATCGAGCAGCGCGCGCAAACCCTCGATATGGGCGAAATCATGCAACTGGTACGCGGCAAGGTGGTGTAAGAGCCATGCCTTTCAAGGTCTTTGCTCTGTCCCCTTAAGCTCCACCA
>JAUMYP010000022.1 GCA_030528565.1 Pseudomonadota bacterium
TTGTTTTCTTCCGCACGCAGCACTGGCCAGGCGGCGCGCAGGTATTGCAGGCCCGACCAGAGTGTCAGCAGTGCCGCCGCTGCCAGCAGCCAGTCGCCAATCAGGAATACCTCGCGCCCCATCCACAGCCAGTCAGGCGATACTTTTGAAGGCGAGTACAGCAGGCAGGCAATCGCCACCATTTGCACGATGGTCTTGAATTTGCCAAGTGCCTGCACCTTGACGGTAGCGCGCTGCCCCAGTTCGGCCATCCACTCGCGCAGGGCGGATACGGCGATTTCGCGGCCGACAATCACCGCCGCCCAAAATGCCATCCACGGTGTGGGATGGGCCTGCACGATAAGAAACAAGGCAGTGGCGACCATCAGCTTGTCGGCCACCGGGTCAAGAAAGGCGCCAAATGCCGAATACAGGTGATAGCGGCGGGCAATCCAGCCGTCCAGCCAGTCGGTCACCGCTGCCAGCACGAATACCAGCATCGAGGCGACGCTGGTCCATTTCCAGGGCAGGTAAAACACGGCAATCAGCACCGGAATCATCACGATGCGGGCGAGTGTGAGCCAGGTAGGGATGGTCAGCTTTGCTTTCATTGCGCGCTATTGTCACCCAAACCATGCAGGGCCGTGTAGATGCGTTCGGCCAGTGCGCGGCTGATGCCCTCCACCCGGCTGATTTCATCCATGCCCGCGGCTTTCAAGCCTGCAAGGCCGCCAAAATGCTTCAGCAAGGCGGCACGACGGCGCGGGCCGATGCCGGGAATTTCTTCCACCCGGCTGCTGCTGCGCGCTTTCTGGCGGCGTCCACGGTGGCCGGTGATGGCAAAGCGGTGCGCCTCATCGCGGACTTGCTGTATCAGTTGCAGGCCGGGCGAATGGGCGCCGGGTCGGATTTCGCGGCCATCGGGCAGAATCAGGGTTTCCGCACCGGCCTTGCGTTCAGCCCCCTTGGCAACGCCGACCATCTGCACCTGGCTGATGCCCAGCTCGGCCAGCACTTCACGCGCCTGCCGCAATTGCCCCACGCCACCATCAATCAGCAAGACATCCGGGACTATCCCGTCCGCCTCCAGGGCGCGGCGGAAGCGTCGCTGCAGCGCCTGATGCATGGCGGCGTAGTCATCGCCCGGTTCAATGCCGCTGATGTTGTAGCGGCGGTACTGGCTGCGTACTGCGCCCTCGCCATCAAACACCACGCAGGAGGCCACCGTCGCCTCGCCCTGGGTATGGCTGATGTCGAAGCACTCGATACGGGCAGGCGCGCTGTCCAGGCCCAACATCTTTTGCAAATCCGCAAGCCGCGCGCGCTGTGCCGTCTGGCCGGAAAGCTCACCAGCCAGGGCAATGGCCGCATTGCGCCTGACCAAATCCAGATACCCGGCGCGCTCGCCGCGCACGGCATGCTTGATTTGCACCCGGCGTCCGGCGGCGCTGCCCAGGGCTTCTTCCAGCAGCGCGATATCGGCAATGGGCCTGTCCAGCACGATTTCACGCGGCGCAGGCTGCTCGGCGTAATACTGCGAAACAAAGGCGGCCAGCACTTCTTCGGCACTGTCTGCCCCATTCAATTTTGGAAAGTAATTGCGCGTACCCAGATTGCGGCCATCGCGGAACATCAACAGCACCACGCAGGCGCGCCCCCCGTCCAGCGCACAGCCCAGCACATCCAGCTCGGCGGCATTGCCATCGACAAACTGCCGCGCCTGCACGGTACGGATGGCAGCGAGCAAATCACGCAGGCGCGCGGCCTTCTCGAAAGCCAGCTCGGCGCTGGCCGCCTCCATGCGCGCGGTGAGCTCATCGGTCAGTTCATCACTGCGGCCTTCCAGAAACAGGCCGGCCTGGCGCACCGACTCGGCATAATCGGCCTGGCTGATGCGCTCCACGCAGGGCGCGCTGCAACGGCCAATCTGGTGTTGCAAGCAGGGGCGGCTGCGGTTTTTGAACACGCTGTCCTCGCAGTTGCGCAACTGGAACAGCTTTTGCATCAGGTTCAGCGTTTCGCGCACCGCAGTGACACTGGGATACGGGCCGAAATATCGCCCCGGCTGGCTGCGCGCGCCGCGCTTCCAGCTCATGCGCGGCCAGGTTTCGCGGCTAATCAGCACATACGGATAGCTTTTGTCATCGCGCAGCAACACGTTGTAGCGCGGCTTGTGCGCCTTGATAAGCTGGTTTTCCAGCAGCAGCGCCTCGGCCGGGGTGCGGGTGACGGTGATTTCCATGCGCGCGATTTGCGCCACCATGCGGGCACTGCGTGCCGACAGCGCCTTGTTGAAATAACTCGCCACCCGCTTTTTTAAAGAGGCCGCCTTGCCTACATACAGCAGGCTGTCATCGGCGGCATACATGCGGTACACCCCCGGCGCTGCGGTCAGCGCACGGGCATAGGCTTTGCCATCAAAGGGAGCAGGCGTCTCGGACACAGCGGGATTATCGCTTGCCGCGCATCTCAAAGCCCGCGCCTGATGCGGGCCAGAATCGCCCGGCCGCCTTCGGCCACTTGCTGCCAGGCGCGCTCGAAATCCGCTTCGCTGCCGTAATACGGGTCAAGCACGTCCTGCGCGCCCAGCCCTGCCCATTGCAGGTACAAGCCGGTTTCCGCCCCGCCCTGGCCGCGTCCGCGCTCGCGCCCATCGCGCAAGGTGGCCGCATCGGCAAACAGTATCAGGTCGAAGCGTTCAAAGTCCTGCGCCTGCAATGCCCGGGCGCGCTGCTGGCTGATATCCACGCCATGCCGTGCGGCGACCTTGATGGCGCGCGCATCCGGGGCCTGCCCCACATGCCAGCGGCCGATGCCCGCCGAATCCACTTCCACCCGCCCGGCCAGCATCGCATCACGGGCGATTTCCGCCTCCAGCCAGCCTTCCATCATCGGCGAGCGACAGATATTGCCAAGACAGACCATCAGGATTTTCATTGCAGTGCCTGCCAGTGCGCTTCGGCGCGCTCAAGGTCTTCGGGGGTATCCACACCGGGCGGGAAGGCTTCCGGGGTGATGCCCACCAGGATACGGTAGCCCGCTTCCAGCGCACGCAGTTGTTCCAGCGATTCAATCTGCTCCAGCTGCCCCGGCGGCATGGCGGCAAACTGCCGCAAAAAGCCTGCGCGGTAGGCGTAGATGCCGATATGCCGCAGCCAGTGCTGGCCTTGCGGCAAGTCGTTGCTGGATGTCGCAAAGCTGTCCCGGTGCCAGGGCAACGGTGCACGGCTGAAATACAGCGCCGCGCCATCAGCCGCGCGCACCACTTTCACCGTGTTGGGGTCGAATACGTGTTCGCGTTCGCGGATGGGGGTGGCCAGCGTCGCCATCGGCGCATCGCCGTCCGCCAGCAGCGCGGCCACGGCGCGGATGCCGCTGGCCGGGGCGAAAGGCTCGTCGCCTTGCAGGTTCACCACCAGGGTATCGTCAGGCCAACCGGCGATGGCGGCACACTCGGCCAGCCGGTCGGTGCCGGAGGCATGCGTTGCCGCGGTCATCGCCACGCGCACGCCAGGCAGTTGCACGGCATCCAGAATGCGGGCATCGTCTGCCGCCACCCAGACCTCGCGGGCACCGGCAGCCAGCGCACGGCGCGCCACATGCACCACCAAAGGCTCGCCCCCTATCAGCCGCAACGGCTTGCCGGGCAGGCGCGAGGCCGAATAACGAGCAGGGATGGCTACGACAAAATCAGTCATCGGAAGGCTTCCGCAATTGCGCCAATTTTTCTTCCAGCGCCAGCCAGAAGGCTTCCGGCAGGCGCGCATCAATCGCTACGCACCAGCTGTTTTCCGGGGCGAAGCGGGCACATTTCACCGCGTCTTTTTCAGTCATGAAAATCGGCAAGGGGCTGTCGAAATCCAGGTCTTCCGCCGTATAGGCATGATGGTCGGGAAAGACATGCGGCAGCACGCCAAGACCCTGTGCGCGCAGCAGCTCGAAAAACCGTTCCGGCCTGGCGATACCGGCCACGGCATGGATGCGCTGCCCGGAAAATTCGGCAAACGGCCGCGCGCGCGCGCCATGCAGCGGAAAGGGATGCCCAAATACTTGCCGCAGCGGCCACTCGCCCAGTTCCGGCTCCGGCAGCGTTGCGCTGATGCCGTGATTGAGCACGCGAAACTCCACCTCGCCGGGCAGCTCGCGCAGCGGCCCGGCAGGCAGCAGGCGGCCATTGCCATAGCGGTGCCTGGCATCGACCACCTCGATGCGGATATCCGGCAGCAAGGCCAGGTGTTGCAGGCCGTCATCGCAGACCACCACATCGCAACCGGCCTCCGCCAATGCGGCCACTGCGGCTACGCGGTTCCTGTCCACCCGCACCCGGGCAGCCGTGCGGCGGGCAATCAGCACGGCTTCATCGCCATGGGTTTGCGGCGCGCTCTCGGCTGTGACCCAGCGCGCCTCCGCTGCATCTTCGCGGCCATGCCCACGGCTGGCCACTCCCGGCGTCCAGCCTGCCTGTTTCAAGCGGTTGACCAGGGCAATCACCAGCGGCGTTTTGCCGCTGCCGCCTGCGGTGAAGTTGCCGACCACAATCACCGGCACCGCCGGCTTGTGGCGCTTCAGAAAGCCTTTTTGATAGAGCTTGCGGCGCAGCCTGACCGCGCCGCCATACAGCGCCGCCAGCGGGCGGGTGTACCACGGCGGCTCGGTTTGTGCATACCACCAGCGTGGCGTGTGGGGCAGTTTGCGGCTCATGCGCTTTCCCGAAATTGCAGGCGATGCAGATGCGCGTACAGGCCATCGCGGGCGATGAGTTCGGCATGGCTGCCCTGCTCCACCAGCCGCCCTTCATCCAGCACCAGCACCTGGTCGGCGTGTTCAATGGTGGAAAGCCGGTGCGCAATCACCAGGGTGGTGCGGTCGGGCATCAAATGATTGAGTGCGTCCTGCACCAGACGCTCGGATTCGTTGTCAAGCGCCGCCGTGGCCTCGTCCAGCACCAGAATCGGCGCGTCTTTGAGCATCGCCCGGGCAATGGCAAGGCGCTGGCGCTGGCCGCCGGAAAGCCGCCCGCCGCGCTCGCCCACCGCGCTGTCGATGCCCTGCGGCAGGCGCTCGACGAACTCGGCCGCATTGGCAGCGGCAATCGCCTGTGTCACCGCCTCGGGGCTGCTGCCCTGCAATTCGCCATAGGCGACGTTCTCGGCCACGCTGCCATCAAACAGCATCACCTGCTGGCTGACCATGGCAATCTGGCGGCGCAGGTCGGCCAGGCGATAGTCCGGCAGCGGCCTGCCATCGAGCAGAATCACTCCAGACTCGGGTTCGTAAAAGCGCGGCAAGAGCTTCACCAGGGTGGACTTGCCGCTGCCCGAGCGCCCGACAATCGCGGTCACCGTGCCGGGACGGGCAACAAAGCTCAAATCGCGGATGGCAGGCGCAGCCTGACCGTCATAGCGGGCGCTGACATTGCGGAACTCCAGCAAGCCTTCGGCGCGCTTGAGCACATGCTGGCCGTGGTCAGGCTCATCATCGGCATCGAGCACACTGAAGATACGCTCGGCAGAGGTGGTGCCGCGATTTAGCATGCTTTGCACGTTGGTGAGTTGCTTGAGCGCAGGCACCAGGCTAATCATCGCTGTCATCACTGCCATGAAGCCGCCGGCACTCAACTGTCCCAGCGCCGCTTCGCGCCCGGCCACCACCAGCATCACCGCCAGCCCCAATGCGCCGATGGACTGCACCAGCATCGACAAGGTGCCGCGGGTTACTTCCACCTTCATCTGCAAGCCGACATTGCGCGCAGTCTGCTTGCCGTAACGCTTCATTTCGCTCTGTTGCGCGCCATAGCTTTTCACTTCCTGCTGGGCGTGCAGCGCCTGGTCTGCGGTTTGCAGCATGCTGGCGGCAGACTGCTGGATTTCATGGTTCAAACGCCGGTAACGCCGCCCCACTTTGCCCATCATCCAGGCCATCAACGGCGCCAGCACCAGCAGCACCAGCGAGACTTTCCAGCTGTTCCAGAACATCACCGCCAGCAAGGCAACCACCTGCAACACACTGCTGATGGTGACTTTCAGCGCATCCACTGCAGCCTGCGCCACCTGGTCGCTGTCCGTCCCCAGCCGGGTCAGCATCGACGGCACGGTTTCGTTATCAAAACGCTGCCCCGGCATGCGCAGGTATTTATCCATCAGTTGCATGCGCAAATCGCGCGCCACATTGCGGCCACTGCGGGCGATGGCGTAATCGCTGACCAGGCCAAACAGGCCGCGCCCGAACAACAGCGCCACCATGCCCAGCGGCAGCCACCAGGAAAACTGCTTGGCGACAAAAATGTCATCGACGATGTATTTCAGCACTTCCAGCACGGCGGCACTGGCCGCCGCTTCCAGTGCCAGTGCCAAAGCGGCCAGCAACAAAAAGGCGCGATAAGGCCGGGCATAGCCTTGCAAGCGCCGCCAGGTTTTGCCGGGGGCTACGGTGGTTGCGGTCATTTTTTAGCGGCCACCTGTGGCGCGGTAGCAATCATGATTTGCTTGAAGCCAAGCTGTCCCAACGCCTCGTAGGCAGTCACCACCGCCTGATGCGGGGTGCGGGCATCGGCGCGCAGCAGCACCGGGCGCTCGCGGTCATCGCCTGCCGCCTCGCTGATGCTGCGCTTCAAGCTCTCCACGTCGGTGCGCAGCACTTCGCGGTCGGCCACAAAATAACGGCCATCGGCATTCACCAGCACTGACAGCGGCTGCACCTGGGTGGGCGCCGGGCTGCCATCGGCGCGCGGCAGTTGCAGGCGCAGCACGGCGCGGCTATCAAACGTGGTGGTGACCACAAAGAAAATAATCAGCACCAGAATCACGTCAATCAGCGGCACCAGATTCAGTTCCGGCGCGTCCTCGGCACTGCGGTCACGGATACGCATGGCTCAGGGCTTCCGGCGGCTGCCGAGCACGTCCAGCAATTGCGCGGCCTCGTGCTCCATTTCGACGATATAGCCGCTGATGCGCCCCTTGAAATAGCGGTGGAACATCAGCGCCGGAATCGCCACAATCATGCCGGTGGCGGCACATACCAGCGCCTTGCCGATGCCGCCAGCCAGCTGGTTGACATCACCCACGCCATGCTCGCCAATCACCAGGAACATCTGAATCATGCCGACCACGGTGCCGAACAGCCCCAGCAAGGGGCCTGCCGAGGCGATGCTGCCCAGGGTGTTCAGATATTTTTCCATGCGGTGCACGATGCGCCGGCCAGTGTCTTCCACCCTCTCGCGGATGATTTCGCGCGGCTGGTGGCGGGCATCCAATGCAGAAGCCAACAATTCGCCAAGCGGCGAAGTGGCGCGCAGCGATTCGATATGCGGTTGCTCCATATTGCCCCTTTTCGCCCAGTTGCGTACTTCATCACCCAGCCCCGGCGGCAAGACTTCGCTGCGGCGCAATGTCCAGAAACGCTCGGCAATGATGGCCACCGCCACCAGGGTCAACAACACCAGAGGAATCATCGGCCAGCCACCGGCCTTTACCAGTTCAATCATGGGCTTGTCAGGGTATGGGTCAAATCGGCCATAAGCATAACTGATACGGCGCGGGCGCTTGAGCGATAATCGCAAGCCCCGTTTTTACAGCAATGCCCGTGAGCCTTTCCGAATTTCCTGCCACCGCGTCGATTCATCGCGCCGGAGTGGACATGTCCGGACTGATGTCCGTCCTCAGCAAGCACTTGTATTCCACGCCGATGGTGGCGCTGCGCGAGCTGGTGCAGAACGCGCATGACTCCATCCTGCGCCGCCGCCTGGAACAGCCGGGCTGGACTGACCCGGCGCGCATCGACATCCTGCCCGATGCCGCCGCCAATACGTTGCGCATCATCGACACCGGCGCCGGGCTGACCGAAGACGAAATCCACCAGTACCTTGCCACCGTCGGGGTGGGCTATACCCGCCGCCTGCGTGAAGGCGGCCATGAAGAAAGCGGGCTGATTGGCATGTTTGGCCTGGGCTTTTTGTCGGCCTTTGTGCTGGCCCGGCGCGTCACCGTGCGCACTACCTCCTGGCAAAGCCCCGATAGCGGCTGCCGCTATGTCTCCAGCAATGCCGAGCAATACAGCGTGGCGGCGATGCCCGCGCGCGCGGTCGGCACGGAAATCGTGCTGGAATTGAAAGACGAATACCACGCGCTGACGCAGGCCGTGCATTTGCACGAAATTCTCGGCCATTACTGCGCCCTGCTTTCCGAGCCGATTCATATCGCCGGGGAGGCTGAAGCCATCAACCCCGAGCCACCGCCGTGGCGCAGGCCCGCCGATGCCCCCGCCCTGCTGCCGCTGCAACAGCGCAAGCAGGAACACGCCTTTGCCGCCCGCTTCGAGCACAGCTTCGAGCCAGTGTGCACCCTGCCGGTAAAACCCGACGGGCAAAGCGATGCCATCGGCATTTTGTGGGTGCAGGACGGCGCCACCTATGGCACCAGCGACAACCGCAATCTGTCGGTATTCCTGCGCGGCATGTTGCTGGACGATGATGCCCGCGACCTGTTGCCGCACTGGGCAGGCTTCATCGGCGGCGTGATTGAATCGCAGCGCCTGACGCCTACTGCCAGCCGCGAGGACTTGCAACGCGACGATGCCTACGAGGCCACCCGCCATGCGCTCACCGAGGCGCTGATTGACGGCCTGGCCGAAGTCGCCCGCAGCCAGCCCGAAGCCTGGCGGCGGGTGCTGTGGCGGCATAACGAAGCCCTGCTGGGCGCAGCACTCTGCGACGAGCGCCTGTTCGCACTGCTCAAGGACAATCTGCGCATCCCCACCTCGCACGGCGACCTGCCCGCCAGCGAATTGCTGGCACGCGGCGCGGTGCATGTGATGCTGGATAACAAGGCCGGGTTTGAAGGCATGCTGTTCAACACCCTGGGCATTCCGGTGGCGCATGGCAACCGCTATGCAGTGGTGCCATTCCTGCGCCGCTGGGCCGAGGCGCGCGGCGTGCGCCTGGCAGAACTGGGCACCGATGCGGGCAACCGGCAACTATTCCGCCCCGCGCCTTTATCCAACGAAAAACAGGACTGGCTGGCGCAGCATCTGTGCGATGACGAAGAACTCATCGCCGCGCATTTCTCCCCGGAAGAACTGCCGCTGGTGGTGGTGCCCGACCGCGACAGCGCACTGAAAAAACGGCTGGAAGAAGACAATCACGACAAGCAGGTTTCGCTGGCGGCCCTGCGCCTTGCCCGGCAATTCACCGCCCAAATCGACGACCGCCACCCGGCGCGGCTTTACCTGAACCTGGACAACCCGGCAGTACAGTCCCTGCTTGCCGCCATCGACAGCAAACCGGCCAGTGCGGCCACTGCCGCCGCGCTGCTGCGCGCATTCAAGACCATTCTTGCCAGCAACAATCCCGGCAGCGCCAATGCCGCGCAATCGCGCGAAAAACTCAGCGCCGCCCTGCGCCAGCTGGCCGGCAGCATCCAGCAACTTACCCAGGAGTCATCCCAGGCATGAATATCTGGCACTGGATAGAAAAATTGCAGCAAGACCTGGCCAACGCCGGTCAGGCGCACAGCGCCCAGCTGATTGACGACTTCAGCAGCGCAATCTGCGACCTGCAAGTCGAACGTGCCGAAGCCCTGCTGCCGGAAGTCAAAGCCCTGGCGCGCACCCTGGAAAACCCCTGGCTGGAAGTGTTCATCGGCCACTGGGAAATGCGCAACCGCCTGGGCAACAAGGGCGAGGGCGAAAGCGCCCTGGCCGATGCCGTGGCCCTGTTCGAGCTGGCGCACCGCAGCGATACCCACGAATGCCCGCAATCGGTGTGCATCACCCAGGACCTGACCGCCTGCTATGCCAATATCGACGGCCCCGGCTGGGCGGCCGAGCGCATCGAAGTCTGCGACGAAACGCTGGCGCGCATCAACCCCAAATGGGGTTGCTTCCAGTGCATCTCCATTGAAAAAAGCGAGGCCATGCTGGACCTGGGCCAGGCCGAAGCCGCTTACGACTATCTTGAACAACAAACCCGCGCCATCGAGGCCGCCGGTGAAGAAGTCAATGCTGGCATGGTTGAATTCCGCAACAAGCTGCTGCTGGCGCTTGGGCGTTACCCGGAAGTCCTGGCACAGATTGAAAAAGAAGAAGCCAAAGCTGGCGGCGCCCCGGAATGGGCCAATATCAAACAGCCACGCGATATTCTGAAAGCCCGCGCCCTGGCGGCGCTGGCGCGTGATGATGAAGCCCTGGATGCACTGCCGCCGTTGCGCGATATCCAGCCCGGCGCCCTGCACCGCTGGCTGAATGCCATCTTCCCGGTGCTGCTGCGCCGCCCGGAACTGAACAACTGGAGCCTTGGCAGCCGCCTGCAACAAGGGCTGGATACCCTCGCCCGTCATGGCGCGCATCGCCATCTTGTAGAAATGGCCGCACAGTGCATTGAACTGGCACTGGCACGCAATGCGCTATGGACGGCCAGGCGGCAAATGGCACAGGCGCGCCAAGCACAAGGCAAACTGCGCGTGGATGCTGGCGCCGCCGCCAAGCTCGATGCCCTGCAAGCCCGGCTGGATGCACAACCGGCCACGGCATTGCCTGCTGAGCCGGAAAACCTGCTGGACTGGCTGGCCGCGCAAGATGCGGACAACCCGCGCAACCCGGAAGCCGAAGTCGAATGGCTGCTGGCCGCCCTCGCCCAGCGCCCGGATGAGCTGACACTGCTCCAGCAGTCTGTCGAAGCACTGAGCGCCACCGGCGCCACCCAGGACGCCATTGACCTGCTGTGGCGCAATGTCCGCCAGAACACCGATAGCGAATACCTCCCGGCCTATCTCCTGCTCAATTTGCTGCTGGACAATGGCCGCAGCGGCGAAGTCGAACAACTTGCCCAGCTCTACCAGGCCAATGTCCCGGCCAGCGCCCATTGGATGCGTGCGCAACTGGCGCAGCACAACCGCGACTGGGCAGGCTGCGAACAACACTGCCGCAGCCTGCTGGCACACGCCTCCCCGCCGGTATCGCACGGCGCCAAGCGCCTGCTGGCACACAGCCTGATGCAGCAGCAACGCTTTGCCGAGGCCGCCGCCATCCATGCCGGGCTTGCCGAGGACTTGCCAGAAGAAGCCGCGCCGCGCTGGGACTATCTCACCGCCGCCAGCGCCGCCGGAGACTGGCAGGGCGTGCGCCGCATGGCGGCGGAAATGGGCATGGAACTGTCCGCAGGCGATGGCGCACCGGACATGCAACTGGGCTGGGTGCTGATTCGCGGCCTGGAAAACGGCGAGCCGGTTGACTACTACGCCATGCGCTCAGGCCCCACCGATGCCCGCATCATGGAAAATGCCCCGCCGCGCTTTGCCCAGCGCAGCGGCGACCATGTCGCCTTCGACGCCCAGGCGCTGTTCCCGCCCCCGGAGGACGAACAAGAACGGCAGCACTTTGTGCCGACCTTCATGGCCGTACATACCATCAAATCCGGCGGCCGCGCCCGCAGCATCATCGTCGAAGGCCCAGACCCCGGCGATGCCGCCATCGAACAGCTCCGCCAAACCCTGCAAACACAGAACGCACAACTCTGGGTACACCACCGCGACGGCTACCGGCTTCAAGACCAGCAAACCGGCGAAGAACTCCCCGGCATCCTGTTCACCATAGCCGCCCCCCACGGCACCCCGGCTACCGAAATCGACCGCCAACTGCACCAGGCCACCGCCCACTGGCCAAGACCCGTCTGCTGGCTGGCACTGGCCGAAGAAGCTGGCGCCAACCCCGCCCCCCACCAGACCGTCATCGACCGCTACGGCTTGTAATTTGGGATGTCAGCCCATAGCGACCCGCTCAGTACGCACATCCCATGTGGCTGAGCAGGTCACTACTTATCCTGTACCGCGCTGCAATCGCAAGAGTTTCAACACACCTGCCCGCACAAGGCGGGCACTCACTAGCGGTGAGTACGGCCATCATCGGCAAATGGGTTGTTTCAACTCACGTGCCCGCAGCAGTCGGGCACACATTCCCACTTTTGAATAGGCCGGATAATCTTGATTCCAACAAGTGTGCAGATAATTTTGATTTTCCAGCATTCCCGGTAACCTTATAGCCCATCCGAAGACTCTTAAGCCACCTTGATTTTATTAAATCAGAAGCAATTACTTCCACCACCACTGGCGCTTTTCGCACCCGTATGGGTAATACGCAAAGTACCGCAGCTGGTATCTTTTACTGCCTGGTTGCCCTGTGGTACAGCCTGCAAGGTATAAGCCGTAGCCGTAGGACTGCCCTGAAACGAGAAGGTGTAATGCCCGCTCAATTCAGAACGGCAAGCCGTATTGGGCAATGCCGCATCATTCAAACCGGAATAGCTCATTTTGGTAGTGTGATAACGCTCTGCAAACTGCGCCATTTCCAGCAAGCATGCAGCCCCGGCATTACGCCGGCTTTTTATCAAGTGTCTTTCATATGACGGTATTGCAATACTGGCCAAAATAGCAATCACCACCACCACCACCATCAATTCAATCAAGGTAAAACCAGATTGACGCTTTAAGCCTTTCATAAAATTTTCCTGTTTTGATGTAGCCGGAGGCTTCCGCCTCCGGCCAACCTAGCCATCACTATCAGTTGGAACGGACCAGTTCGCGCCAGTTGACACGCTCACCCCGGCTGCCACCACCCAACAGCTTGGTGGTCAGCAAGCTACCATCCAGCCCCGGTGTCACCGCCGACAAACTGCCATCTTCATTTCTGTAAAGCCTGACACCACCGGTCCCTCTGCCCAGATCAACCGAGCTGATATGGCCCTGGGTTCCGGGAATCTTATCTCCCATACCATCGCCATTGAAATCGAAATAACCATCGCCCTTGGGATTGGTACCAGTAAAGACATTCAGCGCGATCAGAGAGCCTCCCAACCCTGGCGAGCAGCCCTCAGATACACCGGGCACCAGGGTAGCCACCGCCAAAAGCTCACCTGAAAGTTCCGGTCGGGTCACAATGCGCTCACCCCGGTTAAGAGAGGCCGGAACCCCCAGATCCAGATACCAGCCACGCGCACTCGCAGGCAATTCGGAATAGTTTTCTGCCCCGCGTACCGCGCGTCCATCAGCACTTGTCCCCACATAGGGGAAAGTGCGCTGCTGTAGCTGCGCGCGCCCGGTAACCGGCGTATTGCCATCAATCAGGGTATACAAGGTTTGGGTTTGCAGCGTGCCGGAAACGTCCTTGTCTTGCTCCGAAAGATATTTACCTGTACCAAAACTGATAAAAGCCCGCCCGGTTCTGCGCTCCACCGTGACCGTCAGGCCGCCGGTAATCGGCTGTACCGCGCCCGATGCATCACGCGCCGTAAACATGGGGCTACCGCCATTGGCTACCCCCCAGCTTGCCGCACTGCCGCCACTGAGGTCGATTTTCCAGACATTGCCCTGGATATCACCGGCATAAACAATATCTACCTTGCCATCGGCATTTCGGTCATAGGCGGTAAAGCTGGTCATGCCATTGCCGCTGCCGCCGGTCTGCCCAAAGGCACGGCGTGCTGTCACCTGACCTGCGGCATTCAATTCATATACCAGCACCTTGGCATTACCCCCCTGGCTTTCCAGGCCATTGGCAGTAATCATTAGCGTGCCGCCATGATTGCCGGGCACAATCAACGGCTGGGAAAGGATATAGCCGATATCGGCATTGACTGTATGGTCTTCATCCCAGAGCACGTTGGCAGCACTAAAGCTGGCCGGGTTAGTCACATCCAGGGCAAACAACCCCCTGCCGCCACGCCCCAGGGACGAGACCAGGATATTTTTGCCCGCCGTTATGCTGCGCCGGGAAACCCTCGGGATACCATCCACAAAGAAGCGATGCTGATAATACGGGTCACTCAGGGTTGCCAGCGCCCGGTAATCAATACCGCGTGGCATATAAGAAAACAACGGCCTGCCATTTACTGCATTAATGGCATGCAGCATGCCATCATTGGCCCCCACAAACAGGCTGTCGTTTTCGGCCACATACTCCGGTACCGAATTGACGATATCTCCAATCAGCGAACCTGGGCGGTCACGCAGGTGCCCACCATTTGCTTTTTCAAGGCTACGGTCGCCCTTCAGGTAGTTCAAATTATCAATCGCCGATACAGCAGAAGAACTACTGGTACGTGCCAGCAATGCTGCCTTGCTACCCAAGGCAGCCAAAGAAAGCGGCGCACCGCCACCACCCTGCCCCCAGGTAAAAATGGGACGGGCAGAAAATCCCTGGCCTGTAGCGAACAAGTCCGGGTTAAGTGTATGCTGTGCCAGTGACCACAATTGTGGTGCATTGGCAGTATCGCCACTGCTGAAGGCAAATGCCTGCACATCACCATCCCAAGTCCCGGACTGGTAACGCCCCTGATATATCCGGCTACCACCACCGACCCTGCGACCGGTATCCCCAAGACCACCACCAGAGCCATTTTCTTTGGCAATTGCATCCAGAGCATTTTGCAGCGCATTAGCAAATTGATCAGCATCTGATGCCACCACGAATTCACCACGACTATTCACCGCTGCATGCCAAAGATCATCGATACGGGCAAGAATGCTATTACTACTTGTATCATCAGGCCTTGGATCAGGCCATCTCAATGCACCGGTTTTAAGCCGCTGCAAAACAGTAGGATCCTTAGGATCAAGCTCCCCAGACAAGCCAATGGAAACACCGAAAGTTACCATATGCTGCCAGGTAGCCGGATTTGAAAGCGTTGTATTTAACTCATCAAGAAGATCTGGGCGAAGATCATTTTTCCAAAAATACATCGCCACATCTGCCAATGTATTAGCTCGCCCATCACGATAAGGCGGAGCAGGCACATAGTTAGAAGAAGGCGTACTATCTGCATCCCCCGGGCGGAAGGAACCAGAGAATCGACCATTCCAGTAACCATCCGTCGTCAAAATGGCATAGCTGCGACGACAGGAAAGCTGCTGCCCCGAACTATCTTTCCAAGGCTGCTCAGTTTCATAGTATTCTCCTGTTCGCGCTAGTGCTGAGCGCAAAGGAGTCCCACCACCTGCCCACTGGGTATGCAGCACCTCAAACCATTTAGCCTTGTTCACGCCTTCAAAGCGACCATCATCAATATCTACTGGAATTGGATGTGTAGGCGTGTTGTGGATAGTCGCGTCCCCCCCTGATGTCCAAGTACCATCAGGCCTCCTTATTGCCCCTGCCACTTTTTGAATAGTGTCAAAGCCTACCCGATAATTTGAGCCCAGACGATAAAAAGCCTCACTTGCACCAGCCTTGGCCACACTCATGCGAAAGCGATGGTAAGAATACCAGGTCACATAATTCTTTAACTGGGCGGCTGCACTATTGAGATGCGCCGGAGGTGTAGCACCGCCCACACCTAACGGAACAGCCACATCTACCGGATCACTCCAGGCTTTGGGATAAGCTGGTGCAGACGGGAGCAAGGAACCACGCCGCCAATATTCTTCTTCATCATCCCAAATAGCATGCCAGCCATAGTTCCCTGCAGGCTCAATGGCACCATTATTAAAACGCCCATCCTCCCCCCAAAGAGTGGACTTTCGCCGCCAATCCCGGCGATCGCCATCGATAAACTCCTGCCGCGTCCAGGTATTACGATTAAAATCGTAACGATAGCGGTAATAACTTTTAAACGACTCTGGATCAAGACCCGCCGCCTTAAGCACCAAAAAGTCTGTAGTATATTTTGAATACTTTGTTCGATAACTCATTCTATCTTGATCGCGCAAATCTACCGTATACTGCTGCCCAGTGGGGTCAGTCCCTCTCCGGTGATTTGGATTAAAAATCACTGCCTCCGGCGTCAAACCCAGTGTCTTGTAGCTACCATCTGCATTCCGCCATGGCTTATACTCAATCATTGGGTTGTAAGCAATGGTATTGATACCGGACAGATATACTTTTTCATCATCATAAGATGCCGGGTAATATTCACGCCTCCCGCTTACTCCCGGAAAAGTCCTATCAAAAACTTCATGAATACCATCCGGCATCGCCAGGTCATTCATCGACCCAGAGTTATCCAGAATAAACATGATATTGGGCGGCACCGTACCCACATTGGTCTGTAGCGGGTAATCCGGAAACGATGTCGCGGCATGGCCTGCACCGGTTACTACCGCAACTGCCAGCCCCAATGCAAAGGATAGCCGGGATGGCCTGGGCAGGCGCATGCCACGTTGCAGCGAGCTTTCTTTGGATTTTTGCATATTCATGATCGACCTCACTGAATCTTGTAGGTGGATTGCAGAACAACTTCTGCACCATTGGCTGTCACTGCGCGCGCCACGATGCGGTAAACCTGCTCAACTGGCGGGCAAACGGTAGCCGTCAAATCAACCTCTACGCAGGTATTGCTTTTACCCATGTTCTGAATGATGTATTTGGCTTCAACGCCCTGGTATTCCGCCCCCAGATTGACGCTTGCAGTGCTGGTATTCGTGCCCCAAAAACCATTGGCTTCCCATACTGGTGCCGCAGCCGGATCAGGTTGCGCACAAACGCCCTCATCACAGCCAGAAGCGGGTAATGCCGGCTTGGTCTTGGCATGTGCCTCAGCAACCCGCAGCGCGGTTTCTGCTGCATTGAAGGCCACACTACGCGCATAACTGGCACCGGCCATGCGCTCTTGCAACAGGGTGCCGCGCATGCTGGCCAGCCCCAATACCGTAATAACCAGCAGCAAAATCAGCACAACCACCAATGCAGCACCGGATTGTTTTTTCATATTCGTCATGTTTACAGCACCCCTTTTCTGTTGCGCAAAGTGATGGTTGTGGTGACTTCACGGCTCAACACATTGCCATCAGTCCCTTTGGCATCATCCGAGCCTTGCAACACCAGCTTCACCTGCATGGCAATCACTTCTTTCCAGTCATTATCGCCCCAGGTGGCATAAGCGGTTTGAAAAGCGGTATCGTCAGTGCGGCGAAATGCCAGTGTCATTTGGGTCACATTTTCAGCGACTTCGGCGGCCGCGCCCATGTTGACAAAGCCACCTGCTGCAAATTTGGCTGTCTGGCGATACAGGGACATGCCGCCACGGCCATTATCCCGAACCTCCCAGCGATAACGTACTGGCTTGGCAACATAAGCCAAGGATTCCCCCTTCATGCCACAATCACTATTCCATATTGCCCCTGTTGCAGAACGCCAGAAGCACAGGTTTGCCCCGTACATATTTTTCAGGGGCTGGCTCGGGGTCAAGTCCGTGCCGGACATGGCCCGCAAATTAAACAGCACACTGATATCGGCATTACAAATCAGCAGTGTGTCATTTACGCTGTATTCTCTGTTTTCTGCCGCCAGTGTGATGCCAGCCCCCGCCTTGATATGGGAGCTTACCGCAGTCATGTACTGGTTTCCGGCATAAATATCCAGCACTGCGCCTGTGGCCGAAATACCGCGTTTTAATGAGGAAAGCAGCAAGGCAGGCTCGCCTTCCAGGTAGTCTGCATCATTACAAGCAATTGCACCGGCTTCACGCACATCGCGGCTCATGATTTCAAAAGAGGAACGGGCATTTTCCTGAATCCGTCCAACCGATTCCGTGGTCCGATACACCTGGCTGTTGGAGAGAAACACCCCGCCTGCTGCCGCAACGACAATCAGGCCAATCAACATGGCTATCATCAACTCGACCAGGGTGAAGCCGTGTTGCGTAGCAGGTCGCAAATTCATTTTTTTAAAGTTGGCGTTCATTAGTCCACCCTGCTGGTAATTTCAAAAACCTGAGCTGCTGAGCCACCTGTTGCACGGCTTTCATCCCAGCGAATACCCACCGTGCATTCGGCTGTATTGCTGCAATTAATACGGCCTTGCGCAGAAGGGCTGACCATGCGCAGCAAGTTGGAGCGCCAACCCTCTACCGTATTGAGGTCAGGTGATGCAGTTGTTGAGCCAGCAGTCCAGTCAGAATTAAAGTCGCCCTGTTTTGCTGCTTCTTTGTTTGCACGCAGCATGTCCAGCGCCCCGTAAGCCTGGATAATTGCCTGGCTACGCTCAACCGAGTTGCCGCTATTACGCAAAGTCACCGCCTGCAAGGCAGCAACACCCAAAAGCCCAACGGCAAGCACCAGAACGGCAATCAGCACTTCTATCAGGCCCACGCCTTGCTGATATCTTTTTGATGCACGATAAAAACGAGAATGGGAGAAAGTTTTCATTAGCTGTTTCCTGGTGCGTCACAAGCCGTATTGGTCACACGAGTGATTGAAACCCGCCCCATGTTCAGATGGATATCCCTGGCATTTTCATTGGGCAGGTCCTTGGTGCAAATCCTCAAGGTACCGACTTGTACAGGTGTACTGGCATTGCCCATGCGTACAAAGCCATCAGGCAGATACCACACCCGGTTGGTGGAAATCGAATTGCTGGAAATGACCTCAATATTGGCTGCATCAATGCGGATATCACGCAATACCGTGGTCATGCCGTTTTTGTTTGCAGCGATAATCACCCGCTTCCAGTTGCTGCCGCCGCATGCACTGCCATTGCTACTGGGGCAGACATCTACCCGGGCATTAGTCCGCAAGGCTTCCATGCGGGCATTCTGGAAAACCGCCAACATTTCATTGCTGCTGGCCGTCAGGCGGCTTCTTTGCAGCATATTGCGAAAGCTGGGTATGGCAATCCCGGCGATAATGGCAAGCACCGCGACTGTAATTGCCAGCTCCACCAGGCTAAAGCCCGCTTGCTGCTGGCTGGACTTGTATTGGGTGTGTTTGATAAGCATACGCCCTCCCTTCTTGCCAGCGAGTCTAAACAAAGACGCGATTGCAGGCTGATGAAGCTGACCAACGGCCACTCAGATGACCTTACCGGCGTTATGCTGCCGGTTATGCCGAAAAGTCCTGCTCTGCCGTCCAACAGCCCACTGCTTTTGCTGTGGCGCTCAAAGTCCATTTTGCTGACCATGTTGCTGGCCGAAACGGTGGCCATCATCCTTTCACTCACGCCCGGCCTGGTGCTGGAGCCATTGGTGTACCTGGGCTTGATGTCGCTGCTGCTGCAATGGATCGCGCTTTCAACCCTCTGTTTAACACGCTTGCTGCTGCCCTGGCTTGGCCGCCTCTCCATCACTTCACTGCTGTGTTCACTGGTTGTACTGCTGACGCTTTCTGCCATTTTGATGTCGAGCCTGGTCAGATGGCTGTTCCCCGAGATGCTGCTCCATATCTATGGCAAAACCTGGTACGGCTGGCTGCAAATCCCGGCATTGATATTGGCGCTGGGTGCCTTGGGCGCTTTTGCATTCCATCGCCACTGGGAATCCAAGCAGCTGGCACTGCGTGCCAAGCAGGCAGAGCTGGATGTGCTGCGTGCGCGGGTTGACCCGCACTTCCTGTTCAACAGCTTAAATACCGCCGTGGCACTGGTACATATTGAGCCGGACCAGGCAGAGCAGGTGTTGCTGGACTTGTCTGACTTGTTCAGGACTGCGCTCTCAAGCAATGCGCTACATCCATTGCCACGTGAGCTGGAGCTAACCCGGCGCTATCTGGAAATTGAAAAACTACGGCTGGGCAGTCGCCTGCAGGTAGCCTGGCATTTGCCGGCACTTTTGCCCAACAAGCCCATCCCGCCACTGACACTGCAAACGCTGGCAGAAAATGCCGTGCGGCATGGCATAGAAAAAATGCCGCAAGGTGGGCGACTTGAAATCCGCTTGTTGATGAGTGCACAAAGGCTGCGCCTCAGGGTTAGCAATCCCATGCCACAACGGCCTGGCACCCCAGAATCCACCGGTCACAGTGTCGGCATCGCGGCCACCCGGGCACGGATTGCCGCCATCAGCAAAGGGCAAGGCGGTTTACTGACTTTCATCGAAAACGGCGAATACGTTGCTGAAATCGTCCTGCCGCAGCATGTGGCATAAACCTAGCCAAAGCCAGTGCTTCCGATATACCCGCCGGATTGCTCAGAACCTGCTCTCAGAGCCTGTTATAAGGTATCTTCTTGGCAGCGGACGGTGCGAGGATGTATCCCGTATTCCCCCGGATGCACGCGGTATAGAGCTACGCCTACGGTGGCAATGCCCGCGCGCCAGAGAAATGCTTTCTTGGGCAGCCACAGCAGCAAACCTCACCGTCCAGTTGCTCCGCAGTCAGGTATTTTTTCTTGCCTGCCCCTCAAAACTGAACAGCCATTCAGCATTTGCACGCAAGCAATGCTGCTTTCTGAATGCCTCTGGATGTCTGCGTCATATTGCTGAAAATCGCTGGTAAAGCCGCTGAATAGCCGTGCCCAATGTCCTATGGACTGCCGCCATCGCTGCACTTCCAAGCACAAAACTTCCTGTCAAATGTAAAGCTTTGTTCACCTTCCATTCCGTTTCTTCCTTCTACCTTTCGCCAACTTTTCGCCACCCCCTATTCAGCTTCATTCGGGTGGCTCCCCGGCGGCAGCGTCTTTTCATTCGAGACCCCCGCCCAGGGTAGATGCAGCGCCAACAGCCAAGCGCCGCCGCCCTCCCCACAACGCCATGCCGCATCGCCAGCTGCCCTTTGGGTTGCCAGCCTGCGGCGCAACGAAACAAGGAGTACGACGATGAAACTGGATTGGATTCTGTGGTTCGCCTCAATCCTTCCGCCGCAGGCCAGCGATTCTTTGTGCCTGTCGGCCACGCTTTATCTTGAAGCCCGCAACCAGCCGGTCATCGGCCAGCAGGCGGTTGCCGAGGTCGCGCTACGGCGCGAGGACAGCGGTCTTTGGGGCAACACCCTGTGCGAGGTGGTGACTGCCCGCAAGCAGTTCGCCCCCACGCTGGTTTCGCCGCAGACCAAGCTCAGCAATATCCAGGCCTGGTCGCAGGCGGTCAATGTGGCGCTGGATGCCCAGGCCAATTGGGCGCTGCCGCAAGACCAGCGGCAGGAAATCGTGCCTGGCGCCAGTCATTTCCTGGCACACAATATTGCCCGCCCGAGCTGGCGCAATGCCTATCAGGTCGCCACCATCGGTGACCACACCTTCCTGAAGGTACAGTCGCTGCGCCGCCGCGATTGATGTGTTTGTCATTCATCCGTTCACGTTATGCTTGGCAACCCTTGATGTTGCGAGCTGCGGATGAAAGCCTTACCACGCATCAGCCTTGTCATGAGTTTGCTGCTCGCCCTGCTGGCCGGCTGTGCCAGCACTGGCGCGCAGCGCATTTCCGAGCCTGCCAGCAGCATCCAGCAGCTCCGCATTGATGCGCAGGGTCAATGGCAGGTTGAGCTGCGGCTGCAAAACTACAGCAATGTGGCGATGCGCTTTGACCAGGTTGACCTTGCCCTCAGCATCGACGGCAAGCCCGCCGGTCAGTTGCAGGCCGCCCCTGCGCTGACGGTTGCGGCTGAATCGGCCGAGATTCTCGCCCTATCCCTGACCCCCAGCCTGCCGGCCAAACTGCAAGCGGCCGATGCGCTCGCCACCGGGCGCGGTTTTGCCTACCAGTTGAAGGGCACGGTCAAGGCCAGCACCGGAAACGGCAAACCACGCAATTATTCCTTGCAACGCGATAGCGCACTTAGCCCTGCCCCCGGCTTGCCCGGCGTGCTGCGCTAATCGCCACGGAGAATAGCCATGAGCCAATACCGCGCTCCGCTGGACGATATCCGCTTCGTCCTGTTTGACGTTCTGGATGCCGAAGCCATCTTTGCGCATCTGGGCAAGCATGATGTCAGCCGCGAGCTGGCCAATGCCGTGCTGGAAGAAGCGGCGCGTTTTAGCAGCCAGGTGCTGGCGCCACTCAATGCCGTTGGCGACCGGGGCTGCAGTTTCGACAAGCAAACTGGCCGCGTCACCACACCGGAGGGCTTTGCAGCGGCTTTTGCGCAGTTTGCCGAGGGCGGCTGGCCCGGTCTCAACGCACCGGAAGCATTCGGCGGCCAGGGCATGCCGCAGGTGCTGGGCGCGGCGCTCAAAGAAATGATTAATGCCGCCAATCTTGCCTGGGGCAATTTTCCGCTGCTCTCGCACGGTGCGACCGAAGCCCTGCTGCATCACGGCAGCCCGTGGCAGCAGGCGGTGTTCCTGGCGCCGCTGGTATCCGGGCAATGGACCGGCACCATGTGCCTGACCGAGCCGCAGGCCGGCAGCGACCTTGGACTTTTGCGCAGCCGCGCCGAGCCGCTGCCCGATGGTCGCTACGCCATCAGCGGCACCAAGATTTTCATTACCGCCGGTGAACATGACATGGCGGAAAACATTGTTCATTTGGTACTGGCGCGCCTGCCCGATGCCCCCGCTGGCAGCCGCGGCATTTCGCTGTTCATCGTGCCGAAGTACAAGGTGGATGAGCGCGGCCAGCCAGGCGAGCGCAACAACGTGGCCTGTGGCGCGCTGGAGCACAAGATGGGCATCCATGGCTCGGCCACCTGCGTGATGAATTTCGATGCCGCCGAAGGCTATCTGCTGGGCGAGCCGCACAAAGGACTGATGGCGATGTTCACCATGATGAACTCCGCCCGCCTGGGCGTGGGCCTGCAAGGGCTGGGGCTGGCCGAGCGCGCCCTGCAAAACGCGCTGCGCTATGCCCGCGAACGCTTGCAGATGCGCGCGCTTTCCGGGGCTGTGCAACCTGACAAACCGGCTGATGCCATCATCGCCCACCCCGATGTGCGGCGCATGCTGCTGACGCAAAAGGCCCTGGTCGAAGGCAGCCGCCTGCTGGCCTATCACGCCATACTGATGCTGGACATCGCCCAACACGCGCCGGACACGGACGCAGGCAAACGCGCCGATGCGCTGGTGGGCTTTCTCACCCCCATCGTCAAGGCCTGCCTCACCGAATGGGGCAATGAGTGCACCTATCTGGCGCTGCAATGTTTTGGCGGCCACGGCTATATCGCCGAGCACGGCATGGAGCAGCTGGCGCGCGATGCCCGCATCACTACGCTGTATGAGGGCACCACCGGCATCCAGGCGCTGGACCTGGTGGGCCGCAAACTGCTGCAACTAAAAGGCGAAGGCTTGCAGCCGCTTTTGCAAGAGGCGGACGCATTCTGCCAGGCACAAGCCAATAACCCCGCAGTTGCCGAATTTCTGCCGCAGCTGCAACAAGTGCTCGGCAACTGGCAGCAAATTTCGCAGCAAATCGCACAAATGGCTGCTGAAAACCCGGAGGAAATCGGCAGCACCGCCTACGACTATCTGTTTGTCTGCGGCTACAGCCTGCTCGCCTTCTGGTGGGTGCGCGCGCTGGCAGCGGCAGAAAAATCCGCGCAGAGCGATGCCTTCAAACAGGGCAAGCGCGAAACCGCCCGCTTCTATTACGCCCGTATCCTGCCGCGCATCCACAGCCATGCCGCGGCGCTAAGCAGCGGTGCAGACACATTGATGCGCCTGCCTGCCGAAAATTTCGGCCACTCACATCAATGAACAGCGCATAAGTAGCTTGTTGTTATTTCTGGAAAAAATCATGGTTAGCAGTTTACCCCCCCCCCGAAATGTGACATACTTCACAATTTGTGACGTAGCTCGAAAGCTCTCTCACGCCCAATTCCCTGTTTATACTCCGCCGCCTGTTGTAGAGAGCTGTTTCTGATGACTACCCTGGGTTTTGCTGGAATGGATTCCAGAACACATGCTTTTTTGCATGAAGCGTTTTCTGCAGCCATAGCGCGCCTGCAAATCAACCTTCACCTTTGCTCCGATGCCAATGCCGACTTCGTCGTCGTCGATATGGACAGCCTGTATGGCCCGCTTAGCTGGCTCCAGCTCTACAACTCCGGGGCCACCGTAATCGGCTATACCGCTGCCGCACGCAGCCAAACCCATTTCCAGCTCGCCCGGGACTTTGATGAGGCGGCCCTGGAAAAGCTTCTGGATGAGCTTGCCATCCCGCCCAAACCAGGCACCGGCATTGAAAGCGCACTGCCAGCGCCTGCGCCTGTACCCGGCCCGGAAGACACGCCCATCCAGGCAGACATGCCTGCCACCGGCCCCGGCCTGATTGAAATTGCGGCCCATACGACCGCAGGACGGCTGGGTGACTGGCTTGCCAATGGCCAGCTACACGGCCTGGTTCGCCTACAACACGACTCCGCCCCGCCCCTGATACTGGACATGGATACCGGGCATTACCACGGCCCGCCCACCCTGAAACCGTTGCTGCCACTGTTTGCCATCACGCTGCAACACGAAGATTTCGTGCCCCTGCCTGAAAACTTCGACCTTGAAGCCGCCGGGCATGAACAACAACTCTCGCGTCTGGTCTGGTTTGCCGCCCTGTTGCGCGGCGCAGGCAAATTGCTGCCGCCGCATCATCCCGATGCCCGTTACCGGCTCACCAAATGGGTGCAGACCGAGCGCGAATACCCCAAGCACCTGCGTATCGCCTCGGCACTGATGAAGGCGCCTGCCAGCATCGTGGAAATCGCCCAGGCCGCCACCGCCAGCGAGGCGGAGGTCGCCGACTTCCTCAATGCCTGCCTTGCCATCGGCAGCGCAGAAGCTGTCCTGCCGGGCGCTGAGCCGCTTCCTGAGCCGCCACGCCCCGGATTGCTGGAACGGCTGGGACTGCGCTAAGAGCCTGTTCAAGGTCTCTAACGGCGCTTTCCCCAAAGCACTGCACGCTTGCGCAATTGCGGCAACGAAATAGCCACACAGACAGGCTATTGACAGCAACTCGACGTAAAATGCGCGGATGATTGATTCCTCGCGCTATCCCCGCCTCTCGCACATCAATACCCCTGCCGACCTGCGCCGCTTTCCTGCCGAGGAACTGCAAGCGGTAGCCGATGAATTGCGGGCCTATCTGATTGAATCCGCTGGCAAATCCGGCGGCCATTTTGGCGCCAACCTCGGCGTGGTGGAACTGACCTGCGCCCTGCACTATCTGTATGACACCCCCCATGACCGCCTGGTCTGGGATGTCGGCCATCAGGCCTATCCGCACAAGATTCTGACCGGCCGCCGCGACAGTATCCATACCGTCAAGCAAAAACACGGCGTGGCGCCCTTTCCCAAGCGCGAAGAAAGCGAATACGACACTTTTGGCGTGGGGCATTCTTCCACCAGCATCTCCGCAGCCTTGGGCATGGCCATCGCCAGCGCCCGCGCGGGCAGCGAGCGCCGCGTGGTGGCCATCATCGGCGATGGCGCAATGACCGCCGGCATGGCCTATGAAGCCCTGAACCACGCTGGCGGCATGGACGAAGAACCCAATATCCTGGTGATTCTCAACGACAACCGCATGTCGATTTCCGAGGCGGTCGGCGGCCTGACCCGCATGCTGGGGCGCATGAGTGGCAGCAAAACCCTGAACGCGCTGCGCGAAGGCGGCAAAAAGCTGCTGGGCGACAAGGACACCGCCCCGGCCAAATTCGTCAAACGCTGGGAAGAACACTGGAAAGGCATGTTCGTGCCCTCCACCCTGTTCGAGGAAATGGGCTTCCACTACACCGGCCCCATCGACGGCCACGACATGGATACGCTGCTCTCCACCTTGCGCACCCTGCAAGGGCTGAAAGGCCCGCAATTGCTGCATGTCATCACCACCAAGGGCAAGGGCTACGAGCGCGCCGAGGCCGACCAAATCGGCTATCACGCAGTATCGCCCTTCGACCCGGCCGAGGGCATGGTGAAAAAGCCCGGCACGGTGAAAAAACCCACCTATACCGATGTCTTTGGCGACTGGCTCTGCGATATGGCCGCCGCCGATGACAGGCTGCTCGGCATCACCCCGGCGATGCGCGAAGGCTCCGGGCTTGTGCGTTTCTCGCGCGAGTATCCAGCGCGCTATTTCGATGTGGCGATTGCCGAGCAGCACGCCGTGACCCTGGCCGCTGGCATGGCCTGCGAAGGCGCCAAGCCGGTGGTGGCGATTTATTCGACCTTCCTGCAACGCGCCTACGACCAGCTGGTTCACGATGTCGCCCTGCAAAAGCTGGATGTGCTGTTTGCCATCGACCGTGGCGGCGTGGTCGGCCCCGATGGCGCCACCCACGCCGGCAATCTGGATTTGTCCTTCCTGCGCTGCGTGCCCAATATGCTCATCATGGCGCCCAGTGATGAAGCCGAATGCCGCAAGATGCTGTCCACCGGCTACCAGTACCCCGGCCCCGCAGCCGTACGTTACCCGCGCGGCAGCGGCACCGGCATCGCGGCGGGCAACACCCTCGACACCCTGCCGATTGGCAAGGCGCAGCTCAAGCGCCAGGGGCAAGGGCTGGCGCTCCTGGCCTTTGGTGCGGTCTTGCCCGCCGCCGAACAGGTCGCCGCAGAACTTGGCCTGTCCGTCGTTGACATGCGCTTTATCAAGCCGCTGGACAAGGCGCTGATTTTGCAGCTGGCCGGGAGCCATCAGGGTTTTGTCACACTGGAAGACAACGTGGTGGCAGGCGGCGCAGGCTCCGCCGTGGCCGAACTTCTGGCCGCCGAGGGCATCAGCCTGCCGATACTGCACCTGGGGCTGCCCGATGCCTTCCAGCAGCATGCCAGCCGCGAAGACCTGCTGGCCGAAGCTGGCCTGGATGCTGCCGGCATCCGTGCCGCCATCCGCAAACGCTGGCCGCAATTTGCGGACAGCACGCAGGCAGGCAGCGCGTGAAAGGCAGCCTGTCCACCGCCCTGCTGCTGGCCGCCTGCACCCTGTTTGCCGCACCCGCAGCGGCGCAGCAGGCCGAGAGCGAAACGCCATTCGTGGTCGAACACACCTACTGGCTCAAGCCCGGCCGCCATGAACAGTTCATCGCCCTGTTCAAGAAAACCCGGCTGCCCCTGCTGGAGGCCGAACGTCAGGCAGGACGGCTGCTGTCCATCCGCATGGCGCAGCCACAACTGCTACAGGGGCGCGAACAATGGGATTTCCGCCTCACCCTGGCGTGGAAAGACCATGCCAGCGCCCAGCAGTTTTCTGCATCCCAGCGCAACCCCGAACCCGCTGGCAACTCCCGCCGCGCCATGGAAGAGCAACTGCGCGATGAGCTGGTGATTGAACGCAAAGATATTCTGCTAACCGAAGCAATACTCTGAAGCCTGTTCGAAGGTGCCTCTTGGCGCATGAATGCCAAAACCGGATAAAGGGATTTTCCCCCGGAACCGGAAAAGAAAACGGCCGGAAAAACCGGCCGTTTTCTTGGGTGACTGCAACGGGCAATCAGAAGGTCAGGCGGAAGCCCACCTGCGCCATCCAGCGCGATTCCAGGTTGCGGTACGGCATGTACGGCGTGCTGGAGCGACCGGTCGCTTCGTTGTGGAAGCTGCTGACGTCATAGACGTATTTGCCATCCTTGACACCGGCATAGTCAACAACGCCCATGGTGTACGGGAAGCCGGCTTCTTCAACCTGGCCCCACTTCTTGTTGAGCAGGTTGCCGAAGTTTTCGATGTCAAGGAACACTTCCGCCTTCAGGCCGGACATGCCCAGCGGGATATCCTGCTGGATGCGCACATCAATGATGTTGCGCCACGGGCTGCGGCCATAGTTGCGCGGCAGCACGCCGGCCATGCCCTTGAGGTATTTGTCGTTGGCAAGATAGTTCCAGAACACGGCCTGGTCTTCGGCACTGGAATTGGCGGTGAAGCTCACATCCGCCGCACTGCCGGGCACGAAGAACAAGTCATTGCCGCGGACGCCATCGCCGTTGGCATCGTTCTTGAACACATAGCTGTACGGACGGCCGTGGCGGCCTTCGTAGAACATCGAGAAGCGGGTCGGCGCGCGCTCGCCAAAGAAGTTGAACTTCTTGCTGAGCGCCAGGGTCACGCGGCGGTCAATCTCGTAGTTGGAGCGATTGGCCATATCCTCGTTCTGGTTCAGCACGGTACGGTTCTGCCAGTTGGAAAGGGCCACCGAGGAGGTACCCGGGCTGACTTCCGTCGAACGCCCCCAGGTGAAGGCCAGTTTGCCAAACCAGCCGTCAGCCCAGGGTTTTTCCAGCGAGAAGGTCACGTTCTGGCTGCTGCCACGGCGGGTGTTTTCCAGCACGATGGCATTGGTGTAACGGCAAGGGTTGCGGCTGGCGTGGAAAGCCTGCGCCGGATTCACCAGCAAGCAGTTGGCACGGATACGCGAGCGGCTGCCACTGAGGTCGGCCCAGTAGTGCGCGCGGCCATCAGGCAGGGTGCCATTGGCATCGCCCAGGGCGTAATTGACGTAGTTCACGCCGCGCTCGGTGCGTGCGGCCAGGAATTCCACGCCGCCGGTCAGCCCCCACCACGGCAACTGCTGGTCGATACCGAAGTTGGCCTTCCATACCGTCGGCTGGCGGAAGTCATTGGCCATGGCATTGACGTACTGGGCAGCCGTGGCATTGGCCGGCACATAGGGGTTGTTGGGGTCCAGCGCACCGGCTGCCATGCCGGCGTTGCGGATATCGTAGCTATCCACCAGCACACCGGCGTTGGAGAAGCTGTTGGAGAGCCAGACACCCGGCGCAGAGCCGACGAACAGGCCAATACCGCCACGGAACTGCGTGGTCAGGCCATCGGTGTCAAAGGTGTAGTTGAAGCCCAGGCGCGGCGCAATCGTCCACTTGCCGTCCGGGGTATTGCGGTTGTCGATGCCGAAATCGGCCAGGAAACCGGCGTTGAAGGCAGGCGTGCCCGCCACCCGGGTCTGGTCGGCGCGCAGGCCGTAAATCAGGGTCAGGCGCTCATTGACTGTCCAGGTGTCCTGCACGAACAAGCCGAGATTGCCCACCTTGAAGCGCGAAGCAGCGTCCTGGTTGTTGCCGGTACGGGCGCGCTGGTAGCGGTAACGGGCGCCGTTTCCGGAGAGGAAATTGCCAAGGGCATCATTGCCGGTGAATTCGTAGCTGCCAACCGCGTCCTGCAAGAACAGGTTGTAGATATCGGAAGACTCGTAATCCACGCCGAACTTCAGTTCATGGTCGCCCACGTACCAGTTGGCAGCGGCAAATGCCGTCCAGGTATCCACCGACAGGCGGTTGGCCTGACGCGAGCGTTCCTGGCCGAACGCGATGGTGCCATCGTTGCCGCTGGGCGAAATGCCCGGGACGCGGATGGTGACCTGCGGGATGCTGGAGAACGAAGTCGGCGCCGAACGGTATTCGCTATAGGAGACATTCAGCTCGCTGGAGAAATTGTCCCCCCAGTTGCTGTACAGCATCGCCGCCCAGTTTTCAAAGGTGATGTTGTCCTGGAAGCGGTTGCTGCTGGCTTGCAGCGTGTTGCTGCTGTTGTTCTGGCGCAGCACACTACCATCGGTCTTGTTGTAGCGCAGGCTGGCGCGGTGGTCATCGTTGATGTTCCAGTCCAGCTTGACAATCACTTTGCTGTCGGTATTGGCGATATTGTTGATTGGCGCAAAAGAGCCAATCGAATCTGCCGATGCGCCCAGCACCGCAGCCCGGGCGGTGACCGCATCCAGCTCGGCCTGGGTCAGGCGGAATTCATTGGTCGCCCCGGAGCCTGCCACGCCAGTGGAAACGGCTTCGGCATCGCGGCGGAACTTTTCATAACCGGCAAAGAAGAACAGGCGGTCCTTCACCAGCGGGCCACCCAGATAGCCGCCCCAGTTGGTTTCGCGCTTGAACGGCGAAGGCCGTTCGCTGCCCGCCACCTTCTTGCCAATCATGTCCGAATCACGATAGGTGCCATACACCGCGCCATGGAAGTCGTTGGTACCGGACTTGGTCACGGCATTGACATTGGCGCCGACAAAGTCGCCCTGGGTCACATCGTAATTGGAAATGCTGACGTTGAACTCCTGAATCCAGTCCATCACGATTGGCTGGTTCAATGCCGGCATGCCCGAATCGTTGAGGCCGAAGTTGTCATTGGTCGGCACCCCGTCGATGCGGATATTGTTGTAGCGGTTGTTCTGGCCGGAAGCGGAAATACCACCGCGCTCCTTGTCCACCTGCACGATGCGCGGGTCAAGCCGCACATAGTCTTCCAGCGAACGGCGCACCGAAGGCAGCGCCTCGATTTCCTGGCGGCCAATGATGGTGGCAGCGCCGGTGCTGTCAGGGGTAAACACATTGGCCATCGCCGTGCCCACCACGGTGATGGTATCGAGCGTACCGGCAGCGGCAGCGATATCCAGATTCACATTATTGGTGGTATCCAGCGCCAGATAGACGTTTTCTTCGGTATCGCTCTGGCCGTTATGGCTGACCGAAATGGTGTAGGGGCCGCCTACACGCAAGCCGCGCGCCACATAGCGGCCATTGCCATCGGTCACGGCACGGCTGACACTGCCCGACTCGACGTGGGTGATGGTGACTTCAACACCCGCAAGCGGCTGGCCGTTGCTGCCTATCACCTGCCCGCCGACACCGGAGGAGGTGCTCTGGGCAAAAACGGGAGCCGCAGCCAGGGCGGCGACAAGACCAAGCGTGAGCCTGGACCGGCGGAGGGTATGGATGCGATTCATCGCGATTGTCTCAAACATGGGGAGGAAAAACAGGAAGCGACCCGGCAAGCCATACCGGGTCGGATGGTTAACATCAGTTTAACAGTATGCCCCGGGTTTGTGAAAATCCGGTGTCAAAAAGCGGACCGGGTTCACAACCTGGCATCAGCCACCTGCGGGCAACCGGCACCGGAAAAGCTTTGAACAGGCTCTTACTTCACCGCATTGAAATACGAGCTCAGGCCATCGAGCAACATCTGGATGGAAATCGCCACCAGCAGCATCCCCATCAATCGCTCCACCGCGGTCAGCACGCGGTGCCCCAGCCATTTGTAAAGCAGGGGCGACATCAGCAGGATGGCCGCCGCCGCCCCCCAGGCCACCAGCAGTGCCAGGCTCCATTCCCACATCCGGTCGGGGTATTGCGTGCCCATCAGCATCACTGCGGCCATCCCGGAAGGCCCGGCAATCATCGGAATCGCCAGCGGCACGATGAACGGCTCACCGCCGTGCTGGTCGCCCATGATGCCTTCGGCAGGCGGGAAAATCATGCGGATGCCAATCAGGAACAGCACGATGCCACCGGCAATCGACACCGACTCCTGGCGCAGGTGCATGGCATCCAGCGCGTATTTGCCAAACCACAGGAACAGCATCAGCACCACCAGCGCAATCAGCAGCTCGCGGGCAATCACGATGAGCTGGCGCCTGGGGGGCAGTGAGCGCAACAGGCTGAGCACCACCGGCACATTGCCAAGCGGGTCGAGAATGATGAAAAGCAGCAGGGCGGCCGAGGCGATAGTCATCCGGCTATTATGCCTGTGCCGCTACCGGCTGTGTCAGGCCGCTGCAACAGGCACTAGAATGCGCGCTCGCCTCCCTGCCCTTCATGAAAACTGCAATGGAAGACCTGCTCATCATCACCACTGGCGGCACCATCGACAAAGTGTATTTCGATGCCAAATCCGACTACCAGGTCGGCGAGCCGCAAATCGGCAAGATTCTCAGCGACCTGGGGGTTGCCTTCCGTTTCCATGTCATTCCGCTGCTGCGCAAGGATTCGCTGTTCATCGACCAGGCCGACCGCGAGCTGATGCGCGCCACCATCGCTGCGCAAAGCGAGCGCCATGTACTGGTTACCCACGGCACTGACTCGATGGTGGAAACGGCCAAAGTGCTGGCCAGCATTCCCGACAAGACCATCGTGCTGACCGGGGCGCTGAATCCGGCGCGTTTTGCCGGCTCCGATGCCGAATTCAATATCGGCTGCGCGGTCGGCGCCGTGCAGGCGCTGCCGCCGGGCGCCTATCTGGCCATGAATGGCCGCATCTGGCAGCCGGACAAGGTGCGCAAGAACGTCGATGCCAACCGCTTCGAGGCGCTTTGAGCCTGCACAACTGAAGCCGGGCGACTGCCCGGCTTGTCCAAATTACAGCATCCCGGTTTCCAGCCGCGCCGCCTCGCTCATCATGCTGCGGTTCCACGGCGGGTCGAACACCAGCTCCACATCGGCCTCGGCGATGGTCGGAATCATCTCCAGCTTGTCGCGCACATCGGCCACCAGGATGTCGCCCATGCCGCAGCCGGGCGCGGTCAGCGTCATCTTGATATCAACACGGCGCTGGCCGTCTTCAAGGGTATGCAGATTGGCCTCGTACACCAGCCCCAGCTCGACCACATTGATGGGGATTTCCGGGTCGAAAATGGTGCGCAACTGCCGCCATACCAGTTGTTCGACATCTTCATCGCTGGCGTTGTCCGGCAGTTCAATCGGTGGCGGTGGCTCCTTGCCGATGGCATCGGCATCCTTGCCCGCCACGCGCATCAGGTTGCCTTCGACAAATACCGTGAAGCTGCCGCCCAGCGCCTGGGTGATATACCCCACGCTGCCAGCCGGCATGGTGACTTCTTCGCCCGAGGGGACAAGGACGACTTGGCAATCGCGCTCAAAGCGCACCGGTTCACTGCTGCGGGAATACATGGCCACAAAAGGCAAGAAAAAGAGGCGCATTGTAGCGCCGCAGGCTCTATCCTGTAGCGATGACTGCCTCCCCGCTGCCGCGCATTTCACTTACCGGCCTGTTCCTGCTGCTGCTCGGCGCATCTGGCGCGGCCGCATTATGGGTAATGCTGGCGTTCACTTTTAACCTGCCCGCCCCGGTTTTTGCCTTTGTTGCCTGTGCGGATTTGCTCATCATGACCCGGCTTGCACGCCTGGCACCCGGCCGCTGGCGCGGCGCCCAGGCCGCCCTTGGCACTGCGCTTGCCATTGCACTGGCGCAATGGGGCCTGATGGCCACCCACGTCGGCCTGCAACTGGGCATGCTGCCGTGGGAAGCCATCCCAAAAATGGGGCTGGGTTTTGCCTGGATACTTTCAGGCTTCTGGCTGGCCCCCCTCGACTGGTGCCTGTACGCGGCGGCCATTGCCCTGGCCGCATGGCTTGGACGCTAGGCGCAGGTCAACCATTGGGCCTGGCGTGCGTTTTCAGCATCGAACTTCACCCCCATGACCGCCCGCCCCGTGTGCCCTGATGCCGGCTCCAGCTTCACCGAAAGCACCTCGCTGATGCCAGCGGCACCGGCGCTTGAGGCGTTCCTGAGCGATGTTGCCGCGCGCGCCTTCCGCTTTGCCGAGGCCAGCCTGCGGCATCGTGAGGACGCGCTGGATGCGGTACAGGAAGCGATGCTGAAAATACTGGCCTACCGCGAGCGCCCCGCAGACGAATGGCCGCCGCTGTTCTGGCGCATCCTGCGCACCCGCATCATTGACGCGCAGCGCAGGCGGCGCTTCCGCCTTGGCTGGCTGACATCAGCGAGCAACGATGACGGCCAGCCAATCGACTGGCTGGACGAGGCCACCCCCGAACCCTCGCGCCAGCACGACAGCCGCGAAGCCTGGGCACGGATGCGCGCGGCCATGCGGGCCTTGCCTGCACGGCAGCGCGAAGCCTTCACCCTGCGGGTGCTGGAGGAGTTCGACGTAGCCCAAACCGCACACATCATGGGCTGTAGCGAAGGCTCGGTGAAAACCCATCTCTCCCGCGCCCGCGCCGCATTGCAAGCACAACTGGAGGACTGGCGATGAACGACCGGCAATTCGACCAACAACTGCGCCAGCAATGGCAGAACGCCGCCGCGCATCTGCCCGGCCATGTCCGGCTGCAACTCTCCCCCGCCATCGCCGCACAAAGCAGGGCAAACACGCCTGCCCGCAACCGCTGGCTGCCCTGGGCTGCATCCCTTGCCAGCCTGGCAGTGCTTGCCGTGCTGCTGATGCCGCTTTGGCACACCCCACAGCACCCCCCGACACAGACTGCCCAGCAACT
Organism: Pseudomonadota bacterium; assembly: GCA_030528565.1. Taxonomy (GTDB): domain Bacteria; phylum Pseudomonadota; class Gammaproteobacteria; order Xanthomonadales; family Xanthomonadaceae; genus Solilutibacter. Next base: position 33,573 of record JAUMYP010000022.1, read on the forward strand.
CGGCGCAGATGAGGCCATCGACAGCGACGACGGCCTGCTGTCGGTCAACCCGGACTTTTATGCCTGGCTGGATTCGGACGAAGTCCGCACCCTGGCCGCGAACTGAGTACCCCCATGATGAACCTCAAATCCGCCCCGCTTGTCCTGCTCGCCCTGTTTGCCGCCCCGGCGCTGGCGCAGTCCGCTGATAGCAGCCAGTTGCACTGGGAACAACTGCCCAGCGCGCAGCAGGAACTTCTGATTCAGCCCACGCGCGAGCGTTGGAACCAGGCCAGCCCGGAGCAGCGGCAGAGAATGCTTGAGCGCGCACGGCGCTGGCAGGCCATGACCCCGGAGGAGCGCGCCCGCGCCCATCGCGGCCGTGAACGCTTCGAACAGCTTTCGCCCCGGGAACAGCAGCAAATGCGCGAGCTCTATCAGCGCACCCGGCATATGAGCTCCACCGAGCGCCGCCATGCCGTGGCGCTGTACCACGCCATGCGCCGCATGAATGCCGAGGAGCGCACGGCGCTGCGCCAAAGATGGCGCCAGATGAGCGCCGCCGAACGCGAAGCCTGGGCAGAAACCCAGGCGCCCAGGCATCCGCACAAACCGGACAGCAAACACGGGCATTAAGCTTCATTCGCCTGGCGGCGGCTTGCCCGACGGCGCGTTTTCACCAGCACGCCCGACATGGGCGTCTCCCCACGCCTTCAGCGCCTCAATCACCGGCGCCAGCGTTTGCCCGTAATCAGTCAAACGGTATTCCACCCTGGGCGGCACCTCGGCATACACCTTGCGCACGATAAGGCCATCCGCTTCCAGCTCGCGCAACTGATGGGTCAGCATGCGCTGGGTGATATTCGGCAACCGCAGGCCGCTGGCAGCCCAAGTCGAAGCACTGGGCATGGGCGCACCGGCCTTCGTTTTTTCAACCACGCATACCGATGACTATCTGGCCGACATCGTTTCATTGATATCACCGCAGGGACGCATCGCGCTGATTGATGACCCCAAATCGCTGGATATCGCCCTGTTGAAGCGCAAGAGCCTGTCACTGCATTGGGAGTTCATGTTCACCCGCCCGCTGATGGGCACTGCCGACCTGCAGTGCCAGCAGGACATTCTGCGCAACGTGGCTGCGCTTGCCGATGCGGGCAAACTCGCCACAACGCGTACGCGCTCGTTTGGCCTTATCAATGCAGCCAACCTGCGCCAGGCACATGCACTGATTGAAAGCGGCCAGAGCATCGGCAAGCTCACCTTGAGTGGCTTTGCTTCATGACAAAACCACCAATAAGCTCGCTCCCCAACAGTGGCAGCGCTTGAACAGGCTCTTACACCCATGCCTTTCAAGGTCTTTCCCCCCGTGCCTGTTTGAGCACTCTTGCCGTGGACACATGGGCGCGCACCTGACAGTCATCGACGTAGCCCTTG
>JAUMYP010000002.1 GCA_030528565.1 Pseudomonadota bacterium
ATAACCTCAACTTATTGATTTGCAAGTAATTTTTACAAAAACACACCTTTCTGGCCGCCCAATTCAGGCTCTCTGACAAATAGATGGTGTCTGGCAGACAAGGACGGCAGAATAGCTCCTACCCTGTTCTATTATCTCCAACTCCATGCACATCGGCCCGCATCACATCGCTACGCCGGTCATTCTCGCGCCGATGGCCGGGGTGACCGACAAACCATTCCGGCAATTGTGCAAACGCATGGGCGCGGGGCTGGCGGTATCGGAAATGACCATCAGCGACCCGCGTTTCTGGGGTACGGCCAAGTCGCGGCATCGCATGGACCACGAGGGCGAGCCCTCACCCATCAGTGTGCAAATCGCTGGCACCGACCCGGCGCAGCTTGCCCATGCCGCGCGCCACAATATCGAGCACGGCGCGCAAATCATCGACATCAATATGGGCTGCCCGGCCAAGAAGGTCTGCAATGTCTGGGCAGGCTCGGCGCTGATGCGCGATGAAAAGCTGGTGGCAGCAATTCTTGACGCCGTAGTGGCTGCGGTGGACGTGCCGGTGACGCTGAAAATCCGCACCGGCTGGGATGCCGAAAACCGCAATGCGCCGCGCATCGCGCAACTGGCACAGGACTGCGGCATCGCCGCGCTGACCGTGCATGGCCGCACCCGCGATCAGCACTATACCGGCAGCGCCGAACACGACACCGTAGCCGCCATCAAGGCGCAAATCCGCATCCCGGTGATTGCCAATGGCGATATCGACTCCCCGCAAAAGGCCCGTGAAGTGCTGCACCAGACCGGCTGCGACGCGGTGATGGTGGGACGCGCCGCGCAAGGGCGGCCTTGGATTTTCAGAGAAATCGCCCATTACCTCGCCCACGGCGAGCTATTGCCGCCACCCACGCTGCAAGAAGTGCGCGAGCTGCTGCTCGGGCATCTGGATGCGCTGCATGATTTCTATGGCGAGGAGATGGGCGTGCGCATCGCCCGCAAGCATCTGGGCTGGTATGCCAAAGACCGGCCGGAAAACACCGCGTTCCGCGCGGTGGTCAATCGCGCCAGCGATGCGGCCAGCCAACGCCAGCTCACCGATGAATATTTCGCTGCACTGCTGGCCGCTGCGCCTGCCGGGCAACCCCAATCAGGAGAAGCCGCATGTCCGGCATGAGTGCACAGCGCGCGCTTGCAGCGCCATGACCGCATCTGCTACCCGAAGAGCTGCTGCAATCGCTACGCCATGTGCTGACCGGGTCAGGCGCTCAATGCCGCCATCGACCTGCCCGGCAGCTGGAACATTTTCGCTGCCGGGCAAATGCCTGCGGTCGCAAGGAAAATCCGGCGCACACCCGGCGCGCAGATTTATCCGCAGCCGTAAATCACTTGGCTGGCGTCTGCCAGATACGCCGCCAGAGCCGCTCCAGTTGCGATAGCCGCAGGCGCGCCTGCGGCAAGCGGATTTGTTCGCTGGGCTGCAAGGGTCGCCACTGGCCGCTGGCATCCTGCTGCGCCACAGCAAAATTGAAGAAATAATCCGGCTCGCTGCCCATGCGCAGGTCGGTCAGCACCAGCTTGTCATCCATTTGCCGCGCGCGCTGAAAGCCATGATTGAACCAGCTGATGCGTTTGACGGCGGCAAAATCCTGTACTGCCGAGAGTGCCGCCCTGTCGGAAGGATAGTGCCGGAACTGCATCGGCCCATGGTCGGCCAGCAGCGAATACTCGCCCTCCAGATACCCCTCCGGGGTCATCGCCACCACGCGCCACAGCAGGGTATTGAACGGCATCGGCACCGAAACCCTGGGGGCATCGGCATGGCCGATAGCGGCCAAACCCGCCGCTGCACGGTGCTCAATCATCTGCTTGGCAGCAAGTGACCAGCCAAGATAAATGCTGCTCAATGCCAGCCCGGCAACCAATGCATATTGGGCGCGTGCAGCACCCGGCCAGCACCATGCAATCACGCACGCAACCAGCAACCACACGGTATACAGCGGGTCGATGATGAACACGCTCGACCACATCACCGGCGGCGTTGCCAGCGGCCAGAACAATTGCGTGCCGTATACGGTGAAGGCATCCAGCAACGGATGGGTAACGAGCGCCAGAAAAATCGCCCACCACCAGCGTGCGGGCGCCTCGGCCACCCGCCCGCCGCGCCGTTTGCAGAGCGCCCAAATCAGCCAGGCAACAAACGGCAGCACAAACAGCGAGTGCGACGGGCCACGATGCCAGCTCATCCGGTCAATCGGGTCAGCCAGCAGCAAACTGACCGGCAATACATCAAGGTCGGGCAAAGTCCCCAATGCCGTCCCGGCAAGCAGTGCGGCGCGGCGATGTCTGGCCGGGGCAATGCTGGCAGCCACTGCACCGCCCAGCACGATTTGTGTCAGAGAGTCCATTTCAATCCCTGGTTTCAGGCGCGCCTGGCAAGATAAACCTCATCATCAAACGTGACGCACCATTGCGGACGATAGGTAATGACCAGTGCCATTCGAACCACCTATCAATTCAGGATACGGGTGGCCAGTTTTTGCATCAAAACAGTCATCCCAACGGATATCACCCTCGGCAGCACATGGCTCAAGCAGTGCACAAACCATCGATTACCCCAGGAAATGGACACATAGTGGCATAACTTTGCCGATCCCCCACCGGGTTACGGTGAGACATAACAAAACACTCAGAAACGAAAAAACCACATTGAGCGGACTTTTCGGGTGCTTCTGGTGTCTTGGGGAACGCCTTGAAACGTCCATGATGGTGCCGGCTGTCAGACTCGAACTGACGACCTACCGCTTACAAGGCGGTTGCTCTACCAACTGAGCTAAGCCGGCGGATGGGCTGCGTATTCTAGCCTATCAACAGCGTATGTTTCGCACTCTGGGCGCTTTGATGGCGCGGCGCTCGGCGGCGGCATTGAAGTCCGCCGGGGCTTGCACGTCCAGCCAGAAGCGGCTGCTGCTTCCACTTGGCAGGATTTGCGCGCGGAAGCCTTTGGCACGCAGCGCCGCCTGATGGCGACGGGCGTTTTCTTCGCTGCCAAAACGTCCCAGGGCGATGCCGTTTTGCCCTTCGCCCTGTTTGATGACAACCAGGTCGTTGAATCCGGCCTCACGCAGCCGTGCGGCCATGGCATTGGCGGCTGCGGCACTGGCCAATGGTGGCAGTTGTACGTTGTAGCCATGGCTGCCGCCAGACTCTTGCCGCAGTTTGACTGTGGCACCGGCATTGCGCAGCCTGGCCGCTGCATCGCTGGCCTGGGATTCTTCAGTAAACGGGCCAAAACTTGCACAAACCGGACTGGCTTGTGCCGCCATAGCGGCTTCGGCGATTTCCGGCTGCGGTAAATCCGGCGCTGTTTGTGCTTCTGCCGCGGGCGCTGGCAGCGGCAGGCTAGCGGCTTCTTCCAGAAGCTGAAGGCGCGGGATGGACGTATCTGCCGCCATGCCGGATTCGGCAACCGCCGGGCGATGCAAAGCCCACCAGGCAAGCACACCCAGATTCAAAACCAGCAGCCAAACCAGCAACATGCGCGCGAACATGGGGGAATTATGCCTGATTGCCCGGATTTGCCCAGTGCGCCAGACCCTCCAGAACCAGATGCGGGTGATGCAAAGCCTCTGGCAGTTCAGGCAAAAGTGCCGCTGCGCCGCCGCCATGCAGGCACAAGCCTGGCCGCCTGCCCAGCCTGGCTGCCGCCTGCTGGAGGCTGGTTTCAATCAGCGCCAGGGCCGCGCCCTGGCAGCCTGCGGCAAGCGCGTCCGGCGTATTGTCGGCAAAGTCCACCTGCGTTCCGCCCGTTAACGGCAATTGTGCGGCACGCGCATGCAGGCTTTCGCGCATCAGGCTGGGCGATGCTGCGATTTTGCCGCCCAGATGCTGTCCATCAGCCGCCAGCAAATCCACGGTCAGCGCCGTGCCCACTCCGACAACCAGCATCGGCTGCGCCAGTGCGCTTGCGGCAAGCAAGGCCAGGAAGCGGTCAACGCCCAGTTTTTCCGGGTGGGGGTAAGCAATGCGCAGGCGACCGGCGCGGGCGCTGCTACGGGCAAATGAAACCCGGGCAAAACGGCCAAGCAATACCTCAAGCAATGCCTGCCGCAATGCGGGCGATGCCACCGACGATACCCAGGCGGTTTCACCGTGGACTTCATCAGGCAGCGCAGCCAGCCAGTCCTGCTGCCGATGCGGCAGATAGCGCACTTCATCAAGGTGTTGCGCGTATTTCAGCCGGGTATTGCCCAGGTCAAACAGCCACTCACGCATCGCTCGCCCTCACACTGACTTCGCCCGAATACAGTACTTGCTCGCCATTTGCCGCCAATACCCGCAGCCCGCCATTTTCGGCCAGTCCCAACACCCGGGCATGGAAATCGCCAGTTGCCGCCTTGACCTGCACATGATGCCCGGCCAGCGCATCCAGTGCCTGCCAGCGCGATAAAAAGGGCGGCAGCCCCTGTGCATCAAACGCTTCCAGGGCAGGCAGTACATGCTCAAGCAATGCAGCCAGCAGCGCATTTCGTGATGGCAGCTGCCCCAACGCACCTGCCAGGTCCACCCAGGCCTGGTCGATATGCTGTGCAAAAACTGGCGGCATGCGCACATTCAAGCCAAGACCTATCACTGCACGCGCCGCGCCACCGGGCTCGCTGCCCCCTTCCACCAGCAAGCCGCCCAGTTTGCGCCCGGCCAGCCATAAATCATTCGGCCATTTCAGCCGTACATCCAGCCCGGTGTGCTGGCGCAGGGCTTCGGCCACGGCAATCCCCGCCACCAGGCTCAAGCCGGAAAGACGGGCAAGTCCGCCAGTAAAGCGCCTGTCCAGTGACAGGTACAGATTGGCCGCCAGGGGCGAGGCCCAATGCCGCCCGCGCCGTCCACGTCCGGCTGTTTGCTGCTCGGCCAGCAATACCCGGCTTCCCCGCGCCGGTACTGGCTGCGCCAACAGGACATCATTGGTGGAGGCGGTTTGCCAGACCACATGCAAAGACTCAAGCCCGGCCTGCGCCTTTGCCGAAAGCTGCCCACGCACAGCCTTGGCATCCAGCAGTTCCAGTGGCTGCGCCAGCGTGTATTCGCCTGTCCCGGTCGCAATGATTTCAATCCCCGACTGGCGCAGGGCTTCAATATGCCCGCATAACGCATCCTGCGACAGCCCATGGGCGGCTGCGAATGTCGCCACATGAACGGATTCGTGCAGCAGGGCTTGCAGCAGCACGCGGTGGAGGCAATCGGCAGGTGAATCGTTCATCGGTCAATTATCGCGGCTATGCCTTGCCTATTCATCCGTGAAATGGCCAGCCGCGCTATAGTTCGGCCTGCTTATACATGGCTGTACCGGGGGAATCATGCCACGCCTGTTTGCTTTCGCTTTGTTGATGCTCTTGCCCTGCGCCGCAGCTGTTGCGCATCCGGGCAGCGGCGATGGCAACTCCCTGGAAGCGCCGCAGGCGCGTGCGGCAGATGCGCAAGACAGTAGCCCCCAGGGGCGCGAAACCACGCCGGCCGGACGCAAGTCAGGCATGGCTGAAAACCGCAGCAGCCGCGCGCCACAGCGTTGGCACGGCTTCTTGCCCGGCATGTTTCGCTGACTTAACGCTGCCCCGGCAATTTGACTTCAAACCTTGCCCCGCCCAATTCCTGCGAAGCCCCCACCTGTAACTGGCCGCCATAACCGTGGATGATGTCCTGCACGATGGAAAGGCCAATGCCATGGCCTTGCACGCGCTCGTCACCGCGCACGCCACGCTGCAAAACTTTTTCGACTTTTTCTTCCGGAATGCCGGGGCCATCATCATCCACCGCCAGCATCACTCCCTTGCCGTCTTTCACGACCGTCAGCAACACGCGGGATTTCGCCCATTTGAAAGCGTTTTCCAGCAAATTGCCCAGTAGCTCCTGCAAATCACCAAGCTCGCCGTGGAAGCAGGCTTTCTCATCGACCTCAAACTCGCACAGTACGCCTTTGGCCGCGTAGATTTTTTCAAGGCCCACCACGATTTGTTCGGCCTGCGGCAGGATTTCCAGCGGCGCTGAAAACAGTTTATGCCCCCCGGAGGCCGCCCGCGAAAGCTGGTAAGACACCAGATTGTTCATGCGCAGCAACTGGGTATTGAGTTCTTCGCGCAGCTCTGCCTCACCGGCATCACTGTCCAGCCGGGCACGCAGCACCGCCAGCGGTGTTTTCAGGCTATGCGCCAAATCGGCCAAGGTATTGCGCTGACGCTCCAGCTGGGTGCGCTCGCTTTCGATAAGCGCATTGATGCTATCGGTCAACGGCGCCAGCTCGCGCGGATGGTGCTCACTCATACTCACCGCCTTGCCGAGCTTTACCCGGTCAAGCTCGGCAATCACATGGCGCAACGGGCGAATGCTCCAGCGCAATGCCAGCACTTGCAGCAGCAGCAGGAATACCGCCGCCGCGCCCAGATAAGTCCACAATGCACTGCGGAATACATTGATTTGCGCATCCAGAAGGCGGGTGTCCTCCATCACATGGATGGTGTAGTGGATATCGTCGCCACGCGCACCGGGCGCAATGAAGCTGCGCGAATAACGATAGACCTCGCCGGGGCTGCCATTGATATTGCGCATCGGCAGCGGCCCCTGGAAACGCTCCTCGCCTTCCCCAAGCATCTGCCCTTCCGGCAGGGTCGGCCCCTCGGCCGAAGTGGAATGCCAATGCCCGCTGGGCACCGACAATTCGGCATACAGGCCGCTGCCGGGGCGGTCAAGACGCGGGTCCGGCGCCCGGTAAGGCGGAATCAGATAGCCATCAATATCAAATTCGGTCCCGGCGGTATAGGCCAGCGCATAGTTCACCAGCCGGTCATGCATATTGCGCTCGGCCGTGTCGATGAAGGCGCGGTCAAGCGCCACCCCCACCACGGCCATGAACGCAATCAAACCAATGCCAGCCGCCATTAACTGGCGACTGGCAAGCGAACGTGGACGCCAGAAATAACCGGCCATCAGCGTACAGCGGCAGTGTGCGTATCAGTTTTCACCGCTGCGCGGGATGGCAAAGCGATAACCACGGCCACGCACGGTTTCAATCGGTTTGAGCTCGCCATCGGGGTCGAGCTTGCGCCGCAGGCGGCCAATGAAGACTTCCAGTACGTTGGAATCGCGGTCAAAGTCCTGCTGATAGATGTGCTCGGTCAAGTCTGCCTTGGACACCAGCTCGCCAGCGTGCATCATCAGGTATTCCAGCACCTTGTATTCATAGCTGGTAAGGTCAACATTCTGGCCATGCACGGTGACCGTTTGCGCCGCCAAGTCCAGCACTACCGGGCCGCATTCCAGCGAAGGCTTGCTCCAGCCTGCCGCGCGGCGCACCAGGGCGTTGATACGGGCGAGCAGCTCCTCGACATGGAAGGGCTTGACCAGATAGTCGTCTGCGCCCTGCTTCAGGCCATCGACCTTGTCCTGCCAGCTCGAGCGCGCAGTCAGGATAAGAATCGGGAATTTCTTGTCCTCATCGCGCAGCGCCTTGATAAGCTCCATGCCACTCATCTTCGGCAGCCCCAGGTCAATGATGGCGATATCAAACGGGACTTCGCGCCCCATGTATAGCCCTTCTTCGCCATCCTGGGCCGCATCCACTGCATAGCCCTCGCGCATCAGCCGGGCGGCCAGCGTTTCCCGCAACGGGGCTTCATCTTCGACAAGCAAAATTCGCATGACTTAACTCCATGAGCATGCCGCACTGGCCGCCCTCAATAATGTATTTAACCAAGCTTAAAGGCTATCGGTGTCATCACGATGTGTAGGCGAAAACTCCGGCAGCCTGGGGGATACACGCAAACTGGCCGGGTCATCGACCACCACCATCACCCGCCCCCCCGGCGTCAGCACCTTGACCCGGTGAATCTCACGCCCCTCAAAGCGCAGGGTTTCCACGCCCAGCACCTGCCCGCCGGTGGCACGCTCCACCCGCCGCACCGCTGCGGACATGCTGCCCGCATCACGCGAAAGGGAGGAACGCTGACGGGCAGCACGCTCACTGCTGAGCTCTTGCCCTTGCTGAGCCGGCGCCAGTAATGGCATCAGCGCAAACATGGACAGCAGGGGAATGAGCAGACCGCGCACAATGGCTCCGTCAGGAGGATGGGGAATGCCAGTCTGAACAGGGGGCTTTGAACTCGTCCTTAACCTGCCGCAAACCCGGCCTGGCGGCCAAGCGCCTGTTCAATCAGTGTCCAGCCAGCATCGGGATGATGCGCGCCTTCGCTCAGCAACTGGCGGAACAGCCGCCCGCCCGGCTCGCCATGAAACAGTCCCAGCAAGTGCCGGGTGATGTGCTTGAGCGCCACGCCATGCTGCAACTGGCGCTCAATATACGGGCGCAAACGCCGCAGCAATTCGGCGCGCGCCACCGGCTGCGTGCCGCGCCAGTGTGACTCAATCTGGTGCAGCAAATATGGCGTGTGATAGGCAGCGCGCCCCAGCATCACGCCATCCACCCGGCCGCGTTGCGCCTCGATGGTGGCCATATCGGCAAGGCCGCCATTAAGCTCGATACATAACTCCGGGCGTTCCTGCTTCAGCCGCCACGCCCAGTCATAGCGTAGCGGCGGCACTTCGCGGTTTTCCTTGGGCGAAAGCCCCTTCAGCCAGGCATTGCGCGCATGCACCACAAAGTGCTGGCAACCCTTATCGGCCACCTGGTCGATAAAGGCGCGGAATTTTGAGTACTCGTGGTCCTCATCCACGCCCAGGCGGCACTTCACCGTCACCGGCACCTGGCCTGCCGCAGCGCGCATCGCCGCCACACAGTCGGCAACCAGACCCGGCTCACGCATCAGGCAGGCACCGAAACGTCCGGCCTGTACCCGGTCGGAAGGACAGCCGCAATTGAGGTTGATTTCGTCAAAGCCGTATTCGACCGCGATGCGTGTTGCCTCGGCCAGCAAGGCTGGGTCGCTGCCGCCCAGTTGCAGGGCAAGCGGATGCTCGCTTTCGTCCTTGGCCAGCAAGTTTGCGCGCTCGCCATGAATCACCGCATTGGCATGCACCATTTCGGTATACAGGCGCGCAGAAGGCGCCAGGATGCGATGAAAAACCCGGCAATGGCTATCGGTCCAGTCCATCATTGGCGCGACCGAGAGCTGCAATGTGGACAGCGTCATGGGCTTTCTCCGGCACATAAAAACCAAGGCCGCGACGATGCGCGGCCTTGGTTTTGCGATATGGCGCCCGAAGTTGGACTCGAACCAACGACCCCCTGATTAACAGTCAAGTGCTCTAACCGGCTGAGCTATTCGGGCGAAGGAGGCGCATGTTAGACCCGTATTTTTGAAAGGTCAATAGCTTTCTTCATATCGGACAAGAATTTCCACTGCCGCGCCTGTCCACCCGGCTGCGTCCGGCATTGTTCACCACTAGCTGCGCCTGCAACTGTCCATCGGTACAGATATTGACGGTGAGATTGCTGCCATGGCTCGCGCCGGTTGGCAGATAGCGCAGCCTTGGCCGTCCGCGGGTACTGCGGATGACCAGGTTGTCGCTGCCGGGCTGCCGCATGGCGATAATTTCGCCCTCATGCCCGGGATGGTTATTGCCGTCTGTATCGACAAATACCATCCACCCCAGGCTCCAGTCCCCATCATCCGCGCAGCGTCCGCCACTTGCCGGGCACACCACCACGGTACGGCTGCGGGCAACTGCCGTCATTCTTGCCAATGCAAAGTCGGTGCTCAGCGCATGGACACTGCTACGAACCCGCTGGGCGTTGATGAGCGCCCTCATGCCGGGCATCGCCGCGCCCATGATGATGCCCAGCAATACCAGCACCGTCACCATCTCAATCAGGGTCATGCCGGTTTGAGGATATTTGTGTGTCATGACTCATCTCCCTGTGGCGTAAGTGCAGCATCACCGCAGCGCGGCCATGCCGCTATCGGCAAGCTGCAAAACCGCCATTAAGAAAAGTCCGCAAGCACTGTCCGCAAACCCGCGCTGCTCCGTATCATTGGCTGATGCATGATTACGACCAAGATGCCGGTTTCAGGCTGATTTCCCCCTACGCACCTGCCGGCGACCAGCCACAGGCGATTGAAAAGCTGGTGGCCGGCTTCCAGTCCGGCATTGCCCGGCAGACCCTGCTGGGCGTCACCGGCTCGGGCAAGACCTATACCATCGCCAATGTCATCCAGAAGGTGCAACGCCCGACCCTGGTGATGGCGCACAACAAGACGCTGGCAGCGCAGCTCTATGGCGAGTTCAAGAATTTCTTTCCGCACAACGCGGTGGAGTATTTCGTCAGCTATTACGACTATTACCAGCCCGAGGCCTATGTGCCTTCGTCTGACACCTATATCGAGAAGGACAGCGCCACCAACGAGCATATCGAGCAGATGCGGCTGGCCGCCACCAAGGCGCTGCTCTCGCGCCGCGATGCGATTATCGTCGGCACAGTATCGGCCATCTATGGCCTGGGCGACCCGGAGGACTACCTGAAATTGCGGCTGATTCTGGCGCGCGGCGAGCGCATCGGCCAGCGCGATTTGATTCGCCAGCTCACCGAGCTGCAATACATCCGCAACGATACCGAGCTGCGCCGCGGCACTTACCGGGTACGTGGCGAAATCATCGACGTGCATCCGGCCGAATCGGAAATGGAGGCGCTGCGCATCGAGCTGTTTGATGGCGAAATTGAGCAACTGGCACTGTTTGACCCACTCACCGGCGCCATCATCAAGCGCATCCCGCGCTACACCGTCTATCCCAAAACCCATTACGCCAGCACCCGCGAAAGCGTGCTGAACGCGATTGACACCATCAAGCTGGAGCTGGCCGAACGGCTGGAGTCGCTATATGCGCAAAACAAGCTGCTGGAAGCACAGCGCCTGCAACAGCGCACCCAGTACGACCTGGAAATGATGGCGGAAGTGGGCTTTTGCACCGGCATCGAGAACTACTCGCGGCATCTCACCCGGCGCACACCGGGCGAGCCGCCCCCGACGCTGTTTGATTATCTGCCACCCGATGCCCTGCTGGTGGTGGACGAATCGCATGTCACCGTGCCGCAGATTGGCGCCATGTACCGGGGTGACCGTGCGCGCAAGGAAACGCTGGTGAACTTCGGCTTCCGCCTGCCCTCGGCGCTGGACAACCGCCCGCTGCAATTTGAGGAATGGGAAGCGCGCTCGCCACGCACCATTTTTGTCTCGGCCACCCCCGGCAAATACGAGCTGGAAAAATCGCAGGGCGACGTGGTGGAGCTGGTGGTGCGCCCCACCGGTCTGGTTGACCCGCCGGTGGAAATCCGCCCGGTTGCCACCCAAGTGGACGATTTGCTCTCGGAAATCCATGAACGGGTGGCGATGGGCGACCGCGTGCTGGTAACCACGCTCACCAAGCGCATGGCCGAGAACCTCACCGAATATCTCGACGAGCATGATGTGCGGGTGCGCTATCTGCACTCGGACATCGACACCGTGGAGCGGGTGGAAATCATCCGCGACCTGCGCTTGGGCGCATTCGACGTGCTGGTCGGCATCAATCTGCTGCGCGAGGGGCTGGACATGCCGGAAGTCTCGCTGGTGGCGATTCTTGATGCCGACAAGGAAGGCTTCCTGCGCAGCACCGGCTCGCTGATTCAGACCATTGGCCGCGCCGCCCGCAATGTACGCGGCAAGGCCATCCTGTATGCCGACCGCATCACCCGTTCGATGCAGGCGGCACTGGATGAAACCAACCGGCGTCGCGAAAAACAGCTCGAACACAATGCCCGCCACGGCATCACCCCGCAGTCAGTGGTGCGCGCCATCGACGACATCATGGAAGGCGCACGCGAAGAAAGCAGCGAAACCCGCAAGGGCAAGGGGCGCGGCAAGGCAGGCGACAGCGTTGCCGACATCAGCCGCCTGTCACCGGCCGAACTTGGCAAGCATATCGAGGCCATGGAAGCAAAGATGTACCAGCACGCCCGCGACCTGGAATTTGAAGAAGCGGCCAGGCTGCGTGATGAAGTGCAAAAACTGCGCGAACGGATGCGTTAGAGCCAGGTCACACTAGCGTTCACGCAATACGAACGAGCCAATCGATACGCCCAAATCCCAGCCGGTGCCTTTCCCTGTTAGCGCCAGCGATATGGTGCCCTTGGTGACCACTTGTGCTCGGGCTGAACGCACTGCCCCCGCGTGTACCTCGGCTGCCGCATAGCGCCCCAAAACATCACGGATTCGATAAATGCCATAAAACTCGCCACGACCTTCATGGATGCGCGATTTTCCGAATGTAATACCGCCGCCACGCGAAACAATCGCCACTTTCAGTCGGCTGCCATCATTACATCGTACCGTGCCTTGTCCTTCGGCGGTCTTGTAAAACAACGACCATCCCTCCAGGCGATATTCAAGCCAGCACTCCAGCACGCTGCCGTCTTCTGCTCGGGTATTGAATGGGAACAGGGCCACGCATCCCAGCAGCAGCAAACAGGTCAGGCGTAAAATCCTGCAATAAGCAAAAGCTGACATGTCGCTCCAAGCGCGGCTATAAGGACAAGAAAAAAGTCTTCATCAGGCAACCCGGCAGCTTGCACATGTCCCCTGACAGGCTTCCATCACCGATTCTGGTACCCAATCAAAGCTCACCGCGCACATAGCGGCGTGCGTAGTCGTCATAGACCCGATAATTGCCACGGCGGTCATAACGCGGGTCGTAATACTCAACCCGGCAAATGCCACGGCTATCACAGCGGGTATAGCGGTCATAGCCTGGACGATAATAGCCACGATCACGGCCTATCACGCGGTAGTACAGTGCCTGACCAGCGGGGTCGCGCTCAATACGCAGGCGCTCAGGGTGACCTGCATCGCTGTAGCGGTAATAAGGCTGGCCGCCGCGCATCACCACCTCAGCCGCATCCACGTACTCACGCACATCTTCATCCTGTGCCTGCTGTGCCGATGCCGTTTGCGGCACGGTAAAGACAGCAGCAATAACCAGCACAATGGCTGCAATCCAGCGATTCCCCATATTCATCAAATTCTCTCCTGATTTGTGACCGGCCACCCACTGCGGTCTGGCTGATACATTGCCACTATTGGCATGAATGTTAGCCGACCAGTGCCGCAATCGCCCCCGGAATTTCCGATGCCTGCCGTAACACCCGCAGGCGCGGATGCTCCGGGTCAACCTCGGCCTCCTGCTCGTGCAGCCACGTCAGGTGATAGGGGATATGCAGCCCCCAGGCGCCTAGTTCCAGCAAGGGCGCAATATCCGAGCGCAAGGAATTGCCGACCATGACAAATTCTTCCGGACGCACGCCAAATTCATTCAGCAACCGGCGGTAGGTGGGCAGGTCTTTTTCACTGACGATTTCAATACGCCCGAACCAGCGCGCAAGCCCGGATTCACGCACTTTGGCTTCCTGATGGAACAAGTCACCCTTGGTAATCAGCACAATCTGGTGCTGCGCCGCCACCGCTGCCACCGCCTCGGCCACGCCCGGCAAAAGTTCCACCGGATGTTGCAGCAGCCCCTTGCACAGCGCAACGATGCGATGAATATCCTGCGCACTGATTTTGCCCTGGGTGATATCAATAGCGGCCTCAATCATCGAAAGCGCCATGCCTTTGGCGCCATAGCCAAACAAGGCCAGATTGCGCTTTTCTACCGCATACAGGCGCGCGCCCATATCTTCAAGGCTCACATAATGCGCAACGATGGCACGAAACTCGGCCTCTGCCGCACGGTAATAATCTTCGCTTTTCCAGAGTGTGTCGTCGGCATCGAAGCCGACCATCCGTATACCACATCTCAGCCTATTCCCAACAAACGGGTACTTGCCGTTCACATCAAGGCACCATGCCATGCACAATCTTCTGAAAGCCACATTTTACCTCCCCAGTTACCCTAGCAAGTTCTCACCGCAGAATCTTGACAAACCCAGGCGGCAAGTGCTTGAGCAGCCCTACATCCTGAAGCCGCTGGCGAATCTTCGGATTCCTCTGCAACAGCTCAAATAGCTGCTGTTTACACTCTTCGGAAGCCTTTGAAAAAGCACCTATATTTCGCGCAAAGCGCAAATAGTTGAGCAAGCACAACCCCAGTGCCCACTGGTTTCCAGTATTTCGCACCCGCTCAATACCACGACGATAAAACGACTCACACATTGGCGCGAGGTTGGCAACAACCAGTCGTGCCATCAACCTGCCATCTTTCTCACCTTCCTTGCTAATACCTGCAACATTGTCTAACCAAAATTGGCCAAGATAGGCAAAGTCATTCCCCGATACACTGACATCCAGCTCTTCACCATAGTCACTGGCAAGCGCATGCCACTGCATGACTTGCCGCACACTAACTATATTCAACTCCAGCAGCAGGTGCAGACACCAGGCCAGGCGGCGCACAAGCCCCTGAATACGCTGCGGATTCCAGCGCAACAAAGCGCCAAATAATGCGGCTTCAAAATGTGATAACAACTTGTCGAGCAGATTTCTGTCAAAAGAAACGCCTTCAAACACAGCCTGGCGTGCATCCATCACTACCTGCATAGCAGATACTTGATGCTGCTCGCACCAAGCCTCCAAATCCACTCCCCCCCTTCTCAACAAAGGCTCAATACTCGCAGCCATTATCTTGCTGCCATTTTCCTCTTCCATCCGTGACAACAAAACACCAATAGCTGGCAACAAACCTGGAACATATTCTGCGTCGGCAGATACGGAAATCCCACGTAATATTTGCCAAGCCACCTTGCTGTTACCAAGCTCCTGTTGCAAACGAGCACTCTTAAGCGCCAACAACCAACGCATCTGCCGACTTGGCAAAAACATCGATGTTCGCTGCTCACTTAGATGTGCAAGAGCACTCTCGTAATAGCCGGAAAAAGCAAAGACATCAGCTTTTAACAAAGCCTCCAGAAGCGCCAGCAATTCATCCAAGCGAGCAGCACCCCGGCCAGCGGCAAGCAAAGGAATTTCCCCAAAACAAAAACTTATCTCCCCAACGGGGGGGGGGGACTCTACCATAAAAATAACATCAAATCCATGCCTTAATTGCCATGGCCCCACTGTCATCTTTCGCGGCTCACTCACAATAGTGATGGCTCGCTCCAATATGTCCAACACATTTTTCACATCCTGGACGATTCGGCCCGCACGCACTCGACACAAAGCTGTCTGTCCTTGGGAAGATCCATTTCCCTTGTGCCCACAATTTTCCAACATGGCATAGGTCACTCCCTCATTCCGGCTTTTTGCCATGACCAAAAGCTTCAGAAAGGCTGCAGAGCGTTCCCTCCGAAACCGAATAACCCGACCACACGGTAAGCGCAGGCAGTTTTCTGGCACATCTATCAAAACCCGCAAGATAGAATTGACTGAACCTTGACTTTCAGCTGAACAAGCTGTTCCGAGCACATCTTCAAACTTTTCCATACCCCCTCGTATGCGAAAGCAATAGTGACCGAGAGAAATATCAACCAGAAGTCATCAATGAACTTGTAACACCTGTTACAAGCACACCAATCATGAACAATTGCAAAATGCATGGCAGACAGCCTGCTGTCAACATCTCCTTACACCAACTTGCCTGCCATGAAAGCCAACAATCAACCCTCTCCAATATTCCGGGCAACCGCCTACGCCATCTCCTTCATCATCTTCATTGTTGCCGCCTACAACACTGCCCGTGGAGTCGCGGCCATGGATCTACTCGACTCAGGCATGACAGGCGGCGTGATTTTTGCATGCGCACTTTTGGCCTTTACCAGCCTCAGCTTTATCGTCGCCATGGAGGCCAGCGGCTCACGCCGCGGCATCGCCTTCGGGCTTTTCATTTTGTTTGCCTGCCTTAACCTGATTTGCAACTTTAACGCACTCTGGCCTCCATACAGCGGCCGCACCACCCTGGTGCAGGAAGCTGAAGCACTGCATATCCGCCTGGATGAATTCAAGGCACACGCCACTGCGCACCTGTATACCGAGCAAGAGCGCAGCTTAATTAACACTGTTATCAATAAAGCTGAAGCCATGGCTCAGCAAATACGGGAAAAGGGCTGGGGACCCGAGGCTGAAAAACAACGCCGGGAGCTTGAGCAATTGATTGGCGCCGAACTCCACGCCCTGCCATCGCTGTTAAACGCCCCTGATCGAGAGCACCTGATTAAGAATGCCGAAGAATACAAAAACAATGTAATTTCACTGGCTTATGCTCGCCTGAATAAGCCAACCCAAGTTCAACAGAGCGGTAAAATCTTCGAAGTAGTCAATACACATCAGGAAAACCTGAAGGCCGTCGCTGATGAGTTGAAAACCAACTCTGGCGAACTCAGCCTTCAGGAAGGCAAGGATGCCTCCAGCATCATTACCGCTGCCGTCTCCGACTACAACAGCCTGTGTGCCTCTACCAAGCAGATTCTGGGACAACCCGAGTTCCGCTGCGATGCCCAGCAAAGCACCAAAACTCGGCGACTGCCCGCAGAGGCCGAATACCATTCCATCGCCCAAGATTACGGCAGCCTGCAATTCACCATGGACTCGGCCGCCCAGGCCGCAGGCAAAAACAAATGGAACCTGTTCTTTGTCCTGCTCATTTGCCTGTTCATTGATGTCCTGATTCCCGTGGGTCTTTACCTCCTGGGCCGTAAGCGTGCCCCCGAGCCTGAAGCTCCTAAAGCCCGCATCAACAGCGGCCCTGCCCGCAGTATTGACGGCCTTTGATGCAAAGGCAACCGAATTCGAACCCATTTCTCAGGAATTCTCATGAGCAACGAAAACATCATCTACGACACCCCGGCCACCCCTATGGATTATGGTCAGAGCCTGGACATTTCCGAATCGCAATGGCTACAGGTATTGCAGCGCCTCAATACCAACTTCGTTTTTCTGTTTGGTCGCCGCGCTGCCGGAAAATCCGCAATTCTCTCTTCATTGCTGCATACCGGCACACTGGGCAATATCATGGACACTGGTGTGGTATTCCAGAAAAACCTTGCCCATCACAACCTTGCCCACAACATGGGCGACCCTGAAATTGCCGAAGTTTTCAGCAATTTGCAAATCCAGAGCAATGCCACCTGGGATAGCCTTTGTGATTGCTTCCAATGGAATGCCTATACCCAGAGCAGTAGCGGCTTTTTGCCTGCCCGTACCGCTGCCGGGCGACCACCCCTACTGCTGGATGGCACCCTGACCCCAACTGCCAACCCACATGCGCCTGAACTCAATATCACCTTGCTGGAAGTCGCCGGCGAGGTGCTGCAAGATGGTGTCAGCAAGGGCAATATGCCCTCCAATGTGGATATTTATTTTCGCGCCCAGAATATCTCCAAAACCTTCCTCATCCTGGTGCCATTTACCGACACCCAGCAGGATGATGCATTAATCAGTAACTGGCTGGGCAATATGTTGGCACGTAACCCGATGGCGCGCAATTGCCCGATTATCCTGCTGCTGACCAAATGGGATGCCAACCCCCGCGCCGAACTGCAAGACCCGAGCGTCGTCGTCCAGCAGACCATGGTGCAGACTTACAACCGCTTGCAGCACTTTCCCGACTTCCGTATCGACGCATTCTCGATTGGCCCGATTGAGCAAATGCAAACCCAGCACCGGGATGCCAACGGCCAATTCATCAATGGCCCCTATACCCAAAACCTCGACCTGCAATCGGCACAGCGGCTATGGAATGCCCTATATCGCTCCTTCGCCGGTGTCGGACTGTCTCCACCTCCACCGCCACCACCAAAGAAAGGGCTCTTTGAAAAGCTTTTTGGCGGCTGATGGCAATACGGAAACACACCATGATTTACCTTTCTATCATCGGCACCCCCGATGGCTACAAAGGCTTTAACCTTCAACGTACTCCGGAAGGCAGCTTGCGCATTAGCGAGCTGCCCTCCGAAAGCGAAACAACCCTGGCGTTGGGACATGAGCTACACTTCGATGGTCAGCAGCGGATTTATACATTTCAGGCATCAGCCGCAAAGTCACGGCAGCCCGCATTTTTCCAGTATGGGCTATTGCAGCCTGCCATCGGCTTCAGCGACCGCAGCGGCCAGTATCTAGGAGTTAGCCTGCGCAGTAATGCAGCATTTAATCCTTCTAGCACCTACGAGCTACTGGGAGAGCTGCTCGATGTCCTGGCCAAGCAACTATTGCCCGATGGCACCCGTTTCCAGCCCGGACAATTCAACAGCAATATCCTAGGTCAAGCCGCCGCAGCATTTTTTTCGAAGCTCGAAACCCTGACCAGGCTATCAGGAAAGCCAGCAACAGGCATCAGCCCCACCATTAGCGGGCAATGGGCTATTCCCCTTCCTGAAATCAATACCGACACACTATCGCATGCACTCGGCAAGTATTGCTTTCATCCCGAAACCGGCTGGCGCAACGGGAGATTTGCCTTTATCACCAAGCGCCACCAACTTGCAGGGCTATGGCAGCTAGTGCAACCAGCAGGCAGTCAAAATCTTGAGCCACCACCCAAACAGGACACAAAAAAAACCAGCGCCAGCAAGCAAGACAATAAAACTCCAGAGCAGCCTTACCCGCCTAAAGTCACCGGCAGCAAGCAAACTCCCGAATATCCACAGCCGCCTTATCGCGAGACACCTGCAGGAAATGGCAGGGCTGCATCATCGCCCGACCTCTATGGAAAAGCTGCACCCGACACCATGCCCCCTTCACATCTTGGGCAGCCCACGAGTGGAAAAGCCATCCGTCAGCCGGGTTTCGACAATACCGGAGAGTCTCCGATATGGCCTGAAATCACTGAGTCCAGCCGACATACGGCTGCATCAAAGCGCCCATTTCCATACCAATGGCTAGTACTTGGCGGCATTGCCATTGCCAGCCTCGCTGTTATTGCGCTCCTCATTATCAAGCCAGGCCCAGAAGATACCCCAACAAATCCCGATGAAACTACAGAAGAAACGCCACCTAAAAATACAGTCATAAACGCTGACAGCAATACGCTTGAACTGGAAGAAAAAATTATCGAATTGAGAGATATAGCAGAACAGAAAGCCAATGAGGCCCAAACAGCATTTGAAAAGGCCAAAAACAGCAAAACTCTGGAGGAAGCCTCCAAAGCTGCCGATGAGGCACAGGCAGCCGCACAGGCAGCCAAAACGGCTAATGATACCGCTCATAAAATCCACGAACACATACAACTGGAGCTGAATACAACAAAAAATGCTGCCCAAAAGGCAGAGGAGAATGCAAAAAAAGCTGCTGAATTTGCCAATGAAAAAGCCACACCCGCAAAAAGAGGAGAACCAAAGAGCAGAAATCGTAATAGAGAAGAAAACTCCAGCACTAGCAACAAACAAACCTTCTCCCCCATAGCTCCCGTGGAATTAAGCACCACCAGATTAGAAGCAGCCAAGCAAGAAACAAACGCTAACAAGAGGACAAAATGAAAATCTTCAGCTTTTCAGGCCGTGCACGACGCTCAGAAACACTTACCCTTCTATTCATATATGCCATATTAAATGGGATCTACAGAGGGGCAGCCGCCTTCATATGGGGAGATGCCACAAGAGCCCCCGATATCGTGGCTCTGCCCGCAATAATTGTATTCTTTTTTCTATACATCATTTTGCTGGCCTCATTAGTCAGGCGCATGCATGACATCAACAAGTCCGGCTGGTTTGCCATTATTCCTTTTGTAAACTTTATCCTCAGCCTTTTCCCCGGCACACCCGGCCCCAACCGCTTTGGCCCTGACCCGAGAAATCCGGAAGCAAAGGAATCACAGCATCCTGCGCAAGTGAATCAGCACCTGCCGCAACAACGTGTATCACAGCATGGCACCCGCCAACGCCCTGTACAGCAGGGAAGAAACATTCCCGGACTGTAATCAGCCCAAAGCCATGGATGGCTTCTACAACGGGCGCACCATAGCGGACAGCATTTATCACATGATGGCTACGCACCCACAAACCAGGACAAGGGCAAGCCAAATCACATCACTCCGCTGGCGACATCACTTTCCAATAAACAGAGACAAGCATATGCGCAACCCACATAATCGCTCAAAACTTGTCTGGAACGCATTAAAAAAGACCTTCCATTATCGCGGCCGCGCCTGTCGGCGTGAGTTCCTAAGTCTGATTTTTACAATAAATTTCCTAATATTCATACTTTATCTTGTCGGAGCCGCCCTGTTCATGACAGCAGACAAAATATCCATGGACGCCAGCCATGAATATTCCAGAATTACCGAATCCATGTCCGACGAGGAGATTGACAACAGTACAGAGGCCAAGAGGGCAGGAAAAGAGTTCATGGCGGCACTTGAAAAAAGAAGACCTTTCGAGACTGCCGTTAGTTACATCATGTTATTGGCAATCAGCATCTACGCTTTGTCCATATTGCCACTGCTTTCCTCTGCTGTGCGCAGAGCTCACGATGTCGGTTATAGCGGATGGCTGTTGCTTATCCCATTCATGAACATATTTCTACTACTCGCCCCAGGCATGATAGGGAAAAACCGATTTGGACCAAACCCAAGAATCGCCTGCCACCTTCCGGAAGAAATACAAACTCCAAATTCAAAAACACATATCCGCGGACTTTGAGATCACCACCATGTCAAAACCTAAAATTCACCTCTCCCTGTTTTTCCCCGCTGCACTTCTTGCTTCATGCACTCCGCTTGCACCCCCTACAACAAGTCTCCAGGAGATACTCGAGGATAAAAGTTACAGTCTTTTATGCTCAAATAGCGGAATAGACGGGGAAACCATCATCAGGACAACTTCACTGCGAAGCCCTGCAAGCCTTAACAAAAGCAATAATAAATATACATCTATTATTTCAATGCAAGTCATCCACCCAAGACTAGGCCCAATCCTTAAAGCAAGGATAACTGGAACCCAAAGCCTTGAAGAAAATAAAGAAAATTTCAAATCAAGATTTGAGCTAAAAGAAATTAAAGTAACCCATGCAGCCTCAAGCGTATTCGGAGAAACACCAGAAGAGCTGGAAGACGAAGCAAGAAATGCCGCAAAAGAAGAAGCATCATTTGATTTCAAAATAATCGATGAAAACCGATTTACTTATTTCAACAGAGACTCGACCACCATCTGCCAGCGCATCCCCCACATCAGCCTTGACCTGCACACGCTAACCACTGACAGTGAAATATTTAAAATTCTGGATTAAGGAGTCAAAAAATGTTCTCAGGACGCGCAACTCGCACAGAATTCATCCTAATAACCACGATTATCCCCTTAATACTCTTTGGAGTCGTCATTATATTTGATTTTGACAGTAATTTTGCACAAACATCACTTGCCCTTATTGGATTTTTTTGGATATATGAAGTCACTGCAAGGAGACTGCATGACTGCAATGTCAGTGGCTTCTTTACCTTGCCATGTATGCTAACTCCGGCCTTTATCCTGCTCTATTTCTATCCACCAACCCAAGGCCCGAACCGCTTTGGCCCTGATCCACGTGATGCCCACAATGATAGCTCCGCAATTGAGCATCAAGATACCCCGCCATCATCGCGCTCCAGCAAACAGGGGCGAAATATTCCCGGTCTTTAGTCCATTGCATACAAACCATCATTTGCAGTTGCCATACACAGGAACATCACCATGAAACTTCTTGCCCCCTGCCTCGTGTTTATTGCTACCACCATGCTTTCCTTTACTGCCCAAGCCGCCGAATGCAGCCGCTACGAAGCTGACAAGGCCCAGGTTCTTTCTGAAAAAGCTGGAGAGCAATTGATAGGAAAAATGGGTGGCGGCCAGGATATTCGGATAAGGATGCGCAGTTGCGAGTTCAATGCTTACAACAGAAAGTTCCGGACAGAAATCGAAGTTTACTGGAACGGGGCTTTTATTCGTTCCAATACATATAATATTGATGGCGTACTGACCTTTGGAGAAGATGGCAAATACCCCTCATTTTCCCAGACTTATGCCAGCCAAAGCGTCAAAGACCTCAAGTTTTGGGCAGCACTGGCGGGAGGCGTGATCATACTTGCCACCCTTTCTGCCGAAGGGCAATCCCACTAATGTTTCTGCAAGCAAGCGGTTCTTGCCCATGATGCATTCAGCCCTTTGCCGTAGCAGCCAGCTTTTCAAATAGCCAAAATCAATTACCACACATAAAGACTTATAAATCATGAAGAAGATTATGGATTTTCTTGGAATATTGATTGTCATGCTTCTAGGCGCAACAATGATAAGGTGCTCCAAGCATTATACGAGCAAAAAAGACCCAATACCCAGACCCGCCTATCAAGAGACGTCATTAGAAAAATGCTCACACTATTATAATATAGGGAATACATTTTTCTCAGAAATAATCAGCAACAAACAAAAATTTGCCTGCCTTGGAATCTACAAACACTGCGAAGAAAAAAGCAGAAACAGCATGGACGAGTGCATGGAAACATATGTTTCAAAGAGCAAGGAAATGAGAAACCTAGATGCACCACACAATATGCAATCTTCCATAAGGGTATTGCCATCATATTTAGCAAAGGTAACCGAATATACTCATAGAAACCAACTCAGGGAAAAATTCTTATCCTCACATGAATCTGAGCTATCAGTCATTATTGCCAAGTGCAGTATGGAGCTGATAGACGCCAATGAAGCCATTCATTTTGATACGCTCAGTCCATGTGTTGATGTAAAAGCAGAGGACTATATGGCATCGCTTAAAAATTAAGCACAAGCAGAGCGACAGCTGGCCAACAAGGAGCCCGGCAGTATCCCTCCACAGCACTGAAAGCCATACCCACTGCGTAACGCTCTCTTTTATACGCAAGGCAGGCATCACAAAGCCCCCGTATCCCAGCAAGGAATACGGGGGCTGCTCTTTTTAATCCAGCTGTCCGTGGCAGTGCTTGTAGCGTTTGCCCGAGCCGCAGGGGCAGGGGTCGTTGCGTCCGACCTTGGGCAGTGCGGCCTGGCTGTTTTCAAAGTCGGTGGCGCCCAGCCGGTCGGCGGCTTCTTCGTCCGCGCCGTAGCCGCCCATGTCGGGATGGCGGAACTGCATGCGTTGCTGCGCCAGTTCTGCCAGACGGCGCTCCTCGGCTTCAATCGCCTCGATTTCTTCCTGGCTGCGCAGGCGCACCCGCGCCAGCATGCCGACCACTTCGCGCTTGACTGTCTCCAGCATGTCGCTGAACAGCTCGAAGGCTTCTTTCTTGTATTCCTGCTTGGGCTGCTTCTGCGCATAGCCGCGCAGGTGGATGCCCTGGCGCAGATAGTCCATGCGCGCCAGATGTTCTTTCCAGTTCTGGTCGAGCACACTGAGCATGAAATGCTTTTCCAGCATGCGCATGTTTTCGCTGCCCAGCTGGGTTTCTTTCTCGGCAAAGGCCGCTTCCACGCTGCGCTGTACTTCATCGGCCACGCCCTGGGCATCCCATTCCTCGCGCTCGGCATTGAGTTTGGCAAGCGGCAATTGCACGCCATATTGCGCCAGCAGTTCGGCTTCCAGGGCAGGCAAATCCCACTGCTCGTCAATGGAGCTGGGTGGCACGAAACGCTCCACAAGGTCAGCCACGACATCGCCACGGATGCCATCGACCATGTCCTTGATGCTTTCGGCTTCCAGCAGCTCATCGCGCTGGCTGTAAATCACCTTGCGCTGGTCGTTGTTGACATCGTCGTAGTCCAGCAGGTTTTTACGAATGTCAAAGTTATGCGCTTCCACCTTGCGCTGGGCATTGGCAATCTGCTTGGTGACCAGGGGCGATTCGATGATGTCGTCTTCTTTCAGCCCCATGCGCGCCATCATCCGCTGCACCCATTCGGCGGCGAAGATACGCATCAGGTTGTCTTCCAGCGACAGGTAGAAGCGGCTGGAGCCGGGGTCGCCCTGACGGCCGGAACGGCCACGCAACTGGTTGTCGATGCGGCGGCTCTCGTGGCGCTCGGTGCCGATGATATGCAGGCCACCGGCGGCCTTGACCGCATCATGGCGTTCCTGCCAGGCGGCCTTGCGCTCGGCACGGGTGGCCTCATCTACCGGAGCGCCGGTTTCGTCTTCCAACTGGGCAAGTTCGGCCTCCAGCGAGCCGCCCAGCACGATGTCGGTGCCGCGACCGGCCATATTGGTGGCGATGGTGACCGCGCCGGGGCGACCGGCCTGCGCCACGATATGCGCTTCGCGCTCATGCTGCTTGGCGTTCAGCACCTCGTGGGCAATGCCGTCCTGATTGAGGTAATTGGACAGCAGCTCGGAAACTTCAATCGAGGTGGTGCCGACCAGCACCGGCTGCCCTTTCTGGTGGCATTCCTTGATGTCGCGCGCCACGGCACGGAACTTGCCCGCGCGGTTCAGGAATACCAGGTCCGCATGGTCTTTGCGAATCATCGGCCGGTGGGTCGGGATGACCACCACTTCCAGGCCGTAAATGCTCTGGAATTCGTAGGCTTCGGTATCGGCGGTGCCGGTCATGCCGCCGAGTTTCTTGTACATGCGGAACAGGTTCTGGAAGGTCACCGAGGCCAGCGTCTGGTTCTCGCGCTGCACCGCGACGCGCTCCTTGGCCTCCACCGCCTGATGCAGGCCGTCCGACCAGCGGCGACCGGGCAGGGTACGGCCGGTGAACTCATCGACGATGACCACTTCGCCATCACGGACGATGTAATCAACATCACGCTGATACAGCGCATGGGCGCGCATCGCCGCGTTCAGATGGTGCACTACGTGGATATTGTGGGCGGCATACAGCGAATCATCGCCGGTCAATACGCCGATTTCGCGCAGCAGGTTTTCAGCATGCTCCATGCCGGCTTCGGACAGGTGCACCTGCTTGCCCTTTTCGTCCACCCAGTAATCGCCTTCGGCTTTTTCATCAGCCTGGCGCACAAAGCGCGGCACAATCTGGTCAACCTTGAGATACAGCTCCGGGGTATCGTCGGTCGGGCCGGAGATAATCAGCGGCGTGCGCGCCTCGTCAATCAGAATCGAGTCCACCTCGTCGACGATGGCAAAGTTCAGCCCGCGCTGGAAGCGGTCGGCGGCAGACAGCGCCATATTGTCGCGCAGATAATCAAAGCCGAATTCGTTATTGGTGCCATAGGTGATGTCGGCGCCATACGCCTGGTGCTTGTCGCCATGCGGCATACCCGGATAGACCACGCCCACCGACAGCCCCAACCAGTTGTACAGCTTGCCCATCAGCGCGGCATCGCGGCGCGCCAGATAGTCGTTGACCGTCACCACATGCACGCCCTTGCCTTCCAGCGCGTTCAGATACACCGGCAAGGTGCCGACCAGGGTTTTGCCTTCGCCGGTGCGCATTTCGGCAATCTTGCCCATATGCAGCACCATGCCGCCGACTAGCTGCACATCGTAATGGCGCATGCCAAGCACACGCACGCTGGCTTCACGGCACACGGCAAACGCCTCGGGCAGCAATTTGTCGAGCGACTCACCCGCGGCGATACGCTCGCGGAACTCCTGGGTCTTGGCTTTCAGCGCCTCGTCCGAAAGCGCCTGCATTTGCGGCTCCAGCGCGTTGACTTTGACGACAATCTTGTTGAGCTGGGTCAGAAGGCGGTCATTACGGCTGCCAAAAACACGGGTAAGCAGGCTGTTGAACATGCGGAATCATTTCTCTTGGCGCGCTTCATGCGCGGTCACGGATAAAGCCCGCGGCACAGCAAGCCCGCCGCAGGCAACGCGTCATTGTAGTGGAGGCGGCGCCACGATGTATCAAGGGGGCTGGCAAGCGCGTATGCTTGTCGCCATGTCCAGCGCCCAATCCGCCCGCCCGCCAAGCGCGCCGCAGCTTGCCCTTGATGCCATGCTGACTGGCGATAATGCCCGCATCCTGCGCCATGCCATGTGGCTGGATGCCGCCAATCGCGCCTGGCGGGCACAGCTGCCTGCGGATTTGCGCGGCCATCTGCGCCTTGGCAATTTCAATCGTGACGATGGCAGCCTCTCTGCGCTGGCCGATAGCCCGGCATGGGCCGAGCGCGCCCGGCTGGCCACTGACCTGCTCATCAATGCGGCCCGCGCCAGCGGCCTGCCCGCCCGGCGCATCAGGGTTCGGGTCGCAAGACATGCGCCGCCGCCCTTGCATGTGGCTGAAAAGCCCCCGACCGCTGCCAGCGTGACAGCGGTCAAAAACATCATGGCGATGTTGCAGCAGGAATAATTCAGGCCAGCCCATTCAGGGCGGGCACTCCGGTATACCCCGGCGCCGCTTGCGCTTCGTCCCCGGCAAAGCTCACCAGCTCCCAGGCATCGGCCTCGGCCAGCAATGTGCGCACCAGCTGGTTGTTGAGCGCATGGCCGGACTTGTAGCCCTCATAGGCGCCGATGATGGGATGCCCGGCCAGGTACAAATCGCCCACGGCATCAAGAATCTTGTGGCGGACGAACTCATCCGGATAGCGCAGGCCGTCTTCGTTCAGTACCCGGAATTCATCCAGCACGATGGCATTGTCCATCGAGCCGCCCAGCCCCAGATTGCGCTCGCGCATGTATTCCAGGTCGCGCATGAAGCCGAAGGTGCGCGCACGGCTGATTTCCTGGATGTAGTTTTCGGTACTGAAATCCAGCCGCGCACTGGATTGCGATACAGGAATGGCCGGGTGGTTGAACTCCACGGTGAAGTCCAGCCGGAAGCCGTCAAAGGGGCGGAAACGGGCAATCTTGTCGCCATCGCGCACTTCCATCTCGCGCTTGATGCGGATGAAACGCTTGGGCGCGTTCTGCTCAACTACACCGGCAGACTGCAACAGGAATACGAACGGCCCGGCCGAGCCGTCCATGATGGGCACTTCCGCTGCCGACAGCTCAATCCAGGCATTGTCCACACCCAGCCCGGCCAGCGCCGAAAGCAGGTGCTCCACGGTCTGCACCTTGGCAGGCCCGCAGGAAAGCCCGGTGCACAGCGTGGTTTCACTGACCAAATCACCGCGCGCCGGGATTTCCACCACCGGCTCCAAATCAACCCGGCGGAACACGATGCCGGTGTCCACCGGCGCCGGGCGCAGCGTCAAAAAGACTTTCTCGCCGCTATGCAGCCCCACACCGGTGGCACGGACGATGTTTTGCAATGTGCGTTGGCGACTCATGCAAACCTTGAATGAAAATTCGAGGCATTCAGATTAACACGCGGGGTACTGAACAAAGCTTCAAGAGCAGGGGTCAGAAAAAGCATACAGCCGTGGCAGAGCCAGAAACGAGAACAGGAAGTGAGCAATGAGGTCGTACGGCCTCGTTCTTCACTACTCTCACTCCGCCATGTCCTGCGCGCTGGCGGTTTTATCACGGGCACACATCACCTAACCCGCGAAACACCGAGCACGGCCAGCCATCAATACGCAAACTCGCGGAAGACGCGGTCAATCTGCCCGCCCCATTCGCCGTGATAGAGCGCCAGTTTGCGCTCGGCAGCGGTTTGTCCGGCTTCGGCCATTTCAATCAGGGTGGAGAGGAAAGCTGACTCATCCTGCCCCGAGGCATTGCGCATGGCGCGGCGTTGCAGCCCGGCGGCGGAAATTTTCAGCGCCTCGATAGCCAAATCCTGCACCTTGCCGCCACGGAATGGCAGGCCAAGCGCCTCTCTCGGCACACCATCGCGCAGCGCGTTGCGCTCCTCCAGGGTGAAATCCTTGACCAAATCCCAGGCGGCATCCAGCGCGCTATCGTCGTACAACAGCCCCACCCAGAACGCGGGCAGGGCGCAGATACGCCCCCAGGGGCCGGAATCCGCCCCGCGCATTTCCAGATATTTCTTCAGCCGCACTTCCGGAAAGGCAGTGGTCATATGGTCGTTCCAGTCGCGCAGCGTCGGCAGCTCGCCGGGCAACTCGGCAAGCCGGCCTTGCAGAAAATCGCGGAAGGAGCGCCCGGCCAAATCCAGATACTGCCCCTGGCGGTAGCTGAAGTACATCGGCACATCCAGCAGATAATCCACATAACGCTCATAGCCAAAGCCGTCCTCGAACACGAAGTCCAGCATGCCGGTGCGGCCAGGGTCGGTATCGGTCCAGATATGCGAGCGATAGCTGAGATAGCCATTGGGTTTGCCATCGGTAAATGGCGAATCGGCAAACAGCGCGGTAGCCACCGGCTGCAAGGCCAGCGATACCCGGAATTTCTTCACCATGTCCGCCTCGCTGGCGTAATCCAGGTTCACCTGCACCGTGCAGGTGCGGGTCATCATGTCCAGCCCCAGCGTACCCACCTTGGGCATGTACTGGCGCATGATGCGATAGCGGCCCTTGGGCATCCACGGCATGTCCTCGCGCCGCCATTTGGGCTGGAAACCCATGCCGAGAAAGCCAAGCCCCAGCTCGTCCGCCACCTCGCGCACCTCGCGCAGATGCCCGCCCACTTCGCGGCAGGTTTGGTGGATGGACTCCAGCGGCGCGCCGGAAAGCTCCAGTTGCCCGGCAGGCTCCAGCGTCACCGAAGCGCCATCACGGCTCAGCGCAATCAAATGGCCGTCTTCTTCATAAGGCTGCCAGCCAAAGCGTTGCAGCCCGGTCAAAAGCGCACGGATACCGCGCTCGCCCTCGTATTCCGGCGGGCGCAGGTCATCCAGACGGAAACCGAATTTTTCATGCTCGGTACCGATACGCCAGGCACTGCGCGGCTTTTCGCCCGAGGCGATGACTTCCAGCAACTGGCGGCGGTCAGTAATCAGCGTGTCGTTGGATGCAGAAGGGCCGGACATTAAAGGTCGCCTTGAATCAAAGGCGCACTATAGCGCTTATGCGCCTCAAACAACCTGCCCGTCGTTTAGCAACAGCTTATGTGCTGCGCGATAACGCCAGCGTCTCCAGGACACTGCTTCCAAACACCCCGGATACCTCCTCAAAAAGCATGCCCTCACGCTGAACAGGCTCACAGACGGCAGTGGCTACTCATCAAGCCACCAGAATTCCGAGCCTCCGCACATCATCTCCTGGGCCACGACTTTAAGGTGAGACGTGCTTTCCTGTCCGGGCATAAATTGCACGGACAAGACCTGTGTGTTCTGGCTGGCCTTGCGCACTGGCACAAAGGCCGGCCAGGTTTTCGATGTCCAGACAAACCGCCAGCCGGGATTTTCCGGCGTGGCGCGGCCACGCTGCCGGATACGCAGATGTCCGGAATATTCATCTTCGCAGTGCGGGCTTGTTGCCTGGTCTTCTTCGGTAAAACAGGCGCGCATCATCCTTGAGCAGTGCAATGGCACGCCTGCATACAGCACGCGCTGCGGTGTCTGCCAGTCAAAGCGCACAAAATCTGCCACGGCATAATGGCCTCCGCCGCCGGGGTAAAACTCGCTCCAGTGTGATGTGGCAGCCCATGCCCAGCCATCTGCCAGGCGATACAGCACCGGCTTCAGTGCCCAGTACAGCTCCTCTGCCGGGGCCTGGCGCAGATGCGCTTGATACGCCCAATGGCGCGCCCCGGCAAAACTCTGCTGTTGCGATACCCAGACCTGCGGGCTGGCCACTGCCAACAGGTAATAGCGCCAGCCGCTTTGCCCGCTGCCATCCTCATAGAGCCGCACATCGCTGCCCTGACATGATGGCCTGAGCCGCGCGCACAAGGCATCCAGCGCCGCCTGCTCCAGTTCAAGCCTTTGCAGCGGCAGCTCCAACTGCCTTGCCGCCAGCACCTGCGGCAAGCCCGCCCACAGGCACAGCAATACCCATGCAAATGCCTGGTTGCTGCCGATGACACTGTTCTTGCGCATTGCCTGCCTCCGTCGTTTTGCCCTGCACCTGCCCAGATTACATGCCAGGGGCAAGCGGCATACGCCCCATGCCCGGTACGGGCACGCATTCAGCGTGCTGCATCGCTTATGCGCTCAAGTCGGCCTTCGCCATAGCGCGCGGCCAGTGGCAGGTCGGCGCGGTGCACATAGCCGATAAAGCAGTCGCAGCAGGCATTCGGACAAGGACGGGGCGCGCTATCCAGGCGCAGGCTGCCATCGTACAGATTGCCGATGGAGGCCGGCACGAAATGGCAGCGGCGCACATTGCCTGCGCCATCGACGCTGATGACTTCCTGCCCGGCATGGCAGGGCGCGCCGAGGCTCGGCGGCGGATTCAGGCTATAGCCGAAATCGCTGTCGATGCGGCTTAACCACTGCACTTCATCGGCGCGGTAATAGCCCGCATCGCGCCCGTCGTAGGCGTTCAGCCAGATGGGCACCTGCTCCGGCAGCGCCGCACGCAGCGCCCGCAATGCCGCATAGTGCTCGGGCATGGCCACCATGCCGACGGAAAAGCGCAAGCCCCGCTGCAACAAGGCATCGCAGCGGCGCAGGAAGGCATGTAATGGCGCTTGCGAAGGATGCCAGGTACACCAGAGCGCAAAACTTGCCGGATTTACTTCATCCAGCCAGAGCACCGGAATGCCCAGATGGGTCTGCGCCGCCACCCGGCGCAGATGGGCAAGCTGGCTCAGGCGCACCATCGCCTCGCGGTAATGTGGCTGCACCAGCGCCTCGCCCCAGGGGGTGAACAGCACCCGCAGCGGCCCCGGCCAGCGCGCGCACCAGTCCACGAAGCGGGCAAGTTCTGCGGCATCGCGGGCCAGCTCGGCGGCGCTGTTGTCGGTCTTGGCAAACGGGCAATAGCCGCAGTCATAGCTGCAACTGCTGAGGCTGCCGCGATACAGCACCGAAAGCGCGTGGCTCATCGCAGCTCGAACCCGTCCATCAGCTGCCGGACGGCAGGCGAGACCAGCCACGGGCCGATGACATCGGCATGCGCCATGCCCTCATCGCTCAGCACCAGGCGTGTGTCATCCAGTGTGGCAAGGCCAAGCTCGGGCAGCACGGCGAGCAGCGGCAGATGCTCAAGGCAGTCCGCGCCAAAACGGGCGCGGTAATCCGCCCGGTCAAGCCCCGGAAATATCAGCAGCGACTGAATCACATGACGGCGGCGGCGCTCGTCCTCGTCCAGCTCAAAGCCGTAATCGGCATAGGCGAAATCTTCTGCCGGGCGTTGCAGCCAGTGTTGCAGGATGCCGTGCACGCCCTTGCGCGCCACGGCGTATTCGCTGGAATAGTGCAGCTGCGCGGTATAGGAGCGCGCCCCGCAGCCCAGCCCCACCATGCCATCGCGCTGGCAGCTATAGGCAGGCGCATCCGGGTCGGGGGCGTGGGCGGCGCGGAACATGCGCATCGACACTTGCTGATAGCCCGCCGCCCGCAAAAGGTCGCGCCCGGCGCGATACATTTCCAGCCGTATGTCTTCCCTGGCTGCCGCATCCGCGCGGCGCTCGCTGATACGGCCAAGCCCGGTACGCGGGCGTACATATAGCGGATAGAGATAAATTTCCTCGGGCCGGTAGGCCAGTGCCGATTCAATCGAGGCCAGGAAGCTGGCCACGCTCTGCCCCTCGATGCCATAGATAAGGTCAAGATTCAGCAGTGGAAAATCCGCCGCGCGAATCGCCTCGATTGCGGCATTCACCACCGCGTTCTGCTGCGGACGCACCAGACGCTTGACTTCGCTGGCAGCAAAACTCTGCACGCCCATGCTGATGCGCTGGATACCGGCATCGGCCACCAACTGCATCTTCGCCGCATCCACGGTTTCGGGCGAAACCTCCATGCCTGCGGGCATGGAGGCAATGTCCACGCCATCTTCATGCAGCATGGCAAACAGCCGCGCCAGCTCGTCATGATGCAGATAACTGGGCGTGCCGCCCCCCAGGGCAAAACGCACAAAACGGTGCTGTCCCAGGGCGGCGCGCACCTGCCGCCATTGCCTTTGCAATTGCGCCAAATACTGGCTGACCACATCGCCATTGGGGGTAGCCAGCGCAAACAGGTTGCAAAAGCCGCAGCGATACGAGCAGAACGGGATATGGATATACAAAAACAGCGCATCGCGCGGCTCAGATGCCCAGACCGTCTCCAGCCTTCTGGCAGGCTGCAAGGGACGGTAGGCGCTCTTGTGCGGATAGGCGTAGGAATACGACTGGTACGGCGGCTCGCGCAGCCGTGCGGCCAGTTCGGCGCGGGCCCGGGTCAGATTCATGGCAGCAGGAAATGGCTATAGGGCACGGTCATCACCGTGGGATGCGGATGGCGATGGCCATGCCAGCCCTCCTCGCCATAGCTGGTGCCGTGGTCGGCGCAGAGGATGACCAGTGCCGGGCCGCGCTCTGCCTGTGCGGCAAACAGCGGCGCAAGCGCAGCATCGACATGGCAAAGCGCGGCGCAATGGCTTTCAAAACTGTCCTGCGCCGCACCGGGCAGATAGTGGCAATTGGGCTGGTGCAGGGCGGAGATATTGATGAACAGAAACAGCTTGCGCCTGTCCTCATCACGCAGCAGGCGGCAGGCCAGCGCCACTTGCTGCTCGGCAGAATCCCGGGCGGTGACGCCGAATTCCGGCTGCCAGAAGGACTGCTCGAACATCCCCGGCAATACCCGCCCAAGCGCCGTGGCCGGATTGAAAAAGCCGACGCCGCCGATGCACAGGGTGCGATAACCGGCCTTGGCAAAGCCTTCGGGCAGATGCGCGGCGTCCTCAAACACCCAGGTATTTGCGTCGATGCTTTCGCTACCGGCAAAGGCCAGTGCAAACAACCGGGGATGCGGCCCCGGATACGCCGGGGTCGGCAGGAAGCCTGCAAAAAATGCCTGATGCGCAGCAAAGGTGAAACTCGCCGGGGTATGCCGCCGCTGCCAGCCACCGGCAGGCAGGTAGCGGCTCAATACCGGCAGGCGGCCTTCTTCAAAACACTGTTGCGCGGCATCAAAGCGCAGCGTATCGAGGGTGATAAACAGCACATCATGGCTGCCTGCCAGTGCGCACGCCTGGACGGGTACGGGAGTTGCGGGGTCGTTCTTCATGCAGCCAGCCCAAACAGTTCTGCCTGGTCTTGATGGGTCAGGCGGCCATCATGTGCCACGCCCAGCAGCAAGTCACCAAAGGCATTGACCTCCAGCACATCGGCATGGTTTTTTCCGACAATCACATCAATCCCCATCAGCTGACTCGGCGCCAGGGCTTGCGCCACTTGCCTGCCGGTTTGCTCAAGCTGCCGGATTTGCCCATCACCGAGCAATTGCGCTACCTCCGCACGCCGGTTGCCCAGATGCAGATTGGTCAATGCCCCCTTTGAAATCCGCGCCAACCGCTGCCGTGGCTCGCCGCCCAGCATGACCAGGCGCACATCAAACTGCCCGCAATCACCCGCGCGCGGCTTGGGCAGCCAACGCTCGGCATAGGCCGCCTCGCGGCAGAGCGCGTCAATCAGCGCCCTGACCGCGCTCACATCACTCAGCCGCTGTGGTGTCAGGCAATTCACCAGCCGCCCATCCAAAAGCCGCGTGGCCGATTCCAGTTGCAGGCGGCCATCGCGATGAAAGCGGCAGGCCACCACACCGGCGGCGCTGGAGCCATAGCGCGCTTTCACGAATACCCGGTCGATACCCGTTGCCCGGCTGCGCGCCACAAGGTCATCAAAACCTTGCAGCTCCGCCACCCCCAGGCCTTCGGGCTGGCGTATCCCGGCAGCGGCAAGCCGCATCCGGCAGGCCAGCTTGTCGCCCATCGCCAGCACCTCGGCAGGTGGGTTGACCCAGTTCGGGCGCATCCCGCTGACCGCTTTTTCAAGCGCGTGCAAGAGCGCGGCAAAGCCCTGATACCAGAATCTGCGCCAGCCCAGCTCGCCATGCTGCAAGGGCGCAGGTGGCGCACCGGGGCAGCCAGCAAGCTGCCAGCCGTGGGCAATCAGGGTTGCCTCCAGTGGCGGGCTCTCACCGGGCGATTCAAGCTTGATAAACGCCTGCGGGTGCGCGGCCAGATATTCGGCCAGCAGCTCTGGCCTAAGCAGCAGCGTCTGGTAATCCAGCACCATGGCAGGCTTGCGCCCGGCCTTGGCCAGTGCCGCCTGCATCAGCGCCCCCCGCCGCGAGGCGGCGGGGGCAATCAACAACAAATCACTCACGAAGCGGTGTTATTCGGCCACTTCCACATAGCGTTCGCCATCGTCTTCTTCCTGCGCATCATCCAGCACCACCGGGAACGGCAGGGCGCGCAGTTTTGCCTGCATCGGCGCGCTGATGTAGTGGTGGCTGAGGTCAAGCTTGCCCAGTCCGGCCAGATGCGGGCTGTCCAGCAAGGCCTGCGCCCCGGCATCGCCCAGCGTGCCCTTGGAAAGGTCAAGCAGCTCAAGCTGTCCTATCCAGGGCTGCCCAGCCAGCCACTTGGCCAGGTCATCGGCGATTTCCGCGTTGCGCAGCGCCAGCACCTTGAGCCGTTCCGGGCGCAGCGCAGTAACCGCCCTGGCATAGCTGTCCACATCGCCATCAAAACCGTAGTCTTCGCTGCCAAGCCATAGCTCCAGATGCTCAAGCGCGGGCAGTTCGGAGGCGGCAATGGCCTCGACGATGTCATTGCCAAGGCCGCCGCCTTCAATCACCAGCTTGCGCAGCGCATCATGCTTGAAGGGCTTGAGTTCCAGCCCTTCGGTGGTGCCGCGCACGCGCAGCACTTCAAGCTGCGGAAAAGCCTCCAGCAGCGCGTTGTAGCCGGTCTGCACAATCCAGGAGATTTCGCAGTCCTCATAGGTCATGTCGCCCACAAACAATGCCTTGAGATTGGGCAGTTCCGCACGCCGGGCAATCAGGCCCTCCAGATATTGCTGCGGCGAGTTTTCCGGCGACTCGGCCCAGACGCCGATGACCAGTGCCTGCACTTGTCCGGGCGGCACTTTGGAGAAGAAGTCCTGCAAAAGTTCGGCCTGGGTTTCTTCCGCCTCCCAGTCCTCCTGCATCAGGCGATAGACCACCTGGGCATCGGCAGGCTGCGGCATATCGCCATGGGAAAAATTCACCACCTTGCGGCCTTCGAAGGTTTCGCTGTACTCACTGATGGTCATGCGCCTGCCCCTGTTTTGAATGGAACGGGTATGGTAGCGGCTAATCTTTACAAATTTGCAGCCCATGAACAGCCCGCCTTTGCTTTATTCCCACTGGCTCATGCAGGTGCGCGGCGACGCGCAGGCGGTACTGCGCAAATGGCAGCGGCTGGCCGGGGCGCAGGCGCAGGATGTGCGCTTTGCACATACCTCGGAAGTGCACGAGCAAAGCGACCGAATCATCAAGGCTTCAAACCTGGAGGCCATCCCCGGACAGGACGGGCGTTACCGCCAGCACTTGCAACTTGAAAAAATCCTGACGCGCATCCATGGGCAAGGCGTGGATTTTCTGGTAGCGCATGCCGCCAGCGACTGGACGCATCTGCGCGCTGAAGTGCTGGAAATGGCCGCCCGCATTGCGCCGCAGTGGCGGCTGTCGCTGCACGGTAGCGACTGCATCAGCGCGCATACCGGCCAGACTGACAACTGGCAGCGGCTATCGCATGTGCAGTCGCTATGCTGGACGCTGCGGCAAGACCAGCACTACAGCCGTAGCGTTCCGTCACAGTAGTCCAGCCAAAATGGCCGCACCGCCAGCGCGCCTTAGCGCCCGTCAATCCCCAGCCAGGCCGCCAGCACTGCGCGCGCTTCATCCACGCCCTGTCTGGATTCGCCGGAGAACACCTGCGCACTGATGGCCGCTTCCGGCCAGGCCTGGGCGATTTCGCGCCGCACCGCCTGCAAGGTATTGCCCGCTGCACCACGCGAGAGCTTGTCGGCCTTGGTCAGCAGCGCATGGGCGGGCAGGCCGTGGGCAGCGGCATAGCCCAGCATCTGCCGGTCGTAATCTTTCAGCGGATGGCGGATATCCATCACCACCACCAGACCGGCGAGCGCCTCGCGGCTCTGGAAGTACTGCGCAATAAAGGCCTGCCAATGCGCCTGCATGTCCTTGGGCACTTTGGCATAGCCATAGCCGGGCAAATCCACCAGATGGGTATCAGCATGTGGCGGCAGCTCGAAATACACCAGCTGCTGGGTGCGTCCCGGGGTCTTGGAGACCCGCGCCAGCGCATTTTGCTGGCAGATGGCATTGAGTGCGCTGGATTTTCCGGCATTGGAGCGCCCGGCAAAAGCGACCTCCCGTCCGGCATCCGGCGGCAACTGGCGCGGCGTATGCGCGGAAAGCAGATACCGCGCCCTGGCAAAAGGATTGTTCATCGCTGCGATGATAGCCAAAGCCGGGCGATGTTTGACCATGCCCCATCTGCAAGAGGATAATTTGCCGGTTTTCGCAGCAATCGCTACGCCTACATCCTTCCGGAGTTTTTCCATGCGCAACGCCCGTCTCATTGGCATCGCCGGTTTGGCCGTCCTGGCCGCCACGGTGGCTCTTGCCCAGACCACCGTCAACCCGCTGCCAGAAGATCAGCCAGCCCAGACCACGCCCATTGATACCGCTGCCGCAGCGGAAATGGATCCGGTGGAAGCCCTTGCCACTACCCACTGGGGCGACCCGCAGGCCGGCGCCATCAAGGCCGGTGCCTGCGCCGCCTGCCACGGCCTGGATGGCAACAGCGTTGACCCGGCCCTGTACCCGAACCTCGCAGGTCAGGGCGAGCGCTATATCGCCCGGCAACTGGCGCTGTTCAAAAGCGGCCAGCGCGTCAACCCCATCATGAAGCCGTTTGCCGACACCCTCTCGGCGCAGGACATGCGCGATGTCGCTGCCTATTTCACCAGCAAGCGTTCCGGCGCAGGCAGCGCCGATGACACGGTGATCAACGATGCGGCCAGCCCCTATAACGGCATGAAGTTCTATGAGCCAGGCCAGCGCATCTACCGCGTCGGTATTGCCGAGCGCCAGGTTCCGGCCTGTTTCGCCTGCCACGGCCCCTCCGGCGCGGGCAACCCGGGTTCTTCCTTCCCGCAGATTGGCGGCCAGCAAAGCTGGTACGTGGCGCGTCGCCTGCAGGAATACCGCAGCGGCGAAACCACCGAAGCCAACCGCACCAATTTCGACATCATGGCGAAGGTGGCCAAGCATCTGACCGACGAAGAAATCGCTTCGCTGGCCAGCTATCTGCAAGGCCTGCATAACCGCGCCGACGAAGTTGCCGATGCCGGGGCCACTCCGGCGCAGCCGGCAGCCGCCGACAATGCAGTGGCACCAAGCCCCTGATTGGCCGGACAAGCGGCACGCCTGAAGTGATTGCATTGCAGTAATCTTGACGCCAGCCCGACTTCCGGGCTGGCGTTTCTCTAGCCAAGCCTCACGCCCTTTCCATCAGGGGAGTTCTGTCATGAAAGCCATCCGTCAGCTTCTTTTCTTCAGCACTGCACTCGCCATGCTGCTGGCCGGACAGGCCTGGGCGCAAAAAGCCCCGGTAGCCGGTGTGGACTACCAAATCATTGCCAACGGCCAGACCTTTTCCGGCAACCAGGACAAGATTGAAGTCGCCGAGGTGTTCAGCTATCGCTGCCATCACTGCTCGATGTTCCAGCCGATATCCGATGCCTGGCGCAAACGCCTGGGCGATGATGTCCACTATGTGCATGTCCCGGCCACTTTCGACCCGCGCGATGTATTTGCCCGCGCCTATTTTGTCGCCGAAAAAAATGGCGTGACCCCGTCCAGCCATGGCGCCCTGTTCCGCGCCATCCATACTGAGCGCAATTTCCC
The DNA here is from genome assembly GCA_030528565.1 of Pseudomonadota bacterium. Classification (GTDB taxonomy): domain Bacteria; phylum Pseudomonadota; class Gammaproteobacteria; order Xanthomonadales; family Xanthomonadaceae; genus Solilutibacter. The sequence continues at coordinate 37,453 of JAUMYP010000002.1, forward strand.
CGGCAACCCCAGCGCCGATGAGCTGGCCGCCTTCCATGCCCGCCACGGCACCAACCAAACCCGCTTTCTGCTCGCAATGAGCTCCCCGGAAATCACCGCGCTGATGCAGAAATCGCGCGACTTCATCGAAGCCAATGGCGTGATGGGCACGCCAACACTCATCGTCGATGGCAAATATCGCGTCACCGGGCGCAGCCATCACGACAATATCCGCATCGCCGAGCAACTGATTGCCCAGTTGCGCGCCCAGCGCCGCCGCACCCCGTAAGACAGGAGACATCATGAAACACGTTCTGCCGCTGACCCTGCCATTGGTTCTTGCCCTGGCTGCCTGCAACAAGCCTGCCGAAGCCCCCGCTGCCGACACCCCGGCTGCGACCAGCACCGCCGCGCCCGCACCAACCGAAAACGGCGACAGCAACACTGCCGCAGAGGCCACCGCCAGCCCCAGCGTGACCGCAGAAACCGGCCTCAAGCCCAACCTGGTGGAAGGCGTGGACTATGCCCTGATTGCCAACGGCCAGCCACTGCAACCGCTGGACGGCAAGGTGGAAGTGGTGGAAGTGTTCGCCTACTGGTGCGGCCACTGCGCCGCACTGGAGCCACTGCTGCAAGCCTGGAAAGCCAAGCTGCCCGCCGATGTGCGTTTCACGCCGGTGGCGCTGGCCGGGGGTGGCGCTGCCGATGTCTGGGCGCGCATCTACTACGCCGCCGAAACCACCCAACAGCTTGGCAAGGTGCATGGCACCGTGTTTGATGCACTGCACAGCAACCGCCGCCTGACCCCGAACGCAAGCCAGGAACAAATCCTGGACTATCTGGGCAAGCAGGGCGTGGATACCCAGGCACTGTCTTCGGCCATGTCCAGCTTTGCGATGGGCTCGCGCCTGTCGCAGGGGCTGCAATTTGCCAACCGCAGCGGCGTGGAAGGCACCCCCACCCTGATTGTCAACGGCAAGTACCGCGTGCTTGGCCGCAGCCATGAAGACCAGTTGCAAGTGGTCAACACCCTGATTGCCCAGGAGCGCAAGGCCGCTGCCGCGCAGTAATGCCCTTGCGTTTGGCCCTGCCATGACAAACAGGCGTCTGAAGCTGCTGTCGGCCAATATCCAGGCCGGCTCCAGCACCCGTCGTTACAGCGACTATGCGACCCGTAGCTGGTCGCATGTGCTGCCCATCGGCGGCAAACGCTCGGCGCTCGATAGCATCGCCGAACTGGCCGGGCAACACGATATCGTCGGCCTGCAAGAGGCCGACCCCGGCAGCTTCCGCTCCGGCTTCACCAACCAGACCCATTACCTCGCCATCCGCGCCGGCTTCGAGCACTGGAGCCACCAGCCCAACCGCAATGTCGGCGGACTGGCCTCCAGCGCCAATGGCCTGCTCAGCCGCCTGCGTCCCACCGCCATCGAAACCCATCCCCTGCCCGGGCTGATGAAAGGCCGCGGCCTTTTGCTCTCACGCTTTGGCGAAGGCGAAGACGGCCTGGTGGTGGCGGTGGCGCATTTATCGCTTGGCACCCAGTCACGGCTGTCGCAACTGGCCTTTATTGCCGAAGTCCTGGGCAATGCCAAAACCGCAGTGCTGATGGGCGATTTCAACTGCCGCATCAACCAGCCGGAAATGGATGTACTGTTCCGCCGCACCCGGCTGGAGCCGCCCGACTGCGATGTCCACACCTTCCCGGCCTGGAAGCCCGACCGCGCCATCGACCATATCCTCACCACCCCGGATATCCACAGCCACGCGCGCAAGGCCGTACCCGCCGCCGCCTCCGACCATCTGGCGCTATCGGCGGAACTGGACGTACCGGAAGCGGCGCTGAAAGCCTGATTCGCTCACCACAGCAAACTTGTACCCACCGCCAGCAAGAACAGGGCAAATACCCGCTTCAATGCCAGGCCACTGATGGCATGGGCGATGCGAGCGCCGACTGGTGCAATCAGCACGGAGGCCAGCGCCACGCCAATGGCCGCTGGCAGATACACATAGCCCACGGCGTGCTGCGGCAGCGCGCCCGCCGGTGCGTTGAGGGCATAGCCCAGCGCACTGGCAAGGCCGATAAAGACGCCCAGCGCGGACGAGCTGCCCACGGCGCGTACTGGCGCCACGCCCAGCCAGGTAAGCAGCGGCACGGTCATACTGCCGCCACCAATGCCAACAAAAGCCGATACCAGGCCAATACCGCCGCCTGCCAGCGTCATCCCTGCCCCCTGCGGCTGGCGCGCCGCATCGCCTGCTGCCCTGGGCTTGGCAAGCAGCATTTGTGCAGCGGCAATCAGGCAATACCCGGCCACGCCATAGCGCAGCCAGCGGCCATCCACGTCCACCGCCATCCGGCTGCCCAGCCAGCCGCCAAGCAGCACGCCCGGCAGCATCCACGCCACCGTCGGCCACATCACGCTGCCGCGCCTGGCATGGGCGCGCGCCGAGGCCATGGCGGTGAACACGATGCTGGCCAGCGAGGTCGCCAGCGCCGCATGCATCGCCTGCCCGGCGGGCACCACGCCTTGCGCGGGCAGCAGCCAGGCCAGCGCCGCAACCAGCACCAGCCCTCCGCCTACGCCCAAGAGACCTGCCAGAATCCCGGCAGCCGCGCCCAGCGCAAGAAAGGCCGCAAAGGCCAACGGGTCAATGGCAAATGACATGGCAGGTGGTAAGTCAGTATTGGGCGCGTATAGTCTTGCGCCATGAATATCCGCACGTCCACCCTGTCATTGCTGTTGGTTCTGACCGCCTGTGCCGGTCAGGGCGATACCCAGCCGCCGTTGCGCAGCAATGTAGCTACACATATTGTCACCACCAGCGACGCCCGCCTGCGCGCGCAGGACGCGGAGTTGACTGCGGCGCTGGCCGCAGCCGAGAACGGGCAATGGCAGGCAGGCCGCTTTCCGGCACTGGCGCAGCCCCCGCTACAGGCATGGCTGGAGTATGCCCAGTTGCGCCAGGGCATCGACACCCTGGACATTGGCCGCGCCGAGTCGTTTCTTGCCCGCCACGGGCAGAGCGCCGCTGGCCTGCGCTTTCGCAATGAGTGGCTGGCCGCCCTCGGCAGGCGTGCTGAGTGGGCCGCCATCACCCGCACTTGGCAGCCGGGCATCGAGCGTCCGGCGCTGCGCTGTATCTGGCTTGAAGCCCGCAGACAGCAGGGGCAAACCGATAGCGCCTGGATGCAGGATGTACGCGCGCTATGGCTGACCGAGAAGGCGCTGCCCCCTGCCTGCCAGAACGTCATCAGCCACTGGCAGCGGCAGGGCGGGCTGGATGATGCCCTGCGCTGGCAGCGTATTGATTTGGCGATAGCGGCCAATCAGCCCGCCACCCTCAACGAGGCCGCAGCAGGCTTCCCGCCCGCCGCAGCCACACTGGCGCGCAGCTATGCCACGGCACTGTCAACAGGCAAGCTCGAGGACGCACGCCACTGGCCACAGGATGCGCGCAGCCGTCAGGTGGTCAGCAGCGCGCTGCTGGCGATGGCAAAAAAATCGCCTGATGCCGCCGAGGCGGCGCTGCCCGGCTATCAGGCCCGCTTTGATTTGAACGAGGCCGAGCGTGGCCGCGTGCTGTATGAAATCGCCCTGCAAACGGCAGCCTCCTATCTGCCCGAATCCGCGCGGCGGCTGGCCGCCGTGCCTGTGGCAAGCCGTGATGAGCGCCTGTATCAACTGATGCTGCGCGAAGCCCTGGCGCGCCGCGCCTGGGCAGAGGCACTACAGATTATCGAGGGCTTTCCCCAGGCACTGGCCGATAAACCGCAGAACCTGTATTTCCGCGCGCGGCTGATGGAAATGACCGGCAAAGCCGGCGCCCCTGCCCTGTACCAGCAAGCTGCCCGGCACCCGGAGTTTCACGGCTTTCTGGCCGCCGACCGCCTGCAAGCGCCCTACCCGCTGTGCCCGTGGACGCCCGAAGTACAGCCCGCGCTTGAAAAGACGATAGCCGACAATCCCGGCCTGCAAAGCGCGTTTGCACTGTACCGGATTGGCCGCCGCGAATGGGCGAGCGCCGAGTGGAACCACACCCTGAAAACCTTGGGCGATGCCGAGCGCCGCATCGCCGTCGCCCAGGCCCAGCAACATGGCTGGTTCGACCGCGCAGTATTTGCTCTTGCCCGCGAAAACCGCGACGAACTGCGCCTGTATGCGCTGCGCTTTCCGCTGGCCTATCGGGAAGTCATCGAACGTGAAGCGAAAAAGCACGCGCTTGACCCGGCCTGGATTGCGGCCGAAATCCGTGCCGAAAGCCTGTTCGATGCACAGGCGCGCTCGCAGGCCAATGCCATCGGCCTGATGCAGGTGCTGCCCGCCACTGGCGAGGCCACCGCCACACGCGCAGCCATCCCCTGGCAGGGCGTGCAGACCCTGTATCAGCCCGAAACCAATATCGCCATCGGCACGGCCTACCTGCGCGAAATGAAAAACCGCTGGCCGCATCTGCCCGCCGCCATCGCCGCCTATAACGCCGGCCCCACGCCCACCGCCCGCTGGCAAAGCCAACGCCCGGATTTCGATGCCGATTTCTGGATTGAAACCATCAGCTATCGTGAAACCCGCGAATACGTGCCGCGCGTGCTGGCCTTCAGCGTGATTTATGACTGGCGCATGCGCGGCGATGCACTGCGTATCAGCGAGCGCATCAGCGGCAACCTGCAAGGCAGGCGGGTTCAGTTCCACTGCCCGCAATAAGCGGGCCATGACCAACACGAGGCTTTCATGGGCATCATCGACACTTTGCTGGGACACGCCGGAGCCGCACCGGCCGAGCGCATCGAAAAAGAGCTGCAGCCGCTGCTGGCCGATGGCGAGCGCGTGGAGTCTGCCTTCGCCTTCGTGCGCGATATCATCGCCTTCACCAATCTGCGCCTGATTCTGGTGAACAAACAGGGCGTGACCGCCAAAAAGGTGGAATACCGCAGCATCCCCTATCGCAGCATCGTCATGCACGCCCTGGAAACCGCCGGGCATTTTGATTTGGACACAGACCTCAAGCTCTGGCTGTCTGGCCAGGCCGACCCCATCTGCCTGAAACTCGGGCGCAGCAAGGCCGCTACCCGGCTGGTGGCGCTACTGGCACAGCACGCGCCGGGGTGAGCATGCAAATCTTTCTGGTCGGCGGCGCCGTGCGTGATGAGCTTTTGGGACAGCCCGCAGGCGACCGCGACTATGTGGTGGTCGGCGCAACGCCCGCGCAGATGCGGGCTAGAGGCTTTACCCAGGTCGGGCGCGACTTCCCGGTGTTCCTGCACCCCCACACCCATGAGGAATACGCACTGGCGCGCACCGAACGCAAATCCGGCAGCGGCCACCTGGGTTTTGTGGTGCATGCGGCCGAGGACGTGACCCTGGCGCAAGACCTGGAACGGCGCGACTTCACCATCAATGCCATTGCCCGCAACCTTGAAACCGGCGCGCTGACCGACCCGTTCAATGGCGTGGCCGACCTCAACGCCCGCGTACTGCGCCATGTTGGCCCGGCATTTGTGGAAGACCCGCTGCGGGTACTGCGCGCCGCACGCTTTCTGGCGCGGCTTGCGCCTTTTGGCTTCACCCTGGCCGATGAAACCCGGGCGCTGATGCAGCAGATGAGCGCCAGCGGCGAGCTGGCCAGCCTGCCCGCCGAACGCATCTGGCAGGAAATGGCCAAGGCACTGCGCAGCCGCAAGCCCTCGGCGTTTTTGCGCTGCCTGCATGAATGCGGCGCACTGGCCGCGCTGATGCCGGAACTCGATGCCCTCTACGGCGTACCGCAGCGCGCCGAATATCACCCGGAAATCGACGCTGGCCTGCATACCGAAATGGTCTGCGACATGGCCGCAGAACTGGCAGCAGGCGATGACCTGATTGGCTTTGCCGCCCTCAGCCATGACCTTGGCAAGGCACTCACGCCGCCAGAACAACTGCCACGCCATATCCAGCACGAGCAGCGCGGCATCGCCCCGCTGGAAACACTCGCAGCGCGCCTGAAAGTGCCCAACGAGCATCTGGCGCTCGCCAAGCTTGCCTGCCGCCAGCATCTGAGTGTGCACCGCATTGCCGAGCTCAAGCCCGCCACCGTGCTGAAGTTGATTGAATCAGCCGATGGCTTCCGCAAACCCGAACGCATCCGGCAACTGGCCGTGGTCTGCGAGGCCGATGCGCGCGGCCGCAAGGGATTCACGGCAACGCCCTACCCGCAGGCCGGACGCTTGATGCGCGCCTTCCATGCCGCCCGCGCCGTCAAAGCCGCAGATGTGGCCGCGCATCTGCACGGCCCGGCCGTAGGCGAAGCCCTGCGCCGCGCCCGTATCCGCGCGATTGCCGAAGCCCTCAAGCCATAGAGCCTGTTCAATGCCGGGACTGTGCCCAGCAATGGCACAAGCATCATCAACCAGGCAGTGCAAGCAGCATCAGCCTGGCTGGCTCACGAGCCGAGTGCCGGATTTCAAGCTTAGTCGCCTGATGCTGCCAGGCCAGTGCATCGCCGCTTCCAAGCCGCTTGCCGCAAGTCTTGACTTCACCTTGCAGGACTTGCAGCCAGTAGCGGCAGTCGCTTTTCAATACAGCCTCCAGGCTGTGTCCGGCAGACAGCTGCGCCCAGTGCAGCTGCACATCCTGGCGCAGACCGGCAAGCGGCAAACAGACCCAGCCCGTGCCGGGTGCAGGTAGTTGTGCCAGTCTGATGCGTGGCGCGGCATTCACCTGATTGGGCTGTATCCAGAACTGCCAGAAATGCGCATCGCGCCCGGCGCGTTGCTGGAACTCCACGCCCCGACCAGCGCACAAACATTGCACTTGTCCGGCTTCAAGGCAGGTTTCGCTGCCATCGGCATGGCGCTGCAACAGGCTGCCTTTCAGCAGCAGGGTAAGGATGTCCATATTCGCGCGGCGCAGCGGTTGCCAGCTATCGCCTGCCGCAAGATGAATTTCATTCACCACCCGGAGTGCGCCAAAACCCAGTTTGTCCGGGGCAAAGTAGTCACCAAAACAAAAAGCATGGCGGCCTGTTTCGCCGCCATGCGCTGTCTGCCCCCAGATATTTGCCGGGTATTCAAGCATCATGGCGTGTCCGCATGCGCTTCCACGGTGATGCGCAGCCGCACCTCATCACTGACCAGTCGCGCGAACTGGCCCATGCCAAAATCGCTGCGCCTGAAGCTGCCGGTGGCATCAAAGCCGATGGCCGGGACTTGCTTCACCGGGTGCTCGCCCTGCTCGTTCAGCACCACATCCAGCGTGACCGGGCGGGTGATGCCGCGCAGCTGCAAATTGCCCAGCACTTCAAGACGGTTGCCGCCCATGGGCCTGACTTCGCGGCTGGTAAAGACCGCCTTCGGGTATTGCGCCACGTCGAAAAAATCCTTGCCCTTGAGCTCGTTATCCAGCGCCGGCACAAAGCTCTGTAGCGACTGTATCGGGATTTCCACGCGCACCGTGGAGGCTGCCGGATTGGCGCTGTCATACACCAGCTTGCCGGTGATATCGGCAAAGCCCGCCACCGGGTTGGAAAACCCCATGTGGTTCCAGCTGGCGATAATCATCGTATGGGTGGGGTCGATGCGGTATTCGCTCTTTTCCGCCCAGGCGCTGCCGCTGGCAGCGGCGAGCAGCGCGATAACAAGCTGTTTTTTCAGTTTCATGAGCAGCATCAAAGAATCTGGCAGGCTTCGGCAAACGACAGGCGCGGATGGCGCGGAAAGATACTGGCCGCATCGCCCTTGCCCAGATTCACCAGCATGCTGGATTTCCACTGCGTGCCGGCAAAAAACTCGGCATCCACTTTGGCACTGTCAAAGCCGGTCATCGGCCCGGTATCCAGCCCCAGTGCACGCGCGGCCAGAATCAGGTAGGCCGCTTGCAGGCTGCTGTTCAGCAGCGCCGGATGGGCACGGTTTTCACGCGGGCCATCGAACCAGCTCCGGGCATCGGTATGCGGGAACAATACCGGCAGTTTTTCGTGGAAATCCAGGTCATAGGCCACCACCACAGTGACCGGCGCCGACATGGTTTTGGCAAGATTGCCTTCGGAAAGCGCCGGCGCCAGACGCTGCCTGGCGGCCTGGCTGCGCAGGAACAGGAAGCGCGCCGGGCAACTATTGGCGCCGGTCGGGCCAAACTTCACCAGGTCGTACAGGCGCTGCAAAGTGGCATCGTCAATCTCGCCGGAAAAGCCGTTATAGGTTCGTGCGCTGCGAAACAACTGGTCAAGGGCGCTATCGTCAAGGGCGGCAAACATGGCAATCCTTCTTGTTGGTTATCAAGATGCACAGTGTAAAGTGCCGCCATGTCCGAGCGCCTCCCATCTTTGCAACAGTCTGTCGCAGCGCCCGTGCTGCTCAGCGACGGCCATGCCGGCAACAGGCGTCAGGCCGAAGCCCTGGCGCGCGCGCTGGGGCATGCCGGTGCGCCACATGTCACGCTAAACGCCAACGCGCTCGCCAGACTGTTGGCACCGCGCGTCTTTCCCGGTGCGGGCAATGCACTCGGACAGGATTTCGTGCAATGCCTGCAACAGCCGCCGCCGCTGGCAATTGGCTGTGGCAGGCAGGCAGCACTGGCCACCCGGCTGCTGCGCGCGCGCGGCAGTTTCGCGATGCAGATACTCCACCCGCGCCTCCACCCGCGCCATTGGGATGCAGTGATTGCTCCGCGCCATGACGGCCTTGCCGGCGCCAATGTCATTCAAATGGATGGCAGCCTGCACGGCGTGGATGCTGTGTCGCTGGCTGCTGCGCGCGATGATTTTGCCGAAATTTCAGCACTGCCCGGCCCGCGTGTGGCGCTGCTGCTGGGCGGCGCCAGCAAGCATTGGCCGATGCCGACCGAGGCACTGCTTGCCGCGCTGAACCTGCTTTCGCAAGCAGTGGCCGCACAACAGGGCGCGCTGCTGGTCACGACCTCCCGCCGCACACCGGCGGCCTGGCAGAAGCTCTTGCCGATGCTGCGCCCGGCGCTGCTCTGGCGCGATGAGCGCGATGGCCGCAACCCCTATCCCGGCCTCCTGGCCTGGGCGGACGTCATCGTCTGTAGTGCTGATTCGGTCAATATGCTCTCGGAAGCGGCCGCCACCCCAGCGCCGCTGTATGTGCTGGGCAGCGAATATCTGCAAGGCCGCCCGGCGCGGTTTTTACACCACTTGCAGACGCAAGGCCGGATTCGCGCCTTTGATGGCAGCCTGGCTGCATTTGCCGCCACGCCGCTGCGCGAAACCGCACGGGTTGCCGCGCAGCTACTGGCAATGATGTGAGAGCCTGTTCAGGAAAACAGCGTGCGCGGGTATTCGGGTTTTTGCTCGCGGGCGAGCAGTTGCCGCAGCCCTTCCTCGGGCGTTACCTCGCCATGCAGCACTTGCTGTACGGCGCGCGAGATGGGCAGTTCCACGCCGTGTTTTTCTGCCTGGCGCATCACTTCGTCGGCGGTCTGGATGGACTCCACCACCTGGCCGATTTCACGCACCGCCTCGTCAATACTCTGCCCACGGCCAAGCGCCAGCCCCAGCCTGCGGTTGCGCGACAAATCGCCGGTACAGGTCAGCACCAAATCGCCAAGACCCGCCAGCCCCATCAGGGTTTCCGGTTTGGCGCCGATGGCCTGTGCCAGCCGCAGCACTTCGTTGAGACCGCGGGTAATCAGGCCCGCGCGGGCATTCAGACCCAGCTCCATGCCATCGGCCACGCCGGTGGCGACCGCCAGTACGTTTTTCATCGCGCCGCCCAGTTCGGCGCCGACCATGTCGTTGCCGGTATAGGCGCGGAATGCCGGGCCGTGCAGGGCTTCGGCCACGGTCTGTGCAAACACGGCATTGTCCGAATGCACGGTCAGGGCGGTCGGCAGCCCCAGGGTGACTTCCTTGGCGAATGAGGGGCCGGTGACCACGGCAAGCGGTACATCCGCCCCCAGAATCTCTGCGGCCACTTCATGCAGAAAACGCCCGGAGCCAGGCTCAAAGCCCTTGGTCGCCCAAGCCACCCCGGCTGCCTGCGGGCGCAGCGGCGCCAATTTTTGCAGGGTTTGCGCAAAGGCATGCGATGGCGTCACCACCAGCACCCAAGCGGCGCCTTCCAGGGCGGCGGCCAGGTCAGTGGTGGCGCGCAGGTTTTCCGGCAGGGCAATGCCGGGCAGATAGCGGGGATTTTCATGCTTACGGTCGATGGCGGCGGCGATGGCTTCATCGCGCCCCCAAAGCGTGATGGCATGACCGTGGCGCGCCAGGAGGGCTGCCAGCGCCGTGCCCCATGAGCCTGCGCCGAGGACGGCGACAGGCTCTTTTGCAGAAATGCCTTGCGTCAAGCCAATGCTTCCACTCAGGCGTTGCCAGCGGTTTCGCTGGACTGGCTGAGTTCGCCCTGCTGTTCCTGCTGCTGGGCAAGACGCTGGCGCAGGCCTTCGGCATACAGGGCTTCAAAGTTGATGGGCTGCAACTGGAACGGGGGGAAGCCGCCATTGCTGATGAGTTCGCTGATAGCCGAGCGCGCATAGGGGTACAGAATCGACGGGCAGTGCGCGCCGAGCATGGCATCCAGGCCAGCCGGGTCAAAGCCGGAGAGGCCAAACACGCCAGCCTGCTGCACATCGGCCAGATAAGCGGTCTTATCGCCCAGCTTGCAGGTCAGGGTCACGCCCAGGATGACTTCAAACGCGGTGTCGTTGAGCTGGGTGACGCGCTGGTTGAGATTCATCGACAGCTCGGGCTGGCCCTGTTCATTGAACATGGCCGGGGCATTGGGCGATTCAAACGAAACATCGCGGGTATAGATTTTCTCGACCGAGAAGCTGGCGCCCTGCTGCTGGGGCTGTTCGGTAGCGGCGGCGCCGTTGACGTTTTCTTCGGACATGATGAACTCCGTAGGGTGGGTGATAGGGGGTCTGGACAACAGACTTGGGGATTGTCACACGCCAAGACAAGGGGCGCGCGCAGTATTTTCAGTTTTTGCCTTTGACCAGCGGCAGGCTGGCCTGCTCCCAGGCGCTGATGCCGCCATCGAGCACATAGACCTTTTCAAAACCGGCCTTGACCAGACGCTTGGCTGCGCCGACCGCACTCATGCCGGTCTTGCAGACCACCACCACCGGCAATGATTTGGCTGCGGCCAGTTGCTTGTTTTCCGGGTCGAACTGGCTCATCAGCACGTTTTTGGCACCGGCAATATGGCCTTGCTGAAAATCATTGATGGCGCGGATATCCACCAGCAGGGCATTTTCACGGTTCACCAGCGCGGTGAGTTCAGCAGGCTTGAGTGCCTTGAAGCCCTGCCAGAAACGCGCCAGCTCGGTGTAAATCAGTGCCAGGGTAATCCCCGCCAATGCCAGCGAAAGCAGCGGGTGGCGGGCAAAGAAAGCAAACAGCTCGGTCACGGCAGAAATCCGTTAATGCAATGAAAGCGGACGATTTTGACACAGTGCCGGGCAAGACTCACTGTCCTGCCCACAAATCCGGCAGGCCGGAGGTCAAAAACCAGGTCTTGCTGGCCGCATCCCAGCGCCAGACTTCCTGATAGCGCACCTGGCGCTCGGTCATGGTATGCCGGTTGGCGATGCCGATTTCAATCATGCGCGCCGCGCCGCCATCGGGCACGGCCTCGCTGCTCAATACCCGGTAGCTGGTAACCTGGATTTGTTTCCAGCGATTGCGCTCGATTTCGTTCATTTCGCCACGGGCGCGCAATTCCGGCGCCAGCTGCGCCCAGGCGCCATCCAAATCGCCCCAGCGTATGGCCGCCGAATAGGCATATTGCGCGCGCTCCAGGGCACTGGCCTGCCCGCCACTACTGGCACAGCCGGCCAGCCATATCGCCAACAGAATCAGGGCAAGGATTTTTTTCATTTTCAAGCATTCCCGGAGGCAGACCCGCCGATTGTGTCATGTCTTGCCGTTTGCAGCCGGCTCGCGCCGCAATGCCACATAGCGCCCACTCAGGGTGCAGGCAGGCCCACCCTCGGCAAGCGCAATGCATACCTGCAAGCGGATGCGCGCCTTGCCGCGCGCTGCAAACGTGTCGATAAAGGCTTGCAGCGCCTGTGGCGACGGCGCCGTGGCGCGGGCGCGCAAGTCGGTTTTCACCGGGTGCAGATATTTCACCTCGCTATCGGCCACATAGACATCCGCCTCGAAGCCCGCGCGCAAGAGCTGCGCTGAGGCCAGCGCCCAGCCGGCCAAGGTCATCAGCGCCACCAGCGAGCCACCAAAGGCGCTGTCCTTGTCATTGAGATTGGCCGCCAGCGGCGCAGACAGGCTCAAATCATCATCGCCGATGTCGGCAAGGCCAATCTGCATCATGCGCACCGGCGGCATCGCCGCCATCCGGCTTTGCAGCCAGGCGTGAATATCACGCATAAATGCTCCCCCCGAAAAAATTGCCCATGGTAATGGCTCTTTCATTTCCGGCTGTCAAAGCGTCCAATGTCCATATGAGCGATACCGCATTTTTACTGATTTCACTGCGCCCGCGTGGCGGGCATGCCGCGCTGCGGCGCGCCGCCAGGCGTCATGGCGGGCAGGTTCTGGCGCTCTCCCCCTGGCAGATTGAACAACTGGCCGATGCCGATGCCCGTGCAGCACTTGTCCGGGCAATGGCCTGCCCGCAGGTGATTTTTACAAGTCCTGCCGCCGTCAAGGCCGCTGCGGCGCTGGCGGCGTTCAGCCTGCCCTGCCGGACGCAATGCCTGGCCGTGGGCGAGGGTACGCGCCGCGCACTAGCGCGCGCTGGCATGCAAGAGGCCATCGCCCCGGCACGGATGGACAGCGAAGGCTTGCTGGCACTGCCCGCGCTTGCCCGGCTGCCCGCAGGCGCAGAAGTCGGGCTTGTCACCGCGCCCGGTGGCCGTGGCGAAATCCTGCGCCGCCTGCAGGCGCGCGGCATCTGTGTACAGCGCGCCAATGTTTACCGGCGCAAACCGCTGCCGCTGTCCGCGCGCGAGCACGCACGCCTTGCCCAAAGCCTGAGCGCAGACAGGCCGCTATATCTGGCGCTCTCCAGTGGTGAGGCGTTTGCACACATTCTTGCCCTGCTGCCCGATACACTCTTGCCCGCATTGCGCGAGAAAACCGGCATCATCGCCGCCAGCCCGCGCCTTGCCGCACTTGCCCGCCAGCAAGGCTTCCATGTCCACGCAGTGGCCGCCAGCGCCCGCCCCGGCGACTTGCTTACTGCGCTCCAACATCCGGAAATTTGATGAAAAAACTGGTTCTGATTGATGGCTCGTCCTATCTGTATCGCGCCTTCCATGCCCTGCCGCCGCTGAGCAATGCCGCAGGCGAGCCGACCGGCGCGCTGTTTGGCGTGGTCAATATGCTGCGCGCCCATATCAAGGAAGCGCCTGATTACATCGCCTTCGTGATGGATGCGCCCGGGCCGACCTTCCGCGATGCGCTGGATGCCCAGTACAAGGCCAACCGCCCGCCGATGCCGGATGATTTGCGTGCGCAAATCGAGCCGCTGATGGCGATTGTCACCGCGCTGGGGCTGCCGATTCTGCGCCAGGGCGGGGTCGAGGCCGATGATGTCATCGGCACACTGGCGCAGCAGGCCGCCGAAGCTGGCGTACAGGTCATCATTTCCACCGGCGACAAGGACATGGCGCAACTGGTACGCCCCGGCGTGGCGCTGGTCAACACCATGACTGGCAGCCGCCTGGACAGCCACGAGGCGGTGATGGAAAAGTTCGGCGTGCCGCCCGAGCGCATCGTCGATTACCTGTCGCTGATGGGCGACAAGGTGGACAATATCCCCGGCGTGGACAAATGCGGGCCGAAAACCGCCGCCAAATGGCTGGCCGAATACGGCTCGCTCGATGGCGTCATCGAAAACGCCGACAAAATCAAGGGCAAAGTCGGCGACAACCTGCGCGCCGTGCTCGCGCGGCTGCCGCTGAACCGTACGCTCGCCACCATCCGCACTGACGTGGAACTGCCACAGCGTTTTGACGCGCTCACCCCGGACGCAGACGATGAGGCCGCACTGCGCGCCCTGTATAGCCGCTATGGCTTCAACCAGGCGCTAAGAGAGCTGGATGGCGCCAGCCCTGCCGACAGCGGCAAGCCTGCCTCCCCCGCGCGCGGTCATGTACGTGTACCGACAGAAAAAGCCACAAGCGCCATTGACCCGGCGCTCAGCGTGGCAGGGCAATACCAGACGGTGCTTGACCGCGCCGAGCTGGATGCCTGGCTTGCCAGACTGGCGCGCGCGGAGTGTTTTGCCTTCGATACCGAAACCGACAGTCTGGACGCCATGCGCGCCAATCTGGTCGGCATCAGCCTGGCTACCACGGTGGGCGAAGCCTGCTATATCCCGCTGGCGCACCAATATCCCGGTGCGCCGCCGCAACTGCCGATGAGTGAAGTGCTGGATGCGCTGCGGCCGTTCTTTGCCGATGCCGATAAGCCCAAAATCGCCCAGAACGGCAAATACGACCTGCATGTGCTGCGCCGCCACGGCGTTGAGCTGGCAGGTCTTGCCGATGACAGCCTGCTGCAAAGTTTCGTGCTCGATTCCACCCAGCGGCACGATATGGACAGCCTTGCCAAACGGCTGCTGGGCATCGACACCATTGCCTACAGCGATGTGGCTGGCAAGGGCGCCAAGCAAATCTCGTTTGCCGAAGTGCCGCTGGATGCAGCCACCCGTTACGCTGCCGAAGATGCCGACATCACCCTGCGGCTTGCACAGGCGCAGGCCGCACAACTGGCCCAAGCACCTGCGCTTGCCAGAGTCTACCGGGAAATCGAAATGCCGCTGCTGCCGGTGCTCGCGCGTGTCGAAGCCCATGGCGTACTGATTGACAGCGAGGAATTGCGCCGGCAATCGGCCGACCTTGGCCGCCGCATGCTCGATGCCCAGCAGCGCGCCACGGAAATCGCCGGACGCAGCCTGAATATGGATTCGCCCAAGCAAATCGGCGCGCTGCTGTATGACGAGCTGAAGCTGCCGGTACTGGTGAAAACCCCGGGCGGCGCGCCCTCCACCAACGAAGAAGCCCTGGAGGCCATTGCCGATGCCCACGAGCTGCCGCGCATCATTCTGGAATATCGCGCGCTCACCAAGCTGCGCAATACCTATACCGACAAGCTGCCGGGCATGCTTAACCCGGATACCGGCCGGGTGCATACCAGCTATAACCAGGCTGGCGCCGCCACCGGGCGGCTGGCCTCCTCCGACCCCAACCTGCAAAACATCCCGATTCGCAGCGAGGATGGCCGCCGCATCCGCCGCGCCTTCATCGCCGCCCCCGGCTGCCAGCTGCTGGCCTGCGACTATTCGCAAATCGAACTGCGCATCATGGCGCACCTGTCCGAAGACCCGGCGCTGATTGCCGCCTTTGAAAAAGGCGCGGACATCCACCGCGCCACCGCCGCCGAAGTGTTCGGCAAAGCCATTGATGCGGTCGACAGCGATGAACGCCGCGCTGCCAAGGCCATCAACTTCGGCCTGATTTATGGCATGAGCGCCTTCGGGCTGGCACGCCAGCTGGGCGTGCCACGCGGACAGGCGCAGGACTATATCGCACTGTATTTCAGCCGCTATCCCGGCGTGCACGCATACATGGAGCGCACCCGCGAACAGGCGCGCGGCCAGGGCTTTGTGGAAACCGTGTTTGGCCGCCGCCTGTATCTGCCGTATATCCACTCACGCAACCAGGCACAGCGCGCCGGCGCCGAGCGCGCCGCCATCAACGCACCGATGCAGGGCACGGCAGCGGACATCATCAAACGCGCAATGATTGCAATCGACGACTGGCTGCAAGGCCAGGCGCAGCGTGCACGGATGATCATGCAGGTGCATGACGAACTGGTATTCGAGGTGGAAAATGACTTCCTGCCCGAACTGACCGCCGAGGTCAGCCGCCGGATGAGCGCCGCAGCCCAGCTGCGCGTACCGCTGGTTGTGGACTGCGGCAGCGGACAAAACTGGGACGAAGCTCACTAATTAATTATTTGGACATCCAAATAATGATTTTTGAACGCTTGGGTTCAGCTATTGTGCAGCTCTGCAGTGATTAAATCCCTCCCGTCAGATGCAATGTCTGACATTGATCACTCCCTCCCCTGGAGCTGATCTTCAAGACGGCACTTCTCCCTGGTGCCGTTTCCCCCTTGCCCCGCCGGCCCCCCTCCGGCGGGGTTTTTTAATGCCTGGAGGGCGGAAACCGCATTCATCTTGATAAAGAGATAGAATTTGCGCCCTGTCAATTGAAGGCCGCTGCGATGCTCCCCATCAGCTTTGAAATCTATCCCCCCAAAAACGATGCGCAGCACGCCCAACTGCAACGCACCCTGGAAAAACTCAAGGCATACCGGCCACAATTCATCTCCTGCACCTATGGCGCAGGCGGCTCCAGCCGCGAACACACTATCGAAACCGTGCAGCTCCTGAGCAGCGAGCATGGGCTGGAGGGCGTACCGCACCTGACCTGCATCGGCAGCACCCGCGAGGAAATCATCGCGCTGCTGGCGCACTATCAGCAGCAAGGCGTGCGCCGTATCGTCGCGCTGCGCGGCGACATGCCTTCGGGCATGCTGGACCCGGGCGAGCTGCGCCATGCCAGCGACCTGGTGGCGCTTATCCGCGACGCATTTGGCCAGCACTTCCATATCGAAGTCGCCGCCTATCCGGAAACCCACCCGCAGGCCCGCGACGCACTGGCCGATATCGGAAACTTCAAGCGCAAGGTCGATGCCGGTGCCGACAGCGCCATCACCCAATACTTTTACAATGCCGATGCCTATTTCCGCTTTGTCGATGATATCCGCGCCCTTGGCGTGGAAGTGCCAGTGGTGCCCGGCATCATGCCGATTTCCAACTTCAGCCAGTTGCAGCGGTTTTCTGAAAGCTGCGGCGCGGAAATCCCGCGCTGGGTGGCGCAGCGGATGCGCGCCTTCGGGGATGATAGCGGCGCAATCCGCGAGTTCGCCGCCGACCTTGTTGCCACACTTTGCCAGCGTCTGCTTGCCGGTGGCGCACCGGCGCTGCACTTCTATACCTTGAATCTTGCCCGCCCGGTGAGCAATATTTTGAAGCGTTTGCAGTAAATTGCCGGAGTGATGACCCGACTTGCCGTAGTTTTGCTTCTCGCTTTCGCCTTTGCAGCCGATGCGCAAACCATCCGCCGCTGCACGGCAGCCGACGGCACGCTGGTGCTGACCGACAAGCCCTGCCAGTCCATCGGTGCGACTGAGCGCATCCCGCGGCCTATGCCGAATATGCAGCCGCGACATGCCCGTACCGCCCTGCGCCCCGGCAAGCCGCCGCCGCTGCGGGATAGCTGCATCCGCAATCTGGAGGAACTGCGTGGTGAAGTCGCTGCCGCCATCGAGGTCAAGGACGCCAACCGCCTTGGCGGCGTCTATCACTGGCCGGGACAAAACCGCCACAGCGGCGAAGCCATCCTGCAACGGCTGGAGAGCATCGTGCAACGCCCGCTGATTGATGTCATTGCCGTGGACGGTGGTGAGCCAGAGCCGCAATGGCAGGAAAACGCCGAAGGCGAACTGGTTCCGGTAACCGCCAGGCGCCGCGCCGCCACCGGCCTGCGCGTATTGCAGTCCAATGGCTTTGGCACCTCCTCGGTGACCTTCGGCCTGCGCCGCCATATGGGCTGCCTGTGGATCAGCCTGTAGCGGTATTTGCCGCCCTGAGCATTGCAGGCGAAAATGCGCCTCCACTCACAGGAGCTGCTTATGAATTATCCCGACTGGATCTGGCACAACGGTCAAATCAAGCCCTGGGCTGAAGCCACCACGCATGTGATGGCGCATGCCCTGCACTATGGTTCTTCGGTGTTTGAAGGCATCCGCAGCTATGACACCCCCAAAGGCCCGGCCATTTTCCGGCTGAGCGACCACAACAAGCGGCTGTTTGCCTCGGCGCGCATCTATGACATGCCGATGCCCTACTCGCTGGAAGAAATCAACGCCGCCTGCCGCGAGGTACTGAAAAAGAACGGCTTCACCACCGCCTATTTGCGTCCGTTCGCCTTCCGTGGGCTGGGCGGCTTTGGCTTGTCGGCCGATACCCCGGTGGAGATGTCGGTGGCAGCCTGGAAGATGGGCGCCTATCTGGGTGAAGGCGTGCTGGAAAACGGCATTGATGCCTGTGTTTCCAGCTGGCAGCGGTTCGCCCCGAATACCATCCCGGCAGGCGCCAAGGCCGGCGGCAATTACCTTTCCGGGCAACTGGTGGCACGCGAGGCTCGTCGCCTGGGCTTTGGCGAAGGCATTGCGCTGGCCTCCACCGGCCTGCTCAGCGAGGGCGCTGGCGAAAACCTGTTCCTGGTATTCAATGGCGAGCTGCACACCACGCCGGTCAGTGCCGCACTTTTGAACGGCATCACCCGCAATACCATCATCACCCTGGCGCAGAAAGCAGGCATCAAGGTGGTGGAGCGCGACCTGCCGCGCGAATACCTGTACTTGTGTGATGAGCTGTTCATGTGCGGCACCGCTGCGGAAATCACGCCGATTCGCTCGGTCGATGGCCGCGTGATTGGCGAAGGCGTGGCCGGCCCCATCACCCGGCAGATGCAAAAACTGTTCTTCGGCCTGTTCGATGGCAGCACGCCAGACGAGCACGGCTGGCTGGAATATATTTGAGCCGCATCCCCATCCCCAAGCAAACCCCGCGCAACAACGCGGGGTTTTTGCAAAAACCGATTCAGTCAGCTGCCGATGGCTTGCAATACATCATCCAGCAAGGCGGCGGCGGTGACTTCTGCGCCCGCGCCTGCGCCCTGGATAACCAGGGGTTGTGCGTGGTAGCGGTCGCTCCAGATGGCGACGCGGTTGTCGGTGCCCGCGCCCTGCGCCAGCGGGTGGCTGGCAGGCAGTGACTCCAGGCCGACGCTGGCCGTGCCGTTTTCAAAACGGGCGATGAATTTCAGCACTTCGCCGCGCGCATGGCTGGCCTGGAATCGCTCAGCCAGCGCAGCATCCATTTGCGGCAGGGCATTGTCCAGTTGCAGCAGTGGCAATGCGGCCAGCGATTGTGGCACCAGTGACTGCACATTGACCGCTTCAGCCTCCAAGTTGAACCCGGCGCTGCGGCAGAGAATCAGCAATTTGCGGCGCACATCCTCGCCGGAGAGGTCATCGCGCGGGTCAGGCTCGGTATAGCCTTGCTCACGGGCGCGGCGCAGCAGCGCGGAGAACGGCTGGCTACCATCAAACTGATTGAACAGCCAGGCCAGCGAGCCGGACAGCACGCCGGCGATGGCATGGATGGCATCACCGCCCTGGCGAAGGCGACGGATTTCCCGAATCAGGGGCAGCCCCGCGCCCACAGTGGCGCTGTCGCCGTAATGGCGACCGGGCAGCTTGCGCGCAGCATCAATCGCCTGCCAGCGGGCAAGTGCTGCGCCCTGCCCCAGCTTGCAGGCGGTGACGACCACGGCACCGGCCTCAAGCCACTGCGCATGGCAAGCCGCAACATCATCACTGGCGCTGGCATCCACCACCACATCGCCTGCGGAAAAGTCATGTTCTGCCAACCAGTTGCCGCTTGCTGGCGGCGCTTGCCGCAGCCTTTCCAGCACGGCAGCGGCATCTCCCGCCACCGGCAGCAAGCCGCGCGAATTGGCAATCGCGGCAATCGGCGGCAGCCGCACACCCGCCTTCACAAGTCGCGCATGGCGATGCACCAACGCGCTGCCGACCGTGCCGGTACCGAGCAGAATCAGACGTTTCATGCTGCCACCCTGTCCAGCGCCCTGCGCATGTCAGCCAACAGGTCTTCGGCCGCTTCAATGCCCACCGAAATACGCACCAAGCCATCGCCAATCCCGGCAGCTGCACGCGCCTCGGCGCTCATCGCGGCATGGGTCATGGTGGCCGGGTGGGCAATCAGGCTCTCCACCCCGCCCAGGGATTCGGCCAGGGTGAAATATTCCAGTGCAGCGATAAAAGTGCGCACACTGGCGGCATCGGCCAGTTCGAAAGACAGCATCGCGCCAAAGCCTTGCTGCTGGCGGGCGGCAACCGCATGCCCCGGATGGCTGGCAAGCCCCGGCCAGTGCAGTGCCTTCACCGCCGGATGGTTTTGCAGCAGCTCCACCAGCGCCACGGTGTTTTCTTGATGCACACGCAGGCGCGCGGCCAGGGTGCGCAGCCCGCGCAGGGTCAGGAAGCTGTCAAACGGTGCGCCGGTCAGCCCCAGGGCATTGCCCCACCAAGAGAATTGCTCGTGCAATTCGGCACTGCGGGCAATCAATGCGCCACCCACCACATCGCTATGACCATTGATGTATTTGGTGGTGGAATGCAGCACCGCATCAGCTCCAAAATCCAGCGGACGTTGCCACAGCGGTGAGAGGAAGGTGTTGTCGGCCACGCTCAAGGCACCGGCGGCGCGCGCCTCGGCAATCACGGTTTCAAGGCAGGTGATGCGCAGCAGCGGGTTGGAAGGGGTTTCAATCCACACCAGTTTCGGCTTGCGGGCAAAGGCGGCCTGGCGCGCGGCCTCATCGTTGAAATTGACCGTGAGCAGCTCAAACGCCCCCTTGTTGGCCAGCGCATTGAACAGCCGCCAGCTACCGCCATAGCAGTCATGCGGCACCACCAACACATCGCCGGGGGACAGCAGTGCGGCAAGCGCCAGATGGATGGCGGCCATGCCGCTGGCGGTAATCACCCCGCCCGCGCCGCCTTCAAGCTCGGCCAGCGCCTCCCCCAGCAGGTCGCGGGTGGGATTACCGCTGCGGGTGTAGTCATAGCGGCGTTTTTCGTTGAAACCGGCGAAACTGAAATTGGAGGACAACACCAGGGGCGGCGTGACCGCACCAAAAGAAGTGTCGCTATCAATACCGGCGCGCACTGCGCGCGTGGGTAGCTGGGGCTGGGTCATTTCAATCATCCAAAGCAGTATTGAGGACGGCGGCAATCGCCGTGGTTTCTTTCAAATAGGCCGCATGGCCGTGTGCGGAGGCGATTTTTTGCAGCCACGCATCGGGCGCACGCACCGCCAGCTCCGCCAGCGCCCTTGCAGGCGCCAAGGTATCACCTTCCACGGCAATCACTGACAACGGTACAGCAATTTTTTCAGGTAAAACTTCGTGGCCGTGGATATTGATACCGGCCTTGGCCCATTGCCCGCTACACAGCGCATGCGCACCGCTGATGGCGATGACACGCCCGGCCAGGCGGGCATGGCGCGCGGCAAACTGCAAACCCACCAGCGCCCCGTAAGAAGCACCGATGAAAGCGCGCGCAGGTGGCAATGCCAGCGCCTTGCAAACCGCCGCAATGGCATCGGCCTGGGCGGCGGTACTGGCGTTCTCCAGCCAGTTGATGGCCAGCACCCGGTAACGGCCAAGCAGGCCAGCATGCGCCTGCCACCAGCCGGGTGTCGCATGCAAATCATTGCCGCATACATGGCGGCCTTCAGCCACGCCACCTGCGACAATCAGCAGCGGCGCATCAGCGCGACCGGCCAGCTCCCAGGCAATGCTGGCTTCCCGCCCGTCTATTTCACAGTGCAATTCCCCGCACCGGCTATGCGGCGCAGGCGGCCAATCCGCAGCGAGCTGACACGGAGCCTGGAGGGATTCGGCATTGTAAAAACTGGCAAGCAAACTCATGACAGGACTCCCTGGGCAATCGAGTCCTGCGGTTGCAAACGTCGGGCGGCGCAATGCGCAGCTCAACCATCTGCGCGGTGAAGGCGTCACCGCAGGAATTGGCACCTTCGGGAACATCCCGGGTTGCCTCGGCTTCAAAGGGCCTGTCCCTCCGCCGATCTCGATGGATGCCGCGCAGCTTGCCAGCCGCCCCGGAAAAAGTCAATCTCTTTATGCGAATGAAAAGATTTTTGTTTGCCACACACAATCCGGCGATACTGCCGCGATGTTTTTCCGCACCTCACTCACTCTGACCTGTCTGCTGCTTGCCGCGATACCAGCCAATACCCCGGCGCAATGGCTATCCTGGCCGCCCAAGCCCGCAGCCGACAGGCGCGCGCCAACACAGCCGCCCGCCGCTGCGCTGCGCCTTGATATCGAAAACCGCCACGGCCTGCGCCGTATCTGGGTGGAAAACAGCCTACACGGCCCGGTGCAAGTGCGCATCGAAAACCGCCAGAGGCTGGCCGGTTTCCCCGTGCAGCGCCTCCTCAATGCACCGGGGCGGCATTTGCTGGCCGAAGTTGCACAGGAGGCCATGCTGGACTTGCAACTCACCGCCATCCCCGGCGCAGCGGCCGAACACCAGTCAGACTATCTGTACCCGTATCCCTTGCAGATGGATGACATCCGCATCAGCCAGTTGCCGCGTGGCGCATTCAGCCATCACGATGCGGAAAATCTTGATGCCATCGACTTTGCCGCACCCATCGGCACGCCGGTTATCGCTGCCCGGGACGGGTTGGTAATGCAGGCCGAGGGCCGTTTCAGCGACCACGGCAGGCAGCGCGATGCCGTCAATCTGGTTCGCATCCTGCACGCAGATGGCAGCATGGCGGTCTATGCACATTTGCAGCAACACAGCCTGCAAATACGCGCCGGGCAGCATGTCCGCCGCGGTCAGGTCATCGCCCGTAGCGGCAATTCCGGCTATTCCACCGCCCCGCACCTGCATTTCGTGGTGCAGGTCAATAACGGCCAGCGGCTGCAATCGGTGCCCTTCCGCATGGACAGCCCCAAGGGCGAGCTGCGCCTGCCGCGCAACCAGGATTGAGTTTGCCGGGCAATTCTGCTTGCCCCCATCCCGCGCCGTATAATTCGCGCTTTCGTTTCCAACAGGCGGCACGCTGCCGCCAGAAGCATGTCCGACATCCAGCAACAAGCCGCAAGGCGGCGCACTTTCGCCATCATCTCCCACCCCGACGCGGGCAAGACCACGCTGACTGAAAAGCTGCTGCTGTTCGGTGGTGCGATCCAGATGGCCGGTTCGGTGAAGGGGCGCAAAGCGGCACGGCATGCCACCTCCGACTGGATGGCGCTGGAAAAGGAACGCGGCATCTCCGTCACCAGCTCGGTGATGCAGTTCCCGTATCAGGGGCGCATCGTCAACCTGCTCGACACCCCCGGCCACGCCGACTTCGGCGAGGACACCTACCGGGTGCTTTCGGCAGTCGATTCGGCACTGATGGTGATTGACGTCGCCAAGGGCGTGGAGGAGCGCACCATCAAGCTGATGGAAGTCTGCCGCCTGCGCGATACCCCCATCATGAGCTTCATCAACAAGCTCGACCGCGAGGGCAAGAACCCGATCGAGCTGCTGGACGAGGTGGAAAGCATCCTGAAAATCCAGTGCGCCCCGGTGACCTGGCCAATCGGCATGGGCAAGCGCCTGCGCGGCGTGGTGCATCTGATTAGCGGCGAGGTGCATCTGTACGAGGCTGGCAAGAACCATACCCGGCAGGACTCCACCATCTACCCGTCGCTGGACGACCCGCGCGTGCTGGAGGCCATCGGCGCGGACATGCTGGCCGAGCTGCGCGAGGAGCTGGAACTGGTGGAAGGCGCTTCGCACCCGTTTGACCGCGAGAAATACCTGGCGGGCGAGCAGGCGCCGGTGTTCTTCGGCTCGGCGGTCAACAATTTTGGCGTTGAGCCACTGCTGGATTTCTTTGTCGAGCATGCGCCACCACCGCAGGCGCGCGCTACCACCAGCCGCACGGTCGAGGCCAGCGAGGAAAAGCTCACCGGCTTCGTGTTCAAGATTCAGGCCAATATGGACCCGCAGCACCGCGACCGGGTGGCCTTCATGCGCGTGTGCTCGGGCAGGTTCAGTGCTGGCATGAAAGCCTTCCAGCCGCGCACCGGCAAGGAGGTCAAACTCGCCAATGCGCTGACCTTCATGGCGTCCGACCGTGAAATCGCCGCCGAAGCCTATCCGGGTGATGTCATCGGCATCCACAACCACGGCACGATTGCCATTGGCGATACCTTTACCGAAGGCGAAATGCTGGCCTTCACCGGCATTCCCAACTTTGCCCCGGAACTGTTCCGCCGCGCCCGGCTGCGCGACCCGCTGAAGCTCAAACAATTGCAGAAGGGACTGGCGCAGCTCTCCGAAGAAGGCGCCACCCAGTTCTTCCGCCCGCTGATGAGCAATGACCTGATTCTGGGCGCCGTGGGTGTATTGCAATTTGATGTGGCCGCCTACCGCCTGAAAGACGAATACGGCGTGGATGCCAGTTTTGAGCCGGTCAGCATCAGCACCGCCCGCTGGGTGCAGTGTGACGACCCCAAAGAGCTGGAAGCCTTCCGTGAAAAGAATGCCGCCAATCTGGCCGTGGATGCCGCTGGCGAACTGGTCTATCTCGCCCCCAGCCGGGTCAACCTGCAACTGGCCGAGGAGCGCGCCCCGGCGGTGCAATTCCTTGCCACCCGCGAGCACGCCCATGCCTAACGGCACTTAAGGCCGCCACAGGCTGGCCTTGTCACTGCGCCCATCAATAGCCGCATGAAGCATCCATTGAAAACAAAAAATTAACCCTGATCGCCATTATCAGATGTACGCTCAAAACTCAAGCAATCAGAGAAGATTGATTGAAATGAGCACATCAGGCAATCACGGCAACCAGCCCCGTCCCTTGGGCACCATTGTTGTTATAGGCCGGGGGTTTTCAATTTCTCTCGGCACTGACTTTGGTGGCTCCGGCATGCATTCGGAGCCGCCATCGCAGCATGCCAGCATTGGCGATGATTTCTCCAGCAGCGACACTGACAAGAATGAAATCGAAATCAAGGTGGAATTTGAGCGCCCCTTGACTGACGATGAAAAGAAAGCACTTGATGATTTGGCCAAATCCATCGCCGAAATCTCCAGGCTGCTTTCCAAACTACCTGCCGATGCCAGGATAAAGCTCAGCGACGGCAAGGAAATCACCGGCCAGGAGCTCAAGGATATCTGGAGCCGGACGGATTTTTTATTGATGAAAAAGGAACGCCATACAGGAACCGGACAGGCCGTGGAGAAGCCGATTACAACGGAGGAAATCCCCGTGTCCGCTTCACGATTGAAACCGTGAGCAACTACGCAAGATTGAATAAAAACTCACTAGCAGGCACCAACTATATAGCCCTGCACGAATTGGCACATATGACTGCAGCCGGGCGTGCAAACAATCAAGCACATGGGGGGCAACCTGACCACTCCCCGGGCTGGAAAAAAAACGAAAGTCTCGCCAACGATGTAGCTCATGCGCTTCTCGGCCATGCCGGATTGCCCACCCTGCCTATTGGGGAAAAACAGGGCGGCTTAAGCAACCCGCCGCCGCAAGTCACCTTGCCATCCCCCCCAGGTGGCGGTGGCGGTGGCGGCCATGATCATCAGGTGATTCACTGAAATGAACAAGTCATTCCTTGCCGCTATCCTGCCTGCACTGCTTTGTATCGGCTGCGCTTCTTCTCCCTCTACACGCGACGCCATACAATCGCCATCATTATGCGAACCGCCTGAAAGGGCGCTGGAGCATATCACCATTGGCAAGCATATTATCGGGGATGCCGTACTGGAAGGGATGCACTTCCCGCCCGGACAACCGCGACCGGAAACCTTGTATGACCAGGGCGAGACCTTTCATTTTGCATCTGCCTACCAGATGACTGGCGCTTGTTCGCACCGGATCAGCTATTACTCAGGTGCCCCTACCCCAATTTTCTATGTACTGGGCAGCCCAGACACCACACCTCGTACTGCCGAGGTATTCATAATGGCAAAAGACAGCCCAACGCCATTTCATATAGAAATCATCGACAAAAAACCATTTTTTTACGACACCACTTATTCAACAGACCCCCATCCCCACATCCCTGGCGCCACGTTCAAAATGGCAAGGGAAATCACCACCTTATTCCATGATGAATTGGAGTCAGTAAAAAAACATGGAAAATTCGAATTACCTCCTGACGGCAGACGCCCCTCTCCCGAGGATCACAAAGTCATGCTCGGGCTTTGGCAGACGCCACAGGGGGCTTTTATCGGCTCCTTCGTGCAAATGGCCGATGGCCGCTTTGGCCCGGTGATGGAAGAATTCAGCACCCGCTTCCCGGTTGACAGCCTGCTTTACTTTCCCGGCCATAATGCCCCGCTTGGCACAATCAGTCTTGTCGCCCGGAAAAACGGCGAGACTTGGCTGATCAGCCAGATCTGGTATCACCCAAGATACGAAGAACTGGAACAAATGGTGCTCCAACCGTAGCAGCAGGCCAGACCGGCGTTCCAAGGCAGGGAGTGTTACGGTCAATGGGATTTTTTCCCCGGTATCCCGGTGGCAAAATGGTGCCCCTTTTGCGGAGAGCGCCCATGACCTTCATCGACCGCCTACACCAGCGCTGGCAATCGTCCCATTCCCTGCTGTGCGTGGGGCTTGACCCTGACCCGGCACGTTTCCCGGAGCATTACGCCAATGATGAAGATGCACTGTTTTCGTTCTGCCGCGATATCGCCGATGCCACGGCGGAATATGCCTGCGCGTTCAAGCCACAGATTGCCTATTTCGCCGCGCACAATGGTGGCGAATCGGCCTTGCAGCGGCTGATTGCACATATCAATGCAGCGCATCCGGACGTCCCGGTGGTGCTGGACAGCAAGCGCGGTGATATCGGCAGCACCGCCGCACAATATGTAGTAGAAGCCTTTGACCGCTTTGGGGCCGATGCGGTCACGCTCAATCCCTATATGGGTTATGACAGTGCCGAGCCGTTCCTCTCTCGTGATGGTCGTGGCTGTGTGTTTCTGTGCCATACCTCCAATCCCGGAGCGCGGGATTTTCAGGAGCTACTGATTGATGGTGAGCCGCTGTATCAGCATGTGGCGCGCAGCATCGCGGAAAAATGGAATGGCAATGGCAATTGCGCGTTGGTGGTCGGTGCAACCTTCCCCGAAGAACTTGGCCGCATCCGCACCATTGTTGGCGACATGCCGCTGCTGATTCCCGGCGTCGGCGCGCAAGGGGGCGATGTGGCGGCTGTGGTGAAAAACGGTAAAACCGCTGATGGCACCGGGCTGATGATCAATTCCTCGCGCGGCATCCTGTATGCCTCAATGGATAGCGACTTCCTCGAAGCCGCCGCCCAGGCTGCCCGCAGCCTGCGTGACGAAATCAACCGCTATCGCTGAGATCACACCAAACGCCTGTCCAAAGGTTCCAAGAACCCGACAGGCAGCGCATCGTGATTACATCGTGCTCCATGGTGTGGCCGCTGAACTTGTGCACATCCTACGCGCCTCTAAGAGCCTGTTCAAAGGCTCTAACACCAGCGCCGTACCCGGCGCAGGTACTGGACATACAACTCGCCAAACTTGTGCAGCAGGATGCGTTCCTCCGGCCTGATCTGGAACCAGTGCAGGCAGGCGATGAACAAGGCCACGCCGGGGAGCGCCAGCGGATGCGCCAGCCATAGCGCCCAGCCGGTCAAACAAAACACCATGCCCAGATACATCGGGTTGCGGCTATGGGCAAAGATGCCGGTCGTGACGAGCTGGCTGGAGCTATCCGGCTGCAACGGGTTAAGCGTGGTAGGATGGCGACGGAATGCCAGCACCCCAAGCACAGCAATCAGCACACCTGCTACTATCCACAACCCGGCAAGCCCCGCGCGCATGGAGATGGGCAGCGGCAGTCGCCATTGCGGAAAAGCCAGTGCGATGCCGTACATCGCCGCCGCCGACAATACCAACCACAGTGGCGGGGGTAGCTTCAATTGCAGCGTGGACAAAGTAATCATGGCAAAAAGCGACTGGCCTGGGCGTTTTAGATGCTGTTTAAAGCCGCTCAACGCATGGTATGGCTCAGCACCCAGAACAGTCCGCCCGAAAGCAGTGCCGATACCGGCACGGTAATCACCCAGGCTGCGGCTACGGTAACGAAGTGCGAGCGCCGTACCAGTTTGCGGCGGGCGCGTTCTTCCGGCGCCAGCGGCTTGCCCTTGCGGATGCCAAGCTCGCGGGCGCGGCGTTCGGCATGCCATTCGCGGAAGAAGCCGACGCCGAAAATCGCGCCCACGGCGATATGCGTGGAGCTGACCGGCAGTCCCAGCCAGGAAGCCAGAATCACCGTCACCGCTGCCGAGAGCGATACGCAATAGGCGCGCATCGGGTTGAGTTTGGTGATTTGGCTGCCCACCAGGCGAATCAGCCGCGGGCCAAACAGCAGCAGGCCAAAGCTGATGCCGAGTGCGCCAATGGCCATCACCCACAGCGGAATGCCGACCTGGCCTTGCACACTCCCGGCCTGTACGGCGTGCACAATCGCTGCCAGCGGGCCGACCGCATTGGCCACATCATTGGCGCCATGCGCAAAGGAGAGCAGTGCCGCCGAGCACACCAGCGGGATACCGAACAGTTTGCGGATGGATTTTTTGCGGTTTTCCAGCCCCTCGGACTGACGCCTGACCATTGGCACCGATGCCAGCCAGACCAGCACCCCGGTAACCAGACCAATCAGCAGCGACATCTGCAAGCCAATCTTGACCACCTTGGACAAGCCCTTCAGCGCCAGATAGGCACCAAAAGCGCCGGCCATGAGGCCAATCAATACCGGCACCCAGCGCCGGGCGGCGCTTATCTTGTCCTGCCGGTAAAGAATCCGTGTCTTGATGAAGGCCAGAAACACGGCGGCAATCAGGCCGCCAAGAACCGGCGAAATCACCCAGCTTGCCGCGATTTTGCCCAGCACTGACCACTTCACCGAGCTCATCCCGGCCGCCACCACTCCGGCACCGACCACGCCGCCGACAATCGAATGGGTGGTGGACACCGGCGCGCCAATCACCGTTGCCAGATTCAGCCACAGGGCGGCGGCCAGCAATGCGGCCAGCATCGCCAGCACAAAGGTGCGGCCATCGCTGACCGCATCCGGGGCGATGATGCCCGAGGCGATGGTATTGACCACATCGCCACCGGCAATCAGTGCGCCTGCGGTTTCAAAAATCGCGGCAATGATGAGCGCGCTGCCCAGCGTCAGCGCATTGGCGCCCACCGCCGGCCCCATATTGTTGGCCACATCATTGGCACCGATATTGAGCGCCATATAGGCACCAATCACGGTGGCGGCGACCACCACGAAGGTGCCGGGCTGCACGCCGATAAAGGCCAGCGAGGCGGCGGCCACCAGCACCACGAAAGCAATGGCGATGCCCGGCGCAATCAGCGGTCTGGCAACAAAGGTGGTGGCGCGCTCCAGCAGGCCGATACGCCCCAGGTCCTTGTCGAGCGTTCTCCAGCGGGTGGGCGTACGGGCGTTGGGGTCGTTAGGCGATGACATAAGCCAATTTTGTCATTACTTCGGCAGTTTGCGCTTGATTTTTGGCAAGCGCCGCGCATCAGTGCGCAGGTTTGTCCAGGCTGCGCAGGATTTGCGCCAGCTCCGGCTCTTCCACTTCGGCAGCCGCCTCCTGCAACGGCCACCAGCGGCGCTCGCGCTGGCCGACCTCGGGATAGTCATCGGCCAGCTCGATTTCATCCATCTGAAACACCACCACTTCCACCGGCTGGGCAAAATCCTCGACCAGCACACTGGCATAGTGATAGCGGCCAAGCGGCTCGGGGCGCACCCGGCCACGCGCACCGGCCTCCTCCCAGGCTTCCTGCTGTACCGAGCCAGGCAGGTCACTGCCAGCCATCGGCCAGCCCTTGGGCAGAATCCAGCGTCCCCGGCGCTTGCTGGTAATCAGCAGCACTTCGCGGCGAGCCTCATGAACGCGCAGGCACAGAGCCGCCACTTGCAGGCGTTCTGGCCGCAGGCCAAGCAAATCCAGCAGCAGGCGTTTTAATCCCATTTTGCTCATCCCTAAATCTTGTCTGCCATGGCGCCCGTACACCGCAGATGTACGGGCGCTGGCCTGTGCATCAATCGGCCTGGCGACGCAGGAAGGCCGGGATGTCGAGGTAATCCGCCCCGCCAAAATCCGCAGCCTTGGGTGCGGCCTCTGCTGCCGGGGCGCTGTTGCCCGGCGCGGCAGCGCGACGCAACCCCGAGGCCAGACCCTGTGCCGGATTGAAGCCGACGGCAGATACTTCATCAATCGGCAAGCCGGTAGTGCCATCGCGCTTGGCTACGCCCACATCCGGCACGATTTCCATTTGCGGCTTGGCGCGGCGCACCGGCTCGAAACCGCCACCGAAATCATTGCGCACCGAAGCACGCTGCTGGGCAGCCCGGTTGAGGCCGGTCGCCACCACGGTGACCTTGATTTCGTCCTTCATTTCCGGGTCGAGCGAGGTACCGATGATGACCGTGGCATCTTCTGCGGCAAATTCGTCCACCGCACGGCCGATTTCTTCAAATTCGGCCATGGTGATATCCGAACCTGCAGTGATGTTGACCAGGATGCCATTGGCGCCATGCAGATTGACATCATCCAGCAGCGGGTTCTGGATGGCCATTTCCACGGCGGCCTGGGCGCGGTCATCACCGCGGGCAATGCCGGTGCCCATCATCGCCAACCCCATTTCGTTCATCACCGTTTTGACATCGGCAAAGTCCACGTTCATTTCACCCGGACGCACGATGAGGTCGGCAATGCCCTGCACTGCGCCATGCAGCACGTTGTTGGCTTCGCGGAAGGCCTGCACCATGGTGGCATTGCGCCCCAGCACGGTCAGCAGTTTTTCGTTGGGGATGGTGATGAGCGAGTCCACATGCTGCGCCAGCTCTTCAATACCCTTCAGCGCTACCTGCATGCGGCGACGGCCTTCAAACGGGAACGGCTTGGTCACCACCGCCACGGTAAGGATGCCCATTTCCTTGGCAAGCTGCGCCACCACCGGCGCTGCGCCGGTGCCGGTGCCGCCGCCCATGCCCGCGGTGATGAACACCATGTCTGCGCCCTGCAGGGCATCCATGATGCGTTCGCGGTCTTCCAGCGCGGCCTGACGGCCGACTTCCGGATTGGCACCTGCGCCAAGCCCCTTGGTGACATTGCTACCCAATTGCAGCTGCAACTGGGTGCCGGAGCTGCCCAGTGCCTGCGCATCGGTATTGGCAGTAATCAGCTCAACACCCTGCAATTGGCTGGCCACCATATGCGCCACGGTATTGCCGCCGCCGCCGCCCACGCCAATCA
Organism: Pseudomonadota bacterium; assembly: GCA_030528565.1. Taxonomy (GTDB): domain Bacteria; phylum Pseudomonadota; class Gammaproteobacteria; order Xanthomonadales; family Xanthomonadaceae; genus Solilutibacter. The sequence continues at coordinate 68,427 of JAUMYP010000002.1, forward strand.
CCTTGATGACGGCATTGGGTGCCATTTTTTCCATCAGTTCAAAACTTGCCATATCTGTAGTCCTCTCTGTTTGCGCGTTGTTTTCTGTTGTGCAAGGCATTGGAACTTCTTGTACGGTTTCCGTCTGCCTTGCAGGCGTTGCTGCTTTCATGGCTTGCGCCACTAACTCCCGGGACTTTTCAGCCACCGATACCACTTTCACCACCATCCACCTCCTTCTTTGCCCGCTTCCCGCATTGCTCACCGGCAAACGGCCCGCCATCAAAACTGGCCGCTGTACCAATCCTTCAATTTCTTGATGAAACCCAGGCTGCGCCCGGAAGGCAGCAGGCTGCGCGCTCTTGGCGCATCCATCCGGCTGCCCATCAGCAATAGCCCGACACCACTGGCATGCACCGGGTTGCCGACCACTTCGGCAAGACCGGCCACATGCTGCGGAATGCCGATACGCACCGGCATTTGCAGCATTTCTTCAGCCAACTCGACCACGCCTTCCATCTTGGCGCCGCCGCCGGTCAGCACCATCCCGGCGCGTACCAGTTCTTCAAAGCCGGAACGGCGCAGCTCGGCCTGCACCATCTCGAAAATTTCTTCGTAACGCCCCTGCACCGCCTGCGCCAGCGCATGACGCGGCAAGCGCCGTGGCGGACGGTCACCGACGCTGGGCACCTGGATGGACTCCTCAGCCGTGGCCAGCTGCGCCAGTGCACAGGCATAGCGCACCTTGATTTGCTCGGCCTCCGGGGTCGGCGTGCGCAGCATATGGGCGATATCGCTGGTGACATGGTCGCCGGCAATCGGCAGCGAGGCGGTATGCGCAATCGCGCCCTGCACGAATACGGCGATATCGGTGGTGCCCGCGCCAATATCCACCAGCACCACGCCCAGCTCGCGCTCGTCATCGGTCAATACCGCTTCGCTGGAAGCCAGCGCCGAGAGAATCAGCTCATCCACCGCCAGGCCGCAACGCTGCACGCATTTGCTGATATTGGTGGCCGCCGACTGCGCACAGGTGACCAGATGGGCATGCACTTCCAGACGGATGCCACTCATGCCGACCGGGTTCTTGATGCCCTCCTGCGAGCTGTCCAGCACGTATTCGCGGGCGATGGCATGCAGGATGCGCTGGTCGGAAGGAATCGCCACCGCCTTGGCCGCTTCCAGTGCGCGCGCCATGTCGCCATGCGTGACTTCGCCATCACGCAGCGGCTCCATGCCTTGCGAATTGCGGCATTGCACATGATTGCCGCTGATTGAGGCATGCACCGAACGAATCTCGCAACCAGCCATCAGCTCGGCTTCTTCCACCGCACGCTGGATGGACTGCACGGTGGAGTCGATATCCACCACCACGCCGCGGCGCAGGCCGCGCGATTCATGGCTGCCCACGCCAATCACTTCAATCGGCAAGCCGGGGGTGTATTCGCCCACCAGCGCCGTCACCTTGGAAGTGCCGATATCAAGGCCAACGATGAGGGTTTTATCGCCTTTGCGGTTCATGTTGCAGCACCCGGAAAAACATGAGGGGGGACAGGGGCAGGGCTGTTGCCTGCGGTTTTCGGAAAATCGCCCCAGCGCAGCGCGAAGCCATTGGCATAGCGCAGGTCTGCGCGCTGCAAGGTTTTGCCGGGCGGGGCAATCAGTTGCGGCAGCAAATGCGCAAAACGGCGGATACGCGGCTCGGCGTCATGGCGGCCGACAATCACCTCAAGGCCGCTGTCGAAATGAATCGACCAGCTACCACGGGCATCCAGCCGCAGGCCGGTGACATCCAGCCCTGCGGCGGCAAACAGCGCACGCGACTGGTTGTAGAGTGCGACCACCTCGCCCACCCGGTGGCGGTCGCCGCCCAGCTGCGGCAGCCCTTCGGGCAGGGCATCGCCCATCACTTCGCGCGGATACAGATTGCCGCGCTCGGACAGCAGCCAGTCTTCATCCCATTTTGCAAACGGCCGGTGCTCGACAATTTTCACTTGCAGCACATCCGGCCATTGCTTGCTGATTTCAGCCTGCTCCACCCACGGCAGCCGTTCCACGGCCTGTTGTGCGTCTTGCAGGCGCACGGCAAAAAAACCCTGCGCCGCATAGGGCTTGAGCGTCTGCTGCAACTGCGCCGCATCGACATGGCGGAACTCGCTGGTGACCTGCAACCGGGTCAGCGCAAACCGCTTGGCGCCCAGCCAGCCCTGCATCACCGCCACCAGCGGCAGCGCAATCACGGCGATGGCAAGCACGATGCCGAAGATACGGGTCAGGGCGCGCATAGTGTCTGCTCCAGAATCCGCCAGCACAGCTCATCGAACTCAACGCCAATGGCGCGCGCGGCCTTGGGCACCAGCGAAGTCGCGGTCATGCCCGGCGCGGTATTGATTTCAATCAGCTGCCAGCCGCGCTGCTTGTCGCGCATCACATCCACCCGGCCATAGCCGGTGCAGGCGGCGCTCCTGAAAGCCTGCAATACCAGCTGCCCCAGCGCGGCTTCTTCTTCGCCCTGCAACCCCGGCGTGATATAGCGGGTGGTATTGGACTGGTATTTGGCCTTGTAGTCATACCACTGGCCTTCGGGCACGATATGGATGGACGGCAGGGCGATATCGCCCAGCACCGGCACCGAGAATTCCTCGCCCTCCACCATCTGCTCCATCAGCATTTCGCCGCCGTATGCGGCTGCGACCTCACAGGCATGCTCAAGGTCGGCCTCGCTCATGACCCGCGCCACGCCGACGCTGGAGCCTTCGCTGGAAGGCTTCAGGAATACCGGCAGCCCCAGTGCTTTTGCCGCTGCACGCACATCGCCACCGGGGGCGATGCGCAGATAGCGCGGCGTGGGCAAGCCTTCGGCAATCCATACCTGCTTGGTGCGGATTTTGTCCAGCGTCAGCGCCGCGCCGAGCACGCCGGTGCCGGTGCAAGGAATGTCCAGCGCAGCCAGCAAACCCTGCACCACGCCGTTTTCGCCATCACCGCCATGCAGGATATTGAAAACGCGGTCCACCCGGCCACCGGCAATGGCCTGCACCAGCGCCTTGACGCCATCGACCGCGAATGCATCCACCCCGCGCGACTGCAGTGCGGCCAGCACCGCCGCACCGGATTTGAGCGAGACTTCGCGCTCGCTGCTTTCGCCGCCCAGGAGCACCGCGACACGACCAAAGCCTTTCGCATCGGTGAGCTGCATGGCGGGCAGTTGCATCTGGCTCATGCTGCACCTCCTGCATTTGCAAGCCCCGTAGCCGCCAATTGCTGCGCCAGCGCGCCGATATCGCCTGCCCCCATCACCAGCAACAAGTCGCCATCGCGCAGCACATCGGGCAGCACCTCCATCAGCTCGGCAGCACTGTTCACGACCACCGGGTCGATACGGCCACGGGTACGGATGGCGCGCGCCAGCGACTTGCCATCGGCACCGGCAATCGGCGCTTCGCCTGCCGGATAGACTTCCGTCAGCAGCAGCGCATCGACGCTGGAGAGCACTGCGGCAAAGTCATCGAACTGGTCACGGGTACGGCTGTAGCGGTGCGGCTGGAACGCCACCACCAGACGGCGTTCCGGCCAGCCGCCGCGGGCGGCCTTGAATACCGCATCCAGTTCCACCGGATGATGGCCGTAGTCATCCACCAGCATGGCGCTGCCGCCGCCTGGCAGGCTGAGTTCCGCCAACTGGTTGAAGCGCCGACCTATGCCCTTGAATTTTTCAAAGGCGACGGACATCTGCGCCGGGGCAATGCCCAACTGCCAGCCTATCGCTGCGGCAGCCAGCGCATTCTGCACATTGTGGCGGCCGGGCAAGGCCAGCGTCATCGGCGTTTGCGAGCCATCGGGCAAATGCAGGTCGAACTGCATCTGCGCGCCCTGCTGGCGCACATTGTCGGCGCGCACTTCGGCATGCTCGGCAAAACCATAGGTCAGCACATGGCGCGGCGTGGCAGCGGCCAGCCCGGCGACTTCCGGGTCATCCAGGCACAGCACCGCCAGTCCATAGAACGGCAGCCGGTGCAGGAACTCATTGAACGCCTGCTGCACCTTGGCAAAATCGTTGTCGTAGTTTTCCAGATGGTCGGCATCAATATTGGTGACCACCGCAATCAGCGGATTGAGCCGCAGAAAACTGCCATCGCTCTCGTCGGCCTCGGCCACCAGCCATTGCCCATCGCCCAGCTTGGCATTGGCGCCTGCGGCCAGCAGTTGCCCGCCAATCACGAAGGTCGGGTCTTTGCCGCCCTCATGCAGCACGCTGGCGACCAGCGAAGTGGTGGTGGTCTTGCCGTGGGTGCCGGCGATGGCGATGCCGCGGCGGAAGCGCATCAGCTCGGCCAGCATTTCCGCACGCGGCACTATCGGGATGCGCTGCGCGCGCGCCTCCATCAGCTCCGGGTTGTCCGGCTTGATGGCCGAGGACACCACCACGCAGTCGCTGCCCAGCACATTGGCGGCACTGTGTTCGCGGTCGATGCGTGCGCCCAGCGCCTGCAGGCGGCGGGTGGCGGCATTGTCGGCGCGGTCGGAGCCGGACACCTGATAGCCCAGGGTGCACAGCACTTCGGCAATGCCACTCATGCCAACGCCGCCGATACCGACAAAATGCACGCGGCGGAAGGCTTTGGCCAAATCGCCCGGGTCTTGCAGGCGGCGTTGCTTGACAGTGCTCATCATCACTTGGCCGCCTCCAGTACGGCTTCGGCCACTTGCGCGGCAGCATCGGGGCGGGCGAGCTGACGCGCTGCCTGCCCGGTGGAAAGCAATCGTTCGGGGTGCCCGGCAAAATGCGCCAGGTGCCGCGCCAGTTGCGCCGCCAGCGCATCGCCCTGTTTCACCATCAAGGCAGCCTGGCGCGATACCAGATACTCGGCATTGCGGGTCTGGTGGTCATCCACCGCCTGCGGGAACGGCACCAGGATGGCAGCCACCCCGGCGGCGCAGACCTCGGCCAGCGTCAAGGCACCGGCGCGGCAAATCACCAGGTCTGCCGCCTGCCAGGCGGCGGCCATATCGGCGATAAAGGCTTCCGGCTCGATATTCACACCGGCCCTGGCATAGGCGGCGCGGGTTTCCTCCAGCATCACCTCACCGCACTGATGGCGCACCTGCCAGACATCGCCCCTGCCGCTGGCGGCAAGCTCGGCCAGCGCCTGCGGCACGGCCTGATTGAGTGCCCGTGCGCCCTGGCTGCCGCCAATCACCAGCAGTTTGAACGGCGCATCAGGCACGCGCTGACGCGGCGGCAGGGCGGCGATTTCTTCACGCACCGGGTTGCCGACCACCATTTCACCGGCAAAGGTATCGGGAAAGCCGGTCATCACCCGGCTTGCCAGACGCGAGAGCACCCGGTTGGTCATCCCGGCGGCGCGGTTTTGTTCGTGCACCAGCAGCGGCACGCCCAGCAGTTTCGCCGCCAGCCCGCCCGGGCCTGCGGCATAGCCGCCAAAGCTCACCACCGCACGCGGGCGATGCGCCAGCAAAACCGCGCGCGCGGCCATCACCGCCGAGAGCAGCTTGAACGGCAGGCCGAGCAGTTTGCCCAAGCCCTTGCCGCGTACACCGCTGACCCGGATGGTGTCCATCGGGATGTCATGCACAGGCACCAGCCGGGTTTCCATGCCGCCTTCGGCCCCCAGCCAGCGCACCGGCACGCCACGGGCGCGCAACGCCCTGGCGACGGCAATACCGGGGAAAATATGCCCGCCAGTGCCACCGGCCAGAATCATCACCGGACGCATATCGCTCATGGCTGCCCTCCATTGCCAAACGATGGCTCAATGCGCTGCCGCCGGGCTTCATGGCGCACTCCGGGCTGATGCAGCCAGCCGCCCAGGCGCTGCCACAGCGGTTTTCCGGGCAGGCGTTCATTGACCGGCTTGCGCGGCGTGCTGGCCGCCGGAGCCGCCGGAGCCGGCGCAGCGGCGGCTTCCGCAGCCACGACTGCCCGGCCTTGCTGGCTCATTTCCCGGTGCAGCGCCACCTGGCGCCTGGCGCGCTCCAGCTCCCAGGAGACGCGCAACAGCAGCCCCATCGCCGCAAAGGTCACCAAAATGCTGGAGCCGCCAAAAGAAACCAGCGGCAGGGTCAGCCCCTTGGTCGGCAACAGGCCGATGTTCACGCCAATGGAGATAAAGGTCTGCAAGGCCATCCACATGCCGATGCCAAAACACAGATAGCCGGGGAAATAGCGGCGCATTTGCACGCATTGCAGCCCCAGCCACAATATCCGGCCCACCAGCAGCGCATACAGGGCAATCAGTGCGCATACGCCGATAAAGCCGAATTCTTCGGCCAGCACCGCCATGATGAAGTCGGTATAGGCTTCGGGCAGGTAATTGAGCTTCTGCACCGAGCCGCCCAGCCCTACCCCCCAAAGCTCGCCGCGACCCACCGCCATCAGCGCATTGGTAAGCTGATAGCCATCGCCGAACGGGTCTTCCCAGGGGTTAATCCACAGCCGGATACGCCTCATCCGGTAGGCTTCACGCGCCACGAACCAAATCAGCACCGGCATCAGCAATGCCACCGGCATAATCATGCGCGGCAGATGTACCCCGCCAATCACCAGCATCAGCGCCGCCGTTGCCAGCAGCAGTGCCGTGGTGCCGAAGTCTTTCTGCACCTCAACCAAAATAATGGACAGCACTGCTACGGCACCAAATACCTTGAACATCGAGCGCCAGGAGCCTTTGACCTCATCGGAAAAACGCGACAGGTAGCTGGCCAACCAGATGGTGAAAATCAGCTTGACCGCTTCTGCGGGCTGGAAGTTGATGATGCCCAGATTCAGCCAGCGCCGTGCCCCTTTGGCCGAATGCCCCAGCCCCGGCACCCAGACCAGCAGCAGCAATAAAACGCCCACAGCCAGCAACAGGCGGCTGTATTTTTCCAGTTGGCGAATATCGCCGCGATACATCAGCACCAGCATCACGCCCATGCCCATCAGCACCGACAGGATATGGCGATAGAAGTAATACATCGGCCCCAGCCCGCGCGCCTCGGCCATGGCGATGGAGCTTGAAGCCACCATGACCAGGCCGACTGAAGTCAGTACCAGCACGCACAGCAGCAGCCACTCGTCAAAGCGGCCGCTTACCGCATCCAGACGGACCGCCTGATGCTCAGTATGGATGCGCGGGGCGTAGCGTCCGTCCATCAGCGCACCTTCAGGGTGGCAAGGCCGATGAGCACCAGCACCACGGCGATAATCCAGAAACGCACGATGACGCGCGGCTCCGGCCAGCCCTTGAGCTCGAAATGGTGATGAATCGGCGCCATGCGGAACACGCGCTTGCCGGTGAGCTTGAAGCTCGCCACCTGAATCATCACCGACAGCGTTTCAATCACGAACAGCCCGCCCATGATGACCAGCACCAGCTCCTGGCGGACAATCACCGCCAGCGTGCCCAGCACCGCACCCAGCGCCAGCGCGCCGATATCGCCCATGAACACCATCGCCGGATAGGTGTTGAACCACAGAAAACCAAGACCCGCACCGGCAATCGCCGCACAGATGATGAGCAGCTCACCGGCGCCCGGCACGGCCGGGATTTGCAGGTAGCGGGCAAATTCCGCATGCCCCGAGGCATAGGCAAACACGCCCAGCGCACAGGCGACCATCACCGTCGGCATGATGGCCAGGCCGTCCAGGCCATCGGTGAGATTGACCGCATTGGAAAAGCCGACAATCCAGAAATAAGCAATCGCCACGAAGCTGATGCCCGCCAGCGGCAGCGCCACCGACTTGAACAGCGGCAGATAGAAGGTGGTCGCCGCCGGTACATCGGCATACAGGTACAGGTACAGCCCGGCGGCCAGCCCCAGCAGCGATTGCAGCGCGTACTTGGTACGCGAACGCATGCCGTTGGGGTCGCGCTTGACGATTTTTATCCAGTCATCCCACCAGCCGATAGCGCCAAAGCCGACCATCACAGCCAGCACCACCCATACATATTTATTGCGCAAATCCGCCCACAGCAGCACCGAGGCGAGGATGGTGATGAGAATCAACGCCCCGCCCATGGTCGGCGTCCCGGCCTTGGAGAAATGCGATTGCGGCCCATCGCTGCGAATCGGCTGGCCGCCGGATTTGAGCGAGGCCAGATAGCGGATGACTGTCGGCCCCCACCACAGCGACAGCAGCAAGGCGGTCAATGCCGAGAGAATGGCGCGGAAAGTCAGGTAATTGAACAGCCCAAACAGGCTTTGCAACTGTTCCAGCCAGCGGCTCAATTCAAGCAGCATCGCTATGTTCTCCTTGTAGCAGGGTGACCACGCGCTCCATCGCACTGCCGCGCGAACCCTTGACCAATACCCGCACCCCGGCCTGCAAGTCGCTTTGCAAGGCCGCGGCCAGTGCTTCATGGCTGGCGAACACTTGCGCGCCATCGCCAAAACTGTTTGCCGCCTCTGCGCTCAGCTCACCCAGCGCATACAGGCGCTTGATACCGGCAGCGCGGGCGCGGCGACCGGCCTCGGCATGCAGCCGCGCAGCATCGGTGCCCAGCTCGCGCATATCGCCGAGCACCAGCCAGGCTTCATTGCCGGAAGCGGCCAGGGTGTCGATGGCCGCGCCGAGCGAGCCGGGATTGGCGTTATAGCTGTCATCAACCAGCCAGGCGCCACTGGCCAGGCGCTGCGCCACCAGCCGCCCGGCGACCGGCGCAACGCTTTCAAGCCCGGCCTTGATGGCTGCCAGCGATACCCCGGCGGCCAATGCCATGCTGGCCGCCGCCAGTGCATTGGCGATATTGTGGCGGCCTGCCAGCGCCAGGCGGATATCGGCCTCGCCCTGCGGGCATAGCAGCCGGAACTGGCTGCCCTCGGCATCAGTACGGATATTGTCCGCACGCACATCGGCGCTGGCCTCAAGGCCAAAACGCAACACTTTGTGGCTGCCCGCACGCGCGACAAAATATTCGGCAAAGGCATCATCGGCATTGATGACGGCGGTGCCGCCTGCGCGCAGGTCGTCATAGATGGCCGCCTTGGTATCGGCAATGCCCAGCAGGCTGCCCATGCGCTCCAGATGCGCCGGGGCGATGTTATTGACCAGCGCCACATCAGGCGCGGCCACGGCGGTCAGCCAGGCGATATCGCCCGGCTGGCCTGCCCCCATTTCATACACCGCGTACTGGCTGTCCTCCGGCGTGCCAATCACGGTCAACGGCAAGCCTATTTCGTTATTCAGATTGCCCGGTGTGGCATGGGTGGCGCCCACTTGCTGCAAAATCGCCGCAAGCAGGGTTTTGACACTGGTCTTGCCATTGCTGCCGGTGATGGCAAAGGCTTTCAGGCGGCGCGCCCGGTGCAGGCCGCGGGCGATATCGGCCAGCGCCGCCTGCGTGTCGCTCACCACTACCTGCGGCAGCGGCAACGGCAGCTCGCGGCTGACCAGTGCCGCGCAGGCACCGGCGGCGGCGGCCTGTTGCAGATGGTCATGACCATCAAAGTTTGCGCCCTTGAGCGCCACAAACAGCACTTGACCCTGCGGCAGCTTGCGGCTGTCGGTGGCGATGGCATCCACTTGCAGCGCGGCATCGCCCACGACACGGCCTTGGGTGAGTTCGGCAATTTGTGCCAGCGTCATCGGCTTCATGCCCGCCCCTCCAGCGCCGCGCGCGCTACTGCCAGGTCATCGAAGTCATGCTTGACGCCGCATACGTCCTGATAGGTTTCATGGCCCTTGCCGGCAATCAGCACGATGTCATCGGCGCCGGCCTCGGCAACCGCCCGGATAATCGCCTGGCGGCGGTCGCGCTCGACCACCACATTCTGCATGGAAGCAAAACCGGCCAGGATATCGGCAACGATGCCATCGCCGTCTTCACCGCGCGGATTGTCGTCAGTGACATACACGCGCTCTGACAAGCGTTCGGCAATCGCCGCCATCTGCGGGCGCTTGCCACGGTCGCGCTCGCCACCGCAGCCAAATACGCAAATCAGCCGCCCCTGCAAATGCGCGCGCAGCGACTGCAAGGCTTGCTCCAGCGGGTCGGGCTTGTGCGAATAATCCACCACCAGCAGCGGCAGGCGGCCATCGCCGCCCAGCCGGTTCATGCGTCCGGCCACGGGTGCCAGTTGCGGCAGCACGGCCAGGATTTCTTCAAAACTGCGCCCCTGGGCATGCAGCACGGCCGCCACCGAGAGCAGGTTGTCGATATTGAAACGCCCCAGCAGCGGCGATTGCACTGGCGCACTCTGCGCGCCAATCCGCAACTGGAACGCAATGCCGCGTGCATTCAGCGTAATACGGCTTGCCGCCACATCGGCCGCTGCCGCATTGGATGCGGAAATGCCGATAGTGCGCACCGCCTGCGGTAGCGACTGCAACAAGCGCGCGCCATAGGCATCGTCGATATTGATGACCGCCGCCTGCAGGCCTTCCCGCTGGAACAGCCGCGCCTTGGCCGCGCCATAGGCGTCCATATCACCGTGATAGTCCAGATGGTCGCGGGTGAGATTGGTAAACACCGCGATGTCGTAATGCACGCCATCCACGCGCCCCTGGTCGAGCGCATGCGAGCTGACCTCCATCGTCACCGCCGTTGCACCGGCATCGCGCAAGTTCGCCAGCATCTGCTGCATCGGCAGCACCAGCGGCGTGGTAAAGCCGGTCGCCACTTCCTGACCATACAGGCCAGTGCCCAGCGTGCCGATGGTGCCGCAACGCTCGCCAAGCAGCTCCAGAGCCTGCGCCAGCATCTGCACCGTGGAGGTTTTGCCACTGGTGCCGGTGACCCCCACCATCTTCATGGCATGCGAAGGCGCGCCGTGGAAGGCGTTGCCCATCTGCCCGAGGCGCGCACGCAGGCCAGGCACGGCGATGGCATCGGCAGGGGCGGGCAGTTCCGCAGGCGCAGGCGGCTCAAACAGCACCGCCGCCGCGCCGCGCTCGCGGGCCTGCTGCACAAAACCCAGGCCATGCGCGCCAAACCCGGCAATGGCGATAAAGGCATCGCCCGGACGCACTTCGCGGCTGTCCATCACCAGCCCGGAAACGGCAAGACCTGCGGGAATCCCCGGCACATCCGGCAACAAATCGGCAAGCAACAGGGTGCGGCTCATAGCTGGCGCTCCAGGGGTTGTGGCAGCGGCATGGCGGCAGCTACCTGCGGGCCGGCCGCTTTTTGCTGGGCGGCAATCCAGCTTTCTATATCGTCCGGCGGCACATCCATCAGCCGCAGCGCGCCTTCCATCACATTGCGAAATACCGGCGCTGCCAACTGCCCCCCGTAATAGCCCTTGGCAGGGTCGGGGTCATCGACCGTCACCACCATCGCATAGCGCGGGTTTTCTACCGGTACCACACCGGCAAAAAACGCCACATAGCGGCGCAAATAGCCGCTTTTGCCAGCAGATTTGCGCGCCGTGCCGGTCTTGCCAGCCACGTGATAGCCCAAAATGGCCGCCTGGGTGGCGGTGCCGCCGGGCTGGGTCACGGTTTGCATCATCTGCATCACATTGCGGGCGATGGCCGGGTCAAGCACCTGGCGACGCGCGCGCGCCTCGCCTTTGATAAAGGTCGGACGCACCGCCACGCCGTCATTGGCCAGCGTGGCGTAGGCATGCACGATTTGCATCGGGGTGACGTTTAAAGCATAGCCATAGGACATGGTTTGCTTGCTGGTGCCATCCCAGCGCGCCGGTTCGCGCAAAAGGCCTGCCGCTTCGCCCGGGAAATTGATGCCGGTGCGCTGGCCATAGCCGAACTTGTGCAGGAAGTCATAGAACTGCTGGTTGCTTAGCTGGCGCGCAATCAGCGCCATGCCCACGTTCGAGCTTTTCTGGATAAGTCCGGTCGTGGTCAGCGTGCCGTAATTGCGGGTATCGGTAGTGCGAAAACCGCCATTGGCAATCCAGCCGGGGCTGACATTGAAAGTGGAATTGACGGAAATCACCCCGGCCTCAAGTCCTGCCGCCACAGTCAGGGGCTTGATGGTCGAGCCTGGCTCCAGCAAGTCGGTCAGGGCGCGGTTGCGGCGTGCCTCAACGCTGACCGTGGCGATATTGTTGGGGTTGTAGGAGGGCAGGTTGGCCATCGCCAGCACTTCGCCACTGCGCACATCCAGCACCACCGCCGAGCCGCTGGCTGCGCCGCTTTTTTCCAGCATCGCCTTCAGCTCACGATAGGTCAGGTACTGGATACGCCGGTCAATGGTCAGTGTCACGTCCTGGCCCGGCTGGGCTGCACGCAACAAATCCAGATGCTCGACAAAACGGCCATCCCTGTCGCGCAGCACCTGCCTCAGACCGGGCTTTCCGGCCAGTACATCATTGAAGGCCAGCTCGATACCTTCCTGTCCCTTGTCATCGACATTGGTAAAACCCAGGATGTGGGCAAAGGCTTCCCCCTGCGGATAGAAGCGGGCAAATGCAGGCTCCTTGCCAACACCGGGAATCCCCAGGGCAATAATCGCATCCGCCTGTGCCGGGCTGAGCGCCTTGCGGTGAATCCGGATACCTTCTTGGGCTCTTTTCTGGAAAATTCTCTCGCGCAGCCCGGCAACCGGAATATCCAAAGCCTGCGCCAGCTGCTCAAGCTGCCGTTCAGCCGCCTGGCGTTGCGCCAGTTTTTCCGATTCCAGTGCTGCCGCCCAGTAGCCCGGCTCCAGCTTGATGAAAACCACCGGACTGGATACGGCCAGCGGCTCGCCATTGCGGTCGGCGATCATGCCGCGCATGGCCGGAATCTGCACGGTACGCAGGCTGCGGCTGTCGCCTTGCATCTGATAGAAGTCCTGGTTGACAAGCTGCACCCATTCGGCGCGCAGTACCAGGGCACTGATAAGGACAATCAGCCCAACCCCCGTTAACAGCACGCGCTGACGCACATCCAGTGACAGCCAGCCACTGATAACTTCGCCCATGGTGCGCTTGCGACGGCTCTGCTTCATGGCCGCACCAGCACGATTTCATGCGCCTGCGGCGCCACCATGCCAAGCCTCTCGCGCGCTGCCTTGTCAATCAGCGTACTTTCGGCATACGTCGCCTGCTCAAGCTGCAACTGCTTGAATTCCAGCTCCAGCCGGTCACGCAGGTTTTCGGCCTTGACGATTTCGGCAAACACCTGCCGGTGACGATGACGCGCTTCAACACGCATCACCGCGGTCGCGATACAGGCCAGCAACAAAACCAGCAGCAACAGGCGCATCATGGCTGCACCTGCGCAATCTTTTCTGCCACCCGCAACACGGCGCTGCGCGCGCGCGGATTGGCGCGATTTTCTGCATCATCGGCCCTGATGGCCGAACCCACCAGCTTCAGCGTGGGCGTAAATGCCTGCAATTGCGGGCGACGGCGGTCACCCGGCGGCGCTTTGGCCTTGCCTGCCATGAACTGCTTGACGATGCGGTCTTCCAGCGAATGGAAGCTGATGACCACCAGCCTTCCTGCCGGGCGCAGGGCATCATGCGCGGCGGCAAGACCGGCTTCCAAGTCCTGTAGCTCGCGGTTGATGTGGATGCGAATGGCCTGGAAGCTGCGCGTGGCCGGATGGCTGCTGTCCTTGCCACGCGGCACATTGGCAGCGATGACTTCGGCCAAATCCAGCGTGCGCAGGAACGGCTGGCGCACACGGCGCGCGACGATGGCACGGGCGATACGGCGGCTCATGCGCTCCTCGCCATAACGCCACAGCACATCGGCGATTTCCTGCTCGTCCGCCTCCGCCAGCCACTGGGCAGCAGTTTGCCCGGCATCCCGGTTCATGCGCATATCCAGGGGGCCATCCTTGTTAAACGAAAAACCGCGCTCGGCCACATCCAGTTGCGGTGAAGACACCCCCAAATCCAGCAGCACGCCATCCAGGCCATCCCCCACCGCCTGCCATTGCCCCAGTTCGGCAAAGCTGCCGTGGTATATCTGCACGCGGGCGTCGGTGCCGAAGCGTGCCCTGGCGGTTTCGATGGCGGCCATATCCTTGTCCATCACCAGCAATTTGCCGGTAGCGCCCAGTTGCGCCAGCACACCGGCCGCATGGCCGCCACGACCAAACGTGCCGTCCAGATAAACGCCATCAGCCTTGATACACAGACCCGCCAGCACCGGCTGATACAGCACCGGCACATGCGCGGTCGGGGTATGGCTCGCCGTGCCCATCACAAGCTCAGCCCCTCCAGTGCATCGCTGTCCATATCCTCATCGGACAGCGTCTGCGCAATCTGCGCGGCATGTGCGTCCTCACTCCACAACTCGAATTTCTCACCCATGCCAATCAGGATGGCGCGGCGCTCGATACCGACCGCATTGCGATGGCTGGCGCTGATGCTGATACGGGCACTGCCATCCAGCACCTGCAAGCTTGCCGAGCCGACCAGTTTCAGCTGCAACTGCCGCGAAGACTTCTTGGCGCGCGGCAAGGCATTGACCTCATCACGCAATTTTTCCCATGCCGGCTGCGGATAGATATACAGCGAGCCGGATTCAAACGGGTTGTAAGTCACCACCAAATGGCCGCCACAGACCTGCTCAACCTGCTCACGGAAGCAGGTCGGGATGGTCAGTCGCCCCTTTTCATCAAGGGTGATGGCGGTTTCGCCTTGGAACATGGCAGGTCAATGACTCACTCTGAGGAAATATGGGCATACATGAAAACCACCAAACTCCACGTTATCCCACGATTTGCCACAATAAGTTCCACCCCCCCCCTTGTCAACAGGCTTTACTGAACCGTTTTCCTTGGCACATCAATACCTTGCAAGAAACTTCAGAAATAACTCAAAGGTTTTCCTGCAAACAATTGTTGTGCATTGGTTCACATCTTTGACGCGCCTCGTGCGTTCGTCATCGAGTTAATTTCATGAATACGGGCAGGCAGCGGCCTGCCAGCTGAACGAAGGCCTATCTGCGAGAAAAATCCGTGAAGTGGCGGAGCCGGCCGATAAGCCGGGTTCTGTCGTGGACAGTCATTCTTCTAGGCCTGCCATCACTGACAGGCTCCAGCAACCTACCCGGTGCCGACGCGGGTCACGCCATGACACCCTATTTGGTCTTGCTCCCGATGGGGTTTGCCGTGCCGGTGGGTTGCCCCACTCGCGGTGCGCTCTTACCGCACCATTTCACCCTTACCGCGCCCTGGGGCGTGGCGGTATCTTTCTGTTGCACTTTCCGTCGGCTCGCGCCGCCCAGGCGTTACCTGGCATCGCACCCTGTGGAGCCCGGACTTTCCTCGGCACCGCAAAGGTGCCGCGACTGTCTGGCCGACTCCGCCGCGTGCATTGTAGCGACTTACTGCTGCCCGTAGAGCGCCTTGCGTGGTGCGCCACTCAGTTCTGCGGCAATCTTGGCCGCGCTTGAGGGCGGCAAATGCGCCAGCAGCGCACGATAGATGCGCAGGCCTTCGGCCAGCTGTCCCTCGGCGCTGTCCGCCGCGCCTTCCACCAGCACCACGAACTCGCCTTTTTGCTGGTTGGCATCGGCCTCCACCTGTGCCGTGATTTCGGCCAGGCTGCCATCCAGAACGGTTTCAAACAGTTTGGTCAACTCGCGCGCCACTGCCGCCTTGCGCTCGCCGCCGAATACTTCACCGGCATCGTGCAAGAACTCGCAAATGCGATGCGATGACTCATAAAAAATCATCGTCCGGCGCTCGCCTGCCAGCGCCTGCAAACGCTCGCGCCTGGCTCCCGCCTTGGCAGGCAAAAAGCCTTCAAACACGAAGCGGTCACTGGGCAGCCCCGCCACTGACAGCGCAGCAATCAGGGCCGAAGCCCCCGGCACCGGGCTGACCCGCACCCCGGCCTTGCGCGCGGCCTGCACCAGCCGGAAGCCCGGGTCACTCACCAGGGGCGTACCGGCATCGGAAATCAGGGCCAGCGATTCGCCAGCCAAGAGCCGCGCCACCAGCTTTTCCGCCAGCGCCGCCTCGTTATGCTCATGCAATGCCAGCAATGGCGTATCAATGCCAAACTGTTGCAGCAGGGGGCGGCTATGCCGCGTGTCCTCGGCACAAATCGCTGCCACCATGCGCAAAGTCTCCACCGCGCGCGGGCTGAAATCGCCGGTATTGCCAATCGGGGTGGCTACCACATACAGGCTGGCAGGTGAAGCAGATACAGGCGGCATTCGTTTCTCCGGGGCAAGCGCGGGTAGAATCGTAAAGCAAACATCTCCGAGAGTTTCCAGATATGCGCAACGCTCATTTCCGTGTGCTTTTGCTGGCAGGCTTGCTGGGACTGGCTGGCTGCGCCAGCACGCCGAGCATCACCCCGGTCAAGGCGCCGCCCACCCCCAGCGCCTTCACCCAGGCACACCAACTGGCACAGAGCGATGTGCGCGGCAATGCCGCACAAATCGAAGCCCTGCTGGCCACACTGGACGATGCCAGCCTTGCCCGTCATACCACCGCCCTGGCCGCCAATGACCCGCTGTATGCCCTGGCTGGCCGCGCCATGCTGCGCCGTGGCCTGACACCGCCGCACCCGTTCAACCGTGGCCCCGAGCTGGGTCAGCGCGCTGCGGCCGCTGCCGATGGCTACCGCCCCCCCAATGCACTGGCTGTGCTGCTGCCCCTGACCGGCGCCATGGCCAATGCCGCCAAGCCGGTACGTGACGGGCTGATGGCCGCCTACCACGCCGAACGCCGCACCCGCCCGCCAGTGCGCTTCTACGACACCAGCGCCGGGGTGATGGCCGCCTACCAGCGCGCCGTGGCAGAGGGCGCCGATTATGTAGTCGGGCCATTGCAGCGCGGCGAAGTGGATACGCTGTTTGCCCAGGGCCAGCTGCCGGTGCCGGTCTTGGCGCTCAACCGCGGCGAGCGCGACACCCCGGAAAGCCATATCGCCTTCTCGCTGGCTCCCGAAGACGAAGGCATCGCCGCTGCCGAATGGCTGATTGCCCGCCAGGCCAGCCGCGCGGTGGTGATTTTGAATCCCGGCGATGACGCCCTGCGCCGCGCAGCCAATGCGTTTTCCGAGCGCCTGCACCAGCGCGGCGGGCAAGTTGTCGAAACCGTACGGCTGGGCAATGCCGCCAGCCATCTCAACATCGCCACAACTGCGCCGGTGGATGCGGTGTATTTCGCCATCCGCGGCGAGCAGGCCCGCAACCTGATGGCCGCCATCAACCAGCACCCGGCACTGGCACGGGCAGCGCGCATTGCTGCCGCACAAATCACCAGCGGCATGGGCAATGCCGAAGAAGCCAGCGCACTGGACGGCATCGTTTTCCCCGGCGAATCGCTGCAAACCCGCAGCATATCCGGCCTGCCCGGCAATCCCGGCGCCCTTACCCCGAGCGCACGTGGCGCCGCCGCCCGCCTGTTCGCCTTCGGCCATGATGCCTGGCTGATTACCGCCTACCCCGAACGCCTCAGCCATCCCCGTGAAGGCGGCCTGGGCGGGGCAACCGGCGTATTGAAGCTGGACGGCTTCGGCAATATCACCCGCAGCCCGGACTGGTCGGTACTGCGCGGCGGCGTTGCCCTGCCCTACAGTGGCCGCTGAACACCTGAAAACCGGGCAGGCAGCCGAACAGGCCGCCTGCCATTGGCTTGAAACCCATGGCCTGTGCCTGGTTGCCCGCAATCAACGCTGGCGCGATGGCGAACTGGATTTGGTGATGCGCGATGGCAATACCCTGGTGTTTGTCGAAGTACGCTACCGCGCAAGCAGCCACTACGGTGGCGCCGCCGCCTCCATCACCCGCAGCAAACAGCAGCGCCTGATTCGCGCTGCCGGACACTTCCTCGCCGCACACCCGGCACTGGCACAGCTGCCCTGCCGCTTCGACGTCATCACCGCCTGCGGCAACCCCGCCACCCCGGAAATCAACTGGCTGCGCGATGCGTTCACGGCGCAATAATCACACCCAGTCGCGCATCGCTTCGCGCACTTCCGGCAGGCAGCGGCGGCTGACATCCAGTGGTTTGTCCACGCCATGCAGCCAGACATGCGCCTTGCCATTGCTGTCGCGTTGCAGCTCCCTGAGTGCGTCGCGAGCAATCAGACAATTGCGGTGGATGCGCAAAAAACGCTCGCCAAATTCTTCTTCCAGCGACTTCAGGCTTTCTTCAATCAAGTCCTCGCCACCGGCATGGTG
Source organism: Pseudomonadota bacterium (assembly GCA_030528565.1). Classification (GTDB taxonomy): domain Bacteria; phylum Pseudomonadota; class Gammaproteobacteria; order Xanthomonadales; family Xanthomonadaceae; genus Solilutibacter. Next base: position 86,448 of record JAUMYP010000002.1, read on the forward strand.
AACCACCACGTATTTTTCTTCGGCCTGCAAATAGCGGATATCCACCACCGGAATCAGCCGCATATGCCCGCCTAAGCGGACGCATAGCTGGGTTCTGACATGCACCGCTGGCGTGATTTGCGCCATCCCCAGCCGCTGCCGCGCCCGGCGCAGCGTTTCAGCCAGCCGTTCGCTGCGGAAAGGTTTGACCAGATAGTCCAGGGCGGCATTGTCAAACGCCGCCAGCGCGTGTTCATCATAGGCGGTGCAGAACGCAATCAGGGGAGGGGCGGCCAGTTGCTGCAATTGCCGCGCCACCTCCAGCCCACTCATATCCGGCATATGGATGTCCAGCATCACCAAGTCCGGATGGTATCTATCACAGGCCAGAAGCGCGGTGTGCCCATCGACGGCTTCCGCCACCACTTCCACGTCCGCCTCGCGCTGCAACATGGTGCGCAATCTGGCGCGCGCCAGTGGCTCATCATCGACAATCAGCACTTTCATAAGCCCCCCTGTTTGCAGCCTGATTAATTCTGCACGGAAAACCGCTGCGCAAACCAGGCGCCAAGGTCGGCAATTTCCTCGGCAGATACCTGATGCATCATCGGATAGGCATGCCAGTCCACCTCGAAACCGGCATCACGCAACATATCGCGGCTACGCTTGCCGCCCGTGTAGGGCACCACCGCATCATGCAGGCCATGCGCCATGAATACCGGCTGCCTGCGCGCGGCATCGGTCAGTTTCGCCATGCTGGCTGAGCCCAGCGGCAGATAGGTGGACAAGGCCACCAGCCCGGCCAGCGGCTCGGCACGCTCAATCCCCGCCGCCAGCGTAATCGCCCCGCCTTGCGAGAACCCGGCCAGGAAAATACGGCTGGCCGGAATGCCGCGCTCAATTTCGCGCGCAATCAGAAGCTCGATTTGCGCCACCGACTCGGCCACGCCTTCGGCATCGGCGCGATTGGACAAGTCCATATCGCGGATGTCATACCAGCCACGCATCGGCACACCGCCATTGATGGTGATGGGGCGCACCGGCGCATTGGGAAACACAAAACGCAAGGCAGGCCAGTCCTGCTGAACCAGCTCCGGCACAATCGGCTCGAAATCATGGGCATCCGCGCCCAGGCCATGCAGCCAGATAACCGCCCATTGCGGCTGCTCGCCGGTTTCGCGCTCAATACAGTCAGGAATGGATACGTTCATAACGCTCGCGATTTAACCAAAGCCCATAGCCTGACATGATTTTTCGCTTGCGGCGAGATGGGTGCAAAACAAAACCCGGCAGCGGCGGCCGGGTTCTGTGCTGCAAACGCAGCGGGTTTGGTGGGCCCACCAGGATTCGAACCTGGAACCAAAGGATTATGAGTCCTCTGCTCTAACCGTTGAGCTATAGGCCCCTGCAATCAGGTATCGAGGAAGCTGCGCAGGGTTTCGCTGCGCGAGGGGTGACGCAGTTTGCGCAGCGCCTTGGCTTCTATCTGGCGGATGCGCTCGCGGGTGACATCGAACTGCTTGCCGACTTCTTCCAGGGTGTGGTCGGTGTTCATGTCGATGCCAAAGCGCATGCGCAGCACCTTGGCCTCGCGCGGGGTGAGGCCGGCCAGCACATCGCGCACGGTTTCCACCAGATTGATGTCGGTGGTGGCATCTACCGGCGACATGACATTGGTGTCTTCGATGAAGTCGCCAAGATGCGAGTCTTCGTCATCGCCAATCGGGGTTTCCATCGAAATCGGCTCCTTGGCGATTTTCATCACCTTGCGAATCTTGTCCTCGGGCATGTCCATCTCGCGCGCCAGTTCCTCGGGCGTGGCTTCGCGGCCATAGGTCTGCAACATCTGCCGCGAGATGCGGTTGAGCTTGTTGATGGTTTCAATCATGTGCACCGGGATGCGGATGGTGCGCGCCTGGTCGGCAATCGAACGGGTGATGGCCTGGCGAATCCACCAGGTGGCATAGGTGGAGAACTTGAAGCCGCGGCGGAACTCGAACTTGTCCACCGCCTTCATCAGGCCGATATTGCCTTCCTGAATCAGGTCGAGGAACTGCAAGCCGCGGTTGGTGTATTTCTTGGCAATGGAGATGACCAGGCGCAGGTTGGCCTCGACCATTTCCTTCTTGGCCTTGCGTGCCTGCACTTCGCCATAGGCCATGCTCTTGACCAGCTCGCGCATGTCCGCCAGGGTCATCGAGTTCTTGTCTTCCAGCGCCAGAATCATCTCCTGCTGGGCGATGATGGGCTCGCGCATCTCACGCAAGCTGGAGCCCCACTTCTGTTTGCGCTTGAGCATTTCATCCACCCAGCCCAAGTCGATATTGTTGCCGTCCCAGGCTTTCAAAAAGTCCTTGCGCGGCATGCCTGCCTGGCGCACGGCCAGGTCCAGAATGCGGCGCTCGCGGGTTTTGATTTCTTCCTGCACATCGCGCAGTTGCGCAACCAGGGCATCGAAATACGGCAGCGGGAACTTGAAGGTGACAAAGATATCGGCCATTTCCTGGCGCAGTTTGGCCACCGACTTGTGCGCCGGGCCATGCTTGGCATGTGCCTTTTCAAACTTGTTCCACAGCGCCGCCATTTCGGTCATGCGCAGCTTGACTTCTTCGGGGTCGGGCCCGGAGGGTGCAGGCTCGTCGGCCGCAGCGGCATCATCATCTTCGTCAGCATCTTCATCCAGCGCCTCGACCTCGTCCTCGACCTCCTCATCTTCAGCGGCGGCAGCGGCATTGGCTTCCTCGACATAGTCATTGAAGCCGACCACCACTTCCGGCAGGCGCTTTTTGCCATCCAGATGCTGCTGGTAATCCTCCAGCACCAGGCTGACCGAGGGCGGGAACAGCGCCAGCGAGGCCAGCATCTGGTTGATGCCCTCCTCGATACGCTTGGCGATGGCGATTTCGCCTTCACGGGTCAAAAGCTCAACCGAGCCCATTTCGCGCATGTACATGCGCACCGGGTCGGTAGTGCGCCCGGTTTCGGTATCCAGCGCCGAGAGCGCGGCGGCGGCTTCTTCGGCGGCGGTTTCGTCCACATCACGGCCAGAGCCGGACTGACCGGCCAGCAGCAGGGTTTCAGCATCGGGCGCGACTTCATGCACGTCGATACCCATGCCGTTAATCATGCTGATGATGTCTTCAATCTGCTCCGGGTCCACCAGGTCATCGGGCAGATGGTCGTTGACCTCAGCATAGGTCAGATAGCCCTGTTCCAGGCCCTTGCTGATGAGCTGTTTGATTTCGGACTGGGCCTGACGGTCACTGGCCATGTGTTTCACCTGAAAGAAACTGAACCCCCAATTATACTACTTTATCCCCATGCTGCCGGGCTCAGGTGCGCAGCATGAAGGTCACCGGGCCGTCATTGACCAGGCTCACCTGCATATGGGCGCCAAACCGGCCAATTTCCACCCCTGCCGGATGTCTTTGCCGGCATTCCGCTATCAATTGCGTATATAGCTGTTCAGCCAGCGCCGGTGATGCTGCACTGCTGAAACTTGGCCGCAGGCCGCTGCGGGTATCGGCCGCCAGGGTGAACTGGCTCACCAGCAGCAATTGCCCGCCGCTATCGCGCAGCGAGCGATTCATGCGTCCGGCCTCGTCGGCAAATATCCGGTAGCCCAGCAGCTTTTCCGCCATCCTGACCACGCTGGCCGCCGCATCATCCGGTTCGGCGCAGACCAGCGCCAAAAGTCCGGCGCCAATCCGGCCAACGGTTTCGCCCTCGACCTCCACTTTGGCGCTGGAGACGCGCTGAATCAAAGCCAACATATGCACTTGCTCTTGAATCGGGTGCCGCAGATTAGCCAATCCACACGTTTTGGGCATATTTTCTCTACACTCAAGCGCCCTGCTCCATGCCCCGCCCATGCTTTACTGGCTTGCCAAACTCATCGGCCTTTTGCCCCTGCCCGCATTGCGCTGGCTGGGCGGGCAGCTTGCCGCCTTCTGGCTGCGGGGCAACCGCCGCGAAAGCCGGGTGGCCTGGCGCAGCCTGGAGCTGGCTTTTCCGCATATGCCCGAGGCCGAACGCCGCGCCCTGCACCGGGCAGCCCTGCAAAGCACCGGCTGGCAAATGTTCGAAACCCTGCGCATCTGGACGCGCCCGGCAGCGGAAAACCTGCGCTTGCTGCGCGAAGGCGCCGGTATTGAGCTATTCGATGCGGCGCTCAGCAGCGGTCGCGGGGTGATTATCGCCGCCCCCCACCATGGCAACTGGGAGCTTCTGAACCAATGGCTGGCCTCCCGTACAGCACTTGCTATTTTGTACGCGCCGCCGGAATCGGCCAGGGTGGATGCATTCTTGCGCCGGGTACGCAAAGCACAGGCGCAAGCGGGACGGGTGGAGCAAATCCGCGCCGAGGGCATCGGCATCCGGCAACTGTTCAAACGCCTGCAATCCGGCGGCGTGGTCGGCATCCTGCCCGACCAGCAGCCCAAGCAGGGCGAGGGTGTCTGGGCGCCATTTTTTTCCATGCCCGCCTCAACCATGACCCTGATTGGCCGCCTGGCCGAGCGCAGCGGCGCTCTCGTGCTATTTGCCTGGTGCGAGCGCGATGCCGATGGTTCGGGCTTTACCCTGCATATCGAGGCAGCCCCGGATGGCATCGCCTGCAAAGACCCACAGGTTTCCGCCACGGCACTCAATGCCGGTATCGAGGCGCTGGTACGCCGCAACCCGGCGCAATATCAGTGGACTTACAAACGCTGGTCGCAGCAGCCCGAAGGCAGCGCACCCGGCAACCCCTATTGGCCAGATTGCTATTGATATGACACAGCCCAATCCCCCGGTTTTGCCCTACCCAAACACCGATGCCTGGCAGCCCCTGCCCGCACGCGGGCGGATATTGTTCTGCCTGAGCCATGCCATCGGCCTTGCCATTTTGGGCGCTGTACTTGCCCTGGTTGCCGCGCTTTTGAGCGAGGCAAAACTCGGGGTTTCGCCATGGCTTTGGGCAGGGTTGCTGGCCGTGGCGGGTCTGCTGGCCGGAGGCGTATCCGGCATTTGGCTGGGCGCGCGCCGCCACAGCTATTACCGCTGGCGGCTGGATGCGACCGGCTTTGCGGTGAGCAGCGGCAAGCTCTGGCAGCGGCATACGCATGTACCGGCCACCCGCGTACAGCATCTGGATATCAGCCGCGGCCCGCTACAGCGCCACTACCGGCTTGCCACACTGACCGTACACACCGCAGGCACGCACGGCCATGCGCTCAGCCTGCCCTGCCTTGACCAGGCGGATGCCGAGGCGCTGCGCGCCGCGCTTGCCGCTGGCATTGAGCCTGAAAGCGATGATGACTGAAACGCCGCCGCCCATCCCCGCCCTGCCTGCCCGGGAGCACCGCCTGCACCCTTGGTCATGGCTGTTTGTCGCCTTACAACACCTCAAACAGTTCATCCTCCCGCTGCTGGTTCTGCTTATTGCCCGCCGTGGGGACGGCCATACGCTATGGCCACTCCTGGGGATTGGGGCATTGGTGCTGGTTTCAGTCTGGCAATACTTCACCTATCGCTACCGGCTGTTGCCCGAGCACATCGAAATCCGCAGCGGCCTGGTGGCGCGCAAACTGCGGCAAATCGCCTATGCGCGCATCCATAACGTCGCCCTGCACCAGACGCTGTTGCACCGGCTGTTTGGCGTGGCCGAAGTGCGCCTGGAATCGGCCGGCGGCAACCAGCCAGAAGCGCAGATGCGCGTGCTGCGCATCGACAAGGCGCTGGCACTGGAGCATCTGGTGCGCGAGCGCGGCCAGCACAGCAGCGGCATTACGCCCGCCGACGTGACTGTAAAAGCGTCTGCCACGCCACTGCTGACCCTGCCCACCGCAGAAATCATCCGTCATGGCCTGATTTCCAATCGCGGCATGGTGGTGGTCGCCGCCGGGTTTGCCACCCTCGGCCAGTTCATGGACGAATTTGTCGAGCACTATGCCGGGCAACTGGAGCGCAGCACCCGCGCCACACTCAATGGCCTGGATGTCCAGCGCCTGGAGCTTGGCTGGCTGGATTACAGCCTGATGGGCCTTGTCCTGCTGCTTGCCATGCTGGTGCTGCTGCGGCTGCTTTCGGTGGCGCTGTCACTGCTGCAATATCACGGCTTTGTACTGGGGGAGAGTGGTCGCCGCCTGACCATCAGCCGGGGGCTTCTGAGCCGGATTCGCAGCTCCATCCCCAAGCGCCGTATCCAGGCCTGGCAGCTACAGGAAAGCTGGCTGCACCGGCGCTTCAAACGCCGGGCGCTGTCAGTGGAAATCGCGGCCAGCCCGCAGTCGCAACAGCAACAGGACCGCGGCAGCCATGCACTGGCGCCTATCGCCCCTCCCGCCAGCTGCGATGCGCTCATCAACCATCTGCTGCCCGCCGCCCATTGGCCGCCCGAGAACTGGCAAACACTGCACCGCCTCGCCTGGCTGCGGCGCTGGCTGGGCAGCTGTGTCTGGCTGCTGCCACTGACCGCCGTGGCCGTATCGCTGCTGGGTATCCGTGGTTTGCTGCCGCTGGCATGGCTTCCGGTTTCCGCATTCCTGGCCTGGCAGGCCAGCCGTCATGCTGGCTGGAGCCTTGGCAGCACCCTCATCGCCACCCGGCGCGGCTGGCTATCAAAGCAATGGCGCTTTGCCGAAGTGGAAAAACTGCAAAGCCTGCGCCTGTCCGCCTCGCCAGTGGACAGGCTGTTTGGCATGTGCAGCCTGCTGCTGGATACCGCAGGCGCAAGCCCGTTTGCACCGTTGCACATCGACTACCTGGGCCGCGACGAGGCCGAACAATTGCTCGCCACCCTTGCCCGGCAACTGGCGCATAGCCCGCTGCGCTGGTAATGCGCTAATCCAACAACTCCATCGCCATCACCAGGCCATCTTCCCGGCCATTGTTGGCAGCGGGGTAATAGCGCGGCCTGCGGCCAATTTCGTTGAAGCCCTCGTCCTGATAGAGCTGCACCGCATGGCTATTGGAAGGCCGCACTTCCAGAAAAATCCGCTGCGCGCCCTGCGCCTGCGCCGCCTGGCGCACATCACGCAGCAAGCGCCTGCCAAGCCCGCGCGACTGCCAGGCCGGGTCGATGCAGATATTGAGCAAATGCGCTTCATCGGCCTGCACGCTGAGTACCGCATAGCCAATGATGCGCCGGTCAGCTTCCAGTACCCACATCGGATAGCCCGAACGCAGGCAGTCACGAAAATTGCCCTCTGACCAGGGCCACGGGTAGGCGCGCAATTCCACCTGCATCACTTCCGCCAGGTCAGCCTCCTGCATGCGCCGCAGATTCACGGCCGTTTCCGTACTCATTGCCGGGCACGCAGGCGGCGCAATTGCGGCCACAGTGCCCGCTTGATAGCCGCATCGCGCAAGCCTTCGGCATCGGGCAGGACAATGCCCGATGCCAACAGCACTTCCGCTGCAATACCGGTGGCGGCGGCCAGCTGCGCCACCACAAACGGGTCAGGCGGCAAGGACGCTGCCGGCCAGACCTGCCGCCACGGCGTGCAGCCCAGCTCGCCCAGGACTTCCGTTTGCAGGCTGTCCCAATTCATGCGGCCTCGGCCGTGCGCTTGCGAAACACCCTCATCAACGGCCCGGAAAGCGCATAGGCGGCAAACACCAGCAACAAGGTCTGTGGCGGGTATAGCGCCAGCGCAATCAGCACGCCCAGCAAAACCGGCAGGAAGAAAAACGGCACGCGCTCGCCCTGCTCACCACGCTGGCTGCCCTTGAAGCTGGTATAGCGGATATTGCTCACCATCAACAGCGCCACCGCCACCGTGACCGCCAGCGCCGCGTAGCGCAGGCCGCGCCCGGCCACATCGTAGTCATGCAATGTCCAGACAAAGCTCGCCATCACCGCCGCTGCTGCCGGGCTTGCCAGACCAACAAACCAGCGTTTGTCCACCACCCCGACCTGGCTGTTGAAGCGGGCAAGCCGCAGTGCCGCACAGGCGGCATACAAGAATGCCGCGAGCCACCCCAGCCTTCCGGTGGTGGCGCCTTCCAGATGCATGTATTCCATCGCCCAGTGATACATCAGCATCGCCGGCGCCATGCCGAAGCTCACCAGGTCAGCCAGCGAATCGTATTGCACGCCAAACTCGCTCTGGGTATTGGTGAGCCGTGCCACCCGGCCATCCAGCCCGTCCAGCAGCGCAGCGACGAAAATCGCCACACAGGCATGGGTGAACTTGTCCTGGCTTGACGCAATGATGGCGTAGAAACCTGCAAACAAGCCCCCGGTAGTGAACAGGTTGGGGAGCAGGTAGTAAACCGCGCGCGGCGGGCGGGGATGGCTTTTGTTTTCTTCCATAACTGGCAAGTGTAGCGCCTTGCTGAGTCCATGATGACTGCTGACCGGCGCCACGACTTGCAAGCCACCGGCTGCGATGTTGCAATGTGACCTTAGTCACAAGGAGCTGCGCCATGTCCAAGCGTTTGCCAATTCTCATCATGCTCGGCCTTTGCAGTGCTGCGGCGCTTTCGCCTGCTGCGGCCCAGCAGATTTACCAATGGAAAGATGCCCAGGGACGTACCCACTATTCCAGCACGCCGCCCAGTTCTGGCAATTACAGCGTGCGCGGCCTGAAGGCCGCACAGGCTGCCGATGCCCCTGCCGCCCCCGCCGCCGAAGCCAAGCCCGAAAGCGCGCAGTGCAAGCAGGCGCGCACCAACCTGGCCGTGCTGCGCGATAGTCCCAGCGTGCAGATGGCAGGCGCTGACGGCAACCCGCGCACGCTAAATGATGAAGAACGCGCCGCACAAATGCGGCTTGCCCAGACCATCCTGGAAACCAACTGCAAGTAAGCGCCTGTACAAAGCAGCGCAACAAAGCTGCAAGGCGCATGGCAAAATGCAGGGCTCACCCCAATCCGAGCCTTGCCATGCGCCTGTCGCGTTTCCATCTGCGTACCGAAAAAGAAACCCCTGCCGAAGCCGAAATCATCAGCCACAAGCTGATGCTCAAATCCGGCATGATTCGCAAACTGGCTGCCGGTCTTTATACCTGGTCGCCGCTGGGGCTGCGGGTATTGCGCAAGGTCGAGCGCGTGGTGCGCGAGGAAATGAACCGCGCCGGCGCCATCGAAGTGCTGATGCCGACCATCCAGCCGCAGGAGCTATGGCAGGAAACCGGCCGCTGGGAAAAGTTTGGCGGCCAGCTTTTGAAAATCCGCGACCGCAAGGAGGCCGGTTATTGCTATGCCCCCACCGCTGAAGAAGTGGTGACGGATTTTGCCCGGCAGGAACTTGCCAGCTACAAGCAGTTGCCGGTTAATTTCTATCAAATCCAGACCAAGTTCCGTGACGAAATCCGCCCGCGTTTTGGGGTGATGCGCGCACGCGAATTTCTCATGAAGGATGCCTATTCCTTCCATCTGGACGAGGCTTCATTGCAGGCCGAATATCGCAATATGTATGACACTTACAGCCGGATTTTCACCCGCCTGGGGCTGAAATTCCGCGCCGTATTTGCCGATACCGGCGCCATTGGCGGCTCGGCCTCGCACGAGTTTCATGTGCTGGCCGATTCAGGTGAAGACGCCATCGCGTTTTCCGACGCCTCCGATTATGCCGCCAATGTTGAGCTGGCCGAGGCACTTGCCCCCGGCGCACGCCCGGCAGCTACCGAGGCACTACGCGATATCGCCACGCCCACGCAAAAAACCTGCGAAGAAGTCGCCGCGCTGCTGCAAATCCCGCTTTCACGCACGGTGAAATCCATCGCCCTGATGGGCGAAGATAGTGAAGGCGCGCCGCAATTGGTGCTGGCGCTGGTGCGCGGCGACCATTCCGCCAATGAAATCAAACTGGGCAAGCTGCCCGGCCTTGGCGATTACCGCCTGGCCAGCGAAGAAGAAATCCGCACCTATCTGGGCGCATCGCCCGGTTTCCTCGGCCCACTCAACAGCGCCCAACCCGTTCGCGTGATTGCCGACCGCGCCGTGGCGGCCATGGCCGATTTTGTAGTCGGCGCCAATCGCGATGGTTTCCATATTGCCGGCGTAAATTGGGGGCGCGACTTGCCGGAGCCGGAAGTGGCCGATATCCGCAATGTGGTGGCCGGTGACCCCTCGCCCGACGGCCAGGGCACACTCGGCATCGCCCGTGGTATTGAAGTCGGCCATGTATTTGCACTGGGCAATAAATACTCCGAAGCGATGAATTGCACCGTGCTGGATGCACAAGGCAAACCGGCCAATCCGCTGATGGGCTGTTATGGCATCGGCGTTTCCCGCATCGTCGCTGCGGCCATCGAACAAAATCATGACCAAGCCGGGATTTGCTGGCCGGAAGCGATGGCGCCCTGGCAGGTCGCCATCTGCCTTATCAATCCGAAAAATAATCCCGAAGTACTGGCCGCCGCCGAAGCCCTGTGCAGCGAGCTGAATGAAGCCGGGATTGATACCGTGCTTGATGACCGTGGCCTGCGTCCGGGCGCGATGTTTGCCGACATTGAACTGATTGGGATTCCGCACCGCGTGGTGGTTTCAGAGCGCGGCCTGGCCGCCGGCAGTTTTGAATATCGCCAGCGCAATGCCGCCGAAGCCGAAAACCTTGACCGCGCCAGCCTGCTTGCCCGGATTAGCGCCCGCAAACCGTGAGTTCAGCAACAATATGGGTTGTCAATTGCATAAAGATAATCCAGCCATTAATATCGCTTGCGGATGGCGAATGCGCCAGTTCCCGACAAACAATTAAACCCGTGGAGAGAACGTGGATATCAGCAAACTGAGCAGCAAAGAGCTTGCCGATTTGATTAGCCAGGCACAAAAGCGCAAGCGGGTGCTGGCCAAGCGCAAGCCCATCAATCAGGTACGTGCGCAAATCAACAAGATTGTGCGCGCTTCCGGCTATAGCTTTGAAGAACTGTTTGGCAGCACTGGCGCAGGCATGGCGGCTCCCAAAGCGCCACGCAAAGCTGCCGGCAAGACCAAGGGGCCGCGCAAAGGTACCAAGGTGGAGGCCAAATACCGCGACCCGGCCAATGCCGAAAACACCTGGACAGGCCGTGGCAAGCAGCCGCGCTGGCTGGCAAGCTATATCGAACAGGGGCGCCAACTGGCTGACTTCCTGATTGCCCCGCAGGCCGAAACCACGGCGGCAGCAGCGCCCGCCGCAGCTCCGGCCACCTCCGGCTACTAATTTCAGCCCCCGCCAAAGCGCCGCGCCAGCGGCGCTTTGCTTTTGAAAGCCTGTTCAAAGATTGCTGCGCGGCGGCGCCAGAAGGTTGCCAAACATCAGGCCGGCAATCAGCGCCAACAGGATATTGAGCACAGACATCAGGGCAGCCTGCCCGGCGCTGATATTCTGCTGCTGCATCAAGTCCATCAAGCCACGAAAACTGACACTGCCCGGTACCAGCAAAATGATGCCAGGCACGCGAATCAATGCACCCGGACGGTTACGCAATCGCGCATACAAATTTCCCATCATGGTCAGCGCCAGCGCGCTCAGGAATACCCCGGCCACATTGCCAAGCGCAGCGCCTGTATAGCGGGAAATCAGATAGCCCGCAGCAGCGGCAGACATCACCAGAAAATAATCCCGGAGCCCTGCACGGAATGCCACGGCAAAAGCAAAGCATGACAATACAAGACCTGTGGTTTCCACCCAGTCCGGCTGTGGACGCAAATACGCTACCTGCGGTTTGACTCCCAGCATTTTTGCCAGTGTGAGTGCAATCATGGTGCCGATAGTCACCTTCAGGATAGTGCTGAGCGCACCGGCAAAGCGCGCCACCCCGGCACCCAGATGCTGATTGGTCAGTTCACTGATGGCATTGGTCAGCGCCATACCCGGCAGCATCACGATGACCGAAGCGATAATCACGGTATTGAGATTGAGTGGCGCCACAAACCCTGCCACCAATACCGCCAGGGTTGCCGCCAGCATTCCCGCCAGGGCTTCCACCGATTCACGCAATAACGGCAGGCGGCTGACGGCATAATCCAGAAGACCGATTAATAGCCCGGCAACACTGGCAGTGGCGATATCCAGCCAGGGCAGGCGCAGCAGCATGGACACCCCGCCTGCCACCAGTACAAATGACAGCACCTGCATCAACTGCCAGCGCCTGCCAGGCGGCAGGTCAAGCTTTTTCAGCGCCGCCTGGCCTTCGGCCAGGTCAATCTTTCCGGCCAGCACATCCTCGGCAATGCGGTCGGTCATGCCAAGACGGGCCAAATCGACCTCGCCCGGTGGCAGGCGAATCACCCGGGTCACGTCATTGGCATCGGCATCGCCCAGGTCGCGGAAGGTCAGAATCATCCCGGTCGGGGTGACCCAGGGCTGGCATTCCAGATTGAGCCGCGCCGAAACCCCAAGCAATGCGCCTTCAAGGCGCTGCGCTGTGGTGCCATAGGCATGCAGGCGGGCGGCAAGCTCGGCGACGAAATCAATCCGGTTGCGGGCAGAAATTTTGGCAAGTGACAGTTCTGGCATGGCAAAAGCATGACATGGATAATCCTGACCGCAAGCATCATTATCATGACTATTTCACACGCCCATCCCGGACAATCTCTAAGATGCGCGGCTCACCGATTTTGCCTGCATGACCGAACACACCGCCCCGACCGCCGAACTGGACCTTGCCAGCGGACAGCTCAGCCTGCATGGCAGCTGGACGCTGGCGCAGTCTGTCGCACTTGAAAAAGCCCTGGCGCAGCTGCACGGTGAAATCCGGACGGTTGATGCGCGCGGCATCAGCGCACTGGACTCGCTGGGGGTTTTGCAGTTGCAGCGTTTTGCCAGCCAGCATCACCTGCAACGCGAGCAATTCCAGTTTCGCCATGAGCATGAGCCGCTGATTGCAGCGATTGCCGACGTCGCCCACAAGCCGCCCAGCCCCGTGCGCGACCTGGGCTTCAAGGCGGCGATTGCCCGGCTTGGCTTTGCGGTGGTCGATAATTACCGGGAAATCACCGCCCTGGTGGCGTTTTTTGGCGAGCTGATGGTCAAGCTGCTGCGCCTTGTGCACCAGCCGCGCCGCCTGCGCATCACCAGCGTGGTGCATCACATGGAACAGGTCGGGCTGGATGCAGTGCCACTGGTACTGCTGCTGACTTATCTGGTGGGTGCGGTACTGGCATTTCTGGGCGCCAATATCCTGCAAGACTTTGGCGCCACCATTCTGGTGGTGGACCTGGTGAACATCGCCTTTTTGCGCGAGTTCGGCGTGCTTTTGACCGCCATCTTGCTGGCTGGCCGCACCGCCAGTGCATTTACCGCACAAATTGGCGCGATGGTCAGCCGCGAAGAAGTCGATGCCATCCGCACCCTGGGGCTTGACCCGGTTGACTTGCTGGTGATTCCGCGCGTGCTGGCGCTGCTGCTGATGCTGCCCTTGCTGACCTTCCTGGCGATGATTGCCGGGCTGCTGGGTGGCCTGACAGTAGGCGCGGTCAGCCTGGACATCCCGCCGCAGGCCTATATCACCAAGATTTATGAGGGCATCGACATTACCGATTTCTGGGTGGGCATGTCCAAAACCCCGGTATTTGCCCTGGTGATTGCCCTGATTGGCTGTCTGGAAGGTCTGCAAGTCACCGGCACTGCGCAGTCGGTGGGCGAGCGCACCACCTCCAGCGTGGTGCAGACCATTTCCCTGGTCATCATTTTTGATGCAATCTTTGCGCTGTGGTTCATGCACATGGGCTGGTAAGGGATGGCAATGCATCAGGACACCCACATCAGCAACGCTGCGCCCATCATCCGGGTGCGCGGCCTTGTCAACCGCTTCGGCGCGCAAACCGTACATGACGGGCTGGACCTGGATGTGCATCGCGGCGAAATTCTCGGCGTGGTCGGCGGCTCGGGCACCGGCAAGTCGGTGCTGATGCGCTCAATCATCGGCCTGCGTCGCCCCAATGCCGGCCAGGTGCAGGTGATGGGCATTGATGCGCTCTCGCCCAGCCGCCGCGACCGGCAGCAGGTCAGGCGCAATACCGGCGTGCTGTTTCAGGATGGCGCGCTGTTTTCATCACTCAGCGTCGGTGAAAACATCGAAGTGCCGCTACGCGAGCATTACCCGCAGCTGGACGCTGAATTGCGTCATGAGCTGGCGCTGCTGAAAACCAGGCTTGCCGGCCTGCCAGCCGAGGCCATCGACAAGCTGCCCTCACAACTTTCCGGCGGCATGCGCAAGCGCGCCGGGCTTGCCCGCGCACTGGCACTGGACCCGCCGCTGCTGTTCCTGGACGAGCCAACCGCCGGGCTGGACCCCATCGGCGCGGCCGCGTTTGACGAACTATTGCTTACCCTCTCCCGCGCACTCGGGCTGACAGTATTTTTGATTACCCACGACCTCGACACGCTGTACGCCATCTGTGACCGCATCGCGGTGCTGGCGGAGAAGCGCGTCATCATCAATGCGCCACTGGCTGAAGTGGAAAAATTCGACCACCCCTGGGTGCAGGAATATTTTCACGGCCCGCGCGCACGCGCCGCGCGCGCCACCGCACAGCGTTCAAACAGGGATTGATTATGGAAACCCGCGCCAATTACGTCTTGATAGGCAGCTTCACCATTTTGGTCATGGCCTTTTTGTTCGGCTTCATCCTGTGGGCGGCCAAATACTCATCCGATGCCACCTGGGATCGCTACCAGGTGATATTCAACGAGCCGGTCACTGGCCTCAGCGAAGGCAGCAGCGTGCAGTACAACGGCATTTCGGTCGGGACAGTCGAGCAGCTCAGACTTGACCCCGACGACCCGCGCCGGGTGGTGGCACAGCTCAGGCTCAAAGACGAAGCGCCAGTGAAGGTCGATACCCGCGCCAAGATGTCGCAGTCCGGCATTGCCGGCAGCCCGTTCATCCAGCTCACCGGCGGCAGCCCCGCTGCGCCGCGCCTGCGCCCTTCCACGCGCAATGAAATCCCGATCATCCTGACCGAGCCTTCTGCACTGCAAAACATCGCCGATACCGCCAATAAGCTGGTGGCACGACTTGACAAGGCACTCAGCGAAGAAAACATCGCGCACATCTCCGAAACCCTGGAAAACCTGCGCGCCACCACTGCCAGCATCAGTGAGCAACGTGATGACATCGAAAAGCTCATCAGCAATGCCCGGCTGGCCAGCGATGAGCTGCGCGCCATGCTGGCGCAGGTGAATGGTTCGGTGGAGAAGGTCGACCGCGAGGTGCTGGCGCGGCTGCCGGCCACCATGGACAAACTCGATGCCGCCATCGCCTCGTTCGAGGCCGCTGGCCACAACGCCAATGCACTGGTATCGGAAAACCGCGCGCCCATCAACCAGTTCACCCGTGATGGCCTGCAACAACTCGGCCCGACACTGGGCGAGCTGCGCATGCTGATGCGTGATTTGCGCCAGGTCACCGACCGGCTGGACAGCAACCCGGCAGGCTATCTGCTGGGCCGTGAGCAACCCAAGGAGTTCACCCCGAAATGAACAACCCAATCCCTGCACGCGCATTATCGCTATTGCTGCTGGCGGCGCTGGCCGGCTGCGGCGTGCTGCCCCAGAAAAACGAAATCAGCCTGCATGACCCGCAACCTGTGGTGCAGTCAGATGCGGCCTGGCCACAGGTGGCTGCCCAGCTTGTCGTGCAGCGCCCGCTTGCCAGCCGCATACTCGATGGCAACCGCATCGTGGTACGCCCGCAACCGGGCGAGCTGCAAGTCTATCGCGGCGCCAGCTGGGTGCAGCCTGCCCCGGACATGCTGCAAACCGCGCTGGTGCGCGCGCTGGCGCATAGCGGCAAACTCGATGGCGTGGCGCGACGTGGCGGCAGCATTGCCGGGCAGTACGAGCTGGCGCTGGAACTGCACCGCTTCGAGGCCGACTACAGCAGCGGCGGCAATCCCCACGCCAAACTGGAAGTCTCCGCGCAGCTGATTCGTACCGACCGCAACCAAATCCTTGCCCACCGGGTTTTTCATGCCGAAAGTCCGGCTAGCGGCGTGAATGCTGCGGAAGTTTCGCACGCCTTCGAGCAGGCGCTTGCAAAAGTGACCCATGAAATTTCCGGCTGGTCACTGCAAACCCTGCATCGCCAGCCCTGATTTGCCCCCCTGCCGCTAAACCCGGACAATTCGCGCCTGTACCGAAGGAGCCACGATGAACCACATCCAGCCAGAAATCGAACGCGACGTCATGGAATATGACGTTGTGACCGTCGGTGCAGGGCCCTCCGGCCTTGCCTTTGCCATTCGCCTGAAACAGCTGAACCCTGAGCTTTCGGTGTGCATCATCGAAAAAGGCAGCACCGTCGGCGCGCATATCCTCTCCGGCGCGGTGATTGAGCCGGAGCCGCTGGATGCGCTCCTGCCCGGCTGGCGCGACAACCCGCCGCCGGTATGCGTGCCGGCGCGCGAGGACGAATTCTGGCTGCTGTCCAGAACCGGCCAGCGCAAGCTGCCGCTGCCGCCGGGCATGAACAACCACGGCAACTTCATCGTCTCGCTCGGCGGCCTGTGCGCCTGGCTGGCGCCGCAGGCCGAAGCCCTGGGGGTGGAAATCTTCCCCGGCTTTGCCGCTGCCGAAACCCTGCACGATGACAGCGGCCGGGTGATTGGCGTGCGCATCGGCGACATGGGCGTGGCCAAGGACGGAACCCCCAAGGACAGCTATACCCCCGGCATCGACATCCACGCCAAGGTCACGGTGCTGGCCGAAGGCGCGCGCGGACACCTCAGCAAACGCCTTATCAAGCGTTTTGGCCTGGATAAAGACAGCGACCCGCAGACTTATTCCATCGGCATCAAAGAACTGTGGCAGGTGGACGAATCACGGGTTTCCCCCGGAAAAATCGTGCATACCCTGGGCTGGCCGGCCGACAGCCATATCTATGGCGGCAGCTTCCTGTATCACCTGGAAGGCGGGCGCATTGCGCTTGGCTATGTCAGCGGGCTGGACTACCGCGACCCGCATTACCGGCCCTGGGAAGCCTTCCAGCAGTGGAAGGCGCATCCGATGATTGCGCCCTTGCTGGAAGGCGGCAGCATCGTCTCCGCCGGCGCCCGCGCCATCGTCACCGGCGGCTGGCAATCGCTGCCGAAAGTGGAAATGCCGGGCGCACTGCTGATTGGCGATACCGCTGGCCTGCTCAATGTGCCCAAGGTCAAGGGCACCCACCAGGCAGTCCGCAGCGGCATGCTGGCCGCCGAGCATCTGGCTGCCAATGCGCTCTCCAGCACCGGCTTTGATGCGCGGCTGCGCGATTCGGCGGTGATGGCCGAACTCAAGAAAGTGCGCAATATCAAGCCCGGCTTCAAGAAGGGGCTGTGGTTCGGCATGCTCAATGCCGGCTGGGAAACCGTCACCGGCGGCGCCTCGCCGTGGACGCTGGCGCAGACCGCCGACCACGCCGCGCTGCGCAAGGTCGGCGAAGCCCCGGCTGTGGACTACGACTATGTCGAGCGCAGCCTGCCGCCGCGCGACCGCCTGCAAGGCGTGTTCTATGCCGCCACCTCGCATGACGAAGACCAGCCGGTGCATCTGCAGATGCTCGAACCCGACCTGTGCGCCACCCGCTGCCTGGAGGAATACGACAACCCCTGCACCCGCTACTGCCCGGCCTCGGTCTATGAGATGGTCGATGATGCCAGCCAGCCGCACGGCAAACGCCTGCAAATCAATGCCGCCAACTGCGTGCACTGCAAGACCTGCGACATCAAGGACCCGTACCAGAACATCAACTGGGTCACTCCCGAGGGCGGCAGCGGGCCGAATTACCAGGGCATGTGATGGACGCGCAACAGGTGAATTCCGGTGCGCGTGATGCGGCGTTCCGCCTGCTGCGCGCCGGTTTTCGCCTGCTGCCGCTGTCCGAGCTGCGCCGCGATGCGCTGCGGCAATGGTTCCTGCAACGCTTCCCCGGTATCCGCCCGGCCAGCCAGCCGCTGATTATCGGCAGCGCGCCCGGCCAGCGCCGCGCCCTGCAAGCGGCCGGCAGCCGGGCACTCGGCTACCGCGAGGACAGCCCCCCCGCACTACCCGCCCCCCTGCCAGCGCGGCTGGTGGCGTTCTACCTGCCGCAATTCCACCCGCTGGCCGAAAACGATACCGCCTGGGGCGCGGGCTATACCGAATGGCGCGCCGTCAGCCGCGCCCTGCCACAGTTCGAAGGTCATGTGCAGCCGCGCCTGCCCGGCGCACTGGGCTTTTACGACCTGCGCCTGCCGGATGTGCTGCGCCAGCAGGCGGCGCTGGCCCGGCGTTACGGCATCAGCGCGTTTTGCAGCTATTTCTACTGGTTTCATGGCCGCACCGTGCTGGAAACCCCGCTGCGGCACTGGCTGGACAATCCGGACATCGACTTTCCGCTTTGCCTGTGCTGGGCCAATGAACCCTGGACGCGCACCTGGGATGGCAGCGCCGAGCAGGTACTGATTGCCCAGGCGCACGATGCCGAGGACGACCTGGCCTTTATCGCCCATGTGGCCGACTATCTGCGCGATGCGCGCTATCTGCGCGTCGATGGCAAGCCAGTGTTGTTGGTGTACCGCCCCGGCAAACTTCCCGATGCCCGCGCCACCGCCGGACGCTGGCGCCACTGGTGCCGCGACCACGGCATCGGCGAGATTTACCTGGCCTATACCCAATCCTTCGAACGCCCCGACCCGCGCGATATCGGCTTTGATGCGGCGGTGGAGTTTCCGCCCAATCTGGTTGCGGCCACGAGCTTGAACGCCACCCAGCAGGCACTGAACCCGGCCTATCAGGGCAGCCTGCTGGACTGGCGCGAGCTGCCACCGCATTACCTTGGCAAACCGGCCAGCCCCTACCCGCTGCATCGCGCGGTGAACTGCGGCTGGGACAACGAACCGCGCCGCCCCGGACATGGACGCACCTGGCTGCATGCCGCCCCGCGCCGCTACCGCGACTGGCTGCGCGATGCCATCGCGCTATCGCCCCGCCACGGCACTGAGCCACCGCTGCTGTTCATCAATGCCTGGAACGAATGGGGCGAAGGCGCAGTGCTGGAGCCGGACAGCCGCCTGGGTCATGCCTGGCTCGCCGCCACCGCCGAGGCGCTGCGACCGCCACCGCCCAAGCCCGCCCGCCCCTGCGTGCTGATTCACGCCTTCTACCCGGAAGTACTGGCGGAAATCCTCGATGTGCTGGCAAAGAGTGCATTGCAGGCGCGCCTTGTGATTACCACCGTGCCGGAAAAGTCCGCGGCCATCCGCCGCATGCTGACACAGCGCAGCCTGCAGGCCGAGGTGCATGTTGCCGAAAACCGTGGCCGCGACATCCTGCCGTTCCTGCAGCTTGCCAACCAACTGCTGGACGAGGGCGAGGACATCGTGCTGAAGCTGCATACCAAACGCTCCACCCATCGCGGTGATGGCGATGCCTGGCGACGCGAATTCACCGATGCACTGCTGGGCGAGAACAGCGCCGCCATCCTGGCCGCCTTCGATGCCGACCCCAGGCTCGGCCTGCTCGCTCCGGCCAACCATCTGCAACCGATGCACTATTACTGGGGCGCAAACGCGGCCAATGTCGATTACCTCTGCCGCCGCCTCGGGCTTGCCAGCGCCGATACCGAAAACGAACTATTCGCCGCCGGCAGCATGTACTGGCTGCGGTTGGAAGCCCTGCGGCCACTGCTGGATGCGCATCTTGAGGAATGGGAGTTCGAGGCCGAGGCCGGACAAGTCGATGGCACCCTCGCCCACGCCATCGAACGCATCGTGCTCAAAACCGTTCACGCCGCCGGTTACAGCCACCGCGCCTGGCCCGAGGATGACCAGAGCGACCTGCCCTACCGCTACGCCCGGCGTGATTGAGCCACTACAGAAAGCCCCCGACATAGCCCCTAGCGTCTGCTTCTGCCAAGGCACCGGCTCTCCAAAACCGCAAATAATGGCAAACCGTGCCCCTCATGCCTTGCCTTATTTTGGGCAAAAAACCTCGTGCAGCGTCTGCAAAAGCCGCAGCGCCTCCGCGCTCGCTATCGCGTAGTGGATGTGCTTGCCCTCTCGGCGGGTGCTGACCAGTCCTTCGTTGCGCAGCACGGCCAGCTGTTGCGACAGGGTCGGCTGGCGAATCTGCAACGCCGCCTCCAGCGCCCCGACCGTGGACTCGCCTTGCGAGAGCTGGCACAGCAGCATCAGCCGGTCGTGATTGGCCAATGCTTTCAGCAAGACCAGGGCTGCCTCAGCCCCGGCGCGCATCTGCTCGGGTGCAATCTGGGCGGCTGCTGGGGATGGCAGGGCGTGCGTCATGGCATTGCAAACAATTTACTTGAAAATATAATATAAAATCATGTATTCAATCACAAGCGAGGTTCACATGAGCAAGAGCTACAAAGAAATCATCGGCCACACCTCCTCCTGGCTGGCGCCGCTGCGCCGCGACATCCCCGCCACCACCCAGGGCTTCTCGGCGCTGGCACAGGCAGCCATTTCCGATGGCGTGCTGGACAAGAAAACCAAGGAGCTGATTGCCATGGCGCTGGCCGTGGCCTCGCGCTGCGACCCCTGCCTTGGCTATCACGCCCAGGCGCTGGTAAAACTCGGTTGCAGCCGCGCCGAACTGGAAGAAATGCTCTCGGTATGCGTGTACATGGGCGGCGGCCCCTCGCTGATGTATGCTGCCAACGCACTGGCCGCCTATGAAGAATTCGGCGGCGAAAAAGCCACTGCCAACAACTGATTCGGAGGTATTCATCATGAAGTTCAATGTCGGCGGCATCGACCGCCTGCTGCGCATCGTGCTCGGTCTGGCGCTGATTGGCCTGACCCTCACCGGCCATATCGGCGTCTGGGGCTGGCTTGGCCTGTTGCCACTCATCACCGGCCTGGTACGCTTCTGCCCGGCCTATCTGCCGTTCGGCCTCAGCACCTGCAAGCACAAGCCGAAGTAAAACCGGGTATGGGGAAACACCTCCCCTGTCCCCTGATATGACAAACGCCGGGCACACCCGGCGTTTGTTGTTTGTCCCAAGCGCAAAGGCGCACGGCTTGCATGCGCCTTGCCGCATCAAGCCCTCACAGCAGCGGCACGCCGGTTTTTTCGCGCACTTCGGCCTCGCTCACGCCTTCGGCCAGTTCCACCAGCACAAGGCCCGCTGCGCTGACATCAAATACACCAAGGTCGGTGATGATGCGGTTGACCACGCCCACACCGGTCAGCGGCAGGGTGCATTCGGGCAGGATTTTCGGGCTGCCACTCTTGGTGGTGTGCTCCATCAGCACCACCACGCGCTTGACCCCGGCTACCAAGTCCATCGCCCCGCCCATGCCCTTGACCATCTTGCCCGGCACCATCCAGTTGGCCAGGTCGCCCTTGCCGGTAACTTCCATTGCGCCGAGGATGGCAAGGTCGATATGCCCGCCGCGAATCATCGCAAAGCTGTCATGGCTGCCGAAATAGCTGGCACCGGCCACCGCGGTGACGGTCTGCTTGCCGGCATTGATAAGGTCGGCATCGACTTCCGCCTCGGTCGGGAACGGGCCGATGCCGAGCAGGCCGTTTTCGCTTTGCAGCCAGACTTCCATGCCTGCGGGGATGTAATTGGCCACCAGGGTCGGCAGGCCGATGCCAAGGTTGACATAGGCGCCGTCGCTCAATTCTTGGGCGGCGCGTTGCGCCATCTGCTCACGCGTCCAGGCCATCTCAGTTACCTCCTTCGCTGCGCACGGTGCGCTGTTCGATGCGTTTTTCCGGGCTGGCATTGACCACGATGCGGTCAACATAAATGCCGGGCAGATGTACCTGGTCGGGGTCGAGCTGGCCGGTTTCCACCAGTTCCTCCACTTCCGCGATGCACACCTCGCCCGCCATGGCACAGGCCGGGTTGAAGTTGCGCGCGGTCTTGCGGAACACGAGGTTCCCGGCCTTGTCGGCCTTCCAGGCCTTGACCAGCGACACATCGGCACGCAGCGCGGTTTCCAGCACATAGTGCTTGCCGTCGAATTCGCGGGTTTCCTTGCCCTCGGCCACCACGGTGCCATAGCCGGTGGCGGTGAAGAACGCCGGGATGCCAGCGCCACCTGCGCGCAGGCGCTCGGCCAGGGTGCCCTGCGGGTTGAATTCCAGCTCCAGCTCGCCAGAGAGGAACTGGCGCTCGAACTCCTTGTTCTCGCCCACATAGGAGGAAATCATTTTCCTGATTTGCCGGGTTTCCAGCAGCAGGCCAAGGCCAAAGCCATCGACCCCGGCGTTATTGGAAATCGCGGTCAGCCCTTTCACGCCGGAATCGCGCAGCGCCGCAATCAGGGCTTCGGGAATGCCGCACAGGCCAAACCCGCCCACGGCGAGCGTTTGCCCATCGGCCACCACATCGGCCAAGGCAGCCTTGGCATCGGGATACAGCTTGCTTCGACTCATCGGGAACACCTTGCTGGGAACTGCGCCAAGTTTAGCCGCCCAGCGGCAGAAACTGCACTGTACGTTTGTATTTGGAGCTTTGGAATGGCGCCATTACGGCCTCCCCTGCAGCAAGAGCCACGGGGAAGCGCTTGCTTTGAAGCAAGCGTGGATATTGTTGCGTCTTCAACATCGAAATATGCGCCCGGCAACGCACTCACTTTCTTTTGTGGACAAAATGACGCGTCTTGCGCCGCAAAATTCCTCGTGCAGAACAGACCGGAAAGTTAAGAACAAAAGCACCGAGTCCTTATCTTCTCCAAGCTAGCGGCAGCTGGAAGTACATTGCCATCAGCACAAATAAACGTCTCTAACAATTCCAATCAGGACGCAGCTTCAACTGCGCCCGTAAACATCTTCCAGGCGTTCAATATCGTCTTCGCCAAGATAACTGCCGGACTGCACTTCAATCAGCTCCACAGCTGTCTGCGTGGTATTGCGCAGGCGGTGGATGCTGCCCTGCGGGATATAGGTACTCTGGTTTTCGTGCAATTCGAATACCTGCTCATCGCAGGTGACCTCGGCCACGCCAGACACCACAATCCAGTGCTCGGCACGGTGCTGGTGGCGTTGCAGGCTGAGCGAGGCACCGGGTTTGACCACGATGCGTTTGACCTGGAAACGCTCGCCCATTGCCAGCGAGTCATAGCTGCCCCAGGGACGGTATACCTTGCGGTGGTGCAGATGCTCGGTGCGGCCCTCGGCTTTCAGCGTGTCCACCAGTTTTTTCACATCCTGCACGCGCTCACGATGCGCCACCAGCACCGCATCGGCAGTATCGACCACAATCAAATCTTCCACGCCCAGCGCCGCCAACAGGCGGTCATCCGCCGCTTGCAGATAGGTATTGCGGCTATCAATGGCAATGGTATCGCCCAGTTGCACATTGCCCATCGGGTCGCGTGTGGCGACGCTCCACAGCGATGACCAGGAGCCGACATCACTCCAGCCGCAGTCCACCGGCACCACTGCGGCATTCGCGGCGCGCTCCATCACCGCATAGTCGATGGAGTCATCCGGGCTTTGCGCAAAGGCGTCCTTATCGACCCGGATAAAGTCCAGGTCACGCCGGGCAAGCTGCCATGCCTTGCGCGCCGCCGCCGCAATCGCCGGGGCATGGGTTTGCAAGGCGGCCAGATAGCTGTCGGCACGGAACAGGAACATCCCCGAGTTCCAGAGGTAATCGCCACTTTCAAGATATTGCCTGGCGCGCTCGGCATCGGGTTTTTCCACAAACGCCGCGATACGCTGCACGCCATCCCCCAGTGTTTCGCCACTGCGGATATAGCCATAGCCGGTTTCCGGGTATTCCGGGCGGATACCGAAAGTCACCAGCAGCCCTTGCTGCGCCTTGGGCAAGCCCGCCGCCACTGCTGCATGAAAGGCAGCCTCGTTGCGAATCAGATGGTCGGCCGGCAACACCAGCAGTACACCCTCTGCATCGTCTGCCAGCACCTGCAAGGCGGCCAGAGCGATGGCCGGGGCAGTATTGCGCGCCACCGGCTCCAGCAGGATGCCGCTGCTTCCAAGGCCGATTTGCTGCAACTGCTCGCCGACCATGAAGCGGTGATCCTCGGCACAGACAGTCAGCACCGGGCGGGCATCGGGCAGGCCCGCCACGCGCCGGGCGGTGGCCTGGAACAGGGTGTCATCGCCGGTCAACGCAAGGAACTGCTTGGGGGTATTGCTGCGCGAGCGCGGCCAAAGACGGGTGCCACTGCCGCCGCTCAAAATGACAGGATGAATCATGTGTGATGATGCGTGCTCCAAGATACCGGCAAGATTAGCCCAATGAAGCGATATCTGGCGGGCTATCTGCCTCAATACTCGCCAACAAGTCCAGCACGGCTTGAACCGCTTGTGAAGGCGAAAGCCGGTCTGCGGCAATCCTCAGCTCAGGGGACTGCGGAGGTTCATAAGGCGAATCAATACCAGTGAAATTCGGCAGCTGTCCAGCGCGCGCCCTGGCATATAGCCCTTTCACATCGCGCGCCTCAGCGACTGCAAGCGGCACATCCACATGGACTTCCAGAAAGTCACCCGGCACAAACAGCTCACGTGCCATCTGTCGTTCGGCACGGAACGGTGAAATAAAGCTCACCAATACCACCAATCCAGCATCGACCATCAGCTTTGCCACTTCAGCCACACGGCGGATGTTCTCCACCCGATCGGTATCGGTAAACCCCAAGTCGCGGTTCAGGCCATGCCGGATATTGTCCCCATCCAGCAAAATCGTATGGATACCGCGTGTATTGAGTTGAACCTCCACCTGATCGGCAATGGTCGATTTGCCTGCGCCAGACAGGCCGGTAAACCAGATGCAGCGTGCTGCATGGCCTTTTATCCGGCTACGTGCGGCACGGCTCACCTGCAATGCCTGCCGGTGCAAATGACTCGCACCGCGCAACGGATGGTCAATCACTCCGGCAGCCACCGTGGCATTGGTAACGCGATCAATCAGAATGAACGCGCCCAGCTCGCGGTTATCGACAAATGCGGTAAAAGCCAGCGCACGATCCAGTTGCAGATTGCATATGCCAATCTCGTTGAGCTCGAGCTGCCTGGCTGCCAACGGCGCCAGTATTTCCGAGTCCAGCCGGTGCTTGAGGGTAGTCACACGCGCCAGCGTGCTGGCCGTACCTAACTGCAGCTGGTAGCTGCGACCAGGTATCAAAGCATTCTCATGCATCCACAGCAGGTGTGCAGCAAACTGGTCAGCTACCTCAACCGCTGTGCCTTCGCTGGCCGCAAGCACATCCCCTCGAGCCACATCGCATTCCCGATCCAGCAATACCGTTACAGCTTCACCCGCCTGTGCACTCATGACTTCGCCACGCGCAGTCAGTACCTGGCGCACCTGCGCCCGCTCCCCGCCCGGGAAAATTCGCACACTATCACCGCAGGCAAGACAGCCAGAAACAAGGTTGCCGCAATACCCACGAAAATCCTGGTGTGGACGGTTGACCCACTGCACCGGCAAAATCATGGCTGCAGAGTTGAGCTGTGCATCCTTGCCCTGTGCACTTTCCAGAAGCTGCAGCAAACTCGCCCCCTGATACCAGGGCATTCGCTGCGAGGGCTCGACCACGTTATCGCCAGCCAGCGCCGATAACGGGACCGCCTGCACCGAGGCAATCCCGATCCGCTGTGCAAGCTGTGCATACGCTCCGGCAATATCATCAAAGACTTCCTGTGCATAACCCACGCAGTCCATCTTGTTGACTGCCAGCACTACCTGACGCACGCCGAACAACGACACAATCAGACTGTGACGGCGAGTCTGCGGCAGTAACCCCTTGCGGGCGTCCACCAACACCACCGCCAAATCTGCAGTGGATGCCCCCGTCGCCATGTTGCGGGTGTACTGCACATGCCCCGGACAATCGGCAACGATAAAGCGGCGTGAAGGCGTGGCGAAATAACGGTACGCCACATCAATGGTAATACCCTGGCTGCGCTCATCCTCCAGCCCATCCAGCAACAGGGCGTAATCCAGCACCTGACCCTGCGTACCCATGCGCGCACTGTCAGAACGCAATGCCAGCAACTGATCATCCTTGAGTGCACCGCAATCATGCAGCAAGCGGCCAATCAGGGTGCTTTTGCCATCATCCACGCTGCCGCAGGTGATAAAGCGCAACAGCCCAGCCGTCTGCCGGGCACCTGACTCATCCGAGAATACCATCAGAAATAGCCCTCGCGTTTTTTCTTCTCCATGGATGCTGACGGGTCATGGTCAATCACGCGCCCCTGGCGTTCCGAGTTTCGCGCCATGCGCATTTCCTCAATCACCTCATCAAGCGTGGCTGCCGTGGAATCAATCGCACCCGTCAACGGATAACAACCCAAGCTGCGAAAGCGAACCTGCCGCTGCTGCCAGTACTCTCCGGGACGTAGTTGCAAACGCTCATCATCACGCAAGATCAAATGACCATCTCGCTCCACCACTTCACGCCAGCGCGCAAAATACAGTTCGGGTACTTCAATTGATTCCCGCCGGATGTATTCCCACACATCCAGCTCGGTCCAGTTGGACAACGGAAACACACGCACACGCTCACCGGCATGAATGCGGGTATTGAACAAACGCCACAACTCCGGGCGCTGTCGGCGCGGCTCCCAGTGATGCTGATGATTACGGAAGGAGAAAATCCGCTCCTTGGCACGAGAAGCTTCTTCATCACGCCTCGCCCCACCAATGACCGCATCAAAGCCATGCGCATCCAGTACCTGACGCAATGCCTGGGTTTTCATGACATCGGTATGTACGGTTGCGCCGTGGGTCAGCGGCCCGATGCCGGCTGCCACACCTTCCGGGTTGCGGTATATGTGCAAATTCAAGCCAGTCTGTGCTGCACGCCGGTCGCGCAAGGCAATCATTTCCCGGAATTTCCAGCCAGTATCCACATGCAGCAACGGGATTGTCGGACGTGCAGGCGCAAAAGCCTTGAGCAAAAGGTGCAACAACACCGCACTGTCTTTACCGATGGAATACAACAGCACCGGATTGCAGAAGCAGGCCGCCACTTCCCGCAAGACAAACAGGCTTTCGTCCTCCAGCGCGTCCAGATAGTGGCGGCTCACCTAGCCCGATCCGTGCCGTGTCATAACCAAATGATTCAGCGTAGTGGCAAGCCCGCTGCGCCAATCGGGCAGAGTCAGCGCAAAGTCATGCTCAAGGCTGCTCGCATCCAGCACCGAATAGGCCGGGCGTTTGGCCGGGGTCGGGAAATCTGCCGTAGTGATGGGTAACACCGGCGTTTTTCTGGCCAGCAAACCCTGTGCGTGTGCGCCTTCGATAATGGCCTTGGCAAAGCCATGCCAGGTGGTGCTGCCGGTCGGGGTCAGATGCCAGGTGCCGCTGGGGCGTTCAGGTTTTGCAAGGATTTGCGCAGTGACATCGGCAATCAGCGCGGCAGGCGTGGGCGTGCCCTGCTGGTCGGCGACCACGCGCAGCGCATCGCGCTCGGCGGCCAGGCGCAGCATGGTGAGCAGGAAATTCTTGCCGTGATGCGCATATACCCAGGCGGTGCGCAGGATGGCGTGCTGGCAGCGGCTATCGCGGATGGCTTCCTCGCCAGCCAGCTTGCTTTCCCCGTAAGCCCCCAGTGGCGCGGTGGCATCTTCTGGCCGGTACGGGCGCTGCCCCTGTCCGTCGAAAACGTAGTCGGTGGAGTAATGCAGCAAATAAGCGTCCTGTGCCTTACAGGTTTCGGCCAGCACACGCGGGCTTTCGGCATTGACCAGGAACGCCAGGTCGCGCTCGCTTTCGGCCTTGTCCACCGCCGTGTAGGCAGCGGCATTCACCACCACATCGGGTGCGGTTGCCTGCACCAAGGCACGCAGGGTTTCGGGCGCGGCAAAGTCCGCCACTACGCCATGCTCACCGGCACGGGTGGCGACAATCAGCTCCCCCAAACCGGCCAGCGCGCGTCGGCATTCGGTGCCGACCTGGCCATTGCCTCCCAGGAGCAGAATTTTCATGGCTGATATACCGGCAGGCGCTCGGCGGGAATATCGGCCAGGAACGGCGCAGTGCTATCTTTGGCCGAAAGCTGCGGCGCCGACAGCGGCCAGTCAATCGCAAGCTGGCCGTCATTCCAGGCGATATTGGCATCGGCAGCAGCATCGTAGGTTTCCGTGCACAAATAGGTAAACAGCGCACGCTCGCTCAGCACCACAAAGCCATGCGCAAAGCCCTCGGGTATCCAGAAGTGCCGCTTGTTTTCTGCACTCAATAGCGCCGCGACCCACTGTCCGAAGGTCGGCGAGCCGCGGCGGATATCCACCGCCACGTCCCACACCTCGCCTTCCAGCACCGAAACCAGCTTGCCCTGCGGCTTGGGCCACTGGTAATGCAGGCCGCGCAGCACACCCCTGGCCGACTGCGAAACATTGCCCTGCTTGAAATTCAGCGGCAGGCCATGCCCGGCCAGCTTGTCGGCATTGAAGGACTCATAGAAAAACCCGCGCTCATCGGCAAATACCCGTGGCTCGATGATGCGGCAGCCGGGCAACTCGGTTTCAATGATTTTCACGGTACATAACCTCGCTCCGGCAGGCTCATCAGGTAGCGGCCATAACCGTTTTTGAGCAGCGGCCTGGCGAGTTTTTCCAGTTGTGCTGCATCAATCCAGCCACTCATGAAGGCGATTTCTTCCGGGCAACACACTCTCAGCCCCTGACGCGCCTCGATGGTTTCAATGTAGTTCGCCGCTTCCAGCAGGGACTGGTGCGTTCCGGTATCCAGCCAGGCATAGCCGCGTCCCAGTCGCTCCAGATGCAGCGCGCCTTCCTGCAGATAGATTTTATTAAGGTCGGTGATTTCCAGCTCGCCGCGTGGCGAAGGTTTGAGATTGGCAGCCAATTCCGGCGCGCGGCCATCGTAGAAATACAGGCCGGTCACCGCGTAATTGGAGCGCGGATTCTGCGGCTTTTCTTCCAGGCCAATCACCCGGCCATCGGCATCGAATTCGGCCACGCCATAACGCTCCGGGTCCTGCACCCAGTAGCCGAACACCGTCGCCCCCTCACTGCGGGCGTCGGCACGCTTCAGCATCGCAGTCAGGCCCGGGCCGTGGAAGATGTTGTCGCCCAGCACCAGACAGCTCGGTGCGCCACCCAGAAACTCCGCACCAATAGTGAACGCCTGCGCCAGGCCATCAGGGCTGGGCTGCACCGCATATTCAAACTTCATCCCCCATTGCGCGCCATCGCCCAGCAGGCTCTTGAACAGCGCCTGCTCGTGCGGGGTGTTGATAATCAGCACTTCACGAATCCCGGCCAGCATCAGCACGCTAAGCGGGTAATAAATCATCGGTTTGTCATACACCGGCAGCAGCTGCTTGCTGATGCCCTGGGTGATGGGATAGAGCCGGGTGCCGGAGCCACCGGCCAGAATGATGCCTTTGCGCTGCATAGTGCGATATTCCTCTGTCATTTATCTGCGCCCTCACTGGCGCAGCTACTTGATGTTTGCAACTCCTGCCCGCCCTTCCTTGGCCGGGCGCTTGATGGTGAAACAAATGTGTCAGTTCTCCCCATCTCGCCCCATGCGCTCCAGACGGTAGCTGCCATCCAGCACCCGCTGCACCCACGCCTGGTTGTCCAGATACCAGCGCACGGTATCGGCAATGCCCTGTTCAAAGGTATGCGCAGGCTCCCAGCCCAGCTCACGCTTGAGCTTGGAAGCATCAATCGCATAACGGCGGTCATGGCCGGGACGGTCGCGCACATAGGTGATTTGCGCCTGATACTTCTGGCCGTCGGCGCGCGGGCGCAGCTCGTCCAGCAGGGCGCAGATGGTCATCACCACCTCGATGTTCTGGCGCTCGGCATTGCCGCCGACATTGTAGGTTTCGCCCACCTGCCCCTTGGCAAGCACAGTGCGGATGGCCGCGCAGTGGTCGCCCACATACAGCCAGTCGCGCACATTCTTGCCATCGCCATAAATCGGCAGCGGCTCACCGGCCAGCGCCCGGGCGATGATGAGCGGGATGAGCTTCTCCGGAAACTGGAACGGGCCGTAATTATTGGAGCAATTGGTGGTCAGCACCGGCAGGCCATAGGTATGGTGGAAGGCGCGCACCAGATGGTCAGACGCAGCCTTGGAGGCCGAGTATGGCGAATTCGGCGCATAGGCGGTCTCTTCGGTAAACAGGCCAGTCTCGCCCAGCGAGCCATACACTTCATCGGTGGACACATGCAGGAAGCGGAACGCCGCCTGTCCGGCCTCATCCAGACCGCGCCAGTAATCGCGCGTGGCCTCCAGCAAGCCCAGCGTCCCCACCACATTGGTGTGCACAAACGCCGCCGGGCCATCAATGGAACGGTCCACATGGCTTTCGGCAGCGAAATTAATCACCGCATCCGGGCGGTGCCCGGCAAGCAAGCGCGCCACCAGCTCGCGGTCACCGATATCGCCCTTGACGAATACATGATTGGCATTGTCGGCAAGCTCGGCCAGGGTATCGAGATTGCCCGCATAGGTCAGCAAATCCAGATTCACCACCTTGACCCCGGCCTTGACCGCCTCCAGCACGAAATTGCCGCCAATGAAGCCGGCGCCGCCGGTCACCAACCATGTTTGCATTGCATGTTTTCCATATTCACAAAAAAACTTTGATTATAAGCACTCAAGCAACCCTACTCCAAGCGACATCAGAAACGTGGCGGAAACGCGAGCATAAACTCCTGCTGCAAATGCAAGGATAGATTTGGATTGTAGAAGGGATCGTAGTTCAGAGAATCCCCATAACGAGCCCTCATAAACTCAATCTCCCCAGCAAATCTAGCTTGCTTTTCAGGATTATCATCACGCCCACGCGAGGCGGACTCATGATGATACAGCTCAGCAAATGGAGTCCATATATTCCTGTAGCCCGCATCCCTCAGTCGCAAGCAAAAATCCACATCATTGAAAGCCACTGCCAATTGCTCATCCAGCCCGGAAACAGCTTCAAAAGCGCTGCGACTTACAACGAGACATGCGCCCGTAACTATACTCACCACCTGCGTCAATCGCCCCCGACAAAAATAACCATCAAAACCACGCGACGCACAGCTGTAAATATGACCTGCAATTCCCCCCAACCCACTCACAACCCCTGCATGCTGAATGGTGTCATCCGGATAATAAAGCATCGCCCCAACTGCACCCACACCCGGCTTTAACGCATGCGAAACCATTTCATCAAGCCACCCCTCAGAAATCACCTCGATATCATTATTAATAAGCCCTAAAACCTCACCTCTCGCAATCGATGCAGCATAATTATTGATTGCCGAATAATTAAATTCAGCATCATAGGGAACCACCCTAACCCTAAAGTCATCCTGTATATAGCTAAAGTATTCTAACGTCTCAGACTCCACAGAGCCATTATCAACAATGATAATATCAAAATTTTCATATCTTGTTTTTTCAATAATACTGCCAACACAAACCTTGAGCAGATCCACCTTATCACGGGTCGGAATAATAAGGCTAACCAAAGGCTTCCGTTCCGGCAAAATTATTTCCGACCTGATATAGCCATCATTTCCACCTACCACATTCGCCCTTACACCAATCCTTTCAAAATGCTGACTAACTGCACTTTCCGCCGCAACAGCTGCATAGCTCTTTTCATGAACCCCCATTGAAGTCGAACCTGGAATGGTTCTCCAGTGATAAAGAACCTTAGGAATATGAATAATCTGTGACGATTTAATTTTCTCAATACAGCGCAATGCCAAATCCCAATCCTGAGAACCTTCCATCCCCACTCTAAAACCACCGACTTCACGAACCAGGCCAGCCTCATAGACACCCAGATGAGAAATGCAATTCTGACCAAGAAACAGCTCGTAATTCCAGTCCGTTTTGAAATAAGGACCAAACCTAACCCCATCTTCGTCAATCTTATCCTCATCACTGTAAATTACTTTTGCATCTGGATTCTTATCCAATGCCTCGGCCACACATAACAATGCCTCGGGATGCAACTCATCATCATGATCAAGCAAAACCAAAAAATCCCCCCGGGCAATTTCCAGCGCAGAATTTGACGCTTCAGATATATGCCCATTTTTATTGCGGGAAATGTATTTTACCCGACCATCCTTACTTGAATATTCCTCCAGAACCTTCAACACATGCCTCTCGGTAGAGGCATCATCCGCAACACAAATCTCCCAATTCTCATAAACCTGCGCCAAGACACTATCCAGCGCCTTCCTGAACCATTTTTCCGGAGGATTATAAACAGGCATAATTACAGAAAAAAGAGGCAGCCCTGACAACCCCCTTTTGCGCTCCTCCAGCTCCCGAGAGCGCCACTCAACCGGAGGATCGTAAATTCTTACCCATCCCTGATAACTTGAGCAAACATTCGAGAATTTACTCAAATAACTTACCCTCAACTCCGCGACTGCCTGCCGTACACCTTGCCGCCTTGCCACAAGAAAGAGACTTCTTATGAAGGCGTACCAAACACTACCAGCCTGCCCTCCCCTACTTTCACAAACAGAGCTTATCATCCCCCAATAAGCAGCCACCCTAGGAATACGACGAATACAGGCATCCCCAAGCGAGAAAAACGCCTTACGAACAGTAGGATCAAACCTCAATGACTTTGCAGGCTTTATCAAGACAATAATGCAGTCAATCTTATCCTCATCCTGACGATACCAAAGAGGCACTATGTTTATTTCACCAAACCCCCCTCCATAGTCAGGGTATATACAAGGTCCTACAATCCCTCCAAGCTCCCCAGTCAGCTGAATTTGCAAGTGATACCACCCCTGCTCCCAATCACCCTCCCCTTCTTTACAAATCAGGAATTGAGGATCATTGTCCACTGATTGCCACCGGCTCCACCTATCTCCTTCCCCACCCTCTCGACGCAGACCCAACAAAGGATTAAAACCGATTTTTATTTTCTTCATCATAAATCACATCCAGGATAAATCTTCCAAGGCTTAACTAAATATAGATATAAAA
This sequence comes from Pseudomonadota bacterium, assembly GCA_030528565.1. Taxonomy (GTDB): domain Bacteria; phylum Pseudomonadota; class Gammaproteobacteria; order Xanthomonadales; family Xanthomonadaceae; genus Solilutibacter. The sequence goes on from JAUMYP010000002.1 coordinate 119,236, forward strand.
TATTCAAAGCCCCGACAAAGGCCCGTTCTTCTCCATTCAGACAACACCCTACTTCTTAGCGCGCAGATGCAGCCCATGATCAATAGCCTCACTCTCCCGAGCTTTAGTCTGTAGAATACTACTCCCTACAGTCTGTGTTCTCCCTAAGGTAGCCCTCCAGATGAGAATTCTTGTTGCATACAAGCGGGTCATCGACTCCGATGTCCGTGTACAGGTCAAGCCGGATAACAGCGGCGTAGTCAGTGAAGGCGTCAAGCTCTCGGCCAACCCGTTTGACGATATCGCCCTGGAAGAAGCCCTGCGCCTGCGCGACAAGGGCATTGCCACAGAAGTGATTGTCGCCACCATCGCCCCGTCCGATGCCCAGCCACATCTGCGCAATGGCCTGGCCATGGGCGCCAACCGCGCCTTGCACGTGGTGTCCGACACTCCGGTACAACCACTGACCGCCGCCCGCGTACTGCTGAAGCTGGTTGAAAAAGAGCAGCCCGACATCGTACTGATGGGCAAGCAGGCGATTGACGATGACGCAAGCCAGACCGGGCAAATGCTAGCCACCCTGTGGCAGCGCCCGCAGGCCACCTTTGCCAGCCAGGTGGAAGTCGCTGATGGCAAGGCCACCGTGGTGCGCGAGGTCGATGCCGGCCTTGAAACGCTGGAAGTGGACCTGCCGGCGGTCATCACCACCGACCTGCGCCTCAACAAGCCGCGTTTCATCAAGCTGCCGGACATCATGAAAGCCAAGAGCAAGCCGCTGGAAACCATCGCCCTGGCCGAGCTTGGCGTGGCCAGCGCCGACACCCTGAAAACCACCCACTACGCCCCGCCCGCGCAGCGCAGCCGCGGCGTGATGGTCAAAGACGCCGCAGAACTTGTCGCCAAACTCAAAGAAAAAGGGCTGCTGTAATGAGCAAGGTATTGATTGTTGCCGAACACCTGGATGGTCAACTGAATGCCGCCACCGGCAAATGCGTCAGCGCCGCCAAGGCACTGAACCCCGAAGCCATCGACATTGTGGTACTGGCGGCCGACCCGGCCTCTGTCGCCGCACAAGCTGCGCAAATTGAAGGCGTTACCCGCGTACTGAGCATTGCCAACCCGGCCAACCAGAACGCCATCGCACAAGTGCTGGCGCCACAAGTGACCGAAGTAGCCAAGGGCTATAGCCATGTATTTGGCCCCAGCACCACCTTCGGCAAAGACCTGATGCCCTGTATCGCCGCCCTGCTGGGCGTGGCACAGGTTTCCGACCTGATGGCCGTGGACGGCCCCTACAGTTTCAAGCGCCCGATGTATGCCGGTAACGCCATCGTCAGCGTCGAAGCCCCGGCCGACCAGATTCTGGTCGCCACCGTGCGTAGCGCCTCCTGGCCTGCCGCCGCACAAGGCGGCAATGCTGCGGTTGAAACCGTCAGCGTGAATGCCGCCCTGCCCAGCCACACCCGCTTTGTAAAACTTGAAAGCGGCGCATCCGACCGCCCCGACCTGCAAAGCGCCCGCCGCGTGGTGTCTGGTGGCCGCGGTGTGGGCTCAGAAGAAAACTTCCGCGTCATCTACCAACTCGCCGACAAGCTCGGCGCCGGTGTCGGCGCCTCACGAGCCGCCGTTGACGCTGGCTATGTGCCCAATGACATGCAGGTCGGCCAAACTGGCAAGATTATCGCACCGGAACTGTACATCGCCGTCGGCATCTCCGGCGCCATCCAGCACATCACCGGCATCAAGGATGCAGGTACCATCGTCGCCATCAACAAAGACCCCGACGCCCCGATTTTTGAAATCGCCGATATTGGGCTTGTTGGAGATTTGTTCCAGATTCTATCGGAGTTGGAAATACAAATCTAAAACTTGCCTTTTCGGATCAAAACGGGGCTGATGCTCTGTAAGAGCCTGTTCAAAATCTCCATTGCGGTCGTTTTTAAGCTAAAACCCGCGTCTTGGGTGTTGGAAATGCTTACAAGGTGTTCAACCTTGCAAGGATTTCCGTCGTGCATACACGATTTTTCCCTTGAAAAACGGCTACACAAGAAGATTATGAACAGGCTCTAAGTATTAAGTCCCGCCATTAACTGGCTCGGATTCATTCTAAACCATTCAGGCTGGTCATCCCACTGTTTGCAGATGAATTCGTAGGGCGTGAGCCCTTTCAAGGTCTTGAGCCTGCGGCCGAAGTTGTAGGCGTCCATGAAGCTGCGCAAGTGCTGGCGCAGCTGCGCGTGGTCGTTGTAGTGGAAACGCTTGACGGTGGCTTCCTTGATGGTCCGGTTCATGCGCTCAACCTGGCCGTTGGTCCAAGGATGCTGGACCCGGGTCAGGCGGTGCTCGATGCCATGTTCTTGGCACACCCGGCTGAAGATGTGCGCCGGGCAGTAACGGTCACGACGACGGTTTGTGAACTGGATGCCGTTGTCGGTCAGCACCGTATGGATGTGGTAGGGCACGGCATCCATCAAATTGCGCAGAAACTGCGCCGCCAGCATCTTGTTGGCAC
>JAUMYP010000023.1 GCA_030528565.1 Pseudomonadota bacterium
TGCGCAATTTGATGGATGCCGTGCCTTACCACATCCATACGGTGCTGACCGACAATGGCATCCAGTTCACAAACCGTCGTCGTGACCGTTACTGCCCGGCGCACATCTTCAGCCGGGTGTGCCAAGAACATGGCATCGAGCACCGTCTGACCCAGGTCAAGCATCCTTGGACGAATGGACAGGTCGAACGAATGAACAGAACCATCAAGGAGGCCACCGTCAAGCGATTCCATTACGACGATCACGCGCAGCTGCGCCAGCACCTGGCCAGCTTCATGGACGCCTACAACTTCGGCCGCAGGCTCAAGACCTTGAAGGGGCTCACGCCCTACGAATTCATCTGCAAACAGTGGGATGACCAGCCTGAATGGTTTAGAATGAATCCGAGCCAGTTAATGGCGGGACTTAACACTTAGAGCCTGTTCAAAATCTTTTGAGGATGAGCGCCAGGAAAGCCAAGTAGATGAACTGCAAGCTGGTATTGAGCAGGCGCTCGCAGTTCTTCCACAAGCGTCTGTTCTTGTCCAGCCAGGCAAAGCTGCGCTCCACCACCCAGCGCTTGGGCATCACCTTGAACGTGTGCAACTGGCTGCGCTTGGCAATCTGCACATTGACGTGTTCGCCCAAAATGGCTTGCACGCCCTGTGCAAAAGGCTTGCCCGCGTAGCCACTGTCACACAGCAGGCCTTGCACGCGCTTGCATGCAGGTTGGCAGCGCTGGAGTGCCTGTAGCGCGCCTTGGCGGTCTGTGATGTTTGCAGTCGTCACGGCAATGGCGTGGGGTAGGCCTTGGCTATCGACGGCGATGTGACGTTTGATACCCGAGACTTTCTTGCCTGCGTCATAGCCTTTATGACCGGCAGTATCACTGTTCTTCACGCTCTGTGCGTCCACGATCAAGAAGGCGCTGCATGCGTTGCGCCCCTGTCTCTCGCGGGCCACGCCAACCTGATTTTTTGAGTGCCCGCTCCAGCAGGCTCACCCCTTGTTCATCCACTTCGCTCCAAATCTGGAAATACGAATGGACAGTGCGCCATTTGGGAAAGTCGCTCGGCAGCGCCCGCCATTGGCAACCTGTGCGCAGCAGGTACAGCACGGCGCAGAACACCTCATACAGATCCACCGTGCGTGGGCGGGTGCTTTTGCGTGCGCTCTCCAGCAAAGGGCGCACATGCTCGAATTGCTCGGGGCTGATGTCGCTTGGGTATTTCGTTCTCATGCAAAGAGCATAGACAAATTGGAAAAAGATTATGAACAGGCTCTTAGACAGCCTCCAGGGCAGGTTATATGGCAGCAGACGCATCCTTGCTGGCTGCGATGAAAGAACTGGATAGCCGGTTACCTTCCGCATTTTGCTCATCGCAGGTTAAGCTGCGCGCTTTGCAAACGGTTTCCCGTCATGAGTGCCAGCCCGCAGCTTCTGATTACTTTCGGCCTTTACCTGTTGGCGATGATTGCCATCGGTTTTTTTGCTTGGTGGCGTACCCGCAATTTTGACGATTACATCTTGGGCGGGCGTTCGCTGGGCGGTTATGTCACGGCGATGGCGGCTGGCGCTTCGGACATGAGTGGCTGGTTGCTGATGGGTTTGCCGGGGGCGATTTTCCTGACCGGGCTATCCGAGGCCTGGATGGCGGTTGGTCTCATCATCGGCGCCTATCTCAATTGGCGGCTGGTCGCCGGGCCGCTGCGGGTATATACCGAGCGCAGCGGTAATGCGCTGACCTTGCCGGACTATTTCACGCATCGCTTCGGCCGCAATGGCAAGCTGTTGCGGGTGGTGGCCTCGCTGGTGATTCTGGTGTTTTTCGCGCTGTATGCCGCAGCCGGTGTGGTCGCCGGGGCGCGGCTTTTTGAAAGCGTGTTTGGCATGCCCTATGCGCAGGCGCTGTGGTGGGGCGCGGCTGCGACCATCGCCTACACCCTGATTGGCGGCTTTCTGGCGGTGAGCTGGACGGATACGGTGCAGGCCACGCTGATGATTTTTGCGCTGATTCTGACCCCGGTGATTGTCATCATCAGCCAGGGCGGGGTAGCCCCCAGCCTTACGGTGATTGAAAGCGCCAGCCCGGAAAAACTCACCTGGCTCGGCAATGGCGGGGTGATAGCGGTGATTTCTGCCGCCGCCTGGGGGCTGGGCTATTTTGGCCAGCCGCATATCCTGGCGCGTTTCATGGCGGCTGAAAGCCTGGCCACCATCCCCAGCGCACGCCGCATCGGCATGACCTGGATGGTGCTGTGCCTGGGCGGTGCGGTGTTGGTGGGCTTTCTGGGCATCAGCTATTTCGCAAACCATCCGGAACAGGCCGGGCCGGTGTTGGAAAACCATGAGCGCGTATTCATCGTGCTTTCGGATGTGCTGTTCAACCCTTGGATTGCCGGGGTTCTGCTCTCGGCCATCCTGGCTGCGGTGATGAGTACGCTCTCGGCGCAACTGCTGGTATGTGCAAGCTCGCTGACCGAGGACTTCTATCACGGTTTTATCCGCCCCAATGCCGGACAAAAGGAACTGGTCTGGTTTGGCCGGGCGATGGTGGCATTGGTGGCGCTGGTGGCGATTTTCATCGCCCGCGACCCGGAAAGCCGTGTGCTGGGACTGGTGGGCTATGCCTGGGCGGGCTTTGGCGCGGCATTTGGCCCGGTGGTATTGCTGTCGCTGTTCTGGCGGCGGATGAATGCCTGGGGCGCTTTGGCCGGCATCCTGTCAGGGGCGCTGGTGGTGATTCTCTGGGCCAATGCCAAGCCGGTGGAGGCCGCAGCACTTGCCGAGATGTCATCGCTGGCGCGCAGTGTTTCCGGCATTGGCCGCATGCTGTTTGGTGCATTGCATGAGCTGTGGCCAGTGTATGAAATCGTGCCGGGCTTCATCATCGCCACTTTGACTGCCGTAGCTGCCAGCCTGCTCAGCAAGGCGCCGCCAGCAGACATCGGGCTGCGTCATGATGAAGTGCATGCCCAATTGCAGCAGGCCGGTTATTGATGGCGGCCGATACCCGGCCGCTGGCGCTGGTGCTGATGGGGCCGACTGCGGCGGGCAAGACCGCAGCGGCGCTGGCGCTGGCCGAGCGTTATCAGGGCGAGATTGTCAGTGTTGATTCGGCGCTGGTGTACAAGCGCCTGGATATTGGCTCGGCCAAGCCTGATGCCGCCGAGCAGGCGCGGGTGCGCCATCATCTTCTGGACTTGCGCGAACCCTGGCAGCCGTATTCGGCAGCCGACTTTGCCGCCGATGCGCGCAGCGCCGTGGAGGACATTCTGGCGCGCGGCAAGCTGCCGATTCTGGCAGGCGGCACGGGCTTGTATTTTCAGGCACTGCTGCGCGGGCTGGCAGCGATGCCCGAGGCTGATGCGGCAATCCGCACAAAACTGGCTGCCCGCGCTGCGGCTGAGGGCTGGGCAGCCTTGCACGCCGAGCTGGCCGCAGTTGACCCTGTCGCCGCTGCCCGTATCCACGCCACCGACCCGCAGCGCATCCAGCGCGCGCTGGAAGTCTGGCAGCTGACCGGCAAGCCGATTTCCCGCTGGCAGGCCGAGGGTCGGCGGCAGGGGCAGTTTCCTGCCAGGGTGCTGAAACTGGTACTGGCGCCGGCCGAGCGCAGTGTCCTGCATCAACGCATCGAAGCGCGTTTTGATGCGATGCTGGCGGCAGGTTTCCTGGATGAAGTCCGCGCACTGCGCGCCTTGCCCGAATTGGCCGGACACCCGGCAGTGCGTGATTTGCCGGCCATCCGCGCAGTGGGTTATCGCCAGGCCTGGGATTATCTGGACGGGCTGTGCGATGCCGGCACGTTTCGCAACCAGGGCATTTTTGCTACCCGGCAACTTGCCAAAAGACAGCTCACCTGGCTGCGTAACCAGCACGATGCGCTGTGGTTTGACCCGCAGCAGCAAAGCAGGCAGCTTGCTGCGGCAGTGGCGAATTTTTTGCCCGCAAGCTGACTGCCTGGGTTACACTTCACCAGCCGCCCAGGCGGAAAACAACAACAAATAATCAAGAACAACGGGGAAACACCGTGTCCAAAGCCCAATCCTTGCAAGACCCTTTTCTCAACGCCCTGCGCCGTGAGCGCGTGCCGGTATCCATTTATCTGGTCAACGGCATCAAGTTGCAGGGCACCATCGAATCTTTCGATCAGTTCGTGGTGCTGTTGCGCAATACCGTCAGCCAAATGGTGTACAAGCACGCCATTTCCACCGTAGTGCCAGCGCGCAATGTGCGCGTAGGGCCGGGGGCCACCCATGTCGCTGCCGCGTATGAAAGTGAGCGCAGCCAGAGTGCCGAGGGCTGATGCGCCAGGGTACGGGATGCTGATCGGTGGAATTGTTTGACCGGTCCAAAAAAGGCGAGCACGCATTGCTGATTCAGCCCCATACCGGCAGCACGCCGGATGATGGGGTGATTGAAGAATTCGCCGAGCTGGCACGCTCGGCGGGTGCAAAAGTGCTGCAAGTGGCGAGCGCCCGCATCGGCCGGCCAAACCCGGCCACGCTGATTGGCAGCGGCAAGCTGGAAGAAATCCTTGCCATGGCCGAGGCGCTGGAAGCAGACCTGATTCTGGTCAACCACCCGCTAAGCCCGGTGCAGGAGCGCAATCTGGAAAAAGCCCTGTCGCGCCGGGTGGTGGATCGCACCGGGCTGATTCTCGACATCTTTGCCCAACGCGCGCAGTCGCACGAGGGCAAGTTGCAGGTCGAGCTGGCGCAACTCAAGCATCTGGCAACACGTCTGGTACGTGGCTGGACCCATCTTGAGCGCCAGCGTGGCGGCGCCATCGGCCTGCGCGGCCCGGGGGAAACCCAGCTGGAAACCGACCGCCGCCTGTTGCAAAAGCGCGTGGAGCAGTTGCAGAAAAAGCTGGAAAAAGTCGAAGTGCAGCGCAGCCAGATGCGCCGCGCCCGGCTGCGCAGTGCACTGCCGCGCATCGCCCTGGTGGGCTATACCAATGCCGGCAAATCCACGCTGTTCAATGCCCTGACTGGTGCCGGGGCATATGCCGCCGACCAGTTGTTTGCCACGCTTGACCCCACGGTGCGCCGAATTGACCTGCCCGGCGGTCATGCACTCCTGGCCGATACCGTGGGCTTTGTGCGCGACCTGCCGCATGAGCTGGTGGCGGCGTTTCGCTCGACCCTCTCCGAAGCGCGCGAGGCCGACTTGCTGCTGCATGTGATTGATGCGGCCGACCCACTGCGCGAGGAGCGCATCCAGCAAGTCGATGCGGTGCTGGAAGAAATCGGTGCAGGCGAGCTGCCGCAAATACTGGTTTACAACAAAATCGACCGGCTGGAGCAGGTTTTGCCGCGGTTTGAACGCGGTGAGGAAACGCGCCCGCGGGCTTATCTGTCTGCGCGGGAGGGGCAGGGGCTTAATGCATTGCGCGAAGGCATTGCCGCGCATTTTGGCCTGCAACGCCTGCTGGCCAGCTTGCGCCTGCCAAGCCATGCCGCACGGCTGCGCTCACGCTTGCACGATTTGGGCGCAGTGCGTGCCGAACGCCATGACGAGCAGGGCTGGCTGCTGGAAATCGACCTGCCACGCAGCGATGCCCAGCGGCTGTTATCCGAGCCGGGCGCCGAAGCCATTCGTGCACTCTTGCCTGCGCCCGAAGATGACCCCATGTACTGAGCGCAGTGCAAGCAAACGTACGCGCCGCTAGAATTCCCCGTTTCACTCTCCGCTTTAGCGGTCCCAGATGGAGCAGGCATGGCCTGGAACAAGCCCGGTAGTCCGAACAATTCCTCCCCCACACCGCCGCGTCGCCCCGGAAGCGGCGGCGGTGCATTCGATGGCCTGATGCAGCAATTGCGCGGCCTGTTTGATGGCGGCGGCAACCCGGTTCGCTGGGTACTGCTGGGCTTGGCGCTATGGCTGGCCTATTCCAGTTTTGTGCTGGTATCGGCACAAGAGCGCGGCGTGGTGCTGCGGCTGGGCAAATATCACCGCACCATGTCCTCCGGGCCGAATTTCAAGCTGCCCTGGCCGCTGGAGCAGGTCACCAAGGTCAATGCCACCCGCATCGAAACCTGGGATACCACGGTGCCGGTGCTGACCAGCGACGAGAACATCGTCAATGTAGAAATCAACGTGCAGTACCGCGTTGGCGACCCCAAGCTGTACCTGTTTGGCACCCGCAATGCTGCGGATGTCTTGCAGCAGGCCGCACTCAGCACCGTGCGCGAACAGGTTGGCCGGGCCTCGCTGGATACCGTACTGGGCGCGCGTGCGGCGCTGCGCGTTTCGGCGCGCGAGCAATTGCAGCGTTCGCTGGATGCCTACCGCACCGGCCTTACCGTCACCGACCTCAACCTGCAAAACGCCCGTCCGCCCGATGAAGTCAAACCGGCCTTTGATGATGTCAACAGCGCCCAACAGGACAAGGACCGGGTGATTAGTGAGGCGCGCGCCTATGCCGCCAAGGTGGTGCCGGAAGCGCGGGGTCAGGCGGCCAGCATCCGCACCGTGGCCGAAGGCTACAAGACCGCCAAGATTGCCCGCGCCACGGGTGATGCCGAGCGTTTCAGCCTGCTGGTGGATGAATACAAGGCCGCGCCGGAAGTCACCCGCAAGCGCCTGTGGCTGGAAACCGTGCAGGAAGTGCTGGCCGGCAACCGCAAAGTGGTCGGCGGCGATGGTCGCCAGCTGATTTATGTGCCGATGGGCGCTGAAGAAAAAGCAGCCTCCATAACTCCGCAACCGGCCGCCCCGGTGGTGGTGCCGGTAGAAGCCGCGCCTGCTCCCCCCGTCAACACCCGCAGCGGCCGCACGCCGCGTGGCAACTGAGGGTCAATGCCATGAATTCGATTTTTTCCCGCCTTCTGCCGCTGCTGGTGGTGCTGGTATTCCTGTCGATGGGCTCGTTCTATGTGGTGCGTGAAGGCCAAACCGCCATCGTGTTGAACCTGGGACGCATTGCCCGTACCGATATGGGGCCGGGGCTGCACTTCAAGATTCCGCTGATTGAGTCGGCACGGATATTCGACCGCCGCCTGCGGGTGCTGGATGCCGATACCGAGCGTTATCTCGACTCCGAGCGCAAGGATTTGAGTGTGGATTTCTTTGCGCTGGGCATGATTGAAGATGCCCGCGCGTTTTATCTGGCCACCAATGGCGGCGATGAACAGGTCGCCGCACAGCGCCTGGCACCCATCATCAAGGACGCGCTGCGCAACGAAATCAACTCGCGTACCTTGCAACAGGTGGTGTCCGGCAATCGCGCCGAAGTGGTGAAAGAGCAGCTTGACGTGATTAATGTCGGCGCCAAGAACATCGGTATCCGCATCATCGACCTGCGCTTGAAGCGCATTGAACTGCCCACCGACAGCGACGTGATTGGCGATGTCTATAACCGCATGCGCGCCCAGCGCCGCCAGGTCGCCAGCCGCCTGCGCGCCGAAGGTGAAGAGCAGGCGCGTGAAATCCGCGCCCAGGCCGAGCGCGACCAGGCCGTGATTTTGTCCGAGGCCGAGCGCGATGCACAGAAACTGCGCGGTGAGGGCGATGCCGAAGCTGCCCGCCTGTATGCCGATGCCGCACGCAAAGACCCCGGCTTCTATGCCTTCCAGCGCAGCCTGGATGCCTACCGCGAATCATTCAAGGACGGGCAGGGCATGATTGTGCTGGAGCGTAATGACCCATTCCTGCAATACCTGCGCAGCGACCGTTAAGCGCTTCCTTCCTGCATGCGCCGCTGACAAGGGCGCATGCGATAATCCGCAGCTTCGTTTCATGGGAGCCGCAGCTCCCGGGTTTTTCCGATGTCCGCCCAAGACCAAGAACATATGCGGTTGATCCGCAATTTCTCCATCATCGCCCATGTTGACCACGGCAAGTCCACTCTGGCCGACCGCATCATCCAGCTTTGTGGTGGTCTGCAGGATCGCGAGATGGAAGCCCAGGTGCTGGACTCCAACCCGATTGAGCGTGAGCGCGGCATCACCATCAAGGCGCAGTCGGTGTCGCTGCCTTATACCGCCCTGGATGGCACTACCTATCAGCTGAATTTCATCGACACCCCCGGGCACGTCGATTTCAGCTATGAAGTCAGTCGTTCGCTGGCCGCCTGCGAAGGCGCGCTGCTGGTGGTGGATGCCGCACAGGGCGTGGAAGCGCAGTCGGTAGCCAACTGTTACACGGCCGTGGAGCAGGGGCTGGAAGTGATTCCGGTCATCAATAAAATCGACTTGCCGACCGCCGATATCGACCGCGCCAAGGGCGAAATCGAGGCGGTGATTGGCATTGACGCCAGTGATGCGGTGCCGGTCAGCGCCAAAACCGGGCTGAATGTGCGTGATGTGCTGGAGGCCATCGTGCACCGCATCCCGCCGCCGCTGCCGCGCGCTACCGAAAAACTGCAAGCCCTGATTATCGACTCCTGGTTCGACAATTACCTGGGCGTGGTGTCGCTGGTGCGCATCATGCAGGGCGAGCTCAAGCCCGGCGACAAGATGCTGGTGATGTCCACCGGCCGCACCCACCAAGTGGACAATGTCGGCGTGTTTACCCCCAAGCGCAAGGTGCTGAAGTCGCTGAAGGCCGGGGAAGTCGGCTGGCTGACCGCCAGCATCAAGGACGTGCACGGCGCGCCGGTGGGCGATACCCTGACTTTGGCGGGCGACCCGGCACCCGAGCCGCTGCCGGGCTTTCAGGAAATGCAGCCGCGCGTGTTTGCCGGGCTATTCCCGGTGGATGCCGAGGACTATCCCGACCTGCGCGAGGCGCTGGAAAAACTGCGCCTCAACGATGCCGCACTGCGTTTTGAGCCGGAAAGCTCCGAAGCGATGGGCTTTGGTTTCCGCTGCGGCTTTCTTGGCATGCTGCACATGGAAATCGTCCAGGAGCGTCTGGAGCGCGAATACAACCTCAACCTCATCACTACCGCGCCCACGGTGGTGTACGAAGTGCTGAAAACCGATGGCGAGCTGATGCCGCTGGACAATCCGGCCAAGCTGCCGCCAGTCAACCATGTGGAAGAAATCCGCGAGCCGATTATCCGCGCCAATATCCTCACCCCGCCCGACTACATCGGCGCAGTCATCAAGCTCTGCGAGGAAAAGCGCGGCACCCAGATTGGCATGACCTATATGGGCAGCCAGGTGCAAATCAGCTATGAGCTGCCAATGGCCGAAGTGGTGCTGGATTTCTTCGACAAGCTGAAGTCAGTCAGCCGCGGCTATGCCTCGCTCGACTACCACTTCCTGCGCTTTGATGCCGGCCCGTTCGTGCGCGTGGATACGCTCATCAACGGCGACAAGGTGGATGCGCTTTCCATCATCTGCCACCGTCAGCATGCCGACCGCCGTGGCCGCGAGCTGACCGAAAAAATGAAAGACCTGATTCCGCGGCAGATGTTCGATGTCGCCATCCAGGCGGCTATCGGCAGTCAAATCATCGCCCGCACCACGGTCAAGGCGCTGCGCAAGAACGTGCTGGCCAAGTGCTATGGCGGCGACGCCACCCGCAAGAAGAAACTTCTGGAAAAACAAAAAGAAGGCAAGAAGCGCATGAAGCAGGTCGGGCGGGTGGAAATCCCGCAGGAAGCCTTCCTTGCGGTCTTGCAGGTGGACAACAAGTGATGCAATAGGCGTGCCCTTTGGCTTTTCCCTGAACACTGATTCCTGCCCCCTGGACCCTGAACAATATGCGCTGGTTTGAAATCGCCCTTGTTTCTCTGACTCTCATTACCGCCCTGTTCTGGATGCTGGACAGGTTCTGGCTGAAGAAGCGACGTGCCGAGGCGGGGCTGCTGGGCGAGGAAAACCTGCCCTGGTATATCGACTATTCCAATGCGTTTTTCCCGATTCTGCTGGCCATTCTCATCCTGCGCAGCTTCATCGCAGAGCCGTTCCGCATCCCCACCGGCTCAATGATTCCCACCCTGAAAATCGGCGATTTCATCCTGGTCAACAAGTTTGCCTATGGCCTGCGCCTGCCGGTGACCAATACCAAGGTGCTGGCGCTTGGCGAGCCTGCACGTGGCGATGTGGTGGTATTCCGCTATCCGGGCATGGGGTCTGATGACCCGGATGCCGGGATTGATTTCGTCAAGCGCGTCGTCGGCCTGCCGGGCGATACCGTGCGCTATGAGCGCGGCGTGCTCAGCATCAATGGCAAGCCGCTTGAGTATCAGCCGCAGGGCGATGTGCAAATCCGCGCTGGTGACAGTGGCCCGCTGATGGGCGGCAAGCTGATGCTGGAGCAGCTGGGACAAGCCGCACATCAGGTACAGAATTTTGATATCAGCCTTGCGCGCGGCGGCATGGGCGATGGCGAGTTCGTGGTGCCTGCCGGACATTATCTGATGATGGGCGATAACCGTGACAACAGCCTGGATGGCCGTTTCTGGGGCTTTTTGCCGGAGGCGAACCTGCGCGGCAAGGCGTTTCTGGTATGGATGAACTTCAGTGACTTGTCGCGTATTGGCGAGAAAATACGTTAAGAATCTGTTCAGACTCTTTTCTTGGTGCCCGCCAGTGTAACCAATGGGCTGTACTGCAAAGGTGGCATCTGCACTGTTGCCAATGTTCGCCGGGCAAGCGGCCCGCCCCTGCGCCCTGCGCTTGGTGCCTCGCATCTGTCGCCTGCCAGGCAATGCTCGTCAAAAGGATTACAGGATATCAAGACATGCTCGTAAAAATGAGCCACAAGCTCTAAGATTCGTGTAGTGACTTACAAATCCGGATGAAACGCATGAAACAACAACGCGGCATTACCCTGACCAGCTTCCTGATGGTGTTGGCCGTGATCGGCTTTTTCCTGTTTATCGGGATGAAGCTGTTCCCGATGTATCAGGAATATTGGAGCGTCAGCAAGGCAGTCAAGGCCGTAGCTGCCGATAGTACGGTTTCTACGACTCCGGAGAGTATTCGCAACTCTTTGGACAAACGTTTTGAAGTGAATTATGTGGACAGTTTGCGGGGCAGGGATGTCAAGATCGAGCGCTCTGCAGGAGGTGGCGCGCTGATTATTGCAGAATATGAAATGCGTAAACCACTGATTTACAATCTCGATATCGTTGCCCGCTTCCGTGTTGAAGAAACCAAGCAGCCTGCCGGTGCCGAATAAGCATATCCGGCACAAGTTTGCCGAGCCGGCATTATTGGCGCAGGCGCTGCGCCATCGCAGTGCCGGCCAGCCGCATAACGAGCGCCTGGAGTTCCTGGGTGATGCGGTGGTCAATCTGTTGGCGGCTGAGGCGTTGTATGCTGCCTGGCCGAAAGCCGATGAAGGCGCACTGACAAGAGCGCGCACAGAATTGGTGCGCGAATCGGCATTGGCCGGGATTGCGCGCAATCTGGATTTGGGCGCCAGCCTCAGTCTTGGCCCTGGCGAGATGAAATCCGGCGGCCACAGGCGTGATTCGATTCTGGCAGATGCGGTGGAGGCGCTGGTTGGCGCGGTTTATCTGGACGCGGGTCTTGATGCGGCAAGGGCAATGGCACTGCCGTGGTTTGAGTCGCTGATAGCTGCTTTGCCACCTCCCAATAAAGTCGGCAAAGATGCCAAAACCCGTTTGCAGGAGTGGTTACAGGCGCGTGGCAAGCCACTGCCGGTTTATACGCTTTTGGCAGAAAGTGGCGAGGAGCATGCCCGCCAGTTCGATGTCAGCTGTAGTTTGGCAGAGCCTGCGCTTCAGGAACGCGGGCTGGGTACATCAAGGCGGGCTGCCGAGCAGCTTGCCGCAGCCAAGATACTGAGAGTGCTGGAGCAGTAAGCCTGCAGATTGCCGGTTGCCACTTGGCTCAAGAGGCAGAATACTGGCTTGTTATCAAGATAGCCTCGGGACTTCGGTCGGTTTGCCATTTTCATCCAGCGCCACCATGCTGAAGTGGCCGCGGGTGGCAAGACGGGTTTCGCCACTCAACAGGTCTTCGCAGTGCAGCTCTACTTCCACCTGCATCGAGGTGCGTCCGGTTTGCACCACGCGGGCGATGACTTCCACCAGTGAGCCAACTGGCACCGGGGCGCTGAAGTTGATTTCTTCCGAACGCGCGGTGACCACGGTGCGGCGGGCGTGACGGGTGGCGGCGATGAATGCGGCCTTGTCCATCCAGGCCAGTGCCTGGCCGCCAAACAGCGTGCCCAGGTGATTGGCATGGTGGGGAAAAACGATTTCACTCATGCGCACGTCGGCGCAGTTGCGGGCAGCAGAAGGAGTCAAGGAAAGCCTCGGTGTGGGGAAAGGGGAGACGGGAAAAAGACTGGCCTGCCGCGCGCAAGGCTGTCGGCAGGCCAATGCCAATGGTGGGCAGGCTTCAGAATGCGTGGTCGAAGCTGACTTCGCCCTGCACGCCGACCTGGTAGGCGGAGACGCGGCGCTCGAAGAAGTTGGTCAGCTCCTGCACGTCCTGCAATTCCATGAACGGCAGCGGGTTGCGCACGTTGTAGACCTTGTCCATGCCGAGCTTGGCAAAGTGCTGGTCGGCGCAGTGTTGCAGGTACTGGCGCATGTCGCGCTCGGAAATGCCGGCCACGCCGCCGGAGAGTACGTCCTCGGCAAACTGCATTTCGCATTCGATGGCTTCGGCCAGCATGGCGTACACCTGCTGCTTCATTTCCTCGTCGAACAGCTCCGGTTCTTCCTCGCGGATGGTGCGCACGGCTTCAAAGGCGAATTCCATATGGCAGCTTTCGTCGCGGAATACCCAGTTGGTGCCGGAGGCCAGGCCAGGCAGCAGGCCGCGCGAACGGAAGTAGTACACATAGGCGAAGGCGGCAAAGAAGAACAGGCCTTCGATGCAGGCGGCAAAGCAGATTTGGTTGAGCAGGAACTGGCGGCGCTGCTCGCGGGTCTCGATGCGCTTGAGGTCCTGGATGCTGTCTATCCACTTGAAGCAGAAGTCAGCCTTCTTTTTGATGGACGGGATGTTCTCCACTGCGGCGAAGGCGCGCGCGCGCTCGGCCGGGTCGGGCAGGTAGTTGTCCAGCAGGGTGAGGTAGAACTGCACATGCAGGGCTTCCTCATATAGCTGGCGCGAGAGGTACATGCGCGCTTCGGGGGCGTTGAGGTGCTGGTACAGGTTCAGCACCAGATTGTTGGCGACGATGGAGTCGCCGGTGGCGAAGAACGCCACCAGCCGGTGAATCAGGTGCTGGTCAGCCGGTGACATCTTGCTGTGCAGGTCGGAGATGTCGATTTGGAAGTTGATTTCTTCCACGGTCCAGGTGTTCTTGATGGCATTGCGATACATCTCGTAGAACTGCGGGTAACGCATCGGCCGCAGGGTCAGCTCGAAGCCGGGGTCAAGCAGATGGGGTTGGCGGTTGTCGTTCATTATTGGCAGGCCTCGCAGCTTTCGGGGTTTTCCAGCGAGCAGGCCACCGCCTGTGCCGGGGTGTAGGTCGATACCGTGGTCTTGGCGATGCGGGTCGCCGGACGTGAGCGCAGGTAGTAAGTGGTCTTGATGCCGCGCTTCCAGGCGTACATATACATCGAGGACAGCGCGCCGATGTTCGGGCTTTCCATGAACAGGTTGAGCGAGGCGGACTGGTCGATGAAGGCGCCACGCTCGGCAGCCATGTCAATCAGCGAGCGCATCGGCAATTCCCAGGCAGTGCGATACACCTGGCGCAGGCTCTCGGGGATGGCGCTGATTTGCTGGATGGAGCCATCGGCCAGCTTGATGGCATCGCGCATTTCCGCTGTCCACAGGCCGAGCTTTTTCAGCTCCTCAATCAGATAGCGGTTCACTTGCAGGAAGTCACCGGAGAGCGTTTCGCGCTTGAACAGGTTGCTGACCTGCGGCTCCACGCATTCATAGCAACCGGCGATGGAGGCGATGGTGGCGGTGGGGGCGATGGCAATCAAGAGCGAGTTGCGCAGGCCGTGTTCGCGGATGCGCGCGCGCAAGGCATCCCAGCGTTCACGGTCCTCCACGTCCGCATCCCAGGCATCGAATTGCAGCTCGCCCTGCGATGCGCGGGTATCGGCAAAGTTCGGGTGCGCGCCTTTTTCCTGCGCCAGCTCGCAGGAGGCCTGGAGTGCGTGGAAATAGATGGTTTCGGCGATTTTCCTTGACAGCGCACGGGCTTCGTCGCTGTCAAAGGGCAGGCGCTTTTTGAAGAACACATCCTGCAAGCCCATGCAGCCAAGCCCCACCGGACGCCAGCGCAGATTGCCGCGCCGCGCCGATTCAATCGGATAGAAGTTGAGGTCAATCACCCGGTCAAGCTGGGTCACGGCCTGGCGCACGGTTTCGCCGAGCTTGGCAAAGTCGAAGTCGCCGTATTCATCCAGATGGCGGCCAAGATTGATGGAGCCGAGGTTGCAGACGGCGGTTTCTTCGCTGGAGGTGACTTCCAGAATCTCGGTGCAGAGATTGGAGAGGTGAATCACGTTCTGCGGGCGCAGGGTCTGGTTGCTGGCGCGGTTGCACTTGTCCTTGAAAGTCATCCAGCCGTTGCCGGTTTCGGCCAGGGTACGCATCATCCGCGCATACAGCTTGCGCGCCGATACCTGCTTGCTGGCCTTGCCCTGCGCTTCAGCTTGCAGATAGGCCGCCTCGAAGGCCTCGTTGTGCAGGTCAACCAGCTCCGGCACCACATTCGGGTCGAACAGCGACCATGCCTGGTCGGCCTCGACACGCTTCATGAACAAGTCCGGCACCCAGTTGGCAAGGTTCAGGTTATGGGTGCGGCGGGCTTCGTCGCCAGTATTGTCACGCAGCTCCAGAAAATCCTCGATATCGGCATGCCAGGTTTCCAGATACACGCAGGCCGCGCCCTTGCGCTTGCCGCCCTGGTTGACCGCAGCCACCGAGGAGTCCAGCGTTTTCAGCCACGGCACGATGCCGTTGGAATGGCCGTTGGTGGAACGAATCAGCGAGCCGCGCGAGCGCACCCGGCTATAGCCCACGCCAATGCCGCCGCTGAACTTGGAAAGCTGGGCGATATCGCCGTACTTGGCATAGATGGACTCCAGCGAATCCTGCGGCGAATCCAGCAGGAAACAGGAAGACAACTGTTCGTGGCGGGTACCGGCATTGAACAGGGTCGGCGAGCTGGGGATATATTCCAGCGCGCTCATGGTGCGGTATAGCGCAATCGCCTCGCCGACATCTTCGGACAGGGCACTGGCAATGCGCAGGAAGAACTGCTGCGGGGTTTCAATCACCTTGCGGCTATGCGGATGGCGTAGCAGATAGCGGTCGTACAGGGTGCGCAGCCCGAAGTAGTCAAACTGCCAGTCCTGCATCGGGTCGATGGCATCATTGAGCTTGCGCGCATGGGTCTGCACAAAGCCCAGCAGGCGGTCGTTGATGAGGCCGACCTCATGGCCGCGCGCCACCGACTGCGAAAACGCATGGATTTCCTGCCCGGCCACTTCCTTGGCAATCACATTGGCCAGAAGACGCGCCGCCAGCTTGCCGTATTCGGGCTCCTCGCCAATCAGCAGCGCCGCAGTGCGGATGGAAAGCTCATCCAGCTCCTGGGTAGTGGCGCCGTCATACAGCCCGGAAATGGTACGGGTCGCCACCCGCATCGGATCCACCGCATGCAGTCCTTCGGTACAACGGGCGATGGCAAACACAATCTTGTTGAGGTCTACCGCCTGGCGACTGCCATCGCGCTTGGTCACGGTCATCGCATGCGCAGCCGCTGGCGGCGTGAGCGAGAAATTTTCACCGGGAGCAGTGACGGAAGAGGGGGCTGCAAAATCGTTTTGGCTCATGGCATCCACTCAGATGGGCAAGGTAAGGGGGCGATGCTGCTTGCTTGCAATGGGCTTGGAAAGCAAGGCGGTAACAGGTTGGCAGCTCAAGACAGGAGGGCGTTACATCCGCTTGATTTGCCTGCACAACAACCACTACGGACAGAAAAACAACGCGCCCCGCTCCGGGGCGAAAACAGGATATACGGTATTTTTTTTTGACTCAAGCACAATATCTAGTGTTTTTTGATGAATAGGCGCTTGACTTTCGCAGAAGCCTTGCCGGGCAAGGGAAAGCGAGTGGCCGCCCCTCAAATACGCTGTTTTTCGCTCAGAGCCTGTTCAAGTCTCAGAAACCCCGGCTATATCTCCCTGACTGGGCATCTATTGCAGCCGTGCCCTCAGAGCCCTTGAACAGGCTCTCAGATTGCATGGTTTGCAAAATGGTGTGATGTAAAACCAGTCAGCGCTTGCTGGCAAATACGGTGATTTCTTCGCGGTCGTGGTAGAGCTGTTTGGCGCGCAGTGTGCCGAGTGCTCCGGCGTGTTGCTGGAACAGTTCCAGGCAGCGGCGGGTTTCTGCCCAGCGTTTTTTCATTGGCAGTTTCAGATTGAATATCGCCTGCTGGCACCAGCCGTTGGCGAACCATTCGGCCATGCGGGCGGCAACGCGGATGGGTTGCTCCACCATGTCGCAGACCATCCAGTCCAGCGGTTTGGCTGGCTGCCAGCGGAAGCCGTCCTCGCGCAGATGGGTGACAAGGCCGGTATCGAGCACATGTGGCCGCAGCGGGCCGTTGTCGATGGCGTGCACATGCAGGCCGTGGCGGGTCAGCACCCAGGTCCAGCCACCGGGGGCGGCGCCCAGGTCGGCCGCGCGCATGCCAGCATGCAGCAGTGTGCGCCGTTCCGTTTCATCAAGCAGGCAGAGCAGGGCTTCTTCCAGCTTCAGGGCGCTGCGCGAGGGCGCGTCCGGGTGCATTTTCAGGCGCGGGATGCCCAGCGGCCAGGGGGCGCTGTCCTGCGGCCGGGCTTGGGCAAGCAGCAAATGGTCGCTGGCCAGTACGGCGATGTGCAGGCGTGGCAGGCGCGGGTCGGGGCTGGGCGTGAGCAAGCCTTGCTTGCGCAGTGCCGGGCGCAGCGCGTTGGCAAAACTGCGCGCAAGCCCGGCCAGCGGTTTGCCTGCGTCTGAATCCGGGTGCTCCAGCCAAAGCTCGCCAAAGCCTTGCCCGGTGTTTTCCAGCGCGGCAAGCACCGGGCTGATGCGGTCCTGGGTGTCGATGCCGCGCAGTTCTGCCAGGAGCCGCAGTTTTTGCCGGGCAAATACCAGCTCGCGCCAGGGCAGGGCGGCATTCAGGGCTGCGGCGTCTTCGCAGTGAAAGATGACATGGCCGCTGCCGCGTTCGGTACGGGCATAACCGGCAAAACCGGCTTCGGCGGCGCGCTCGGTCAGTTCGGCGGCAAGGTCGGGCTCGAACCCGGCGCGACACCAGCACAGCAATCCGCGCATCTCAATAACTCGCGCCTTGCTGGGCGCTATAGCGGCGCAGCACTTCGCAGGCGGCTTCGCGTTGCAGGTCGCGCACCACTTCGATGCCGCGGCGCTTGAGTGCGTCCATCCAGTCCGGTGGCAGCGGCCCTTCGTCGAAAGCGGTAAGCGCCTCCACATCCTCGCTGCGCGCGCCCATCAGCAGCCGGTCGATGCCCGCCCAGACCGAAGCGCCGAAACACTGGCAGCAAGGTTGGGCGGAGGTCGCCAGGGTGACCGGCCCATAGGCGCTGCCATCGTCATTGCGGTTCAGGCGCGGGCGTTGCAGGCGCTGCTGCGCCAGCATGAAGGCCATCATTTCGGCATGCGCCACCGAGCAGTTCATCGGCACCACCCGGTTGACGCCAATGGCAATCAGCCGGTCATCGGCGCCGAAAATGGCCGCACCAAACGGGCCACCGCTGCGCGTCCGGACGTTCTGGCGCGATAGGGCTATCGCCAGCGCCATCTTGGCTTCATCGCCCGGATACTGGTTTTCAAGGGGGAAATCATGCACCCAGGCCGGCAGGGTCAGATGCAGTTGCAACAGCGGGGGCATCAAGCTTTTTGCATCCAGGTATCGCGCAGGGTCACGGCGCGGTTGAATACCGGCCTGTCCGGCTGGTGGTCGTGACGGTCGGCGACGAAATAGCCGATGCGCTCGAACTGGAATTGCTGCTCGGGCGCGGCAGTCGCGGCGGCCGCTTCCACATAGCCCTGCACCACCTGGCGCGATTCGGGGTTGAGATAGTCGCGGTAGGTTTTGCCTTCGCTCTCGTCATCTGGATTGGGTACGGTGAACAGCCGGTCATACAGGCGGAATTCGGTGGCCACGGCGGTCGCCGCATCCACCCAGTGGATGGTGCCCTTGACCTTGCGGTTGGCGCCTTCCATGCCGGGGCGCGATTGCAAGTCCAGCGTGCCGCGCAGCTCGATGATGTCACCGGCCTCGTTCTTGATGACTTCATCGCATTGCACGATACCCGCGCCGCGCAGCCGCACTTCGCCGCCCGGCACCAGCCGCTTCCAGCCCTTGGGCGGCACTTCGGCAAAATCCTCGCGCTCAATCCACAGCACATTGGAGAAAGATACTTCGCGCATGCCACGCGTCTCGTCCTTGGGATGGTTGGGGAATTGCAGGGTTTCGTGATGACCTTTGGGCAGATTGGTGAGCACGAGCTTCAGCGGTGCAATCACCGCCATGCGTCGCTCGGCGCGGCTGTCCAAGTCTTCGCGCAGGGTGTTTTCCAGCACGGTGTAGTCAATCAGCGAGTTCTGCTTGGACAGCCCCAGGCGCGAGATAAACAGCTTCAGGGCTTCAGGCGAATAACCACGGCGGCGGATGCCTTGCAGGGTGGGCATGCGCGGGTCGTCCCAGCCATCCACCAGTCCTTCCTGCACCAGTGCCATCAGCTTGCGCTTGCTCATCACCGTGTAGTCGAGGTTGAGGCGCGAGAACTCAATCTGGCGCGGCTTGGCGGCCTCGTTGGGCAGCCCCTTCTCCAGCAGCGGGGCGAGCAGCGCCGGATTGTCATGCAGCGCCACATTGTCCACGCACCAGTCATACAGCGGGCGGTGGTCCTCAAACTCCAGGGTGCACAGCGAATGGGTGATGCCTTCAATGGCATCGCCGAGCGCATGCGCGTAGTCATACATCGGGTAAATCGGCCATTCCGCCCCGGTGTTCTGGTGCTCGACATGCTTGATGCGGTAAAGCGCCGGGTCGCGCAGGTTCATATTGGGCGAGGCCATGTCGATTTTGGCGCGCAGGGTGCGGGCGCCATCGGCAAATTCGCCCGCCCGCATGCGCCGGAACAGCTCGAGGTTTTCTTCCACGCTGCGTTCACGATACGGCGAGGGCGTGCCCGGCTCCTTCAGATTGCCACGGGTGGCGCGCACTTCGTCTGCGGACAGGTCGCAGACAAACGCCTTGCCATCAGCAATCAGTTTTTCGGCCGCCAGGTAATACACGCCGAAGTAGTCGGAGGCATGGCGCAGGTCGTGCCAGTCAAAGCCCAGCCAGCGCACATCGTCCTGGATGGCCTGTACGTATTCGGGGTCTTCCTTGGCCGGATTGGTATCGTCAAAGCGTAGGTTGCACACCCCGCCGAACTCGCCGGCGATGCCAAAATCGGTGGCGATGGCGCGCACATGCCCCAGATGCAGATAGCCATTGGGCTCGGGCGGGAAGCGGGTCTTGATGGCGCTGTGCTTGCCGGAGGCCAGGTCCTCGCGGACGATGTTGCGGATGAAATCGGTGCGCTCGGCGGGGATATGGTCGGTCATGGCGGCAAGGAACAGGAAAAAACCTGCGCAGTTTACCCGCAGGCTCGCCGGGGCGGGAAAATTTGCGTCCAGCAGGCAGGCTGGGGATGAAAAAAACGCGCCAAGGCTTTAGGCTGCCCACTTTTGTGCAAGGTAGCAGCATGTATCCGGTTTATCACGGCCATAATCCAGTCCAGGCGCATTTGCTCAAGCACCGTCTGGAAGCGGTGGGCATCCCGGCCTTTGTACTGGGCGAGGCATTGCTCGGCGGAATGGGCGAATTGCCGGCCGCTGGCTTTATCCGGGTATGCGTGCCGGACGACTTTGCCGAAGCTGCCGCAAACGCGCTGGCCGGGTGGGATGCCGAAGCCAGCGATGCCGTTGGCGCTTCCCTGCCTGCGGCAGAGGGGAGCCTGCTGGCATGAGTACGCAGCTTGGCGGACGGAAGCTGGCGCTGCTGCAAATGCTGGCCGGGGCGGTGATTCTTGGCAGCAACGGCTTGATGGTGCGCTTTGCCGGGGTCGGCGCTACGGTGTCGGCGTTCTGGCGGATGTTTCTGGCTGCCTTGCTGCTGGCCGCACTGGTGCAGTGGCGGCATGGCTGGCAACGCCTGCCGCGCGCGGCCTGGGGCTGGATTGCGGCGGCGGCGCTGGCATTTGCACTGGACCTTTGGATGTGGCATCGCAGCATTCTGCTGGTCGGCCCCGGATTGTCCACACTATTGGGCAATGCCCAGGTGTTCTTCATGGTGCTTGCCGGGGCGGTATTTTTTGGCGAACGCATCTCCATGCGCTTTCTGGCCGGGGTGCTGCTGGCGATGTCCGGCCTGTGGCTGCTGCTTGCCGGGGACTGGCAGCAGCAAGGCAGTGATTACCGCTGGGGCGTGGTGTTTGGCCTGGGGACAGGGCTTGCCTATGCGGCCTACAACATCAGCATCAAGCGGGTACAAACCGAAAGCGGCAAACAATTGGCGCGCATGCCGGTAGAGCAGATTCTGTGTCTGGCGGCTTTCGGCTCGGCTGCGGCTCTGGCACTGATGGCGCAGGCCGAAGGCACTTCGCTGCTGCTGCCTTCCTGGCAGAGCTTTGCCATCTTGCTGGCGCTGGCGGCCTTCGGCCACTGCCTGAGCTGGGGGCTGATTTCCAGAGCCATTGCCGTATTGCCGGTGGCACTGGTGGGACTGCTGCTGCTGGTGCAGCCGACCGTGGCCTATGTGCTGGATGTCCTGCTGGGGCTGGCCAACCCCGGATTACGGCAATGGGCGGGACTTGCGGTGACCCTGGCCGGGATTTTTGTGGCAGGATTACCGTCAAAGCGCCAATGGGCGCCACAAGGAACGTGCTAGCATGGTGCCATATATGGGTTGCTTTTAAAGGATTTAGTGTGTATGGAAATTTTGTTTTTCATTTTTGCAATAGGATAGTTATCAAATGTCTTCCTCTTTGATTAAGGATTTTTCAGGCAGTTTGCGCAACCCTGATCATTGGCTATATGCATCATGGCTATCCGTGGTAACCAGTACCCGACGACATTTTCTAGGAGTTTTCTGGCTGGTGTTTCCAGCAATGGTTTATATCTGGGGTATCGGTTGGTTTATGGCCATGCTTAATCCAGGGAAGGTAAGGCCATTCATGGCACATGTCGGCATCAGCTACGTGCTTTTCAGGCTGGTTGTTGGGATAATCAATGAATGCTCTGTAGTTTACAGGGCATCCGCTTCATATATAAATGATGGGAAGACGCGCTATACAGATTACTTGATTTCAGCACATGCGCGCTCGCTATTCATTTTCTTGTTTTCCGTTCCCGTAGTTTTTATTGCGCTACTAATGTCGGAGCAATTTGAACCGGCAGGCATTCCAATGGCGTTAGCCGGTTCGTTGCTGCTGATTTTTATTACCTTTACTTGGGCAGTGCCGATAAGTTTTTTGGGAGGCAAGCTGCCGGATTTTGCAGAGTTCATTGGTAACTTGACCATGGCATTGTTTTTGGTAACTCCAATTATCTGGTATCCGGCAGCTGCTCCGGAAGGAACACTGCAAGGAAGCTTCATGCGAGCCAACCCTTTACATCATTTGATAGCCATTGTTCGTGCCCCACTAGTCGGGGAGTCTATTGAACCATTAACCTGGACTTATCTGGGGATTATGGCGGGATCCGGATTGATACTTTCAATTGTGTGTTACCGGGTATTTTCAAAGAAAGTTCCGATGTGGATTTGAAACATATGGCAACTATTGTCAAAGCTGAAAAGATTTGTCTAGATCTCCCTTACGAACTTCAGCGGGATGAGCGGGATAGCAAAGTTGGCTTTTTGAGCTCCCTTACTCTTGCCCGGAGCAATTATGCTACTGTGCTTTCGAACATAAGCTTTATTGCTCGGGAGGGTGATCGGGTTGGCATCATGGGATTGAATGGTGCTGGCAAGACTACCCTGCTCAAGCTGATAAATGGCGCCTATCTGCCGACCTCCGGTAGCTTGTATCGTGAGGGTAGCCTGCAATCATTGCTGACAACCACATTGGGCTTCAATGAGTATGCAACCCTGGCAGAAAACATCATTTTGCGCGGTACAGCCATGGGGCTGCGTTACCGGCAAGTGCGTACTGCCATGGATGATATCTTGGAATTTGCTGAGCTTGAGGACAAGGCCAGCCGTCAGCTTCATACCTTATCTTCCGGACAGCGAATGCGCTTGGGTTTTGCTATTTCCACGGCAATTCAGCCGGATATCATGCTGATGGATGAATGGATTGGTACTGGCGATGCTGCTTTTGTGGAAAAGGCTAAACTGCGTATGATGAGCCGCTTTAATGGCAGCAAACTGTCTATTTTGGCCAGTCACAGCGTTGGCCTCTTGCAGTCGCTGTGCAACAAGGCGCTGGTGCTAGATAAGGGGCGTATGGTGTATTACGGCGATATGTCAGGCGGCATAGAAGCCTATCAGGCCATAGTGGAAGACGCCAAGCCAGATGAAAGAAAATTGGCTGCCACATCGGATCCACTACTGTTCGGGAACATACTGGGCATGTTAGAGAGAATTACTTTCAGTGAAAGCAGTGTAATCATTTCAGGCTGGGCCAGTAGTGTAAAGAAAGGCGAAGTTGAAGTTATTAGTGTAATGACACCGGGAGGAAATTTTATTGTTGAAAATTTCAAGAGAATCAATCGGGATGATGTCAGTGCTTATCTTGGCAGAAAAGGGGGCGCACTGGGCTTTGAGTTGGCACTTCCGGTGTCAATAAATAAACAGGATATGGCAGAATTTGTTGGCGGAATTATTGTTCGTGCCGGGATGAGTGAGTCATCATTGGGTGATTCCATTCCAATGGTTTCCGGTATTGTCATTGAAAGAATATAAGGTTATCTGGTTATTATTAGGTGCTCCATGTTGATTTGCTTAGATAATGAGATTACTTGTTATTACAAGGATTTTACTTGTGAAATTTCACTGTTTTCGAACAGGGATGCTGCTTTTGCAGATGAAGAAATGCGGCACAGGATTATTTCCCTCATAAAGGAAGAGTATGAGAGAACTCCTTTCAGATGCCTGACTCTTGATGTTTTTGATACGGTCGTGCTTAGGAACAATAAGTCTGAAGCAAGGCGCTTCTGGGAGATAGCAGGAGCCATTTCTCGGCATATTGATGCTAAAGGAAAGGATGGTGAAAAGCTGCAGAAGGATATTTTTGTTTCCAGGGTGTTGGCGACGCATGCTTCTTATCGTGTGAGAAGGCCGAAAAATAACTGCCGAGAGGGCAGTTTGAAAGACATTTACTCCGGCATGTGCGGGGTGCTGGGCCTTGGACAGGAAGTTTGGCAGGAGTTGATGGAGATTGAAGTCCAGTATGAAATTGAAAATACACGACCAAATCCATTGATGTGGGATATTCTTAACTTTGCAGAGAGTGTTGGCGCTCAGGTCCTTATGATTAGTGACATGTATATGCACTCGGAGCAAATAAGAGATATCGTGCGGGGGCACTTTCCTTCCGATGTTGACAGATTCGGAGATTTGTATTCAAGTGCGGATGAGATTGTTAGCAAGAGATCTGGGCTGCTTTTTGATGTGGTTCGTGGAGTAACCGGATTTCAGCCATTTGAACATTTTCATATAGGAGATAGTGTGATAGGGGACTTCCGGATTCCAAAATTTAAAGGCTGGCGATCAATGTTAATTCCTTTGACAGTTCAGGAAGTTGATGCCATTCGAGCTGACCATGATGACTTCATGAATTTGGTGGAACATATTGGTGTGGACATGGGTAGCCTTGTGAAGGCTGGAGTGTAATTCATGAAATCGAAAGCCATTTCTCCTGAAAGTTTTTCATATAACTGTCTTGCGCCAGTGGTGCATTATTATTTGATGCAATTGGATCATTATCTCCGGCAGATGGATGACGGAGATACGAAGTTTCTATTTGTATCTCGCGCAGGCGTTAGAATAAGGAAACTGTATGAGGCTTATGCAAGGTCTGCAGGAATTGCTCCGGTTTTGAATCATGACTACTTCTGGATCTCCAGGTTCCTGCTGAATAAGTGTACATTTTTCCGGAATGAGGCCAGGGCAGTAAACGCCCTGGGCAGTGAGCTTGCCAATCATTCACTGAGTGAAACTATCGGTTTTATTTTTTCCTCGGAGGTTCGGGCAGGAAGTCTTGATGAGCAATGGTGGAAGGATGTTCCGCCAATGCCGCTGCATGAATTTGTAGCATTAGATTCAGATGATACGAGAAGGCTTAAAGGATATCTCCGAGAACAAGGCCAGCTTTTTGAAAATTATCTCTTGGATACTCTAGGAGGGGCCAAACGAGGTGTTTTGATTGACTCTGGCTGGAAAGGGACTGCTCAACACATTCTCTCTGAAACCTTCCCTGACTATGAGTGGGGAGGCTTGTATTTCGGAAAAATTATAGAGGACTACCGCGCTGTATCTTCAATAAATCCTTATATGGTAGGCCTTGTATTTGATGCGGCTCAATATGATGAGGCCTCCCCGGAGACTTGCTTTGTTTTGCACAGGCACTTGATTGAAAGTCTTTTTGAGCCCAATGCAAGCAGCATTGAACGGCTTGTGATGGGGAAAGACGGAAAGGTTTGCTCGCCGGAAAGCAATCTGATTCTTTCAGAGCGAGTGGATCCTGAAGAAGATGCCCATTATTTGGCTGTAGTCAAGTACTTGAATGAAAACAAGGGGATTGGCGCGAGCGAAATCTATAATAGGTACAAATTGGCGGTGCGGGAGGTTGCTCGCATGCTCTCCAGACCATCCAGGGAAGAAGCAAAAGCTATTGAAGGTAAAAAAAGATCCGCCGATTTTGGCCGGGAAATAAAGGTTCCTGTATTGTTGGAGCCAGAGAATCGTAACCAATGGGATAATTCAGAAAAAAGATTGCGTGATGCCTTGTGGCTTCAAGGGCAAATGGCTTTGGAGTATCCGGAGAATATTGCTGGTTCAAAACAAATTCAGTCATTGTCAACCAATCTGGCCCCCAAAAAGAAATCTGCGCTTGGCAAGGTGGCGATCATTACCAGAACAAAGGATAGGCCAATTTTGCTTGAAAGGGCTGCTCGTAGTGTGGCAAGCCAGACTTATGAAAACTATGTATGGGTTATTGTGAATGATGGCGGAGACGTTGAACCGGTAAAAACTGTTATTCGCAACTCGGCAGTTGATCCGCGAAAGATTATTTTGTGTAGCAACAAGTATAGCCTTGGCATGGAGGCAGCCTCCAATACTGGAGTCAAGGCAAGTGAATCGGATTACATCATCATCCATGATGATGATGATAGCTGGGAACCTGATTTCCTCCAGGAAATGGCCGGTTTTCTTGAGTCAAAAGATGGGAAAAAATATGGCGGAGCCATATCGAAAACCACATATATTTCAGAGTCAATTGAAGGTGACTCTGTGATTGAGCATGGGCGCTACCCATATCAGGAGTGGGTAACAACTGTTCCGCTTTCTGAAATGATGTGCGGAAACTTCTTTGCACCGATTGCATTTTTGTTTAAACGTGAAATATACGAGAAGATTGGTGGATTTGATGAAAATCTGCCAGTGTTGGGGGATTGGGATTTCAATATCAGATTTCTGATGGAGGCTGATATTGGAGTAGTTCCTCTTGTTTTGGCAAACTATCACCATCGAGATGTTGCTCAAGGACAAGGGGCAGGCGCCTATTCGAACTCTGTCATTGGTGGTGTAAGCAAACATAATGAGTACAATGCAATTGTGCGCAACAAGTTCGCTCGTATGGCATTGGCATCTGAAAGCAATGTGGCGGGGATAGTTGGATTGCTTGGCTACTCCATGATTGACCTAAGAAGCCGGATAGATAGCGCAAAACATGCCGTGGATGTTAATAAAAATGCCAGTGTGAATGTATTTTCTGAAGAGCTTGAGCGACGTTTGGCAAATGAAAGGATTTCTACACAAACCTTCATGAAGTCATCAGACGATCATTGGGTTCTTTCTCAATGCATTTCACTCTCGCAAAAAAAGAGAGGTCTATTTAAAAAAGATGAAAACCTTGAGTATTTCACAAAGGTTTTTTCAGGGGGCGCATCAATTGACAGGGGGCAGCTTGTAAAAATTATCATGGAATTGGATGGCAAGATATTGCCCCCCCCCGATTTCAATGATTCAAGATATTTGATTGAAAACCCGGATGTCGCAGAAGTGGTGCGCTCCGGTGTAATGAAAAATGGGTTCCATCATTTTTATCTGTACGGATTCCATGAGGGCCGTAAGCGTACTCACTGAAGGTCAAATTTTTAAAGGAATCAATATGAAAAAACTTCCAGTGGTTGGAATATTAGGAACAAATGGCTCTGTCTTGCTCTCTGGGCTTGGCAATGAAAAGGCAATGGAAAAGGTTGGGATGAATACGGGAAACTTGCTTTTTCAGTATTCTTCTTCAAAAAACATCCTGAACCCGAAGCTTAATTTTTCAGATTTTGATTTGGATTTGGATGTCAATTTTGAGTTATTGAAAAATAATATAGATGTTTTGGCGATACCCGCGGCAAACCAGCTGAATCCAGAATGGGAACTGGGATGGTGGGCAACCATAATTGAGAAGCTTGACAAGCCTGTGGTTATTGCTGGTCTTGGGGCGCAAGCTAAAATTGGAGAGCTTTCCAAGATAGAACTTCCGGGAAAAACCGTGCGCTTTTTGCATCTCCTTAAGGAGCGGGCAGTTTATGTCGGGATGAGGGGGCAGGGCGCCCTTCAGGTTGCTGATAAATATGGGCTGCATAATGCGGTTGTTTCCGGATGTCCATCTAATTTTATAAATCCAGTTATCACAGGGGCATCTATCCAGAGCAAGCTGGACAAGCTTGCGACCAAGAAAAACCTGGTTGTGAATCGACTTGTCGGTACCCTGGAGGAGTATACAAGGGAAACAGAGAGGGCGCTTTTTGGGCTTCTTTCTGAAAATATGGGTAGGTATATTTATCAGACGAATATTTCAGACCTTAATTTCATTACATCCCATGAAAATGAAGAGGATTTGAAGTTTATTGACTGGGAGGCGAATATTGTAGCTCCTGGGCTTGGGGGAGCTGAGTACAAAAGAAAGCTTAAGCACAGGGGGCAGTACTTTTTCAGTGCTCCGGCCTGGATTGATGAGGCAGGAAAGGCTGATTTAAATATAGGAATGAGAATACATGGTGCTGTGGCTGCAATTCAGGGGGGGGGCTTAGGTGTTTGTGTTGCCTTTGATGCAAGAACCCTTGAGCTGGCAGAAACCATGGGGTATCCGTATGTCATGGCTGCCGATGTTGTGGCGGCAAAGAATCTTGCTGAGCTTCTCGGCAGGGTGAGGTTTGACCCAGATCTTTTCGATAAAAAGCGAAATGAGCTTAGAGTATCGATGAAATTGTGCTTTGAGCAGTTTGGCGTGGAAACAGCGATTTGATCGGATGTCTTGCTAAAATTTTCGGTGACCTATCTGATGCTACGGGGGCATGTAATGCCCCCAAAAAGCAGCTTATTACATATATTCAAAATCCCTTAGGGTTTGAATGTTGCCATCGCCAATGATCTTCGCACATGGTTCCGAGGTCACGCTCTGCCTTCCAGCCCAGAATTTGTTCGGCAAAACTCGGATCTGCATAGCATTCGGCGACATCGCCGGTTCGTCGAGGTGCGATGGTATAGAGTATTTTTTTATTGCTTGCGGCTTCAAAGGCTTTTACTACTTCCAGTACACTATAGCCTTTACCTGTGCCAAGGTTTATTGCTAGGCATTGTGGGGAATTGATTGCTTCTAGGGCTTTCAGGTGTCCTTTGGCAAGATCCACGACGTGAATATAATCTCGAACTCCAGTGCCGTCTGCTGTTGGGTAGTCTCCGCCCCAAACGTTCAGGAGTTCTCTACGCCCTACGGCAACTTGGGCAACATAAGGCATCAGGTTGTTAGGAATGCCAAGTGGGTCTTCACCAATCAGGCCGCTTTCGTGGGCGCCGACAGGGTTGAAGTAGCGCAGTATTGTTATTTTCCAATCTGTATTCGCGCTCCAAAAATCCCGGAGCATTTCTTCAATGAAAAGCTTGCTGCGTCCGTATGGATTGGTGGCTGACAGGGGGTGAGTCTCATCAAGGGGGAGTCTTTGCGGCTCTCCGTAAACAGTTGCGGATGAACTGAAAACAAGGTTCTTGACGGCACAGTTCTGCATGGCCATGAGCAGTCTGTGTGTGCCGATGAAATTGTTGTCGTAATAGACAAGAGGCTTTTCGGAAGATTCCCCGACGGCTTTCAGTCCAGCAAAGTGGATGACTGCTTGGCAGTCGTAATTTTTTAGGACTCTCTCAAGTTCATCCTGATTTCTTATGTCGCCTTGCTCCAGGAAAAGCTTTCTTCCCGTGATTTTTTCAACTCTGCGGACTGCTTCCTGGTGGCTATTGCAAAAATTATCAAAAACAACAACTTCATATCCTGCCATTAACAGCTCAATGCAGGTATGAGAGCCGATATATCCAGCGCCACCTGTTACAAGAATGCTCATTGGTAAACCCTGTGCAAATTCAAAGAAGCCGGACAGGGTGATGCTGTTACCGGCTCGCTAATAGATGGATGAGTATTGCCAAACTGCTGAGCTCCGACAATACTTCTGGAGCAAATATATATCGTTGGCGGCTACCTGAGAAGAGAGCCTGTTTTTTTGATGTCTGATGGTGTTATTGCTGGCTTTGGCATTCAGGCCAAAAGTCGTGTTGCAAGTGTGCGCAAGGTACTGGCGACCTGGTTCAGCAGGGGGGTGAGTGCGCTGCTGCGGCGCCAGATGAGGGCGATGCTGCGGGTCGGGGCTTCGCCCTGGAAGGGCAGCAGTTTGAGTTGTTCGGGCTGGGAGACGGGCGGGCGCACCGCCAGGGCGGGCAGCAGGGTGATGCCTGCGCCTGCGGCGACCATTTGCCGCAGGGTTTCCAGGCTGGTAGCGCGAAAGCCCGGTCTTTCCCTGGCGCCGGAGAGGCGGCAGACATCCAGCGCCTGCTCGCGCAGGCAGTGGCCGTCTTCGAGCAATAGCAGGTCGTGCCGCGCCAACTCGTCCAGGCTGACCCGGGTTTGTGCAGACAGGGGGCCGTTGTGATAGGTGGCAAGCCAGAACGGCTCGTCAAACAGCGGCGCTATATGCAGTTGCTCATCGTGTACCGGCAAGGCAATCAAGGTGGCGTCGATGCGGCCTTCGCGCAGTTGCGCCAGCAGGACATCGCTTTTTTCTTCCACCAGTAAAAGCTCAAGCCGGGGCAGGGCAGCTTGCAGGGCGGGCACGGCATGCGGCAGAAAATAGGGCGCGAGGGTGGGGAAGGCGCCCAGGCGCAGGCTGCCCGATTCCGGGTCCTGGCTGCGGCGGGCCAGCTCGCGCATGGATTCGACTTCGGCGACGATGCCGCGGGCGCGCTGGATGATTTCCTGGCCAACCGGGGTCAGCATCACCTTGCGTGGGGCGCGCTCGAATAATTGCACGCCCAGTTCTTCTTCCAGCTTTTTGATTTGTGTGGAAAGCGTAGGCTGGCTGACAAAACTGGCTTCGGCGGCCCGGCCAAAATGGCGGTGGTCGGCCAGGGCAATAAGGTATTTGAGGTCGCGCAGGTTCATGGGAAAAACCGCGCCGCCTGACCTTGGCGATTTGGCTGGGGTCAGGCGGGCGGTGGGGGGAGGGTCAAGGATTGGGGGCTGATTCTCGAATCAGGTGGTCAAAGGCCGAAAGCGAGGCGGTGGCGCCAGCGCCCATGGCGATGATGATTTGCTTGTAGGGCACGGTGGTGCAGTCACCGGCAGCAAACACACCGGGCAGGTTGGTAGCGCCGCACTCGTCGATGATGATTTCGCCGCGCGGGCTAAGCGCCATGCCGCTGTCTTTGAGCCATTCGCTATTGGGCAGCAGGCCAATCTGCACAAAGATGCCTTCCAGTTCGAGCGTGTGCTTTGCGCCGCTGCTGCGGTCTTGATAGCTCAGGCCGTGCACTTTGTCGGTGCCGAGCACTTCGGTGGTCAGCGCCTGGGTGATGATGGTGACGTTCGGCAGGCTGCGCAGTTTGGCTTGCAGCACCTGGTCGGCGCGCAGTTGTTCGCCAAATTCCAGCAGGGTGACGTGTGCCACGACACCGGCCAGGTCAATCGCGGCCTCTACGCCGGAGTTGCCGCCGCCAATCACGGCCACGCGTTTGCCCTTGAACAGCGGGCCATCGCAGTGCGGGCAGAACGCCACGCCCTTGGCCATGAATTGTTCTTCGCCCGGCACTTCCATGCGCCGCCAGCGTGCGCCGGTGGCGAGGATGATGGATTTGCCGCTGAGGGTGGCGCCGCTGGCGGTGGTGACTTTCCAGCCGCCTTCGACCTGTTCGAGCTTTTCGGCCCGTTGCAGGTTCATCACATCGACATCGTAGTCGGCCACATGGGCTTCCAGTGCGGCGGCGAGCTTGGGGCCTTCGGTTTCGCGCACCGAGATGAAATTTTCAATCGCCAGGGTATCCAGCACCTGGCCGCCGAAGCGTTCGGCCAGCACGCCGGTGCGGATGCCCTTGCGGGCGGAATAGATGGCAGCTGCCGCACCGGCCGGGCCACCGCCGATGACCAGTACATCGAACGGGGCTTTTTCGCTGATGGCGCGCGCTGCGCGTTCTTCCGCGCCGCTGTCGAGCTTGGCGATGAATTCGGCAATGCCCATCCGGCCCTGTGCAAACGGCTGGCCGTTCAGGAACACCTGCGGCACGGTCATGATTTGCCGGCGCTCGACTTCTTCGGGGAAAAACGCGCCGTCAATCGCGGTATGGCGGATGCTCGGGTTGAGCGCGGCCAGGGTGTTCAGCGCCTGCACCACGTCCGGGCAGTTCTGGCAGGACTGCGAAAAGAAGGTTTCAAAGTGGTATTGGCCTTCCAGCGCCTTGATTTGCGCGATGGTTTCCTCATCCAGCTTGGGCGGATGCTGGCCGACATGCAGCAAGGCCAGTACCAGCGAGGTGAACTCGTGACCCAGCGGCAGGCCGGCAAACTCCACGCCGATATCGGCGTCCTTGCGGGTGATGCGGAAGCTGGGCTGGCGGCTGCTGGCTTGGCTTGCGGCTTCAAGGGTGATGCGCCCGTCACCGGCCTCAACGATGTCATCAAGCAGGGCGCGCATCTGCTGGCTGGCTTCGCTCTCGTCCAGGCTGGCAAGCAGCGTCAGCGGCGTGCGCAGGTGGCCAAGATAGGTGGCGAGCTGGGTTTTGAGTTCGGTATCGAGCATGGGGAATTCCCGTCAAGACGTAATCCGGCATGCCGCGCCAGTGCGGCGCGCAATTGCCAGGGAGAAGAAAGAGGGCTGGGAGCAAGGCCACCGCGGCGACCTTGCCCCCAGTCCTCTCCCGAGGGGGGAGGGAGAGGGCTGGTAAGCGGAGGATTAGATTTTGCCGACCAAATCCAGCGACGGCTTCAGGGTCTTCTGGCCTTCCTTCCACTTGGCCGGGCAGACTTCGCCATCGTGATTGGCGACGTACTGGGCTGCCTGCAACTTGCGCACGGTTTCGGCCACATCACGGGCGATGCTGTTGTCGTGCACTTCCATGGTCTTGATGATGCCTTCCGGGTTGATGATGAAGGTGCCGCGCAGCGCCAGGCCTTCTTCCGGAATCAGCACATCAAATGCCTTGGACAGCGCGTGGCTTGGGTCACCCACCAGAGCGAACTTGGCCTTGCCCACGGCAGAAGAAGTTTCGTGCCACACCTTGTGCGAGAAGTGCGTGTCGGTGGTGATGATGAACACCTGGGCGCCGGCTTTTTCAAATTCGGCGTAATTGTCGGCGGCATCTTCAATTTCGGTCGGGCAGTTGAAGGTGAAGGCGGCCGGCATGAAAATCAGCACCGACCACTTGCCTTTCAGGTCAGCTTCGGTCACGGTAATGAATTCGCCATTTTTGAAGGCATTGGCCTTGAACGGCTGAACTTCGGTATTGATAAGCGACATGGATAAGCTCCTTGGTGGTGAAAGAGGCGAAAGGCTTGGCCTTTCCGTGAGGCAAAGAATAGATGTTGCCTATTAATTTCACAAATCAATTATTTGTATTTGATTGATAGTTTTTGGCTATTAATTGCTTCCAGTAACACGCTGCCCGCGTTTCGGTCATCATGCGCGCCAGCCCAGATAACGGTAATGACCGATGCAGATTGCCGAAATATTGCTAAAAGCCACGGCGCAGATTGGGCGTGAGGATGCCGAGCACCTGCTGCTGCATGTGCTGGGCAAGTCGCGCGGCTGGCTGTTTGCGCACGATACCGACCCGCTTGATAACGGGCTTGCCGAAGCCTTTCTGGGACTGCTTGCCCGTCGCCTGGCAGGCGAGCCGGTGGCCTATATCACCGGGCAGCGCGGTTTCTGGACGCTGAACCTGAATGTTTCCCCGGCCACCCTGATTCCGCGCCCGGAAACCGAGCTTTTGGTGGAGCTGGCACTGGCGCGCTGGCCGCACGAGGCTGCATTGCAGGCGGCAGACCTTGGCACCGGCAGCGGCGCGATTGCGCTGGCGCTGGCCAGCGAGCGCCCGGCCGCGCACATCATCGCCACCGATGCCAGTGCTGCTGCACTGGAGGTCGCCCGCCACAATGCACAAAGCCATGCCATCGGCAATGTCGAATTCCGCCACGGCTACTGGTATGCACCCCTGGCGGGCGAGCGTTTTGACCTGATTCTCAGCAACCCGCCGTATATCGAAGCGGATGATGCACATCTGGTGCAGGGCGATTTGCGTTTTGAACCGCGCACGGCGCTGGCATCGGGTGCAGACGGACTGGATGACCTGCGGCATATCGTGGCGCTGGCACCGGCGCATCTCAATGCCGGTGGCTGGCTGCTGCTGGAGCACGGCTGGCAGCAGGGTGCGGCCGTGCGCAGCTTGCTGGTTGCGGCCGGTTTCAGTGAGGTGGCTACGGCGCAGGATTTGGAACAGCGTGAACGGGTGAGTTTTGGGAGATGGCCGGGGAAGCAGTAAAATCCGCGTTTTTCTGTCCGGAGTTGTGCCATGCGTATGCTATACCCCGCCATTGAACCCTATCAAACCGGCAATTTGCAGGTCGATGCGCGCCATACCCTGTACTGGGAGCAATGTGGCAACCCCGAGGGCAAGCCGGTGGTGATGTTGCATGGCGGCCCCGGTGGCGGCTGCAATGCGGCGATGCGCCGTTTCCATAACCCGGACAAATACCGCATCGTGCTGTTTGACCAGCGCGGCGCCGGGCGCAGCACCCCGCATGCCGACTTGCAAGACAACACCACCTGGGATTTGGTGGCCGATATCGAGCGCCTGCGCGAGCATCTGGGCATTGAAAAATGGCAGGTATTCGGCGGCTCCTGGGGCTCGACCCTGGCGCTGGCCTATGCACAGAAGCATCCCGGGCGCGTCACCGAACTGGTGCTGCGCGGCATCTTCATGCTGCGCCGCTGGGAGCTGGAATGGTTCTATCAGGAAGGCGCATCGCGCCTGTTCCCCGACCAGTTCGAGCCTTACCGCGATTACATCCCGGAAGCCGAACGCGGCGACCTGATGGCGGCCTATCACAAACGCCTGACTTCGGAGGATGAGTCCACCCGGCTGGAAGCGGCACGCCGCTGGAGCATCTGGGAAGGCGGCACCAGCTATCTCCAGGTGCCAGATGATTACGCCAGCAGCCACAGCGATGCCCATTTCGCATTGGCCTTTGCCCGCATCGAAAACCATTACTTCGTAAACAAGGGCTTCTTCGAGTGCGACGACCAGTTGCTGCGCGATGCCCAGCGTATCGCCGACATCCCCGGCGTCATCGTGCATGGCCGCTACGACGTGGTTTGCCCGGTCGCCAATGCCTGGGACTTGCACAAAGCCTGGCCGAAGGCACAGCTCACCATCACCCCGACTTCCGGCCACTCGGCGTTTGAAGCAGAAAACATCGACGCCCTGGTGCGCGCCACCGACCAATTTGCCACTTGAACCCAAGGAGACCAGCATGAGCGATTACGATAGCGACGAAGACGAAATCATCGTCAAGGACAGCAACGGCACCCGCCTGCAAGACGGCGACAGCGTGACCCTTATCAAAGACCTGAAGGTCAAGGGCACCTCGGTGACCCTCAAGCGCGGCACCTTGTGCAAAAACATCCGCCTGACCGATGACGAAGACCTGATTGAATGCAATGTCGAAAAGGTCAAAGGCCTGGTGCTGCGCACCGAGTTTTTGAAGAAAGCCTGATACGGCGCTGCACAGAATCAACCCAAGCAAAAAGCCGGAAGTGCATTCCGGCTTTTTGCTTTGCTTTAGATGTTAAGTCCCGCCATTAACTGGCGCGGATTCATTTTAAACCATCCAGGCTGGTCATCCCACTGTTTGCAGATGAATTCGTAGGGCGTGAGCCCCTTCAAGGTCTTGAGCCTGCGGCCGAAGTTGTAGGCGTCCATGAAGCTGCGCAAGTGCTGGCGCAGCTGCGCGTGGTCGTTGTAGTGGAAACGCTTGACCGTGGCTTCCTTGATGGTTCTGTTCATTCGTTCGACCTGTCCATTCGTCCAAGGATGCTGGACCTGGGTCAGACGGTGCTCGATGCCATGTTCTTGGCACACCCGGCTGAAGATGTGCGCCGGGCAGTGACGGTCACGACGACGGTTTGTGAACTGGATGCC
>JAUMYP010000003.1:0-62981 GCA_030528565.1 Pseudomonadota bacterium
GCGCCAAGGGCAAGGGCTACGTCGATGGCTGTCAGGTGCGCGCCCATGTGTCCACAGCAAGAGTGCTCAAACAGGCGCGGGGGAAAGACCTTGAAAGGCATGCTTTTAAGAGCCTGTTCAAGACAAAATCATGTGCGCAAGTATTTTCAGCGCAACAGGCGCGGTTTTCGACTGAAAATGCAGGCGCAATGGAAATTGCACACTGGCTCTCAGCCTGTTATTTACTGCTTTCCTCAAGCATGGTTGAAGCCTGAATCCAGCGCCGCCCCAAAACAAGTTTTCGTTTGAGCAAATCTCGGCGTACCAGCATGAAGGCCAAGGTATCAAATGTGGCCTGACAGTGTTCCAGAAACTCGTTTTCTGCCTGCATATCGCCCGCAAGTATGGCGTGCAATGCCGCTGCGGCCAATGTGCGGGAATCATCTGTCCCGCACAACAGTGCGCGGCGCGGCACATCCAGCGATGGCGTCGCCAGGATGCACCAGCGCGTTGCCCAGCGGGTAACGCGTGGCAGGCATGTTCCTGACTGCGCCACGACGCAAAGTGCTGCATGCACATGGGCGGGCAATCGCTGGGTCATATCAGGCGATGCCATCAGCTTTGCAAACAGCTCCGGCTCGGGCGGGCAGGCATACAGCATGTCCGCCACTGCCGCTTGCAGCGCCTCACTCCCCGGCATTTGCATGGCGGCAGCAATACGCGCCTGATGATGCGCATGAACCTCAGGCGCGGCCAGTACCCTGCGACCAGCGCGCTGGAAGGCAATACGCACAGCCTGCCCCTCAAGGTTTCCTGGGGCAGGCGGTATAAGCGTCATGGCAATGGATTCAGGTCAGATTGGACAGGGATTTGCAGGCTCAGTCCAGAAGCGTATCCATGAGGTCAATCATGAATTCGGCATCTTCCCTGTCCATGGCCTCAAATCCGCCCTTGATACCCAAATCATCCAGCACCGGCTGCCCATCGGCAGAGCCTGAGAGCGACAGCAAGGCCTGCAAAATCTTGTTGCCGGCTTCCTCATCAACCTGCTTGCCGAGCAAAATCACATGGGTGATATCGGTCAGCCTGCTTTCAATCAGCGGCTTGAGCTGGGATTGGCTCAGGCGCGATAGCGAGTGGTAAGCCTCGGCCAGAAAGAAGGAAGCATCCACCTCCCCCTTGATGGCCAGGCGCGCCGAGGCCTGATAAGTATCCACCTGCACCCAGTTGATATCGGCTTCGGTCAAATCTGCCGCTTCCAGCAGGCGCAGGCCAATCAGCTTGACATCCTTGTTATCGGTGAGCGCGATACGGCAGCCGGGCTTGAGGTCCTGGATTTTGTTGCAGGGCGAGTTGGCAGAAGTGGCAATCACCATTTCATCGGGCTTGCCCACCGGACGGGCGATAGCCCGATAGCCCTGCTCGCGCAACATGGTCGCTGCATCAAAGGGGTTGGCATAAACCGCGCCCACCTTGCCCGAAGCAATCCATTCGGCTTGCTCCGCCGCCGAAGCCGGGGTCAGCAAATGAATCTGCATGCCGGTCTTTTTCTGCAACAGCGTATTGAGCATATGCCATCCGGCAAAACGCTCAGGGGCAAAATCCGGCGCAATCAACATATTGAGCATCATGCTGCACCTCCTTGCTCTGCCATGCGCATCTGCTGGTAGAGCGCGGTCATTTCTTCAATCTTGCGCCGCGAGGGCGCACGGCGTACCGAAGCAAAGCCAACCACCTTGCCATCGCGGATATTGGGCACGGCCGTGGCATACACCCAGTAGTAGCTGCCATCCTTGCAAAGGTTTTTGACATAGCCATGCCATTTTTTGCCTGCATGCAAAGTGTCCCACAGGTCCTTGAAGGCCGCGCGCGGCATGTCCGGATGGCGCAAGATGCTATGCGGCTGTCCAATCAGTTCGCTGCGCGCATAGCCGGAAATCTCGACAAAGGCATCATTGGCATGGGTCAGGATGCCATTGAGGTCGGTTCTTGAAACAATCAAGCGCCCTTCCGGGAAAGGCAGTTCGTTATCAGTGACATAAATGGTACGGGAGCTGCCATCGGCATAGGTCCACGTATGCGCTTGTGCCGGTACTGCCGGCTGGGTCATATCGGAAAGTGCCATGGTGAAAACACTCCCAATCAAATCAGTTTGGCCAGCGCTTCGGCCGCACGCTTGATATCCAGGAACAACAGGCCGAGCTTGGCATTTTGACGCGCCAGCACAATCAGCACGGCTTCATTGCCTGCCGCACTCATGATGACGTAGCCCTTGTCGCCCTGAATCAGAACCCGTTCCAAAGCGCCACGCGCCAGCTCCTGCGCGGCGCGCTCGCCCAGCGACAGCAGTGCTGCCGACATCGCACCCACGCGGTCTTCGTCCATATCATGCGGTAGCGACGAGGCAATCATCAGCCCATCGGTCGATGTCAGCGCAGAAGCCTCAATATCCGCAGAAGAGCCGGTCAGGTCTTCCAGCAACCGTTGAAACATGTCAGTACGCATTCATATCCCCCTGCTAGAACTATCGTGTGTATCAAAGTCACCCTCAGGCGCGTCTGCCGCCTGCCCCATGCGATGTATCCGCCATGACTTGCACCGCCAGGATAACGGTTGCAGGCGAGAAAAATCGCATCAAGCCTAGGATAGACCTGTAGGCGGCAGTTCGCAAAGCACAACGATAAGCTCCGGCTTTTGCCATTGCCCGGGGCTAAGAACCTTGCGCCACTATGGCGGCAATCATTCTGTTTGCGGGCGCATATAGGGGAATAGCAGCACATCGCGGATGGAGTCCGAGCCGGTCAGCAGCATCACCAGCCGGTCGATGCCGATACCCAGCCCGCCGGTCGGCGGCAAACCGACTTCCAGCGCGCGGATGTAGTCGGCATCAAAGTGCATCGCCTCGTCATCGCCGGACTCTTTGGCCGCCACTTGCGCCTGGAAGCGCGCGGCCTGGTCTTCGGCATCGTTGAGCTCGGAAAAGCCGTTGGCGATTTCCTTGCCGCCGATGAACAGCTCAAAGCGGTCGGTAATGCCCGGCTCGATATCCGATTCACGTGCCAGCGGCGAGACTTCCACCGGGTAATGGGTGATGAAAGTCGGCTGGACAAGCCCGCCTTCCACGGTTTTTTCAAAGATTTCCAGCAGCAGCTTGCCCCAGCCATAGCCGGGCTTGACCGGAATCTTCAAGCGTGCGCAGTGCGCAGCCAGGGCTTCGCGGTCACGGCAGTCGGCCTCGGAAATTTCCGGGTTCAGTTCACGTACGGCCTCATCCATGCGCCAGCGGCGGAACGGCTGGCCAAGCTCAATGGCATTGCCATCCCACACCACCCGGGTCTGGCCAACGGCTTCTTGCGCGACATGGCGAATCAGCGCCTCGGTCAGGTCCATGATTTCGTTGTAGCTGGCATAGGCCTCGTACAACTCCAGCATGGTGAACTCAGGATTGTGGCGGGTGGAGACGCCTTCGTTGCGGAAATTGCGGTTGATTTCATACACCCGGTCAAAGCCGCCCACCACCAGGCGCTTCAGATACAGCTCCGGCGCCACGCGCAGGAACAAATCCAGGTCCAGGGCATTGTGATGGGTGACGAAGGGGCGCGCCGTGGCGCCGCCGGCGATGTAATGCATCATCGGCGTTTCCACCTCCAGAAACTTGCGCGCATCCAGCCAGCGACGGATGTTGGAAATGATGCGCGAGCGCGCCATGAATACCTCACGGACATCGGGATTGACTATCAAATCCAGATAGCGCTGCCGATAGCGTTGCTCGACATCGGCCAGTCCATGCCATTTGCCCGGCAACGGGCGCAGCGACTTGGTCAAAAGCCGCAGGGCCTCCACCTTGACCGACAGCTCGCCGGTCTTGGTGCGCATCAGCCTGCCTTCGGCGGCGATGATATCGCCCACATCCCAGCCCTTGAACGCCTGATACACCTCGCCCAGCGCGCCGGATTGCAGGAACAGCTGGATATCGCCGCTGCCATCGCGCAGCCCGGCAAAAGCCGCCTTGCCCATGATGCGCTTGGCCAGCATCCGCCCGGCGATTTTCACCCGGCGGCCAGTGGCTTCCAGCGCCTCGCCCGTCCATTTCTCGGCATCGGCATACTCGGCCTGCAATGCCCCGGCCTCATCGCTGCGGCGGAAGTCATTGGGAAAGGCAATGCCGCTTTCGCGTATCGCCGCCAATTTGCTGCGGCGCTCGGCAATCAGGCTGTTTTCGTCTTGCTGGACGGGGGTGTCGTTCATGTTCAATTTTTCTTGTAGCAAAAGGTTCGGCGCAGAGCACCTATTCACGTTTTTAGGGGTGGCCGCATTCGGCGGCCACCGGCGCTTACCAGTACCAAAGTGCATCGCGCGACCAGGGGCGCTGACTGAAGCCCTCCCAATCCCGGTATCGCAGATGGAGATGGCGCTGCGCCTGCCAATCCTGGCGCATCCTCTTGGTACCAGTCATGCGGCGATACCAGTGCGGCACCCCCTCCATCATATGTTGTCCATCGCGATGCGCCCTGGCCTTTGCCTTCGCCAAGGGCATATTGTCGTAATGCTGATGAAAGGGAATGTCATATTTACGGATAACCTGTCGTGATTCTGCATCCAACAGGCGATAAGTTCTGGCCATGAAGGCTCCTGTAGTTAAGGTAACTACAGCCCCCAAAAGACCCCCTTGGTACAGCAAAGCATAGTTGTCTCCATAGAGTTCACGAAAAGATTGAAAGCCCTGCCCTGCAGGCAGCCTTTCATTTATTCAGGCCATATCGGCGCGCTTGGCGCCGGCATCAAGACCCGACTTCAGGCTGGCTTCAACAAATTCGTCGAGGTCGCCATCCAGCACTTTCTGGGTATCGCTGCGCTCAACGCCGGTGCGCAAATCCTTGATGCGCGACTGGTCAAGTACATAGTTGCGAATCTGGTTGCCCCAGCCAATATCGGATTTGCCCGCTTCCACCGCATCACGCTCGGCATTGCGTTTTTGCATTTCCAGCTCGTAGAGCTTGGCGGCCAGCATCTTCATCGCGGTATCGCGGTTCTGGTGCTGGCTGCGGCCGTTCTGGCAGGCCACCACGATGCCGGTCGGCACATGGGTGATGCGCACGGCAGACTCGGTCTTGTTGACGTGCTGGCCCCCGGCACCGGATGAGCGATACACATCGGTCTTGAGGTCGGCCGGATTGATTTCGATGTCGATATTGTCATCGACTTCCGGCGAGACGAATACACTGGTAAAGCTGGTATGGCGGCGGTTGTCGGAGTCAAACGGCGATTTGCGCACCAGGCGATGCACGCCGGTTTCGGTCTTTAGCCAGCCATAGGCATATTCGCCCTCCACTCGGAAGGTGGCGGACTTGATGCCGGCCACGTCGCCGCCGGAGGCTTCCATCAGCTCGACCTTCCAACCGCGTGATTCGGCCCAGCGCAGGTACATGCGCAGCAGCATTTCCGCCCAATCCTGGGCTTCGGTGCCACCGGCACCGGCCTGAATATCGACAAAGGCGTTGGTATTGTCCATCTTGCCGGAGAACATGCGCTGGAACTCCAGCGCCGCCACGTCTTTTTCAAAGCGGTCAACATCGGCCAGCACCGCCAGCGCGGTGTCCTCGTCGTCTTCCATTTCGGCCAGCTCAAGCAGCTCGTTGGCGCCGTTCAAGCCATCAGTCAAATTGCGGATGCCGTTGACGTTTTTGTCCAGCGAGGAACGCTCGCGCCCCAGCGCCTGGGCTTGTTCGGGATTGTTCCAGATGTCCGGGTTTTCCAGCTCCCGTTCGACTTCTTCAAGACGCTCACGCTTGGCGTCGTAGTCAAAGAAACCCCCGGAGCGCATCCAGCCGGCCAATCAGGTCGGCGATGCGTGCTCGGATCGGATTGAGTTCGATCATGGCAATTCAAGATGGAAAGAAGGCCGCGTATTCTAAAAGCCCGCACCCCGGCTTTCCATAGCGACGTCCCCCGCCCGTATCAACAGGCGGGGGGCATCACTGTACTT
This sequence comes from Pseudomonadota bacterium, assembly GCA_030528565.1. Taxonomy (GTDB): domain Bacteria; phylum Pseudomonadota; class Gammaproteobacteria; order Xanthomonadales; family Xanthomonadaceae; genus Solilutibacter. The sequence goes on from JAUMYP010000003.1 coordinate 5,966, forward strand.
AGTGGTCGTGATGATGCCCATGCCCGGACTTGGGGCAGTGGCAGACGCCGGTGGGACCGTATTGTTCGCCAAAGCGCAGGCCTTCGCGGTGGCGCTGCCAGTAGAAGGTCGGCGCCGGGGCGGCGCGATGGCCGATTTCGGCCATGTCCGCATCCACGTCAAACAGGCGACCATTGACCATCACATAGCGGGTATCGGCGGTGGCGCGGATGTCATCCAGCGGATTGCGGTTCAGTACCACCAGGTCTGCCTTTTTGCCCACTTCCAGTGAGCCCAGCTGTTTGCCAAAACCGATGGAATCCACGCCGTCGATGGTGAAGGCGCGCAGCGCCTCCCAGTTGCTGAAGCCGCCCTGCACCAGACTCCAGGCTTCCCAGTGCGGCGATAGCCCCTGCAACTGTCCGTGACCGCCGACCTGGATTTTCACCCCGGCATCGCGCAACCGCTTCAGCGATTTGGCCACTTCAATATGGTAGTAATCCCAATCCGGTGCGGTTTCGCGGCGGATGCTGCGCGCATCCAGGGTTTCACGCGGGAAGAAGCGCGAGAGCTTGCCATCCTCCCAGACGTTATCGCGGGCATACCAGTAGTATTCGCCGGACAGCCCGCCATAGCTGACCACCAGGGTCGGCGTGTTGCGCACATCGGTGCGCCGCCACAGCTCCAGCACATCGCGGTACAGCGGCGCCACCGGCAGGTTGTGCTCGATGGTGGTGACGCCATCAAGAATCATCGGCAGGTTGTGGTTGAGCGTGGAGCCGCCCTCCTCCACCACCAGCATGCCCAGCTCGCGCGCGGCCTGATTGATTTGCTGGTGCTGCTCGCGGCGCGGCTGGTTATAGCTCTTGACGCTGAACGCGCCATGCGCCTTCATGCGGCGCAGATGCGAGCGCGCATCGTCGAGCGAATTGACCTCGGCCTTGAAGTCGCCATCGGCGCCGTACAGGATGGTGCCGGTGGAGAAAATCCGCGGCCCGACCAAAGCCCCCGCTTTCACCAATTCCGCTTGCGAAAACACCAGCTCGGTGGTCGCCGACGGGTCATGGGTGGTGGTGATGCCAAACGCCAGATTGGCGTAGTACGCCCAGTTCTGCTGCGGCACCACGCCGTTACCGAAATGCGCCACATGGGCATGCACATCGGCATAACCGGGCACGATGGTCTTGCCGCTGGCATCAATCACCCGCGCCCCGGCCGGGATATCGACATTGGCGCCTACGGCGCGGATGGTATCGCCTTCCACCAGCACGGTGCCGTTCTCAATCACTTCCTGCTGGCGCTGGGCATCGCGCATGGTGATGATGCGGGCATGGGTGAAGGCCACCAGTTCGCGCGGGGTATCCACCGGCGCTTGCAGGCCGAGCCTGAGGCTGCGCGCGGTTTCCGGTTTGGCCGCCTGCGCAGGCGCGCCGGGCAGGAAGGTGAACACGTCCTTCAAATCCCGGCTGAAATATTCATCGCCCACCATCCAGTGCAGCGAGGCCGAATCAGCCGACCAGTGCAGATAAGAGCCAACATCGCGGCTGACCTGGGCTACCGGCACGGCCTTGGTATCACGCGAGAGCGCAATGCTGCCGCCAGTCTGCGGCAGCGGCGCCACATAGGCATTGAACAATTCGGTAAACGCAACCCAGCGGCCATCCGGACTGATGGAAACCAGGTCCGGGTACTTCAGCGCCAGCACCTCGCGCGGTTCTTCGCCGTAGATGCCCACGCTCATCAGCTTCTTTGCAAGCCCCCCACCAGTGAAATAGAACACCCGGCTGCCATCGGCAGAGAACTGCGGGTTTTCGCCGGTTTTGGCGATACGCCGCGGCGTATTGCCATCGGCATCCAGTACATAGATGCCGACCTCATTCGCCCAGCGCGAACCAGTAGCGCCGCTGCCGCGGGTGCGGCTGAACACGATGCGGCGGCCATCGGGCGAATAACGCGGCCCGTAATAAAAGCCCGGCTCGGTATTCAGCACCCGTTCCTTGCCGCTGGCAAGCTCGCGCTCAATCAGCATCGACAGGTCAGCATCATTCCAGGTGGTGTACAGCAGCTTGCGGCCATCGGGGCTGAAACTTGGCTGGTACTCGAACACGTTTTGGTTGCTGGTAAGCCGCGTCGGCGCGCCGTTCGGCAAGCTGCGGGTATACAGATGCCCCAGCGCATGAAACACCACCTGCTGCCCGCCCGGCGCGGTGGCGACATCACGAATCATCTTCGGCGCGAACTGCCCGGCATCGAGTTTTTGCTCAAAACGCAGCGGCTCGGCCAGACGCTGCTCTACCTCGGCCGTGAACGGGATTTGCGTGGCTGCGCCGCTTTCGGCATTGACCCGCCACAGCTTGCCCTGCGCCCACACCACCAGCGCCGAGCCATCCGGCAGCCAGTTGAAATTGGCATACGGGCCGAAAATCGCCCAGGCCTCCTGCATATCGTGCGAAAGCCCATCCCATAGCGGCCGCGCATCGCCAGAAGCCAAGTCAAGCAGATGCAGCACCGACTTCTCGCGTACCCGCTTCACAAACGCCAGCCGCTTGCCATCGGGCGAAGGCTGCGGCCTGACCGCGCCCCCGGCGCTATTGATGAGCGTGCTGATTTCACCACTCTGCCGGTCAAGGCGCTTGATGGCATAGATGGTGGCATGCGGGTTTTTGTTGTACTGGAAGTATGGCCCGGGCGTGATGTCCTCGGAGAAATACACATAACGTCCATCAGGCGATACCGCAGGCTCACCCAAATCCTGCTGGTCGTTTTTCTTCTTGGTCAGTTGCAGGCCCTCATGACCGCCGCTGACGTGATACATCCACAGCTCGCCCGCGCCCAGCGAACGCTCGGCAGTGAAATGCTTGCGGCCAATCAGATACTGCCCGTCCGGCGTCCACACCGGGTTGTTCAGAAGGCGAAACTTCTCTTTGCTGACCTGCACCGGATTGCGGCCATCCACGCCGATGCGCCACAAATTGTTGCCGCCATCGCGGTCGGAGGTGAACGCCAACTGCTGGCCATCGGGCGAAAACCGCGGCTGTACATCCCAGGACGCGCCGGAAGTCAGCCGCCGCGCCCGGCCGCCGTCAATCGGCAGCAGGTAAATATCGCCCAGCATCGAAAACGCAATCTGCCGCCCGTCCGGACTGACATCCACATCCAGCCAGGTGCCCTCGTCCGTTTCGAACTTCGCCAGCGTACTGCGCCCATGCGCCGCATTGACATCCCAACTGGCGGCTTTCTTTTCCGCTGAGACGGGCGCGGCAAACAAAGCCAGGGACAAGGCAGAACACAGGGCAAGACGACGCATCGAAAGACTCCGGGGTGAAAGCCGGTAAGGATAACGCGGAACTTCACTTCGGCCTCGGCAATATCAACACTCCATTGCCAACGGCTGCCCGGCGCCTTCCGAGTCACGAACTCGCCATTTGCCAGTCTGCCATCTGCCGCAATGAGAAAGCCAGATTACGACGAACACGACAGCATGGCGCAGCCGGGTTTGAAGCGGGCGCTGTCGGGGCAGCGGGCGATATAGCGGGTATCGCCGGTTTGCTCTTGGTATGGGTTGCGCAGCAGTGCCAGCAATGTGTGGATATGGCTTTCATCCCCCGCTTCTGCCTGCTCGATGGCCGCTTGCACCAGCCAGTTGCGCAGGATGAAGCGCGGGTTGGCAGCGCGGCAGGTATCTTGGCGCTGGGTCTCGCTCTGGCCGCTTTCGGCCAGTGCCGCGCGGTAATCGCTAAGCCACGCTTGCAGTGCATCGGCATGGGCCTTGCGTTTTTCCGGGCTGTAAAAGCTCTCTGCAAAGGTTTCCAGATGCAGCTCTTCTGCCGGGCTATCGCCCAGGGCGCGGAAGAACAGCGTCATATCCACTTCGGCTGCGCGCAGCCAGCCTTGCAGGTGGCGCATCAGCGGCAATGCTTGCGGCGCGCCTTGCGGCAGGCCAAGTTTCCTGCAGGCATTGTCACGCTCGGCTTGGACATAGGTCTGGGCGTAGTGTTGCAAACCGGCATTGAGCAGCGGCGCCGGGTCAGGCAACAGCGGTGCGATGGCGACCGCCAGTTGTTGCAGGTTCCATAGCGCGATGCGCGGCTGGTAGCCATAGCGATAGCGACCCTGGCGGTCGCTGGTATTGGGGGTGAAGTCCGGGTTGTAGTCATCCAGCCAGCCATACGGCCCATAGTCGATGCTCAGGCCGGTGATGCTCATATTGTCGGTATTCATCACCCCATGCACAAAGCCGACCCGCATCCATTCGGCAATGAGTTTGGCAGTGCGCCCGGCCACTTCCATGAACCATGCGGCATAGCGGTCATCACCTCCGGCAAGATGCGGAAAATCCTGCCGGATGCAGAACTCCAGCAATTGCCGCAGCAGCCCGGTATCGCCACGCGAGGCGGGCAGCTCGAAATGCCCGAAGCGCAGGAAACTCGGAGCTGCGCGGCAGACGATGGCGCCCGGCTCCGCGCGGACATGGCCGTCGTAAAACATGTCGCGCAGCACCGCCTCGCCAGTCGCTATCAGTGACAAGGCGCGCGTAGTCGGGATGCCCAGATGATGCATGGCCTCGCTGCATAAAAACTCGCGGATGGAGGAGCGCAACACCGCGCGCCCATCGCCCATGCGTGAATAGGGCGTTTCTCCGGCGCCCTTGAGCTGCAATGCCCAGTGCTGGCCGTCGGCTGCACGCACTTCGCCCAGGGTGATGGCGCGACCATCGCCCAGTTGCCCCGCCCAGCTGCCGAACTGGTGCCCGCCGTAATTGCTGGCATGGGGCTGCATGCCAGGCTCAAGCCGGTTGCCTGCAAAAACTTCGGCAAACTCCCGGCTTTGTGCAACATCTGTGCTCAACCCCAAGATATTCAGCATGTCGGGAGATGCCGCAATCAAGCGCGGCGCGGCCACCTTTGCCGGCATCACCGCTGACCACAAGGCGCCCTGCACCTCGCGGCGCTGGTTGAGCAGGTTCGGGTCTTGCGGCAAACAGGCGGTGAAACGGTTGTCAAAAGCAAGCTTCATGCAGGAAATAGCCGGAATTTCCGGTTAACTCAGATCATTCAATGTGGGTGTTTGACGCAACTATCACAAGTTCCGGTTTGGCTTCCGTTAAGATACCCTAGCCTTGAGCTGTCCCGAGTGCACAGTTCGCGGTATAGCCACCTTCCTATTCTCAGGTCGCCAACATCCATGATTAAAATCAAAAATGGCCTAGACCTGCCCATTGCGGGTGCCCCGGTGCAGCAGATAGATGCTGCACCTGCGGTGCACAGCGTGGCAGTCATCGGTGCCGATTACCCCGGCTTGAAGCCCACCATGGCCGTCCAGGTGGGCGAGAGGGTACAACTGGGTCAGCTACTGTTTTCCGATAAAAACAGCCCCGGCGTACATATCACCGCACCGGCAGCCGGTGTGGTCAGCGCCATTCATCGCGGCCAGCGCCGCGTGCTGCAATCGCTGGTGATTGATGTGGATGGCAGCGACGATGCCATCGGATTTGCCCGCTATCCCGCGGCGCAACTGCCTGGCCTTGGGCAAGCGCAGGTGCGTGAAACCCTGCAAAAATCCGGGCTGTGGGCGGCGCTGCGCACCCGGCCTTACAGCAAGATTCCTGCGGTGGATGCCGAGCCGGAAGCGATTTTCGTCACCGCCATCGACACCCATCCGCTGGCGGCCGACCCGGCAGTGGTCATTGCCCAGTATGCCGATGACTTCCGCCACGGCCTGCAAGTGCTGATGCGCCTGACTTCCACCCTGTGGCTGTGCAAGGCCGCAGGCGTGAATCTGCCGGGCGAGGACGTTGCCGGTGTGCGCACCGAAAGTTTCCAGGGCCCGCATCCTGCCGGACTTGTGGGCACGCATATCCATTTCCTGCACCCGGTATCGGCCAGCCGCACGGTCTGGCATATCGGCTATCAGGATGTGATTGCCATCGGCAAGCTGTTCACCACCGGCAAGCTGTGGGTGGAGCGCATTATCTCGCTGGCAGGCTCGGCGGTTGAAAAGCCGCGGCTTGTGCGTACCCGGCTGGGTGCGAGCCTGGCTGAGCTTAGCGCCGGGCAATTGCGCGCGGGCGAAAATCGCGTGGTGTCCGGCTCGCTGCTGGGCGGGCGTACCGCACAGGGGCCGTATGCCTATCTGGGACGCTATCATTTGCAGGCCAGTTGCATCCGCGAAGGCCGCGAGCGCGAAATGCTGCATTACTTGCGCATTGGCGCCCACAAGCATTCGGTGACTGGCGCGTTCCTGTCCAGCTTCCTTGGCCGCAAGCTGCTCAAGCTCACCACCACCACCAATGGCAGCGCCCGCGCGATGGTGCCCATCGGCAGTTACGAGGCGGTGATGCCGCTGGACATCCTGCCCACCCAGCTGTTGCGTGCGCTCATCATGGGCGATACCGAAATGGCGCAGAAGCTCGGCTGCCTGGAGCTGGACGAAGAAGACCTGGCGCTATGCACCTATGTATGCCCGGGCAAATACGAATATGGCCCGATTCTGCGGGACAACCTGACCCGAATCGAGAAGGAGGGCTGAAATGGGCTTGAAATCCTGGCTGGACAAAATGGAGCCGCATGTCCACAAGGGCGGCAAATACGAAAAGTGGTACGCCCTGTACGAGGCGGTGGATACCTTCCTGTACCGTCCCGGCAGCGTTACCCGCGCCAATGCCCATGTGCGTGACAGCATTGACCTAAAGCGCATCATGATTCTGGTGTGGCTGTGCACCTTCCCGGCGATGTTCTTCGGCATGTGGAATGCGGGCTATCAGGCCAACCTGGTGTTTGCGGCGCAGCCGGAGCTGCTGGCGGCGCAGACCGACTGGCGCTATGCGCTGATGGCATCGCTGGGGGGCTTCAACCCGGCCAGCCTTTACGACAACCTGCTGCTGGGCGCGCTGTATTTCGTGCCGATTTATGCGGTGACCTTCATCGTCGGTGGCTTCTGGGAAATCCTGTTTGCCAGCCTTCGCCGCCATGAAGTCAACGAAGGCTTCTTCGTCACCTCGGTGCTGTTTGCGCTGACCCTGCCGCCCACCATCCCCTTGTGGCAGGTGGCGCTGGGCATCAGCTTTGGCGTGGTGCTGGGCAAGGAAGTGTTTGGCGGCACCGGCAAGAATTTCATCAACCCGGCGCTGGCAGGACGCGCCTTCCTGTTCTTTGCCTATCCGGCCTCGCTCTCCGGCGATGCGGTATGGAATGTGGTCGATGGCTATGCCGGCGCCACCGCGCTCAGCCAGGTCGCCAGTGGCGGCCTGGCGGCACTGGCAGAAAACGGCCTGAGCTGGCGCGATGCCTTCCTCGGCTTCATGCCCGGCGCCATCGGCGAAACCAGCACGCTTGCCATCCTGCTGGGCGGCATCGCCCTGCTCATCATGCGCATCGCCGCCTGGCGGATTGTGGCCGGGGTGATGCTCGGCATGGTGGCGTTCAGCCTGCTGCTGGGCGCGATTGGCTCGGATAGCAACCCGATGTTCGCCCTGCCCTGGCACTGGCATCTGGTGCTGGGCGGCTTTGCCCTGGGCATGATGTTCATGGCCACCGACCCGGTGTCGGCCGCCATGACCAATACCGGCAAGTGGATTTTCGGCGCCTTGATTGGCGTGATGGCGGTGATGATTCGCGTCATCAACCCGGCCTTCCCGGAGGGCATGATGCTCGCCATCCTGTTTGCCAACCTGTTCGCGCCGCTGATTGACCATTTCGTCATCCGCGCCAATATCAAACGGAGGGCCAAGCGCCATGCCTAATGCGCCAGAATCCATGCGCCGCACCCTGAGCGTGGCCTTGCTGGTCTGTCTTGCCTGCTCGGTGGTGGTGGCCGGTGCCGCCGTTGGCCTCAAGCCCACCCAGGTAGCCAACCGCCAGCTCGACAAGCAACGCAATATCCTCGCCATTGCCGGGCTGGCCGATGCCGATGCCCCGGCCAGCGAAGTGCGGCAGATTTTCCAGTCCCGTATCCGGCCGCGCCTGGTGGACCTGGACAGCGGCCGCTTCAGCGATGCCTATCCGGCCGAGGGCTTCGACCCGCTGAAGGCGGCGCAAGACCCGGCGCTGAGCCAGGCACTGCCCGGCGATGAGGACATCGCTTCGATTCGCCGCCGTGAACACTACAGCGTGGTGTATCTGGTGGAAGACACCCAGGGCAAGACCGAAACCCTGATTTTGCCGGTGCGCGGCTACGGGCTGTGGTCCACCCTGCATGGCTTTATTGCGTTGAAGAACGACTACAGCACAGTGCAGGGCTTTGGCTTCTACCAGCATGGCGAAACCCCGGGGCTGGGCGGCGAAGTGGACAACCCGCGCTGGAAGGCGCTATGGCCGGGCAAGCAGGTGTTCAATGCCGAAGGCAGCCCGGTGATTCGCGTGGCCAAGGGCAGCGCCGACCCGGCCTCGGCACATCAGGTCGATGGCCTGGCTGGCGCCACCCTGACCAGCAACGGCGTGAACAATCTGCTGGCTTTCTGGCTCGGCTCCAAGGGCTTTGGCCCGCTACTGACCCATCTGCGGACGGAAGAGATTTAACCCATGGCACAACCCACCATTCGGCAGGTACTTTTTGACCCCATCGTGCAGAACAACCCGATTGGCCTGCAAATCCTCGGTATTTGTTCGGCGCTGGCGGTCACCTCCAACCTGAAAACGGCGCTGGTGATGTCCATCGCGCTGACCCTGGTGGCAGGTTTTTCCAACCTGTTCATCTCCACCATCCGCATGCAGATTCCTTCCTCCATCCGCATGATTGTGCAGATGGTCATCATCGCCTCGCTGGTGATTGTGGTCGACCAGACCCTGAAAGCCTTTGCCTATTCGCTGTCCAAGCAACTTTCGGTATTTGTCGGCCTCATCATCACCAACTGCATCGTGATGGGCCGCGCCGAGGCTTTCGCCATGCAGAACCCGCCGCTGCTGTCGTTCTTTGACGGCATCGGCAATGGTCTTGGCTATAGCGCCATGCTGATTTTGCTGGGCGTGATTCGTGAGCTGTTCGGCGCGGGCAAGCTGATGGGCTATCCCGTCCTGCCCAGCGTCAATGATGGTGGCTGGTATGTGCCCAATGGCCTGCTGTTGCTGCCGCCTTCGGCGTTCTTCCTGATTGGCCTCATCATCTGGGCGCTGCGCAGCTGGAGACCTGAGCAAAAAGAAGCCCCGGCCTACCAGATGGCCGCGCATGTCTCCGAACGGGAGGGCGTGTGATGGAACATTACCTCAGCCTGTTTCTGCGCGCGGTGTTCGTCGAGAACATGGCGCTGGCCTTCTTCCTTGGCATGTGTACCTTCATCGCCATCTCCAAAAAGGTGGAAACCGCCATTGGCCTTGGCATCGCCGTGGTAGTGGTGCAGGCCATCACGGTGCCCGCCAATAACCTCATCTATACCTATCTGCTCAAAGACGGTGCGCTGGCCTGGGCAGGGCTGCCGGATGTGGACCTGAGCTTCCTGGGGCTGCTCTCCTATATCGGCGTGATTGCCGCCATCGTGCAGATTCTGGAAATGCTGCTGGATAAATACGTCCCCAGCCTGTACAACGCGCTGGGCGTGTTCCTGCCACTCATCACCGTGAACTGCGCCATCATGGGCGGCACCCTGTTCATGGTCGAGCGCGACTACAACCTGGCCGAAAGCGCGGTGTATGGCGTCGGCTCCGGGCTGTCCTGGGCGCTGGCGATTGCGGCACTGGCCGGTATCCGCGAAAAGCTCAAATACAGTGATGTGCCCAGCGGCCTGCAAGGCCTTGGCATCACCTTCATCATCATCGGCCTGATGGCGCTGGGCTTCATGTCGTTCTCGGGAGTGCAGCTATGACCACGGAAATCCTGCTCGGCGTGGGCATGTTCACCGCCATTGTGCTGGCACTGGTGCTCATCATCCTGTTTGCCCGTTCAAAGCTGGTGGCCAGCGGCGATGTCTCCATCGAAATCAATGGCGAGCGCACCATCACCGTGCCTGCGGGCGGCAAGCTGCTGCAAACCCTGGCGGCGCAGAACATCTTTCTTTCTTCGGCCTGCGGTGGCGGTGGCACCTGCGCGCAATGCAAATGCATCGTCAATGCAGGCGGCGGCGAAATGCTGCCCACCGAGGAGTCGCACTTCACCCGTCGCCAGGCGGGCGAAGGCTGGCGGCTGTCCTGCCAGACCCCGGTCAAGCAGGACATGAAAATCGAAGTGCCCGAAGAAGTCTTTGGCGTGAAGAAATGGGAATGCACGGTGGAGAGCAACGACAACGTCGCCACCTTCATCAAGGAGCTGACCCTGCGCCTGCCCGAAGGCGAAAACGTCGACTTCCGCGCCGGTGGCTATGTGCAGCTGGAATGTCCGCCGCATACCGTGGCCTACAAGGATTTCGACATCCCGGAAAAATTCCGCGACGACTGGGACAAATTCGACCTGTGGCGCTTTGTTTCCAAGGTGGATGAGCCGGTAATTCGCGCCTATTCCATGGCCAATTACCCGGAAGAAAAAGGCATCGTCAAATTCAATATCCGCGTGGCCTCGCCGCCGCCCCGCCGCGATGACCTGCCACCGGGCAAGATGTCCTCCTGGGTGTTCAACTTGAAGCCCGGCGACAAGGTCACGGTGTATGGCCCGTTTGGTGAGTTCTTCGCCAAGGACACCGATGCGGAAATGGTGTTTATCGGTGGCGGCGCGGGCATGGCGCCGATGCGCTCGCATATCTTCGACCAGTTAAAGCGCCTGAACTCCAAGCGCAAAATCAGCTTCTGGTATGGCGCGCGCTCCCTGCGCGAAGCGTTCTATGTGGACGAATACGACCGGCTGGCCGAGGAAAACGAGAACTTCACCTGGCATCTGGCGCTTTCTGACCCGCTGCCCGAGGACAACTGGACCGGCTACACCGGCTTCATCCACAACGTGCTGTACGAAAACTACCTCAAGGACCACCCGGCACCGGAGGACTGCGAGTTCTATATGTGCGGCCCGCCGATGATGAACGCCGCCGTCATCCAGATGCTGCTTGACCTCGGCGTTGAGCGCGACAATATCTTCTTGGATGATTTTGGCGGCTAAGCCAGCAAGCAACCTGCAAGGGCAGGCCAAGCGCCTGCCCTGTTTCTGCGGTATTTGCCAAGCAGAAAGTGATACTTTAGTATCACTTCATGCGTACCGAACTTGTCACCACCCTCAAACGCAAAGCCACCGAGTTGCTCTTGGAAATCGAGCGTAGCCGTGAGCCTGTGCTAATTACTCAACATGGCCTGCCCAGCGCCTATCTCATCGATGTAGAGAGCTATCAAGCGCAACAAAAGCGCATGACCTTGCTGGAGGGCATTGCCCGAGGGGAGCTTGCCATTGCTGAAGGCCGGACACTTCCGCATCAACAAGCCCAAGAGCGAATGGCACGGTGGCTGAAGTAATTTGGACCGAATCTGCACTGGCAGAGTTGGATGCAATTGCGGACTACATTGCCATTGAGAACGCAGTAGCTGCGAAAAATTTGATGCAGCGAATATTCAAACATGTTGAGCAACTGGCTTCCCATCCAGAAAGTGGACGTTACCCGCCAGAGTTGGGCAGGCAGATGCGCTACCGGGAACTGATTGAGCCGCCTTGTCGCATTTTCTATCGCCTGGATGCATCTTTGAATGTATTCATCGTCCACATCATGCGCGGCGAACGCATATTGCCAAGCAGCAAATTTCCCCCTGTCTCGTCTTAATCATGCCTGCCCTTTCCCGCCTCTACGCCGCGGCGCTCCCCCTGCTACTCGCCGCCTGCCAGCCAGAACAGGTGGTCAAGTTTTCTGGCCCTACCATGGGCAGCAGCTACACCATCAGCTATGTGGCCAGCGGCAATGGGCAAACCGCCGCGTTGCAACAGGGCGTGGAAAAAATCCTGGCGGATATTGACCGGGCTGTATCCACCTATCGGGATGACTCGGCGCTGGCGCGCTTCAATGCCGCAGCGCCCGGCTGCATGCAGATGCCAGAGGCCGCCATTGCGCTGGCCGCGCACGCCATGGAGCTTGCCGAAAACAGCGAAGGTGCCTTTGACATCACCCTGCTGCCGGTGGTGGATGCCTGGGGCTTTGGCCCCAAAGCCGCCGCCAACCCGGTGGCGCAATGGTCAGCGCCCAGTGATGAGCAGCTTGCCGCATTGCGCCCGCTGATTGGCATGCAGCATTTGCGCATCGAGGGCGATACCCTGTGCAAGGATGCGCCGCTTCAAATCGACTTCAACAGCATGGCCGCCGGTTACGCCATTGACCGTATCGCCGACTATCTCGCCAGCCAGGGCATCGAGAACTTCTTGATTGATGTCACCGGCGAGATGCGCGGCGAAGGCCTGAAGCCCGGAGGCGTGCCCTGGCGCATCGGTATTGAAGCGCCGCTGGAAGATACCCGCCAGGCGCAGAAAATCATTGCCTTGAGCAGCCAGTCAATCTCCAGCTCCGGCGACTATCGGCAATACCGTGAAGTGGACGGTGAGCGCCAATCGCACCTGATTGACCCACACAGCCTGCGCCCGGTGACACACCGGCTGGCCTCGGTCAGCGTCATCCACCCAGGCGCGATGCAGGCCGATGGCCTGTCCACCCTGCTGATGGTGCTGGGGCCTGAGCGCGGCCTTGCCTATGCCGAACAACACGCGATTGCCGCGCTGTTCATCAGTCGCAGCGATGATGGCTTCCAGACCCATGCCAGCCGCCGTTTTGCGGCACTTTATCCGGACAGAAACTGAAGCATGCTGACCTTGATTGCTACCTTTATCGTGTTGCTGCTGGTCATTGCCGGCATGGCCGTGGGCGTCATGCTCGGGCGCAAACCCATCGCCGGCTCCTGCGGCGGCATCGCCAATCTGGGGCTGGAAAAGGAATGCGGCATCTGCGGCAATGACTTCAGCAAGTGCCGGGAAAAGCAGCCACGAAATGCGTTGCCAGTGCTGGACGACGCGGTGGATTGACTCTGAACAGCTAGGCGCGCGCGCGCGCCAATCGCGCCATGCGCTGTGCATCGGCCAGCACACCACGCATCAGCCGTACTTCACGCGCATTCATGTCGGCACGCAGAAAAATCCGCCGCAGTTTGCGCAATGCTGATTCCGGTGTGCGCCCCTTGTGAAAATCAATGGCGTCCAGCGTGTCGCCAAGCTGAGCAAAAAAGCCTTCCAGCTCGGCATGTGAAGCGGGCAGCTCACGGGCATCCTGCGATGCTTGCGGCGCATCGGCCATAGTCGCGGCCAATATCGCCATGCGCACCTCATAGGCCAGCACCTGCACCGCAGCAGCCAGGTTCAGCGAGCTGAAATCCGGGTCGGAGGGGATATGCACGGCGGCATGACAGAGCTGCAATTCGTGGTTATCAAGCCCGGTGCGTTCACGGCCAAATACCAGGGCGACTTCTGCCGAGGTTTGCGCGGCCTGTATCGCCCGCTTTGCGGCCATCGGTGGCGGCAGCTCCTCCAGCGCGATACGGCGGCTGCGCGCGGTACAGCCCAGTACCAATTGGCAGTCGGCCACGGCTTCTTGCAATGTGGCAAAACGCGGCGCATCAAAGACCAGCGCCTCGGCACCGGCGGCCATCGAGGCAGTCTCAAAATCCGGTGCTTTTTCAGGCGCAACCAGAACCATCCGGGCAAGCCCCATGGTTTTCATTGCGCGCGCGGCGGCGCCAAGATTGCCGGGGTGCTGGGTGCCGACCATCACGATGCGGATGCGGGCAGCGGGGTTGTGTGTCATGTCCATATGACAATGTTAAACTGTGCAGTCGGCAACGCGGCCGAATTGTTCTTTCCAACCAGGCATTCCCCATGCAGAAACCTGCCATTACCCTGATGGTCAAGGCGGCACGCGCCGCCGGCAATGTACTGATGCGCAATATCAGCCGTCTTGATGCGCTCAATGTCGTCGAAAAAGGCCGGCAGGATTACGCCAGCGAAGTGGATGCCCAGGCTGAAGAAGCCATCATCCGCGAACTCAAGCGCGCAACGCCGGACTACGCCATCCTGGGTGAAGAACACGGCCAGATTGGCAAGGGGCGCAATGTCTGGGTGATTGACCCGCTTGATGGCACCAGCAACTATCTGCGCGGCCTGCCGCATTACTGCGTTTCGATTGCGCTGGTGGAAAATGGCGAGCCCACACATGGCGTGATTTTCGACCCGTTGCGCAACGAGCTGTTTGCGGCCAGCCGGGGGAGCGGCGCGGTGCTCAATGACCGCCGCATCCGCGTGGCCGAGCGCCGTAGCCTGGAAGGCGCCCTGGTGGCGACCGGCTTTCACCCGCGTGAGCGCGAACGCACCGGTGCCCAGCTTGAGTGCACCCGCCGCCTGCTCAACCAGGCCGAGGACATCCGCCGTACCGGCTCTGCTGCGCTCGACCTGGCCTATGTGGCCTGTGGCCGGCTGGATGCCTATTTTGAAGCCGGGGTAAAACCTTGGGATATCGCCGCAGGCATGCTGATGGTGCGCGAGGCCGGCGGCAAGGTTTGCGACTTCAAGGGTGCACCCACCGCGCCCGTGGATGCGCGCGGCATCGACAGCCGCGGCCTTGTGGCCGGTAACCTGCGCACTGCCGAAGCGCTACAAAAACTCATCCAGGACAGCGGTTACGCTGCCAGCTTTTAATCTCTTTATTGGGTTTGTTTCAGCCGGGGCGTGCCAGCACTGCTGGCACGCCAAACGCGTCTGGATTTCACCGGCCAGTCGCCATGTATTACAGGCTGTTCAAGGCGTCCGGGCGTCGATAGACAGCGCGTGAATATCAGTTTGCATCAGGCTGCCCAGCGCCGCATACACCGCACGATGTCGCGCCAGCGGCAGCATCCCGGCAAATCTTTCGCTGACCAGAGCCACCTTGAAATGCCCACGCCCATCCCGTGCCCCCGCATGTCCGGCATGCTTGTGGCTTTCATCGATAATCGTCAGCGAAACCGGGGAAAAAGCCGCCTCAAGCGCGGCTCGGATAACCGCTATGCGGTCAGATTCAACAACATTCATCACAGCTCACACTGCATGGAAATGCGCGCAAGTATCGCATCCCAGCCCTTTACATGCCCACCGGCTTTGCCCTACCCTACGCGGGCGCAAGGCTCCAGACTCTGCCGCCTGCGTCCTTCCTGCCCTTGACCGCGACCGTTCCGGCGTGAATCGCGCCATGCAGGTGCTCCAGATTTTGCCGGCCACTGCCCGGCTTTTTCCTATTACATGACCCAAGACAGCGCCCAGCCGGGCAATGCCGCCGTGATGCCCTTGCCTCCCCAGCAGCAGGAAATGCCGCTGGCGACGGTGCTTGGCCAGCCGCTGCTGGAAATCCCGAAAGACCTGTATATCCCGCCGGATGCGCTGGAGGTCATTCTGGAGGCGTTTGAAGGCCCGCTGGACTTGCTGCTGTACCTGATTCGCCGCCAGAATCTCGACATCCTCGACATCCCGGTCGCGGAAATCACCCGGCAGTATGTGGACTACATCCAGGCCATGCATGACATGCGCTTTGAGCTGGCCGCCGAATATCTGGTGATGGCGGCGATTCTGGCCGAAATCAAATCGCGCATGCTGCTGCCGCGCCCGGTCAACGAAGAAGGCGTTGAAGAAGACCCGCGCGCAGACTTGGTGCGCCGCTTGCAGGAATACGAGCGTTACAAGCAGGCGGCTGAGGACCTGGATGCCCTGCCCCGCGAGGAGCGCGACACCACCAGTGCAGCGGCAGTTCATATGCCGGACCTGAAAATCAGCCGCGCACCGCCAGAAGTTGACCTGCGCGAAATGCTGCTGGCACTGCACGATGTTTTGAAGCGCGCCGAGCTGTTCACCCAGCACGCCATCCGCCGCGATGCGCTCAGCGTGCGCCAGCGCATGAGCGAGCTGATGGAGGCGCTCACCGATGGCGCTTTTCACCGTTTTGAATCGTTGTTCAAGCCCGAAGAAGGCAAGCTCGGGGCAGTGGTGACTTTCCTTGGCCTATTGACGTTGGCCAAGGAGCAACTGGTGGAAATCGTGCAGGAAGCGCCATTTGCGCCGATTTACATCAAATCGCTGGCCAGCGGCGAAGGCGGTTTTGCGCAAATCCCCGAAAGCGAATTTGATTCCGGCGACGAGGCGGTCACCGAATAACCATGGAACAGACACTCATCAACCGCATTGTTGAAGCGGCGCTCTTGGCCTCGTCCACCCCGTTGAGCGTGGCGCAGCTCGATGCCCTGTTCACCCTGGATGCCCCCGCCCCCAAAGGCAGCATCCAGACGGCGCTCAAACAATTGCAGGCCGAATGTGAAAACCGCGGCGTGGAGCTGGTGGAAGTCGCCAGCGGCTGGCGTTTTCAGGTCAAGCGCGATGTGCATGCCTGGGTCGCACGACTGTGGACCGAACGGCAAACCCGTTACACCCGCGCCACCCTGGAAACCCTGGCACTGATTGCCTACCGCCAGCCCATCACCCGTGGCGAAATCGAGCAAATCCGTGGCGTCTCCACCAACAGCAATATCATCAAGGCGCTGGAGGAGCGCGACTGGATTCGCTCGGTCGGCCATCGTGATGTCCCCGGCCGCCCGGAACTGCTCGGCACCACCAAGACGTTTCTGGACTATTTCGGCCTGAAAAAACTCGACGAGCTGCCACCGCTTTCCGAGCTGAAAGACTTTGCCGAACTGGAGCCGCAGCTACCGCTGGATGAGGCGCCGATTCCGGCCAGTGCCAACAACGCCAGCCCGCCCGAATCTGCGGGTGCTGAGATTTCCCCGCAACCCCAATCCCCTGAACCCACCGAACCACAGGACATCGCCGACGAGGCGAGGTCAGGAGCAGAAAATGAGCAATAACGAACGCCGCACCCTTTCACTGAAACGCGGCAGCGAAAACCAAAACGACAAACTGGAAGAGCGCCTGCACAAGGTACTGGCGCAGGCCGGGCTTGGCTCGCGCCGCGCGCTGGAGCAACGCATTGCCGATGGCAAGGTGATGGTCAATGGCGAAGCGGCGCAGGTCGGCATGTCGGTCAGGGCCGGTGACAAGGTGGAACTCGATGGCCGCGCCTTTGTCGCCAGCGCGCTGACCGAAGCGCCGCGCGTTTTGATTTACAACAAGCCCGAGGGCGAAGTCACCACCCGCGAAGACCCCGAAGGCCGCCCGACCATCTTTGATGGCCTGCCGGTACTCAAAGGCTCGCGCTGGATTTCCATCGGCCGCCTCGACATCAATACCAGCGGCCTCTTGCTGCTGACCACCGATGGCGAACTGGCCAACGCGATGATGCACCCGAGTCACGAGGTCGAGCGCGAATACGTCTGCCGCGTGCGCCCACCGGAAGGCGAGGATGAAGTCAGCGACAAGATTGTTGACCGCCTCGCCCGTGGCGTGGCGCTGGAAGACGGCCCGGCCAAGTTCGATGCCATCGAGCGCATGAGTGGCACCGATTCGCATGACTGGTTCCGGGTCACGCTGACCGAAGGCCGCAACCGTGAAGTCCGCCGCCTGTGGGAATCGCAGGGCTGCCAGGTCGCGCGCCTCAAGCGCATCCGCTACGGCAAAATCAGCCTGCCGCAGCCGCTGTTGCGCGGCCAGTCGCAGGAGCTGTCCGACGCCCAGGTCGCTGCCCTGCAAAAATCGGTCGGCCTTGAGGACAACATCCCCGCCGCCCTCACCCTGCTGCCGGTTATCGGCCAGCGCCGCGCGCAAAAGTCCACCGTGCATGTGGCCAGTGAACGGCGCAGCCAGGGTGGCTATATCGGCGGCCACAATACCGCTGACGAAGGCCGTGAACTGCGCCGTTTCGACCATGTACGCGAAGACCGCCGTGGGCGCGCTGGCGCACGCAAGGGCGGCGGCCTGACTGTGAGTGGCGAAAATGCCGCCAAACAGGCCAACAAGGGGCTGAAAATCAAAGGCCAGCAGCGCCCCAAGGGGCAGCGCATGCGCCCGGGCGAAACCCGTGGCGGCGACAACCCCGCCGCGCTGCGCACCTGGTTTGTGCCTGATGGCGTGGCTACCGGCCCTGCTGGGCACCGCAATGCCGATGGCCGCAAACCGCGTCCGGCAGGCGGCAAATCCCCCTACGGCAGCAAGGGGCGCAGCGGCAGCCGCAATCCAGGCTCAGCCGCAGGCCATGCCGGTCGCGGCAGCCAGACCGCAGCCAAACCGCGCCACCCCTACGGCCACCCCGGCAATGCACCGAGCTTTCCGTCCGACCACGCCACCCCCGGATTCAACCCCTATGGCGAAGCCCCGCGTGGACGCAAACCCGGCGGCAATCGCCCGCCACGCGGCGCAAAACCCGCAGGCCGGCAAAACCGCCCGCCGCGTGGCCGGGACTGATAACCAAGCTCTGAATAAAAAGCAGCCTCAGAGCCTTTTCCAAGTCTCAGACTGCTGACAACCCCTGGCTTTGAACTGCCCCCAAAGTCGGACATTCCTCCAAACTTTGGGGTGCTTTTCATGGCTAAATACAGTGAGACATTCCAAGCTACGCGTAGTACAAAGCTATGCATCAGGAGAATCAGGCTTTAGATGTATAGTCCCACGCTTTGAAGGTTCAATTTTCTCCCCCGAATGGAAGGCAGCCCTATGGGACAAATTCTTCATGCATGCGTCACGACGACAGCAGCAACCCTTCAAGCAATACAAGAGCCTGAGAACGCTTGCCAAGCGTTATGGCATCCCCCCAAGACAATGGCCAAGTGGAAAAACACACTTCGGCCTACCAACCCCAAGTAGCCGCGCTCTACCGTGCTATCTGTCAAGAAAGAGGCCGCCATGGGGAGCTTCTTTGCCACCTTGGAGTCGGAGCTCTTTTACTTGAGACGCTTCGAGCGCATCAGGACAAAACGCAAAGGCCTGAGCCTGGTGCAATACCGGACTCAGACCTCAAACCCTTAACCAGTAACCCGTAACCCGTAACTGTCCAAATTTTGGCAGCCAGTTCATTTACCGGGCCTTTCTGGCATCTTTGAAAATGCCGTGAAACGTCTATGTGGTGCCGAAGAGAGGAATCGAACCTCCGACCTACTGATTACGAATCAGTTGCTCTACCGACTGAGCTACTTCGGCGTGGGGCGGCATTATAGGAGTTTGCGCATTGATATGGCAATCAATCACTGCGGGTTTTCAGTCCACTAGCTTTAAGCGCAGTTCCTTGGGCAGGGCAAATACCATGTTTTCCGGTTCGCCATCCAGCTCGCGTACGCGGTTGCCTGCGCCCATTTCTTCCAGCTTCTGTAGCACGCCTTGCACCAGGATGTCCGGGGCGGAGGCGCCGGCAGTGACGCCGATTTGCGTTTTGCCCTGCAGCCAGTCAGGGTTGATTTCGTGGGCGCCGTCGATGAGATGGGCGCTGACGCCTTCACGCTCGGCCAGCTCGCGCAGGCGGTTGGAGTTGGAGCTGTTGGGCGAGCCGACCACCAGAATCAGGTCGCAGCGGCGGGCGAGCTCGCGCACCGCGTCCTGGCGGTTCTGGGTGGCGTAGCAGATGTCATCGTTCTTGGGGCCCTGGATGGCCGGGAAGCGTGTGCGCAGGGTGGCGATGATGTCGCGGGTATCGTCCACCGACAGCGTGGTCTGGGTGGTGTAGGCAAGGTTCTGCGGCTGTCCCACTTGCAGGGTTTGCGCATCTTCAAGGTCTTCGACCAGATACATGCGCCCGGTGGCACCTTCGCGCTGCCACTGCCCCATGGTGCCTTCCACTTCCGGGTGGCCGCCGTGGCCGATGAGAATCATGTCGCGGCCATTGCGGCAGTGGCGGGCGACTTCCAGGTGCACCTTGGTCACCAGCGGGCAGGTAGCGTCAAAAATCTTCAGGCCGCGCCGTTCGGCCTCCTGCCAGACGGCTTTGGAAACGCCGTGGGCGGAGAAAATCACCGTGGCGCCGTCCGGCACTTCGTCGAGTTCTTCGACAAATACCGCGCCGCGCTGGCGCAGGTCATTGACCACGAACTTGTTGTGCACCACTTCATGGCGGACGTAAATCGGCGCCCCCAGGGTTTCGATGGCGCGCTTGACGATTTCGATGGCGCGGTCCACCCCGGCGCAGAAGCCGCGCGGGTTGGCCAGCAGGATTTCATTGCCCATCGGTTTTCTTGCCTCCGCCAATCATGCCCAGCAGCAACAGGCCAATGGCACCGCCGACAATCGCCGCATCGGCGAGGTTGAAGGCCGGCCAGACATAATCGCCCACATACCATTTGATGAAGTCGATGACATGCCCATGTTGCAGGCGGTCGATAACATTGCCGATAGCGCCGCCGATGATGAGCGCATAGGGCAAGGCGGTTTTCCAGTCGCCGCGCGGCGTGCGGTACAGCCAGTAGCCCAGGAGTGCGCTGATGGCAAAGGCCAGCATGCTGAAGAACCATTGCTGCCAGCCACCGGCATTGGCAAGGAAGCTGAATGCCGCGCCGGTGTTATAGGTGCGGAACCAGTTCCAGAAGCCGTCAATCACCACGATGTCGGTGTATTCGGGCAGGGCGCGCAGCACCCAGGCCTTGCTCCATTGGTCCAGCGCAATCACCAGGACGGAAACCGCAAGCCAGGGCAAGGCGTTTTTTTGCAGCCTGCTCATCAGAACCAGCGGCGGGTTTCGCCCGCGCCCTCGATATTGTCGATGCAGCGCCCGCACAACTGCGGGTGTTCGGCATGCTGGCCGACATCGGCGCGGTGATGCCAGCAGCGCACGCATTTGTCCTTGCTGCTGACAATGGCCTCAACGCCTTCGCCGCTTTCAACACGGACATCGCCGCTGATAAACAAGAAGCGCAGTTCATCGGCCAAAGGCGCCAGCCAGGCATGGGTGGCGGCATCCACTTTCAGGGTGATTTCCGCATCCAGCGCGGCGCCGATTTCGCCTGCGGCACGCATCGGCTCCAATACCCTAGCTACCTCGTTGCGCAGCGCAAGCAGGGTGTCGAACTGCTCGGCAGACAGTGCCGCATCTTCGGGCAAGGTATGCAGGCCGTCATACCAGGTGGCGAGCATCACGTTGGAGACGCGCTCACCCGGCAGGTGCCGCCAGATTTCATCGGCGGTGAAGGCCAGCACCGGCGCAATCCAGCGGGCATAGCTTTCGGCGATGTGATACATCGCAGTTTGCGCGCTGCGCCTGGCAGGGGCGTTTTCTTGCAGGGTGTAGAGGCGGTCCTTGGTGACATCCAGATACAGCGCGCCGAGCTCCACGCTGCTGAAATTGGCGAGCAGCTGCATCACTTCGGCAAAGT
This sequence comes from Pseudomonadota bacterium, assembly GCA_030528565.1. Lineage (GTDB taxonomy): Bacteria > Pseudomonadota > Gammaproteobacteria > Xanthomonadales > Xanthomonadaceae > Solilutibacter. The sequence continues at coordinate 27,088 of JAUMYP010000003.1, forward strand.
CATAGCGGGCATAGGCGGCGGTGATTTGCGTTTGCAGCAAGGCGGCGCGATGCACAATCCAGCGGTCCAGCGCCAGCATGCTTTCTGCTGGCTGCAAGTCGCGCGCCGGGTCAAAGCCGTGCAGATTGCCCAGCAGGAAGCGGGCGGTATTGCGGATACGGCGATAGGCATCGGCATTGCGCTTCAAGATTTCCTGCGATAGCGACATTTCCTGCGAATAGTCGGCCGAAGCCACCCACAGGCGCAGGATGTCGGCGCCGTATTGCTTGATGATTTCCTGCGGCTCGATGCCATTGCCCAGCGATTTGGAGAATTTGCGTCCCTGGGCATCGACCACAAAGCCGTGGGTCAGGCATTCGCGGTAGGGCGCGGCCTTGTCGATGGCGATGGACGAGAGCAGCGAGGACTGGAACCAGCCGCGGTGCTGGTCGGAGCCTTCCAGATACAGGTCGGCAGGCAGCGCATAGCCGCGCGCCTTCAGCACGGCCTGATGGGTGACGCCCGAGTCGAACCAGACATCGAGGATGTCCTGCACCTTGTCGTATTGCGCCGCGTCATCGCCCAGGAGTTCGGCCGCATCCAGCGCATACCAGGCGTCAATGCCGCCCTGTTCGATGCGCTGGGCAACCGTTTCCATCAGCGCCACGCTGTCCGGGTGCGGCTCGCCGCTTTCCTTGTGCACAAACAGCGCAATCGGCACGCCCCAGGTGCGCTGCCGGGAGATGGTCCAGTCCGGGCGGCCTTCCACCATGCCGTGGATGCGTGCCTGCCCCCAGCCGGGATACCACTTCACGCCGGGGATGGCCGCCAGTGCATCGCGGCGCAGCCCGGCCTGCTCCATGGAAATGAACCACTGCGGCGTGGCACGGAAGGCAATCGGCGTTTTGTGCCGCCAGCAATGCGGATAGCTGTGCTGGATGTCGTGATGCGCCAGCAGTGCGCCGCTTTGTTTCAGGCCATCGACAATCGCGGCATTGGCCTTCCAGATATGCATGCCGGCAAGCGCGGTTTCGCCGAGCGCCGGGGTGGAAGGCAGATACACGCCGCGACCGTCCACCGGGTTCAATTGCCCCAGGCTGTATTTGTCGAGAATGCCGCTGCCCTGCACGGCGACAAAGTCCTCCTGGCCGTGGCCGGGGGCGGTATGCACCGCGCCGGTGCCGTCTTCATCGCTGACATGCTCGCCGGTCAGGGCGGGGATATCGCGCTCGGCATAGAACGGGTGGGCAAACAGCGCGCCCTTCAGCGCCTCGCCGCTGAGCGTCTTGCCGTGCACCTGTACTTGTTCGACGCCATAGCGTGCCAGCGCCTTGTCGGCCAAACGCGCGGCCAGTACCAGCCAGCGCCGCTTGTCTGCGCGGGCGGGGCCTTCCAGCAGCTGATATTCGATTTGCGGCCCCAGCGATACCGCCAGCGAGGCCGGCAGCGTCCACGGCGTGGTGGTCCAGATGGGGATGGCGATTTCCACGCCTTCGGGCAGTGCCACGCCAAAACGCGTGGCGATATCGGCCGCATCGCGCGCCGGATAGGCCACGTCCACCGCAGGCGAGGTTTTGTCGGCGTATTCAATCTCGGCCTCGGCCAGCGCCGAGCCGCAGTCGAAACACCAATGCACCGGCTTGACCCCGCGCGCCAGATGGCCGTTTTCGACGATGCGCGCCAGGGCGCGTACTTCGTCGGCTTCGTATTTGAAATCCAGGGTACGGTAAGGGTTATCCCAGTCACCCAGCACGCCCAGGCGCTTGAAATCGGCTTTTTGCAGCTCGATTTGGCTCGCGGCGTAATCGCGGCAATGCTGGCGGAAAGTCGCGGCATCAAGCTTGTCGCCGACCTTGCCGAACTTCTTTTCCACGGCAATTTCAATCGGCAGGCCGTGGCAGTCCCAGCCGGGGATATACGGCGCATCAAAGCCCGCCAGGGTCTTGCTGCGCACGATGATGTCTTTCAGCACCTTGTTGACTGCATGCCCCAGGTGAATCCGGCCATTGGCATACGGCGGGCCATCATGCAGCATGAACAGCGGCCGCCCCTGGCTGGCGGCGCGAATCTGGCCGTAAAGGTCGCCGCTTTGCCAAGCCTCCAGCGTGGCCGGCTCGCGTTTGGGCAGGTCGCCGCGCATCGGGAAATCCGTGGCAGGCAGCAGGATGGTGTTTTTGTAGCGGTGGCCTTCGGTTTCACTCATGAGGGTTCTCGACAACATCGGGGCTGCCCCGGGCAGCCAGTAACGAACGGGCAAGGGCTGCATCCTTGCGCATTTGCGCGCTCAGGGCATCCAGACTTGCAAATTTTTCTTCATCGCGCAGCTTGGCAACGAATTCCACTTCAAGCAACTGGCCGTACAAGTCGCCCGAAAAATCAAACAGGTGCACTTCCAGCAAGGGCGCTTCTCCGGCCACTGTCGGACGCGTTCCCAGGCTGGCTACGGCAGGCAGTGGCGCTGCCGCCACACCCCGTACCCAGACGGCATAAATCCCCTGCATCGGCGGCTGGCGGCCAAAGCGCAGGTTGGCAGTGGGAAAACCGAGCTTGCGTCCCAGCTTGCGGCCATGCAGCACGCGCCCGCTGATGCGGTAACTGCGTCCAAGGCAATGCTGCGCCAGCGCAAAATCACCTGCGGCCAATGCAGCGCGGATACGCGAGCTGGAGACACGCTCAGCTTGATACATCAGCGGGGCGATGGCATGGGCGCTAAAGCCGAGCTTTGCGCCTTCGGCTTGCAGTAATGCCAAATCGCCACGGCGCTGGTGACCGAAGTGAAATTCCGGCCCCACCCAGACTTCGCGTGCGTTGAGCCGTCCGTGCAGCACCTGCGCCACAAAATCTTCAGCCGACATGGCAGCCATGCGCGCATCAAAACGCAGCAACCCCACGCCATCCATGCCCGTCCGGGCAAAGCCTTGCAGCTTGTCGCGCGGCAGCATCAACCTGCCCGGTAGCCTGCCCTTGGCGAAGAACTCGCGCGGCAACGGCTCGAAAGACAGCGCCACCACCGGCAAGCCCAATGCCTGCGCACGCCCCCTGGCGTGGCGCAGCAGTGCCTGATGGCCCAGATGCAGGCCATCGAATGCACCGATGCAGACCACGCTGCCTTGCGGGCATAGCGCCTCGCCTTCAGCGTCACGGAACAGGAAATTCATCAGCCGCGCAGTATAAAGGCACTCGCCATTTATCGCCGTAAATCAGCGGGACGCACGCCAAGCGCAAGCAGTACCGCTGCATAGCTCAGCGCGCCACTGGCCACCATCAGCAGCAGCCAGCCCCAGCGTTTCATGGCAGGCAGCGGGGCGAAATCGCCCACCCATTCGCGCAAGCCCCAGACCACTGCCGCCATGGCCAGCGCCGCGAGCACAAGGTTGCCCAGCCAGCGCACCCAGCCCGGCTGCGGCTGGTAAATGCCGTCGCGGCGCAGCCAGCGCAGCAGCAGTGCCGCATTGAATATCCCCGCCACAGCAGTGGCGGCGGCAATGCCCACATGGGCGATGGGCGAGCCGGTTTTCCATAGCGGCGTTACCAGCCCGGCAATCAGCAGCACATTGCAGGCTACCGTCCAGATGGCCGCACGCATCGGGGTTTTGGTGTCCTTGCGCGAATAGAACGCCGAGAGCAGCACCTTGCTCAGCATGAAGGCCGGAATGCCCAGGCACATCGCCGACAGCGCATGGCCGACCATGCGGCTGTCCTCGCTGGTGAACGCGCCATAGCGGAACAGCGAAATGGTCAGCGGCGAGGCCAGCAGAATCAATCCCACCGCCGCCGGAATGCCAAGCAGCAGCACGATACGCAAGCCCCAGTCCAGCGCCTGCGAATAACCGGCCTCATCGGCACGCGCATGGTGGCGCGAGAGCGCAGGCAAAATCACCGTGCCAATGGCGACCCCAAACAGCCCCAACGGCAATTCGGTCAGGCGGTCGGAGTAATACAGCCAGGATTGCGCAGCGGGCACCAAGAGCGAAGCAAACAGGGTGCCGACCAGCACATTCACCTGCGCCACAGACGAGGAAAAAATCGTTGGCAACATCAGCCTGAACACCCGGCGCACGCCTTCGTGCCTGAAATTGAAGGCAAAGCGTGGGCGGATGCCCAGCCGGCCCAATGCCGGCCAAAGCAGCAGCATTTGCAAAATGCCTGCGGCCAGCACCCCCCAGGCCAGCGCCTTTTCCGGCACCTCCAGGTGTTTTGCCAGCAACAGCATCGCTGCAATCAAGGCCAGATTGTGCAGGATGGGCGCAAATGCCGACAGGCCGAACTGGCGGAAGCTGTTGAGCGCCGCACCTGCCAGCGCGGTCATCGAAATAAAGGTCAGGTACGGGAAAGTAATCCGCAGCATTTCTGCCGCCAGCGGCACGGTTTCGGTGCCTGCCGGGGCAAACAGCAAAAAGCCTTTGGCTATCCACGGCGCCGCCAGCATGCCAAGGCCACTGACCATGACCACCGCCGCCAGCAAAGCGCCAGCGATATGGTTCATGAAATCCTGCACGGCTTTTTCATCGCCTTTTTCGCGCAGCTCGGTCAGCACCGGCACAAACGCCGAAGAAAACGAGCCTTCGGCAAAAATCCGCCGCAGATAATTGGGGATGCGGTAAGCCACCACGAAGGCGCTGACCGCAGGTCCTGCGCCAAACAGGCTGGCCTGCAGCCAGTCGCGCAGATAGCCAGCGATGCGCGAGAGGAAAGTCATCGCGGTAAACACCGCAGTTGAGCGCAGCATGCCGCCGCCACGCGCCGCTTTTCCCGGCGATTTCGAGGCTGTATCCGCCTCCGCGGAAACTGTCGCATCATTCCGGCTCATCGCCCGACTCCTTAAGCTTTGTTGACGCTTGCGCTAAAAGCCTGCATACTAACCTGCTATCGCATTCTGCGACACATTGACCCCTTCACGATTTCCAAAGGTTTTCCTGTGGCCAATATCAAGTCCGCCCAAAAGCGCGCCAAGCAAACCATCGTTCGCAATGCGCGTAACAACAGCCAGCGTTCCATGCTCCGCACCTCGGTCAAGAAAGTGCTGAAGGCACTGCACGCCGGTGATGCTGAAGCTGCAACCGCAGCCTTCGCTGTGGCGCAACCGCTGCTCGACCGCTTTGCCTCGCGTGGCCTTATCCACAAGAACAAGGCTGCCCGTCACAAGAGCCGCCTGAACGCCCGCATCAAGGCACTGAAGGCAGCCTGATTCTGTCTGCTCAAGCATTCGTCAGAATGCATTGAACAATCGAAACCCCGCACTTCAATGCGGGGTTTTTTGATGGAAACATCCGCCATCATTCATGATTAGGCCACCAGCTCCCTTGTCCCAGGGCGTAGCGGTCGGCGGCGCGCTCCAGCCGGTTGCGCGCACTGACGCCGCCAAGGGCGAAATACAGTGGCAAGAAAAACGGCCCCAGCAGCATGTATTGCCAGACATGGGCGCGCTCATGGGTGCCGATTCTGATGCGTGGCTCCTGGCACACCCCGGCGCGATGTGCATAAGTGCTGCAAAGGGTTTCAAGGTCGGCTGCGGTATTGATGATGACATTGCCCAGCGTCATCGCCCCGCCTGGCCCCCAGGGCCAGTGGTCGAATACCAGGGCAAAGTCCCTGCGGCTCAGGCGCGGCCTGGCCCCCCAGGGGATTGCCGCAATCCCCAGCAGCAAACCCAACAGGCTGTTGGGCAAAGTCCAAATCACCCCCAGTAGCAGCAGGGTGCGCTGCAAGACCGGGTGCAGGCAATGCGTTTTCATCCTTGCCAGTGCCGATACCAGCCGAGCAATGTTTTGGCTGCGACCTGGCTTTTCTTGCTGATAGCCTGCCCCTCCATGCCCATCTGCTCACGCGCGAGTGTGTCCAGGTATGCCGTCAGCGCCTGCGCATCCATGCCTTGCTGCAAGGCCGCGGCAACAGCAGTGACATAGCCGCAGTACTCATCCCGTACTGCGTGGACAGCGGCCATGTCCGCCACGCCTATCGGATCCCACAGGTAAAACAAGGTCTCATCAATCGCCTTGAAAAGTGGCGCCATGCGTATCGGCACCGGGTCAGGGGCGGCTTCCGGACACATGCTGCAATCAGCGTTTGCGCAGCCAGTTGTGTATGGTGTCCGGCACTTCCTTCTGTGCGCGGCTGGAGACATAGATGCCGATATGCCCGCCACGGAAGCTGAGCTCGGTATAGTCCTCGCTGCCGACCAGTTTTTTCAGCGCGCGCGAGGCATCCGGCGGCACCAGATGGTCTTGCTCGGCGTAGATGTTCAGCACCGGCATATCGACAAAGCCAAGGTCGACTTCTTCATCGCCAATCCGTACGCCACCATTGATGAAGCCGTTTTGCTGGTAGAACTGCTTGATGAACTGGCGGAAGGCTTCACCGGCCTGGTCGGGCGAGTCGAAAATCCATTTTTCCATCCGCAGGAAATCTTCCATCGCCCTGGCATCGTCAAGGATATCCACCATGCCCACATACTTTTGCAGGTTGAGGCGGAACGGCTTGAGCATCAGGTAGGAAAAATTCATCAGGTCTGCCGGGATATTGCCCAGCGTATCGACAAACAGGTCCACATCCAGCCCGCGTGTCCAGTTGGAAAGCATATTGTCCGGGGTCTGGAAGTCCACCGGCGTCACCATGGTGATGAGATTGCGGACTTTTTCCGGGTTGAGCGCGGCATAACACAGTGCCAGTACGCCGCCCTGGCAGATGCCGAGCAGGTTCACGGACTTTTGCCGGTGCGCCTTGCGCAGATAGTCCACCGCGCCGCCGATGAAACGCTGCACATAGTCTTCCAGGTCCAGATAGCGGTCGGAACGGTCGGGATAGCCCCAGTCCAGCACATAGATGTCTTCGCCGCGCTCAAGCAATCCTTTTACCAGCGAGCGGTTGTCTTGCAGGTCAATCATGTAGGGGCGGTTGACCAGCGCATAGCTGATGAGCAGCGGTACCTTGGCGGTGGGTTTTTTCTTGCCGACAAAGCGGTACAGCACGGTTTTGCCATCGCGCCAGACTTCCTGTTTTTCGGTGACGCCGTAATCGAAGTTGCCGACTTCACGCAGGGTTTCCAGGCCGCTGACCAGCTTGGACTGCATTTTGATGGCTTCGTTGGCAAGGTCTTCGGCTGAGAATTTCAGGGGGCTTGTCATGTCAACGGCTCCGCTTCACGGTTTTTTTCGTGGTTTTCCGGGCTGCTTTTGAAGCCGCAGCGGCGGTCTTGGGCGGCGCGATAGCAGGAAGCCCACGCCTTGATGCCGACTTGCTGACCGGCTTGCGGGCAGCTGTCTTGGCCGCCGCTTTCGGCGCACGTGGCGGGGCTTTTTTCGCCACCGTGCGCTTGCGCACAATGCTTGGCGGCGTGGCCTGCCCAGCATCCGTCGCTTCGCCGCCACGCATCAGGCGGCGCACCGCGCGCTCAAGCTCGGCAATCTTGCGGTGTGCGGCCTCGATTTCGGTGCGGGTGGGCATGCCGAGCACGGCGGTGGCATTTTCCACTTCTTTTTGCACATCCTGACGCAGACGCATCTGCGCATTCACCATCTGCCCATAGACCTCGCGATAGTCACTGGAGAGCGCCATCTGCGCAAAAGCATCCTCGGCCGCATCAATCCACACATCAAACAGCGCCCGGGCGCTGGTGATTTCAAGCCCCGGCGCCTCATGCTCGGCGAGTTTTTTCTCGAAGTTTTCGTACGCCTTTTGTGCCGTCTGCATCATGGCCGCGTTATAGGCAGCGACCTTGTCCTGATAGTCCAGATGCGCACTGGCCAGTTTTTGCAGGCGCTCCTGATGCTCGCGCGCCAGTCCCATGGTCGGCAGCCCCAGCCAGCTCTTGGCCTCTTGATTGAGGCTTGCCAGCATTGGCTGCACCGCGCTGTACCACTGCTCAAAACCATGCGCCCTGGGCGATTGCATGGCGCGAAACATTTCCAGCCAGGCGTTTTCACTGCTGTCTTCCAGCATGGCTTTCCACTTCGAGGCGATTTCTGCCGCACTGATGCTTTGCCCGGCCATTTGCGCTGCCAGTTGCTGCATGCGGCCATACCAGTCGCCCGCCTGTGCCTGGAAGCGTCCCAGGGTCTCGCCCAAGGTGTTGTCGAAGCCTGCCATTTGCGGCTGGGGTTGCGTCATCGACATCGCCATCCGGCTCCACTGCGCCAATATGTCTTGCCAGCCGCCCAGCTGCGGCATCGCGCCGAATGCGGGTGCGGAAAACCCCGGCATGGAAAACCCTTGCGGCGCGGTAAAGCCAGCCTGACTGCCTGCCGCCTGCCGCATCATTTCATTCCAGCCTGCCCAGTATTGACGCGCCAGTGATTCAAAATCGCCCGGCCAGTTGCTTTGATTTGCCATAGTCATCTCCCGTTTTGCACTGATGCTAACACGCCCTCATAACCCGCCTGATAGCGCCTTCATGGCTTGGGGATACGCAGGGTCTTGCTAATCATCAATGCGCCGGAACATGCAAACATCAATACCAGCGGATGCAATTGCCAGGGGCCGATTTGCACCACCCCAAACCACAAATCACTGCCAATCGCGCCCTGCCAGGCTGCAATCGCCAGCACCACAACCAGCAGCGCGCTGCTGGGAATGGGCGTGCCCTCGAAGTAACGCACCTTGCCCTGGTCACCGACCAGTTGCTCGGCAGTGACGTTGTAGCGTGCCAGGCGACTGACTCCGCAACCAACAAAGCAGCTCAGGATGAGCCAGTCCCAGCCGCCCTGCATGCCACAGGCATAGGCCAGTGCTGCCGGGGCAACGCCAAAGGAAATCACATCCGCCAGTGAGTCCAGCTCGCGCCCCAGCGTTGAGGCGACCTTGCGCCAGCGCGCAATGCGGCCATCGAGGGCATCAAACAAAAACGCCAAGGGCACCAGCGCCATGCCGCAGAGCAGGTCGCGTACATTGCCATCTTGCAAAAAGCGCATCGCGGCGAATATCGCACCGGTGCCGCAAAACGCATTGGCCAGCGTGAACCAGTCAGCCAGATGGAAATCACGCAGCATGGAGAAATGACGTTGCTTCATCGCTCGGCTCCTGATGGGCTGCGCCCAGCATACCCCTGCCATGTAAACAGCGCGTAAGTGAAAATAACCGCATGCCCACGCCCCGCAAAATCATTCACGTTGACATGGATGCGTTCTATGCCTCGGTGGAGCAGCGCGATAACCCCGCGCTTGCCGGGCTGCCGGTGGTGGTGGCGCGACGCGGCGCGCGCTCGGTGGTGTGCGCGGCCAGTTACGAGGCCAGGCGCTTTGGCGTGCGCTCGGCCATGCCAGCATTGCGCGCGGAACGGCTATGCCCGGATGCGGTGTTCGTGCCGCCGGATTTCCCGCGCTACAAAGCCGTATCGCGGCAAATCCGCGAAATCTTCGCCCGTCATACCGATTTGATTGAGCCGCTATCGCTGGATGAAGCCTATCTGGATGTCACCCAGCCCAAGCAGAATCTCGGCAGCGCCACTGCCATTGCTGCACAGATTCGTGCCGCCATCCGCGATGAAACCGGATTGACTGCCTCAGCGGGTATCGCACCGAACAAATTTCTCGCCAAAATCGCCAGCGACTGGAACAAGCCGGACGGTCAGCTCGTATTGAAACCGCATCAGGTCGAAGCCTTTCTCGCCAGCCTGCCACTCACCCGCCTGCCCGGTGTAGGCCGCGTTACCGCCGCAAAGCTGGAATCACTCGGTCTTGTCACCTGTGCCGATGTGCGCATGTTGCCGGTCGAAGCCATGGAGCACGCCCTGGGGCGCTGGGGACGGCGCTTGCACGAGCTGGCGCATGGCATTGATGAAAGCCCGGTAAAGCCCTGCCGCATCGCAAGCCAAATCAGCAGCGAAGACACCTTTGCCCAGGACCTGCCGCTGATGGCGCTGGATGATGAAATCCGGCGGCTTGCGGAGAAAACCTGGGATGCCTGGCTACGCGAGGCGCAAAAACATCCCGGCCGCATGGCGCGTACCGTGGTGCTGAAACTGAAAACCGCCGACTTCCGCATCCTGACCCGCTCCATCAGCCGCAGCGCCATGCCGCACGATGCTGCCGAACTTGCCGAAATCGCCAAAGCCTTGCGCCAGCGCGTGGACTTGCCTGCCGATACCCGCTATCGCCTGGCCGGCGTGGGCTTGGCAGGCTTTGTGGAAAAAGACGACAAGCTGCGACAGCTCGGACTTTTTTGAGCAACAGTTGCACTGACTATTGCACTGCGTCATGCTGGCAGCCATCTTCAGCATTGTTCATGCAGCCCACCATGCGCATCATCAAGAAATATCCCAACCGCCGCCTGTACGACACCGATATTTCCAGCTATATCACCGTGGAAGATGTGCGCCAACTCATCATGGATGGCGAAGAATTTGAAGTGCGTGATGCCAAAAGCGGTGAAGACCTGACCCGCCAGGTCTTACTGCAAATCATCAGTGAGCAGGAACAAGGTGGCCAACCCCTGTTATCCAACCAGTTGCTAAGTCAATTGATCCGTTTCTATGGCGACTCTTTGCAAGGCTTCATGGGCAATTATCTGGAGCGTTCAATGCAGCTGTTTCTGGAGCAGCAAAACCAGTTTCGCCAGCAATTAGGCGGCATGATGGGACAAACCCCCTGGTCCATGCTGAACCAGATGACCGAACACAATATGGAAATTTGGACACAATTCCAGAAGTTCATGGCCGGTCAGGCCAGCCCAGCCTCCAAGGCTGAAACATCCGGAAAAAAACCCGGCTCTCGTCGTTAATCAAAAATTGGGCGGTATTGCACCGCCCAATTTTTATTCCCCCTGCCAACGCTGTCGCAAAAGCCCAAGCTGCATGTCGGCAGCGCCCCCTGGCGAAACCCGTGCGGCCAGGCTTTGCTGCGGGTCGCCCGCTGCCCAGCGTTCGGGTTTGGCCGCTTCGCGGTAGGCGTCGCGGAACGGCATGCCCTGGCAGGCGAGCGTCACGGCAAGGTCGGTGGCGTACATTGAAGGCTCCAGTGCAGCGGTGAGGTTGTCCTGCCGCCATTGCAGCGCCCGCATCAGCGCGGGCAGCAAATCAAGCGCCGCCATGCCGCGGGCAAAGCCGTGCAGCAGTGCGCCCTTGCCCGGCTGCAAATCGCGGTGATAGCCCGAGGGCAGCGACAGCAATTGCTCGATTTCGGTCTTGGCTGCGGCCACGCTGGCATAGCTGGCGCGCATGAGTTCAATCACGTCCGGGTTGCGCTTGTTGGGCATGATGGAGCTGCCGGTGGTGTATTCGGAAGGCAGGCGCACAAAGCCAAATTCGCTGCTGGTAAACAGGCTCAAATCCCAGGCGATGCGGCGCAGGTCAAGCATGGCGCTGCCGAGCGCCTCCAGCGCGGCCAGCTCGTATTTGCCGCGCGAAAGCTGGGCGTACAGGGGCGAGACCTGCATCCTGGCAAAACCGAGTGCCTCAGTGGTATGAGCACGGTCAAGCGCCAGATTCACGCCGTAACCCGCCGCCGTACCCAGCGGATTGCTGTCGATGAGCGCCCGTGTGGCGCGGGCGCGCTCGCGGTTGTCGATAAAGGCTTCCGCCCAGCCGGCCCACCACATGCCAGTGGAGGACACCACCGCGCGCTGCAAATGGGTATAGCCCGGCATCGGCTGCCGGGCTTCGGCCTCGGCGCGCGCCAGCGCAATCCCGGCAATCTCGTGACAGCGCCTGGCAAGCGCATCCAGTTGCGCCTTCAGCCATAAGCGGGTGGCGACCAGCACCTGGTCATTGCGGCTACGCCCGGTATGGATTTTCTTGCCGGTATCGCCAAGGCGCTCGGTCAGGCGCGCCTCGATGGCCGAGTGCATGTCCTCAAAGCGCGCATCCAGCACAAAGTCGCCGCGTTTGAAGTCTTCGGCCAGCGCGGCCAGCTCGCGTTGCAGGGCGGCGAGTTCTTCTGCACTCAGGATGCCGATGCGCTGCAAGCCTTCGGCATGAATGCGGCTGGCTTCAATGTCAAACAGCATGAATTCGCGGTCGAGGATGACATCTTCTCCGGCCAAAAAGCGCTGGATATCGGTATCGACGGCGATGCCCTGTTTTTGCCACAACAGATTGCTCATGAACGCAACTCACTGGAACTGGAAGGAAAAATACCGGCCAGCTCGTCAAAGCCGAAGGCCAGGTTCAGATTTTGCATCGCCTGGGTGGCCGCGCCTTTCAAAAGATTGTCCAGCACGCTGACCACGACCAGCCGCCTGCCGCTGGCATCTACGGCAAAGCCGCCCAGCATGGCGTAATGGCGACCGGCCACGCGGCTCACCCAGGGAGCATCCGCGCTGACTGCCAGCAGCGGCTCGCCAGCATAGAACTCGCGTGTGTGCTGCAAGGCCGCTTCTGCGCTGATGGATGCTTTCAGATGCAGGTTGGCGGTAATGGTGAGGCCGCGAAAATGCGGCGCCACATGCGGCATGAATTCCACCGCTGCGGTATGGCGAGTGACTTCGCGCGCGTGCAGATGCCCGGTCAGCGCATAGGGCATCAGGTTGTCGCGCAGAAGCTCCGGGTTGTTCTTGTCACTGGGCGTAGTGCCCGCGCCGGAATAGCCGGAAACGCCAAAGCACTGCACGGGTGCAGCCAGCTCCGCCTTGAACGGCGCGATGGCCAGCTGCATCGCCGTGGCATAGCAGCCGGGGTTGCTGATGCGGCGCTGCCCCCTGTAATGCTGGCGGGTCAGCTCCGGCAGACCGTAATACCAGGCATCGTCAAAGCGGTAATCGGCGGACAAATCGACAATCACCGTATCCGGATTGCCCGCCTCAATCGCCGCTACATAGTCGGCGCTCTTGCCGTTGGGCAGCGCCAACACAACGGCATCGGCACGGCGCCTGGCCAGCGCCGCAGCATCCAGATTTTCATAGCAGAGCGCGCCCTGATAGGCTGGATTGTGTGCGGCCAGCGTTTGCCCGGCCAGCTCGCGCGAGGAGACGAATGCCAACTCGAATTGCGGGTGTGTTGCGAGCAGACGAATCAATTCCGCGCCGGTATGGCCGCGTGCGCCGATGATGCCCAGGGTTTTGCTTTTCATGGTGTCCTCATGTCGTTCATTGCTGCAAAGACGAACACTGCGCATGTACTTCCGGGCTTAGCAACTCGCCAAACAGTACTGCCCAGGTCATATAGCCGGTGAGCGCCAGCAACACCGGCACCACCAGTATCAGCAGCAGGCGGCCGCGCCATAGCGCATAGGTTTTGCTGCGAATCGGCGTGTCTTTCCACAGCCACATGCCCGGCCACGGCCATTGCCGGTATTGCAGGCAGCGCAGGCCATCGACTGCTGCGAAAAACAGCATGGCCAGCGGAAAAATAAGCAGCGGCAAGAGCAGGATGCGAAAGCGCAGGATGCCGGTGCAGGCGTCCGTGGCGGCCTTCACCCATTCAACGCCCCTGGGCATCGCTACATATATCCAAAGCAGCATGAAGGTCACGCAGGCCAACAACAACACGCCTTGAGTGATGCGGCTGACATTGCGCGGCGCGATGCTTGCGACGTCAGCGGGCGGCGTTTCCGGGCTGATGCGGAACCCGTCCTTGCTGCTCATGTCAGGCTCCCTGGTCGCTCAAGGTGGCCGGGCGGCTGCGGCATTCCAGCACGCAGCGTTCAATCTGCGCAAAATCATCCAGGCCGTACCAGAACACCGTCCACTCGCCCTGCTTGCTGCTGCCATCGGCCTCGTCAAAGTAGAAACTGTTGACCGGATTCTGCCTGCGCGAGCGCCAGTACAGCACCGGGGTTTGCGCGCGCATTTGCGCCCATAGCGCCCGCCCCAGCCCCTCGCCCTGGGCTTCGTCGAGCACCGCGAACTTGTCCAGATACAGGCCCTGCTCGGTGCGCAGCACAATCACTGCGGCGCGGTAGTTTTCGCTGACCCAGGCGCGCGCCAGTGCGCTGCGCCCGAAGTAATCAGCCGCCAGCTTGCGCCCGAAGGCCGATTCAATCAGCCCGCGCAGGCGCACAAGGTCGAACGCCTGCCAGTTATCCGCGCACAGCACGCGCTCGCCACGCCGCACCAGGGTGCCCGAACCTTTGTGGGTAAACAGTTCCTTGGCAAGCTCGGCAGGCCGGGTAATCGACACCGAGGAGGACAGCGGCACGCTGTCCAGCAGCGCCCTGATTTGCTCAATCTTGAGCCGCATGCCGCCGTTAATCCACTCGGCCTGCATCAGCTGCTGGTAATCGCTGGAGAGGTTGATGGAGTCAATCACCTGCCCTGCCGCATCCAAGAGGCCCCCAGTGCCGGTGAGGAACACGATTTTGTCCGGCTGCACTTCGCGCACCAGCGCATTGGCGGCAAAATCGGCATTGATATTGACAATCTGCCCCTCGCGGGTTTCGCCGAGGCTGGCAATCACCGGAATCGAGCCAGCCTTCAGGCTTGCCCGCAGCGGTGTCAAATCCACCCGGCTCACATCACCTACCAGCCCGTAGGTGGCTTCATCCTTCAAGGTGGCCTCGAACACGCCGCAAACAATCGAGGTGGCGCGGGTATCCAGCGCCTGCAAGGCTTCCACCAGCCGCAGGTTCTGCGCTTGCATCACCTGGCGGACGATGGCAAGGGTGTCGGCGCCGGTCACGCGCAGGCCATTGATGGTTTGTTTTTCGATACCGGCAGCGGCAATGGCTTCGTCCAGTTGCGGCCCGGCGCCGTGGATGACAATCGGCGTCAGCCCGACATCCTGCAAAAACGCCAGCGATGAGGTCAGCGCCTCCAGGTCATCGCGCAGCACCGCGCCGCCGACCTTGACCACCGCAAAGCGGGCGGCCTCCAGTTCGGAATAACGCTTCAGGTATTGGTTGATTTCCTTGCTGCTGCCCATGCTGGAGAGCAGCCGCAGGATGGTGAGACGGGTTTGCCGGTCGTGGACTTCAAGGTTCATGGTTTAGCTGCCAGAAACAAGGCGGTGGATGGATTGGGTGTATTGCTCAAGCTGCGCCAGCGCCACCCACTCATCAGCCGTGTGCGCCTGGGCGATGTCACCGGGGCCATAGACGATGGCGGTCAGGCCAGCGGCGGAAAACAGCGCGGCTTCCGTCCAGAAGTCCACCGCATCGCCTGGCGGCAAGCCCAAAGACGCGGCCAGATGCTCGGCCTCGCGGCGGCGGCTTTCGGCCTGCGCGGCATCACCTGCGGGCAGCGACGGGCCACGGAAGGTTTCCTCATAATCCGTACCCGGCTCGGCAAAGGCCAGGAACTGCTGGTGCAACTCGTCCATGTCTTGCGAGGGCAATGGCCGGAAGCCAAAACGCACTTCGGCCTCGGGCGCGATGACATTGGCCTTGATGCCGCCCTCCACCCGGCCAATATTGAAGCGCAGCCCCTGCAAGCCGCCGAAGGCCTGCGCCGCATGTGCGTCCACATGCGCAAGCGCGCGTGCGCCCCAGCGCATCGCCTGATGCAGGGCGCTGGCCTGCATCGCCTGCGCGCCCGAGGCATGCCCTGCCCTGCCGTGAAACTGCATCCGCACCGCACTGATGCCGCGATGCGCCAGCACTGCACGGCAGCCGGTCGGCTCGGCCACAATCACGTTCTGGAAGCCATGATTGCTGGCCAGAAAATGCGCGATGCAGCGCGGGTCATTGGCTTCCTCGTCATTGGAAAACAGCATCGCCATATCGCCGCTTGTCGCCTGCGCCACGGCCAGCAGCCCGGCAGCCGCCCCCTTGATATCACAGGCGCCAAGGCCAATCGCGCGTCCGCCCTCCACCCGCAAAATATGCGGGTCGGCGCTCCAGGCGGGCGAGGCTGGCACGGTATCCAGATGCACATTGAACAGCAGCGATGGCTGGCCGCGCACCGCCAGCAGCGACACTGCCCCGGCACCGTGGTCGGTGATTTGAATATCAAACCCCGGCAACTGCGCGCGCAAATAGGCAAACATCGGACTGTCGACCGACATCGCCCGCGGCGGATTGCGGCTATCAAAGGCCACCAGCGCGGCCAGATGTTTCAGCACCGCATCCAACATTATTTTGCTCCGTTGACTTCCGCCCACAGCGTGCTGCTCATGCCAAACAGTTTGATGAAGCCCTCGGCCTCGGCCACGCCCCAGTCGGCTGACTGCGCATAGGTCGCGCCCTTGGCGCTCAACACATGCGGCGACTCAACGGCCACCGCATCCACGCGTCCGCCGTGGGTTTCCAGCAGCACTTCGCCATTGACTCTGCGCTGGCTGGACTGCAAGAACGCTTCCAGGTCGGTTTTCAGCGGGTCATGCCAGAAGCCCTCGTACACCAGCTCCACCCACTTGCGGGCGACTTCCGGCTTGAAGCGGTTTTGCTGCTTGGAAAGCACAGCTTCTTCCAGCGCCCGGTGCGCGGCGAGCAAGGCCGCCAGCCCCGGCGCTTCATAGACGATGCGCCCCTTGAGGCCGATGGTGGTATCGCCGGTATACAGACCGCGCCCCACGCCATAGGCGGCAAACAGGGCATTGAGCCGCGCCAGCAGCTGCGGCCCCGGCAGTGCCTCGCCATCCAGCGCCACCGCCTCGCCTTCGACAAAACGGATACGCACCCGCAGCGGCGCTTCCGGCCATTCGGCGCGCGGCTTGCACCAGCCACGAGCTTCTTCGCCCGGCGCCTGCCATTGGTCGATTTCGCCGCCGGAAAGCGTCACTCCCAACAGGTTCTCGTTGATGGTGTATTGCTGCTGCTTGGCGCGCACGGCAAAGCCGCGCTCCTCCAGATATTTCTGCTCGTAGGCGCGGGTCTGGGTGTGCTCTTTCTGGATTTCGCGGATGGGGGCAACGATGTGGTAATCGCCGCTGGCCTTCACCGCCAAATCAAAACGCACCTGGTCATTGCCCATGCCGGTGCAGCCGTGGGCAATGGCGCGCGTGCCGAGCTCACGGGCGCGCGCCAGCGCGGCATCGACAATCAGATAACGGTCGGACACCAGCAGCGGATACTGCCCCTGATAACCCTCACCCGCCCAGACGAAGGGTTTGACAAAGCCCGCCCAAATCGCAGGTCCCCCATCAATGGTGCGATGGCTGGCCGCGCCTAGCTCCGCCGCACGCTGCTCGATATAAGCGCGCTCCCCGGCATCCACCCCGCCGGTATCGGCAAACACGGTATGCACCTGCCAGCCCTGCTCACGCAGATAGGGGATGCAGAAACTGGTATCCAGCCCGCCGGAAAAAGCGAGCACGATGGTTTTTCCATCGGCACGTACGGCTTGGGATTGGGTAGCAGGCGAATAACTGGGCGATGACATGAAAACTCCTTGGCACGATGGATGGCAGAACAAAGAAAAGCGCAGAACAGTACCCAAAGCGGGCTACGAGTCCCGAGTCCCGAGTCCCGAGTCCCGCAGCAATGCCGCCATCACCGCCTTCTGCACATGCAGGCGGTTTTCGGCCTCGTTGATGGCGATGCATTGCGGTGAGTCCATCACCGCATCGGTGGCCTTGACATTGCGGCGCAGTGGCAGGCAATGACTGAATACGCCGTTATTGGTCAGCGCCATCTTGGCCTCATCGACGATGAAATGCCGGTGCGCATCGCGGATGGGTTTTTCCCTTTCCCACTGGCCAAAATACGGCAGCGCCCCCCAGCTCTTGGCATACACCACATCGGCACCGGCATAGGCGTTTTCAATGTCATGGCTGATGACAAGGCTGCCGCCGGACTCGGCCACATTCTGCGCCGCCCACTGCATATAGCGTTCATCCAGCAGGTAATCCTCGTTCGGGCACAGCAAGGTCACCTCCATCCCTAAGCGCGTGGCGATGGTCAGCGCCGAGTTCGCCACCGCAGTGTTCAGCGCCTTGGGATGATAAGTCCAGGTCAGCACGTATTTTTTACCGCGCAGGTCGCGGCTACCGAAGTGCTCCTGTAAGGCCAGCGCATGCGCCAGCTCCTGACAGGGATGGGTAATGGTTTCCATATTGATGACCGGCACCGTGGAATAGCGGGCAAACGCCGCCAGCACCTTGTCCTGGCGGTCCTCCTGCCAGTCGATGAACTTCGGGAAGGCGCGCACGGCAATCAGGTCCACATAGCGCGAGAGCACCCGGGCGACTTCGGCGATATGCTCCTCAGTCTCGCCCGCCATCACCGTGCCAAACTCAAACTCCACCGGCCAGGCATCCTTGCCCGGTTGCAGCACGATGGCATGCCCGCCCAGCTGGAATGCGCCCAGCTCGAAACTGGTGCGGGTACGCATCGACGGATTGAAAAACAAGAGTGCAATCGAGCGCCCTTTCAGCGCATCGCCCCATTTGTGCTGCTTCATGCGCGCAGCCTCGGCCAATAGCGCATCCAGTTCGGCGCGGCTCCAGTCTTGCGTGTTCAAAAAATGTTTCATGGTGTTTTTCCGAAGGCAAAAAACAAAAAACCCGGCACAAGGCCGGGCTGGAAAATCTGCATGCACGCAGTCTCACGCCGGCCTGTCAAAGCAGCGGCGGCGTGCACGCGAGGTCATGCCCGCAGCCTGCCAGGCAGCGGACTGATAAGCGGCAGTGGAAAAGCATGCATTCATGGGCGGCTATGCTCGCATGCGCTTTGCAATTGGACAAGGGGCACTACGGCCGGACTTCCGCACTCACCACCGGGGTGATACCGATACGGATGCGCAGCCTGCGCCCGGGATTTTGCGCAATCCGCGAGCGATACTTCACGCCGCGATAGGTGTAATCCACGTCATAGGCAATCGGGCGGCGGTACTCCAGCGGCACTCGCACCTCACGGCATTCACGCACCGCACTGCCCGGCAGTGGACGGCACTGCTCTCTTGCGGTGCTGGCGTTCAGCACCTGATAGACCGGCTGCACGCTCAATACCTGCGCATAGTCATAGCGTACCTGCTCGGCAGGCACCAGCCGCTCCTGTGCTGCAAGTGCAGCAGGCACAAGCATTACAGCAAGCAATAACCAGGTTTGCAGCAGGGGATGACGACAGAACACGGGCAGTTCACGGCAGAAAATTTGCGGGCAAGTGTATGCGCGACAGACTGAACCCCAGCATTAACGGCATGTTAACCACTCAGGCTGCATGCAAGCCGCTAGAATCCTTGCCCCACCTTTTGTCCTGCACGCCATGACCTTGCATCTTTACAACAGCCTGACCCGCCAGCCTGAAGCGTTTACGCCTGCCAACCCGGCCGAGGTCACGATGTATGTCTGCGGCCCCACCGTCTACAACTATGTGCATATCGGCAATGCCCGTGGCCCGGTGGTGTTTGGCGTACTGGCCGCCCTGCTGCGGCGGCGTTTTGGCGCATTGCGCTATGCCCGCAACATCACCGATGTGGATGACAAAATCAATGCAGCGGCCAAGGAGGCAGGCACCCCCATCTCCGCCATTACCGGGCGTTTTGCCGCAGCCTACCGCGAGGATATGGCCGCGCTCGGCGTGGATGGCGCCTTCGCCCCGGATATCGAGCCTGCGGCTACCGAGCACATCCCCGACATCATCCAGATGTGTGAGCGCCTGATTGCCGAAGGGCACGCCTATGCCGCCGAAGGCCATGTGCTGTTTTCGGTGGCGAGCTTCCCCGGCTACGGCAAACTCTCACGCCGCGACCCGGAGGACATGCTGGCCGGGGCACGGGTGGAAGTCGCCCCCTACAAGCGCGATGCCGGTGACTTTGTACTGTGGAAGCCCTCCAGCGATGGCCTGCCCGGCTGGGACTCGCCCTGGGGACGGGGGCGCCCCGGCTGGCATATCGAATGCTCGGCGATGGCTGCGGCGCACCTGGGGCCAACCATCGACATCCACGCAGGTGGCGTGGACTTGCAGTTCCCGCATCACGAAAACGAAATCGCGCAAAGCGAATGCGCCCACGGCGGCCAAACCTTTGCCCGCTTCTGGCTGCATAACGGCATGCTGAACTTTGCCGGCGCCAAGATGAGCAAATCGCTGGGCAATATCGAACGGGTGCACGACCTGGTGCGCGCCCATCCGCCCGAAGCCCTGCGCTATGCCCTGCTCTCGGCGCATTACCGCCAACCGCTGGAATGGAGCGATGGCCTGATTGAGCAATCCATCCGCACCCTCGACCGCCTGTACGGCACGCTGCGCGACCTGGCCGATATCGAAGCCGATGCGCACATCCCGGCCAGCGTCGAAGCGGCGCTGGATGATGACCTCAATACCCCGGCGGCGCTGGCAGAAATCGCCCGCCTGGCGGGCGCTGCCCGCAAGGCCGAAGGCGACGCTGCCCGGCGCGATGCCAAGGCCGCACTGCTGGGCGCCGGGCAAGCACTCGGGCTGTTGCAACAAGCGCCTGCCGCCTGGTTTGCCCGTGGCGCTGACCAGAGTGACGATGCCCGCATTCAAGCCCTGGTGGATGAGCGCATTGCCGCAAAAAAAGCCCGCGACTTTGCCCGCGCCGACGCCATCCGCGAGCAACTTGCCGCCGAAGGCATCATCCTGGAAGACACCCCGCAAGGCGTACGCTGGCAGCGCCGCTGAGATGGCCCCCTAGCCCCGTAGGCTGTACGCCCGTCTTATGCCTGTTCAAAGGCGCTTACATCGTGAAAGTAGGCTTTTCGCTTTCCATCTTGCCCGCGATCATTGTTTCGATTTTGTCTTTCAATATCGCACTCTCACGCGTGTCATCAAACTGCACACCGACCCCCGCCGGGCGGCTCTGGACGCCAACAGGGGTCACCCAGCACACCTTGCCCGATACCGGCAGTTTTTCCGATAAGCCCGGCAAGGTCACCACCATGAATACCGGCTGTCCCAATGGCAAGCGGTTGGGCGTTGCTGCAAACAGCCCGCCGCCTTTGATAAAGGGCATATATGCGTTGTACAGCATGGTCTCGTCGCTGATATTGACCGTCAGCATGGTTTGTCTGCTTACGCCTGCAACTGCGCTCATAAGGTTTCCCCGCGTATTGGTCTGCAAAGCATAACCCCTGCTACGGCCATTGGCGCACAACGCCTGGCAATTGCGCCCACTATCGGCGCTCCTGTCCTACACTTGCCCTCCCCTTTACACAACAAGCACAGCGATGGCCTCCAGCTTTTTCGCCCTGTTCGATGACATCGCCACCATCCTCGATGATGTGGCGGCGATGACCAAACTTGCCACCAAGAAAACAGCCGGGGTGCTGGGCGATGATTTGGCGCTCAATGCCCAGCAGGTCACCGGGGTTGAGGCCAGCCGCGAGCTGCCGGTGGTCTGGGCGGTTGCCAAGGGTTCGATGGTCAACAAAGCCATTCTGGTGCCCGCTGCACTTGCCATCGCCATGTTTGAGAGCTGGCTGCACGGCCGTGGCCACAACATCCCCATCATCACCCCGCTGCTGATGGTGGGCGGTGCGTTTTTGTGCTTTGAGGGCGTGGAAAAACTCGCCCACAAGTTCTTTCACCAGGAACAGGCCGCCGCCCATGCCGAAGAACACCGCGCCCACCTTGCCGATGATTCGCTTGACCTGGTGCAACTGGAGCGCGAGAAAATCAGGGGCGCAGTGCGTACCGACTTCATTCTTTCGGCAGAAATCATCGTCATTTCACTGGGCACGGTGGCGCTACAGGCGTTCATCAAGCAACTGGGGGTGCTGGTGGCGATTTCGCTCATCATGACCGTCGGCGTGTATGGCCTGGTGGCGCTGATTGTGAAGCTGGATGATGCCGGGCTTGCGCTCACCGGCCACGGTCGCCGCACCCGGGGCATGGCAGCGGCTCTGGGGCGCGCCATTCTGGCCGCAGCACCGTGGCTGATGAAGTTCCTTTCCGTGGCGGGTACGGCGGCCATGTTCCTGGTGGGCGGCGGCATCCTCGCCCATGGCATCCCGGCGCTGCACCACCTGGGCCAGACGCTCGGCCAGTGGCCGGCAGGCTGGCTGTGGGAGTCGCTGTTCGGTGCGGCGGTAGGGGTTGTGGGCGGTATCGTGGTGCTGGCCGCGGTCAAACTGATAAGCCGTTTGCGCGGCAAACCCAACGGGCAATGAACCAAAACTCAAATACCTATGATGACTGTCGCAAAATCTTGCCAGCTTCAGCTTTATCAGGCGCTTTTCGTGGCAGGATAGTCGCATGGTCGCGCGCAACCGTCTCCCCCCCTGGCATGAAGAACTGACGCTCAGTAATGGGCGCAAGGTGTTGATTCGTCCGATTCACCCGGAAGATGCCGGGCCATTGCGCGCATCATTTGCCCTGCTGGAACCGGATGAAATCCGCAATCGCTACCTGCATGCGGTACAGGGGCTTTCCGAAGCAGAGGTTCAGCGCCTGACCCATCCGGACCCGCGCAGCGAGTTCGCACTGGTGGCCGCCGAGCCGTATCCTGCCGGCGAAGCCCTGCTGGGCGCTGTCGCCAGGGTGTATCTCACCCCCAATTCCCGTGATGCCGAATATTCCATCCTGGTCAGCAAATACGTGCGCGCCATGGGGCTGGGACGGCATCTGATGGTGCGGCTGGCGCGCTGGGCGCGCACACAAAAAGTCGAGCGCCTGTACGGCGATGTGCTCGAACAGAACCACCCGATGCTCTCGCTATGCGAATCGCTGGGCTTTACCCGGCAGCGTGACCAGGACAGCCCCGGCCTGTTCCGGGTGATGCTGGACTTGCGCGAGCAATACCCGGACAAAGAGTAAAGCGCGGGCTTAAAATCCGCGCCCTATGTCTGCAAACACCACCGATTTCGCCGCGCTGCTGCCCGGCCACCAACACGCCCGCGCCTGGTGGCGTGCGCCTGCCACCACGTCCGGCCTTGCCTGGGCGATTGCCCAGGCCGCCCGTACACATCATGGGGTTTTGCTGGTGGTCGCCGCTGACAACCATCAGGCGCACCAGCTTGAAACCGATTTGCATAGCCTGGCTGATGCGGCGACACGGGCGGCCATCCTGCCGTTTCCGGACTGGGAAGTGCTGCCCTATGACAGCTTCAGCCCGCATCCGGATATTGTTTCGCAGCGCCTGGCTACGCTCAGCCGCCTGCCCGCGCAGCGCCAGGCGCTGGTCATCGTGCCGGTACAGACGCTGTTACAACGGCTCCCCCCCCTGGCCCACGTGGTCGGCGGCAGTTTTCACTATGAAGTCGGGCACCGGCTGGATTTGGATGCGGAAAAGCGCCGCCTGGAAGCGGCCGGCTACCGGCATGTGCCGCAGGTGATGGACCCGGGCGATTTCGCCGTGCGCGGCGGCCTGCTGGATGTGTACCCAATGGGCGCGGCCACGCCCTACCGGGTGGAATTGTTCGACGATGAAATCGACACCATCCGCCTGTTTGATACCGACAGCCAGCGTTCTGCCGAGAAAGTGGAAAAAGTGGAGCTGCTGCCGGGGCGCGAGGTGCCAATGGACGAGGCCGCGCGCGAGCGTGCCATGCAGGCCCTGCGCGAGGATTTCGCCATCGACACGCGGCGCTCGGCGCTCTATCAGGACCTGAAAAACGGCCTGGCGCCAGCCGGTATCGAAGCCTGGCTGCCGCTGTTTTTCGAAGGCCGCAAGACTTCCACATTGTTTGACTATCTGCCCACCGACACGCTGCCGGTGCTGTGCGAAGGCGTATTCGAGGCTGCTGGCAAGTTCAGCCGGCAAACCGCCGAGCGTTACGAGCAGCGCCGCTACGACAACGAGCGCCCGTTGCTGCCCCCGGATGCGCTGTACCTGTCCGAGCAGCGATTGCGCGAAATACTCAACCAGCACCGCTGCGTGGAAGTCTGCGGCAGCGCCCATCCGCGCCATGCAAACGCCAGGCCGCTGGGCGTGCAGCCTGTACCGGCATTGCCACTCTCAGGGCCTGATGCCGCAGTTGCACTGAAGGCGTTTTTGCACAGCTACCCCGGCCAGGTGGTGATTGCCGCCGAGTCCGCCGGTCGCCGCGAAGCCCTGCGCGAGGTCCTGGCCGCCGCCGAGCTGCATCCTGAGCCGGTCAATGCGGCGCTGACTGCCGAGCGCCTGCCGCCGTTCAGCATCACCGTCGCGCCGCTGGATGATGGCTTTGCCACCGATACCCCGCTGCGCGCCATTCTCACCGAACGCCAGCTCTACCCCGAGCGCGCCACACAGCCGCGCCGCCGCAAACGCGCCGGACGTGAACCTGAAGCCATCATCCGTGACCTCGGCGAATTGAGCGAGGGCGCGCCCATCGTCCATGAAGACCACGGCGTGGGGCGCTACCGCGGCCTCATCGTGCTGGAGGCCGGTGGCGAGCGCGGCGAATTCCTGGATATCGAATACGCCAAGGGCGACCGTCTGTATGTGCCGGTGGCGCAACTGCATCTGGTCAACCGCTATTCCGGCGCTTCGCCGGAAACCGCGCCACTGCATTCGCTGGGTGGCGAGCAATGGGCCAAGGCCAAGAAAAAGGCCGCCGAAAAAGTCCGTGATGTGGCCGCCGAACTGCTGGAAATCCAGGCCAGGCGCCAGGCGCGCGCCGGGATTGCGGTGGATATCGACCGCGCCCTGTACGAGCCGTTTGCCGCCAGTTTCCCGTTCGAGGAAACCCCCGACCAGCACGCCGCCATCGAGGCAGTGATTCGTGACCTTGGCGCCAGCCAGCCGATGGACCGCGTGGTCTGCGGCGATGTCGGTTTTGGCAAGACCGAAGTGGCGGTGCGCGCCGCTTTTGTTGCCGCCAGCGCCGGCAAGCAGGTGGCGGTACTGGTGCCCACCACCCTCTTGGCCGAGCAGCACTACCGCACCCTGCGTGACCGCTTTGCCGACTGGCCGCTGAAAGTGGAAGTGCTCTCGCGCTTCAAGTCCGCCAAAGACATCAAGGGCGCACTGGAAAAAGTCGCCTCAGGCGAGATTGATGTCATCGTCGGCACCCACAAGCTGCTGCAACCGGATGTGAAATTCCGCGACCTGGGGCTGGTCATCGTCGATGAAGAGCAACGCTTTGGCGTGCGACAGAAAGAAGCCCTCAAAGCCCTGCGCGCCAATGTGCATCTGCTCACCCTGACCGCCACCCCTATCCCGCGCACGCTGAACATGGCGATGGCCGGGCTGCGCGATTTGTCCATCATCGCCACGCCACCGGCCAACCGGCTGGCGGTACAAACCTTCGTCAATGTCTGGGACAACGCCCTGCTGCGCGAAGCCTTCCAGCGCGAACTCTCCCGCGGCGGCCAGTTGTATTTCCTGCACAACGATGTGGAAAGCATTGGCCGCATGCAGCGCGAGCTGGCCGAGCTGGTGCCCGAGGCGCGCATCGGCATTGCCCACGGGCAGATGCCCGAGCGCGAGCTGGAGCAGGTGATGCTGGACTTCCACCGCCAGCGTTTCAATGTGCTGCTGGCCTCAACCATCATCGAGTCCGGCATCGACATCCCCAATGCCAATACCATCATCATCAACCGCGCCGACAAGTTCGGCCTGGCGCAACTGCACCAATTGCGTGGCCGCGTCGGCCGTTCGCACCACCGCGCCTATGCCTATCTCATCATCCCCGACCGCAAATCCATCACCGAGGATGCCCGCAAGCGCCTGGATGCCATCGCCTCGATGGACGAGCTGGGCGCAGGCTTCACCCTCGCCACCCACGACCTGGAAATCCGCGGCGCAGGCGAATTGCTGGGCGAAGAACAAAGCGGGCAGATGGCGGCGGTGGGCTTTAGCCTGTATACCGAGCTTCTGGAGCGCGCGGTCAAATCCATCAAACAGGGCAAACTGCCGGATGTCGATGGCAACCAGGCGCGCGGCGCAGAAATCGAGCTGCATGTGCCCGCCCTCATCCCCGAGGACTACCTGCCCGATGTGCATACCCGCCTGACGCTGTACAAACGCATCAGCAGCGCCGCCGATGCCGATGCCCTGCGCGAAATGCAAGTGGAGATGATTGACCGCTTTGGCCTGCTGCCTGCGGCCACGCAAAACCTGTTTGCCATCGCCGCACTCAAGCTTGAAGCCACGGCTCTTGGCATCCGCAAGATTGACCTGGGTGAAAAATCAGGCCGCATCCATTTCGAGAAAACCCCGAACATCGACCCGATGGCAGTCATCCGCCTGATACAAGGCCAGCCGCGTCATTATCAAATGGACGGCCCGGACAAACTGCGGCTGACCGACTTCGATTTGCCCGATGCGGCATCCCGCATCAAAACCCTGCGCGGCCTGCTAATGTTGCTGAAAACCGGCGGATAAGCCATTCACTCCTGGAGAACCTGATGTCCAGCCATATCCTGTTTGCACGCACGCATCTGCCCAGTGCTGAAGCCTGGCAGGCAGCGAGCGCCTCGCTGCCCGGCGATTTGCAGATGGATACCGACATTGACACCGCCAGTTTTGAAGGCTGGCTGCCCTGCCGGTTGGGCAGCAGCACGGAAACCGGCTTTGAATATTGGCTGGATGCCCTGGGCCTTGAAGAGAGCAGCGATTTGCAAGGCATACAGCCAGAATGGGATGCCTCTGTGGCACTGGAAAATACCGACTGGGACAGCCAGCGCGCAGCCCTGATTGCCGCAGTGGCCTGGGCGATTGCCGCGCACGGCGGCGTGCTGGATGAAGACCGCAATACGCTCATCTGCGGCGAAACCGAACTGCGCGCCTGGCTATCGGCACAGCTTGCCCTGCTGGATGCAATACACTCTCAGGAGCAGCAGCATGAAGCCCGCCTTGTGCACCTGCGCCAGCAAGACCTGTACGCCGAACTGGATGCGGTGCTGGCATCGCTGATTGGACAGCCCGTGATACTTCGCTACCAACCGATGATCGGCTTTCTTGAGCTGATGCATCAACAACAGCCGCCGCAATGGCGTCTGTTTTCGCCCATCTGGCAAGCCGAATACGGCGAGCTGAAATTCGACGGCAGCCGCGATGCCCGCCTGCAACAGCAGCAGTTGCAGAATATGCTGCAAACCTCCGACAGCGAGCAGGATTTCGAGAACTGGCAACGGGCAAGAGAGCAGGCAGAAGCCGCCGACCAGCACGACAGCGAGCAACTGGCCGCACTGCTTGCCAACCGCGAGCACTGGGTAGTGGAGCAGGCATACAGGAATGGGCAAGAGGGCCTGCACTTCGTGCTGGGGCCAGCGCCGCTCGTGCAGGTGCGCTGGCTGTCACTGGCTTCGGGCCTTTCCTTCCGCCATGACGGACTGTCATGGTCGATGAATGCCTTTCAGGGACTGGCGGTTAGCTAAAAGCCGATACCCCCCACGACAGCTGCGCCACAGCCAAAGACAGCCAAAGATTGTGTGAATCCCTGGAGCAGCAGGCCAATGCCCCGCTGCGGGTGATGACCGACATCCGCCCGCGCCTGCAAGCCCTGGCCGACAACCTTGCCAGTGTCTCCAGCCGCCACCCCAAAGCCCGTGAAGCATTGCGCGCTGCCATCGGCTCGGCGGTGCTGACAAACAAAAACGGCGTGACCGGAGCATTGGTCACGCCATCAATACTTCTAGAAGTGGTAGCGGGGGCGGGCTACGTTCCATATATGTACGGTGAAACCTTCATCCCGCTGGCCTGATACCCCCGCTGGCCAGCCACTCGGACACTCCCCCAGAGACAGATACAGACGGACGAAGAATCATGGTCAAGCCACGCCTATTACCCTGAGAATTTTTGGCCTCGGGAAAAGTGTAATTTGTGTAACCTGTCCTGCCAAAATGCCCGGAAAGCCTTATGTAGCAAGGGTTATAGCGATTTCAAAAAGTGTAATTTTTTTGGGATTTAACTGTAATCCGGTTACAGTCCAAAAGTGTAATCTTTAAATTTTTGTAAGCCCTTTGAAATCAACCAGTTATGAACTCACCGTAATCTTGGTTACAGTCAGGTTACACTTTCGGGAAACCCAAAAAATCCTTTACAAACAGACACTTAAATTTGATTCAAGGAAACCGGTTACAGAAATTACAGTTTTCCCGAGGCACCCCATTCCCGGAGAAAACAACCTGCCGGGCTTTCACGCTGAACATGGTCTTTTCCTGCCCCCAAACCGGCTGGCGTGCAGGGTTCCGCAGGGCTGGACAGGGGCATACAGGCCGCTGCCCGGCCTGGCTGGGCAGGCTCTGGCGGCAGATGCAGGAGTGCAGGAAAAACGGGACGTTTAGCCCGCAGGCGCGGCGTGGGGAAAGTGGCGCGCCCTCGGTGGCACCCATTCAGCTTTGTGAAGATTGGTAACTCCGAATGCGTCAGTCGCTGGCATCGCCCAGCGTGAGCTCCTGGCAGGGATTGCCCTGGGCTCAAGCGGAAAAAACCGGGCACAAAAAAGCCGCCCGTGGGCGGCCGTTTTAGATATAATTCATGATGGGTTTTCTTTAATTTTAATGCCGACCACCCACAGGCAGACTGCCAGGCAGCTCACGAAAACGAATCACTTCCTCACCCAGCCAGTCATTGATGCGTGTCATGCGGGTTTGCATGGGCTTGAGCTCGTTCTCCGCCCACACTTCTGCGGCATCGCGGATGCTGCCAAAGCCGCCGGCATTGGTGGGCACGATGCCCAGCAGCTGCGGCGGGATGCGCAGGGCGGCGAGCAGGTCGTCGCGGGTCACGTTCTTGATGCCGGCGAACTCGTCCTTGGCGGCCACTTCGCTGACCGGAATGAGTTGCAGTCCGTCCTTCTTGCCGCCCGGCGCGTACATGAACAGGTTGCGAAAATTGCCGGGGCCACGGGCATTCTTCAGCGCGGCGCGCAGGGCGTCGATATCCTCGTCCTGCTGGGTGGCATCGGTCATGTACAGGATGAACCCGGCATGCGAGCCATTGTTGTAATACTTGCGGCGGAACAGCGTGGCCGACTCATTGAGCAGGGCCGATTGCATCGCCGAGAGCCATTCCGGCAGGCCGTAGATTTCCTGGTCGATATCGGCCTCGCGCAGCTGCAAAACGCTGCCCGGGGCAAAGGCGTGTTCTTCCTTCCAGCCCCGCACCATGAAGAACTCGCCCGGCTCAATGCCTCGACGCATGTATTTGGCCAGTACCGGGTTCAGGCCGATGGTGCGCTTGCCAATGGACTCGCGCCGCTCAAGGTAGGCCATGCCGAAGGTCACCCAGTCCAGCGCCAGTTGCTCGAACGCCTCGCGCGAGAGCCACGGATGCGGGATAAAGCTCGCCGCCAGCTGGTTGCGTTTGAACAGCAGGCCGCTGCGCAGGTACACATTGCTGCGCGGCAGGCGTGAAAGGCCGTCCAGATTCACCGGCGGCTCATACCAGCGGGCATTAATCCAGCACTCCAGATAATCCAGCAGACCGCCGCTTTCCAGCACCGGCACCGGGTCGCCAAACGAAAAGGCCTGCGCACGGGCAGGCGGGGTGGCATCGCTCATCAGTTAATCTCCATGAAGCCGGTATTCCGGCGGGTTTGCCCTTCGAGGGGTTCGTTGTGCAGGGCGTGGAACAGCGCCCATGCCAGGTCGGCATGGCCGGTTTCGTCATTGCGGCCTGCCGAGTAGGTCATTTGCCGCCCGCTGGCGGTGGTGGTTTTGGTAATCGCCATCAGTGACTGCGCCATGTCCGTCCAGCCCGCATCAAATTGCAGGCGGCCGTTTTTAATCACGTCATAGGCTTTCAGCACCAGCCGGGTTTTCACCTCCACCGAATAATTGAATACGGTGAGATTGGGAAAAAACTGCCGCACCAATTGAGCCACGCCAGTGCCCATGCCGGTCGCATCCAGCCCGATATAGGTCACCCAATAACGCTGGGTGATTTTGTAAATAAAATCCGCCTGCGCGGCAAAATCCATGCCGCGAAACTGGTGGCGTTCCAAGACGCGGAAAGTGCCGCCGGATTTATCTGGTGGTGCCACCACCACAAGGCCGGCACTGTCGCCGGTTTCGGACGGGTCATAGCCCACCCAAACGGCGCGGTCGCCAAATGGGCGTTGGGTGAACGGCTTGTAATCGGCCTGCCACTCCACCCAGCTATCCACCATGCACGGCTGCAACAGGGCGAGCGGGAAAATGCTGGCATGGTCATCGACAAATTCGCACATCAGCAGATTGGCGAAGGCCTCGGCGCTGTATTCCAGCCGCAGCTCCTCGATATCGAACAGGTCGCAGCCACGCCGTTCGGCATCCATGATGGTGACAATCTGCCGCCAAACCCGGTCTTCACACAGCCGCCCCATGCCCAGCGCCGCATGCGAGGTATCGAGCTGGATATGCTGCGCGGTGGGCTTGCCACGGTTGAACCATTCGCCCGTCCAAAACTTGTACGCCTCGTGCGCCATGCTGGAGGGCGTGGAAAAGTAAGTCTTGCGCCATTTTTTGTGCATGGCCATGCCGCTGGCGACCTTGTTCAATTCGTTGAACTTGTACGTCCAGAAGCATTCGTCGAAGTAAAAATTGCCGTGATAGCCCTGCGCGGTGCGTGCATTGGTGCCGAGAAAATACAGCTCCGCCCCATTACCCAAAACAATCGGGTCGCCGGAGAGTTCAACCTGCGTCACCTCACGGGCAAAGCTCAAGATGTAGCTGCGGAACAAATATGCCTGCGATTTGGAGGCCGAGAGGAAAATCTGGTTGCGCCCGGTGATGAGCGCATCCACCAGTGCCTCGCGGGCAAAGTAGTAGGTTGCGCCGATTTGGCGGCTTTTCAGAATAAACCGGGTGCGCTGGCTGCCTGCCCGGTACCAGTCCTTTTGATAATCGAAGCAGCCGTCCAGGAATGCCGTTTGCAGAAGCTCGATATGTTCCTCGGAGAATTCGTTTTTCTTCGGCTTGCTTTTAGGCGCGGCATTGCGATTGGCGATTTTGGGATTCAGGTCGGTTTCCGTACCGCCACCCTGATAACGCTGGATACGCGCCTGCCTCTCCAGTTGCCGGTGCAACAGGTCGATTTCCTTGTAATCGCCGCCGGTTTTTTCGTCTTTCAGAATCAGCTGTACCAGCCGCGCTTCCAGCGCCCCGCCGATACGCTCGACATTGTCCGCCTTGTCCCATTCATCGCGGGCTTTCCAACTGTGCAGGGTTTTCTCGTTTTCGCCGGTGGCCTCGGCAATATCCACCACCCGCCAGCCCATCCAGTACAGGAAGCGGGCCTGGCGGCGGGTATCCATTTGCGGCAGCAGTGGCATGGCCGGATGCGTCATGCCGGGATTTTCGTGGCCTGCGCCGGGCAAGCGCCGCCCGGCCAGCAGTCGCAGGCCGTCTTACACCGGCAACGCATTGTCGGCATGCCCGGCCAATCGCCAGCATCCCGGCATCACAACACGCCACGCGCCCCAAGGAAATCCCGTGAAGAAATACCGCAGCAAATGGTTCCGCGTCGCCGTTGAAGGCGCGACTACCGATGGCCGCCAAATCCAGCGCAACTGGATTGAAGAAATGGCCGCCAATTACAACCGCGCCGTGTACGGTGCCCGCATCTGGATGGAACACCTGCGCGGCCTGTTCCCCGAATCCCCGCTGCGGGCCTATGGCGATGTCACCGCGCTGAAGGCCGAAGAAATTGACCTGGCCGGTGAAAAGCGCCTGGCGCTGTTTGCCCAGATTGAACCGACCGATGACCTGGTACACATGGTCAATGTGCTCAAGCAAAAGGTGTACACCAGCATCGAAGTCACCGAACGCTTTGCCAGCACCGGCAAGGCGTACCTGCTGGGTCTGGCTGTAACCGACAGCCCGGCCAGCCTCGGCACCGAAATGCTCGCATTTGCCCGCCAGAACCCGGCGGCCAACCCGCTGGCAGCGCGCAAGCACTCGCCGGAAACGCTGTTTACCGAAGCTGCCGAAACTGCACTGGAGTTTGAAGAAGTGGAGAGCGCCCCCGGCATCATGGACAAGCTCTTTGCCAAGCTCGATGCGCTGCTGGCCAAAGCCCTGCCGCCTGCCCCGGCGCCCCTGCCCGCGCCGGAAGACAAGACCGCCGCCCAGGACGAGCTGGCCGCCACCTTTGCCGAGCTCAAGCAAGCGCTGGATGCGCAGTTCAGCGCCCTGCCCGCACTGAGCCAGCAAGTCACCGCGCTGGCCGCCGAAGTGAAGACTCTCACCGAGCAGTTCAACAGCCTGCCCGACCCCGCCCAACCTCCGCGCCCGCTGGCGACCGGCGCGGGTGCCCCCGAACCCACCGATTGCTAAGGAGCCGCCCCCATGCGCAACGATACCCGCCTCGCTTTCAACGCCTATACCCAGCAACTCGCCCAGCTCTCCGGCGTGCCCTCGGCCACGCAAATGTTCTCGGTGGAACCCACCGTGCAGCAAAAGCTGGAAAAACGCATCCAGGAATCCAGCGCCTTCCTTGGCCGCGTCAACATCATTGGCGTGGACGAGCTCAAGGGCGAAAAGGTTGGCATCGGCGTTTCCGGCACCATCGCCGGGCGCACCGACACCAGCGGCGGCAATGCCGAGCGTGTGCCGCGCGATGTCACCGCGCTGGACGCACGCCAGTACGAATGCCACAAGACCGACTTCGACACCGCCATCCCGTATGCGCGTCTGGATACCTGGGCGAAGTTCCCCAACTTCCAGACCCTGCTGCGTGATTCCATCATCGAGCGCCAGGCGCTGGACCGCCTGATGATTGGCTTTAACGGCACCAGTGCTGCGGCCACCACCAACCGCAACAGCAACCCGCTGCTGCAGGATGTCAACATCGGCTGGCTGGAGCAGTACCGCAAGCATGCGTCTGACCGCGTACTGAAAGAAGTGGAAAGCAGCAGCGGCAAGGTCAAGGTCGGCAACAGCGTCACCGGCGCACAGGGCTACAAGAACCTCGATGCCCTGGTGTTTGATGCCGTGCAAATGCTTGACCCCTGGCACCGCAAGAACCCGGGGCTGGTGGTGGTGACCGGGCGCGAGCTGGCACACGACAAATACTTCCCACTGGTCAATGTCAACGACGGCAGCCGCGAGAAGCTCGCCACCGACATCATCCTGTCGCAAAAGCGCCTGGGCGGCCTGCCGCTGATGGAAGTGCCGTACATGCCTGACAACACCTTGCTGATTACCTCTCTGGAAAACCTCTCCATCTACTACCAGATTGGCGCCCGCCGCCGCATGGTGAAGGAGAAGCCGGAGAAAAACCGTATCGAGAACTACGAATCCAGCAACGACGCCTACGTGGTGGAAGACTACGGCCTGGGCTGCGTGGTGGAAAACATCGAGCTGGTGGAGGGCTGATATGGCCCTCTCACCCGCCCGCGCCCATCAGCAGCGCATGCGCGCTGCACAGGCCGCTGCGCACACGCCGCACGGCGAGCCGCTGCCGGATGTTGGCATCGTCGAGCAGCTGCAAATGCAGCTTGCCAACGACCGCGCCCGGCTCAAGCACATCCAGTCCACCGAGGGCAAAGTGGCACTCAAGCGCGAGCTGATTGCCGCCTACCAGCCCTATATCGATGGCGTGCTGGATGCCGGGCAAGGCGCGGAAGACCCGATTCTGGCCGAGATGCTCATCTGGCATCTGGATACCGCCGACTGGGCACGCGCCCTGCAAATCGGCCAATATCTGCTGCACTGGGGCATCAAACTGCCCGACCGCTTTGCCCGCAGCACCGGCTGCCTGATTGCCGAAGAAATCGCCGAGGCCGCGCTCACCGCGCAGCGCCTGGGCGAAGCCTTCCCGCTGCAGGCGCTGGAGCAGGCCGCCACGCTCACCGCCGAGAGCGACATGCCCGACGAAGTGCGCGCCAAGCTTCTATTGGCCACTGCCCGCACCCGCCTGGCCGATACGCAAGCCTCCCCTGAATCCCTTGAAGCGGCCATTGCCAGCCTCAAGCGCGCCATTGGCCTGCACCCGGCCTGCGGCGGAAAGAAGGATTTGGAAAAGGCCGAGCGCCTTTTGAAGAAACACGCTGCCCAGGGCAGCTAACCGAGCGTTCCCCGCGCACCCTGCCGGCCCGGGGCTGATGGCGGCCTAACTCCACCGCCTGAAAGCCCCGGCCACCGGCATTCCCCGCCGCACAGGAGCCAACATGAGTGGATTCATCGCCCAACCTGACAGGCACACGCCGCAGCCCATCGGCGGCGATGCGTTCTGGCCAGCCATTGAGCTGGCCAGCGTGGCGCGTGACCAGCGCATCGGCGGCGAAGTCTCACCCGAGCGGCTGCGCGCCGCCCTGGTGCACGCCATCCTGAACGTCAATGACCAATTGGCCGACTGGCAGGCTCGCCAGCAGGCCGCCGGATACGCCCGACTGGCCGATGTGCCCGCACCGCAAATCGCCGGGCAATCGCGGCTCATCACCCTGTACCAGCGCGCCGTGGCCTGCGCGGTGCTGGCGGAAATTGCCGAGCGTTACCGCAGCTTTGATGCCAGCGCCCAGGGGCATGCCCGCGCAGACGACCTCGCCCCGAATATCGACGAAGCCCGCCGCGACCTGCGCTGGGCCATCCGTGATTTTCTGGGCCGCCCGCGCACCACCGTGGAGCTCATCTGATGCGTGTCCATGCAATGCAGGGCGACACGCTCGATGCGCTGTGCTGGCGGCATCTTGGCCGTACCGCAGGCGTGGTGGAAGCCACGCTTGCCCAGAACCCGGGTCTTGCCGACCTCGGCCCCGTGCTGCCGCACGGCACCCCGGTTGAACTGGCCCTGCCCCCCTCCAGCGCCCCCGCACCCCGCCCCCTCATCCAGCTTTGGGACTGACCGATGCCTGAAAAACTGCCCGACCTCATCACTGCCACATCCATCCCGGTTGTCGCCATCAATTCCTGGGCGGTGGCCGTCTCCAGCCCGTTCAGCGCACTGGGCATCGGCGCGTCCGTGCTGTTCATGGCCATGACCGGCGTGGCCGCCGGTCTCCTGCTCAACCCGCCCGGAGTGAGCCGCTGGCGGCTGTTTGCCAAGGCCTTTGCCCTGACGCTGATTTCCGGCGCACTGGCCACCGTGTTGCCGGAGTTCAGCCTGACCGACTGGCTCAGACCTGTTGTGCCGCCCATTGCCCTGCTCATCGGCTTTTTCTCGCAAACCCTGCTGCCGGTGTTTACCGATGCCCTGAAAACCCGTACCCGCAAATTCATTGGAGGGGAAGAACCATGACCACATTCATTGGCTGGCTGGCCACCCTGGTCAGCCTCATCACCGGCATTGCCATGCTCTCGGACATGTACCTGAGCGCCAACAAGCGCCAGTTCCTGCGGCAAGCCCTGCGCACTGCGGCGCGGCAACTGTGCATGCTGTCCTGGCCGTGCGGGCAAACCCGCGAAGACCTGCGCCAGGCGCTGCGCTTTGCCATCCGCGCCATCGTGCTCATCATGATTGTGGCCTGCAGCGCCGTCTGTGTCGGGCTGCCGGTCATCTCCCACGGCCTGTCCGCCAGCGGTTATGAAGTCGGCCTGCGCGTGGCACTGGCTGCGTATCTGGCCATCCAGTCGCCCTGCCCCTGGTATCGCTATATCGTGTTTGGCCGCCCGGCCAAGGGGGCGCGGCATGGTCACTGATGCCCAGCTCGCCGCCATCCTCAAATGCCCCCTGCCGCGTGCCGAGGCTTGGGGCACCGCACTGCGCGCCGCCATGCACAAATACGGCATCAGCACCCCGCGCCGGGTGGCGCACTTTCTGGCGCAAATCGGCCACGAATCCGCCGGGCTGCACCGCGTCAGCGAGAACCTCAACTACAGCGCCCGGCGGCTGCTGGAGGTCTTCCCGCGCCACTTCACCGCAGAGAGCGCCCGCCGCTGCGCCAACCAGCCCGAGGCCATCGCCAACATCGTCTATGCCCGGCGCATGGGCAACGGCCAGCCCGCCAGCGGCGATGGCTGGCGCTACCGTGGCCGCAGCCCCATCCAGCTCACCGGCCGCCACAACTACGCCCGCATGCAGCAGCTCACCGGCCTGCCGCTGCTGGCGCAGCCGGAACTGGCCGAAGGCATCGAGGCGGGCGCGGAAATCGCCGCCGCCTGGTGGCGCGACAACGGCCTCAACGCACTGGCCGATACCGATGACGTGCTGGCCGTCTCGCGCCGCATCAACCTGGGCACCACTCGCACCCACCGCATGCCGCATGGCTATGCCGACCGCGCCCAGCGCACCCGCCAGGCGCATCAGGTACTGGAGGCACGCTGATGCAACGCCTCATCATCAGCCTGACGTTGCTGGCCACCCTCATCCTCGCCAGCGGCGGCTATGTGCACTGGCAAAACCTGCGCCATGCCCGCGCCATCGCC
>JAUMYP010000003.1:63081-121477 GCA_030528565.1 Pseudomonadota bacterium
CGCCAGCGGCGGCTATGTGCACTGGCAAAACCTGCGCCATGCCCGCGCCATCGCCCAACTGCGCGAGGCCGAAACCCGCATCGCCGCCTACCAGCAGGAAACCCGGCGACTGCAACACGCCCTGGCCGAGGCCGAACGCAATGAGCGCGTCATCACTCAATACGTGGACCGCGTGCGCACCGTGCGCGAGCGCGGCCAAACCCTCATCCAAAAGGTACCCGTCTATGTCACTGAAAATTCCGATGCTGGCTGCACTGTCCCTGCTGGCTTTGTCCGCCTGCACGACGCCGCCGCCCAAAACCTGCCCGCCCCCGCAGACCCTGCCCAAACCCCCGGACATCCTGATGCGCCCGCCCCCGGCATTGCGCTCTCTGACATTGCCACCACCGTCGCCGGCAACTACACCACCTGCCACGCCACCGCCGAACAACTGACCGCCCTGCAAGACTGGCTGCGCGGTATAGAGACAACCACAGAGGGCAGCGATGAATAAACCCAACCAACTTCGCGCCCATTTGGCCACGGCCATCCCCGAGCTTGCCCGCGACCCGGAGCGGCTACTGGTATTCATCACCGACGGACACCTGGCCGCCACCTACGTGCCCGGTTTGTCGTTCGAATACCGCTATACCCTGCGGCTGGTGGTCACCGACTTTACCGGCCACCCGGACGTGCTGTTTGTGCCGCTGCTGGAATGGCTCACCCGCCATCAGCCGGAGCTCCTGGCCAACCCGGCCAACCGCGAGCAAATCGCCTTTGAAACCGAAATCCTGCACAACCACAATGTCGATGTGGAAATCCGCCTGCCGCTGACCGAATCCGTCCGTGTGGCCAAGCGTGCCGGTGGCGGCTTTGACATCGAGCACCTGCCCGAACCCGTGCCCGAGGAACGCCTGCACGCAGGCCGCTGGCAGCTGTACCTGAAGGACGAACTCATCGCCGAATGGGATGCCGCATGAGCGGCGAGCTGACCCAGCTGGAAACCTGGGCGGCGCCGATGCTGGCTGCCTTGAGTGCCAGCGAACGGCGCAAACTGGCACGCAACATCGGCACCGAGCTGCGCCGCAGCCAGCGCCAGCGCATTGCCGCCCAGCAGAACCCGGACGGCAGCGCCTACGCGCCACGCAAGCGCCAGCAAAAGGGCAGCATCCGCCGCCGTGCCGCCGCGATGTTCGGCAAAATCCGCCAAGCCCGCTTTATGAAAGTCAAAGCCGACCCCAGCGGCGTGGCCGTCGGCTTTACCGGCCATGTCGCCCGCATCGCCCGCGTCCACCAATACGGCCTGCGCGATGCCCCACGCAAAGGCGGCCAGCGGGTGCGCTACGAGCAACGCGAGCTGCTGGGCTTTGCCGATGCCGACATCGACCGCATCCGCGACCTGCTGCTTGACCACCTGGCCGGAGCGTAACCCCGCCAATGACATGCGGCACCGCTCGCAAAGCCAACCCGCGCCCGGCAGGCTTGCGCGCATGAGTGCCGACGCCACATTTACCTCGGTTGACCTGTCCAAGCTACCCGTCCCGGCGGTCATCGAGCAAATCGACTACGAAACCATCCTCTCCTCCATGCTCGCCCGACTGCGCGAGCTTGACCCGCAGTTCACCGCGCTCACCGAATCCGACCCGGCCTACAAAATCCTTGAAGTCGCCGCCTGGCATGTGATGCTGGAGCGCCAGCGCGCCAATGACTCCTGTCACGCACTGATGTTGGCCTATGCCAAGGGCAGCGACCTCGACCACCTGGGCGCACTGTTTGGCGTGCGCCGCAAGTTGCTGCAACCCGGCGACCCGGCACGCGACATTCCGGCGCTGTACGAGGATGACACCGAGTTCCGCCGCCGCATCCAGCTCGCGCCGGAGGGCTTTTCCGTGGCTGGCCCCGAGGGAGCTTATGTGTTCCATGCGCTGTCTGCCGATGCCGATGTGCTCGATGCCAGCGCCACCAGCCCCAGCCCCGGGCAGGTGCGTGTCACGGTGCTATCACGGCACGGCACAGGCGCACCCAGCAGCCAGATGCTGCAAAACGTGCGCAACCGGCTGACCGATGACAAAGTCCGCCCGCTGACCGACCAGGTCACGGTGCAGGCCGCAGAAATCATCCAGTACAGCGTTTCGGCGGTGGTGTACACCTACGCCGGCCCCGACAGCACCCTGGTACTCGACGAAGCCAAACGCCGCCTTGACAAATACATCGATGAGTCACGCCGTCTTGGCCGCGACATCCCTCGCTCGGGCATTTACTCCGTGCTGCATACCGAAGGCGTGCAGCGCGTAGAGCTGACCCAGCCCGCTGCGGATATCGCCGTCAGCCGCACCCAGGCGGCGCACTGCAACAGCATCCATGTCCTGCATGGCGGAATTGATGAATAAGCCCGTCCCCAGCCTGCTGCCGCCCAATGCCAGCCGTGCCGAACGGGCGCTGGAGGCCGCCATCTGCGAGCCAATTGCCGCCATTCCCGCACCGCAGCGCACCCTCTGGAACCCCGACACCTGCCCGGCCAGCCTGCTGCCGTGGCTCGCCTGGGCGATGTCCGTGGATACATGGAAACCCTGGTGGCCGGAACACATCAAGCGCGCCATCCTGCGCTCAGCCATCGCCATCCAGCGCCGCAAGGGCACGGTGGACAGTGTCCGGCAGCTGATTGGCGCCTTCGGTGGCCGCATGATGCTCACTGAGTGGTGGCAGCAAACCCCGGCGGGCACGCCGCATACGTTTGCGCTGGTGCTGTCGGTCGCGGGCCTGGACCGCGTGGAAAACACGGCGGAATTTGTCGAGGACATCATCCGTGAAGTGCGCCGGGTCAAACCGGTGCGCAGCCATTTCACCTTCACCCAGGGCGTGGATACCACCGGAAGCATGGGACTTGCCGCCATCACCCGGCCGGTGCTTTACCGCCGCCTGCATCTTGAGACTGCCGCATGAGCGATATCCGCATCACCATCACCCAGGCCGGGCGCGCCGCGCTCGTCAATGCCCAGCACACCGGCACCGCTGCCCGGCAAATCGTTGCCATCGGCGTAACCGCCCAGGTCTTTACCCCCAACCCGGGCATGAGCCAGCTGCCCGGCGAGATCAAACGCCTGAGCACCATCGGCGGTGCTGCCGTCGCCGCCGACACCCTGCATGTCACCCTGCAGGACATGAGCCAGGACAGCTACACCCTGCGCGGCTTTGCCCTGTATCTGGATGACGGCACCCTGTTTGCCCTGCACGGCGGCGCGGGGACCATCATGGAAAAATCCGCCCAGGCCACGCTGATGCTGGCCGCCGATATCCACCTGGCCGACCTGGGCACCACGGCGCTGCACATCGGCCCGACCAACTTCACCAACCCGCCGGCCAGCACAACCGTGGCTGGCGTGGTGCGCTTTGCCACGATGGCCGAAACTGCAGCGGGCAACATGACAAACCGCGCCATCAGCCCGGCCACCCTGAAAGCGGAGACCCAAAAGCTGGCACTCTCGAGCCACACCCATGGCATATCCCAAGTCGCTGGGCTGCAAACCGAACTAGATCGTAAAGTTGGCAAAATGCAAACTGTCGATGACATCAGCCAACGTATCGACAGTGGCCATTACCAAACTTCCCAGCCCGGCCCCGGCTGGCCTGCCGGGGCACAAGGCTGGTGGCATCTGCTGTCTGTCACCCACAGCAACCCGAACAATTATTTTGCGCTACAGCTCGCCAGCTCACATGGCTGGCGAGATTCGGAATATTACATCCGTTGCACATCAAATAACGGCAATGCGTCGTGGGACAGGCTCTGGCATAGCCGCAACTTTGACCCGGCCAGCAAGGCCAATGCCAACCACGGCCACGGTATTGGCCAAATCACCGGACTCACTGACGCACTGGCAGGCAAGGCCGCTGCCAGCCACACTCATACCTGGAATGAAGTCACCGGCAAGCCAGCAACAGCACTACGCTGGCCCGGCTGGGCAGAAGTCACCGGCAAACCCACTGCATTCCCGCCGCAGCCGCATGTGCATGCGGCCAGCGACATTACCAGCGGCGTGCTGGCCAGCGCCCGGATACCGAAGCTGCCCATCAGCCACATCAACGGACTGGAGGGCGAACTGGCCAACCGGATGATGTACCGCGATAGTATCAACGGCTATTTGCCTACGGATGCCAACACCCTGGGCATTACCGCAGGCGCGATGGTACACAACGGGCCAAACAACCCAAGCAGCGACTGGACACAGATGTTTTCAAACATCGCCGACCGCTTCGGCTGGCAACTTGCCGCCCCCTGGCACGAGGCCAATCTGTACGTCCGCAGCAAAGTTGCCAACACCTGGCGCCCTTGGCGCAAACTCTGGGACAGCGGCAACTTTGACCCGTCGGGCAAAGCTGATGCCAACCATGGCCACGGCATCGGCCAAATCACCGGACTCACTGACGCACTGGCAGGCAAGGCCGCTGCCAGCCACACTCATACCTGGAATGAAGTCACCGGCAAGCCAGCAACAGCACTACGCTGGCCCGGCTGGGCAGAAGTCACCGGCAAGCCCCAGACATTCCCGGCCGCCAGCCACACCCATGCCATGTCCGACATCACCGGGCTGGCGGCAGCACTTGACCCCGGCCACCAGCACGCAGAAACCGGCTGGGCCAAACTGCCCGGCGGACTGATTTTGCAATGGGGGCGTTATGTCCCCGGCCAGAGCGGCAGCGGCGGCGGCGGCGGCGGTGGTGGTGGTGGTGGTGGTGGTGGTCCGGGGCAGCCACTTTTGCAGTTACAGCCTGCCAGCAACCAGGCAGGTGGTCACCCAAAAATCCATTTCCCCATCCAGTTCCCGCAGACCTGTTTTGTAGTCACCACCACCGACCTCAACCCCGCTGCATCACACAACAGCGACGCATACAGCCAGCTGTACAGCTATGACAAGACCGGGTTTGTAATCTTCGTGCAAAACCCGCATGGGGGCAGCACCCTGTTCCAGGGCTGCACCTGGTTCGCCATCGGTTGCTAAACCCCATGCCAAACGTAGCCACGCGCCTGACACTGGCAGGCGCTGGCGCACACGCGCGGGCAGCACACACACTGCCGGCATGGACACCGCCGCCGATATCCCGCGCCAGCTCAATAACCTGATCCAAATCGGGCAGGTGTCGGCCGTGGATACAGCCCGCGCCCTCTGCCGGGTCAAAACCGGTGACATCCACACCGACTGGATTGCCTGGCTGGTACCACGCGCAGGCCAAACCCGCGACTGGTCAGCGCCCAGCCCCGGCGAGCAGGTACTGCTACTCTGTCCCGGCGGCGACATGCACGCGGCCATCGCCTTGCGCGGCCTGTACTCCAGCGCCCATGCCGCGCCGGAACAGGCTACAAGCAAACACGTCACCGAATACCAGGACGGTGCACGCATCGAATACGACCACGAAAGCCACTGCCTCACGGCCACCCTGCCCGCTGGCGGCACGGCACAGCTAACCGCCGATGGCGGCATCACCCTGACCGGCGATGTCACTATCCAGGGCAATGTGCAGGTGAGCCAGACACTGACCGCGCAAACCGATGTTATCGGCGGCGGCATCAGCCTCAAAGGCCATAAGCACGGTGGCATCCAGCCCGGCAACGGCAAAACCGGGGCACCGCAATGAGGGGCATGTCCGCCCGCACCGGCCAAGCCATCAGCGGCGATGCCCATCTGGCGCAGTCGGTTGCCGACATCCTGACCACGCCTGTCGGCACCCGCATCATGCGCCGCGACTACGGCAGCCCGCTGCCACTGCTGGTGGATGCCCCGGCCAATGCCGCCACTACCGTGCGCCTGTATGGCGCGGCCGCCACCGCACTGCAACGCTGGGAACCGCGCCTGACCCTCACCCGTATCAGCCTGTGGCGTATCGATAACGGCCAATACCAGCTCGACATCGACGGCATCCGCCGCGACCTCCCCACCCGTCCGCAGGCACGCCTGCATATCCCCATCACCCACTGACAGGAGCTCCCATGTCCGACTACCACCACGGCGTGCGCGTCATCGAAGTCAATGACGGCCCGCGCCCCCTGCGCACCGTATCCACCGCCGTGATCGGCGTGGTCTGCACCGGCCCCGAGGCCGATGCCGGCACCTACCCGCTCAACAAGCCGGTACTCATCACCGACCTGGCCACGGCCATTGGCAAATCCGGCAGCAGCGGCACCCTCAAGCCCACCCTGCAGGCCATCTACGACCAGACCAGCGCCCTGGTGGTGGTCGTGCGTGTCGAGGCCGGCAGCGATGATGGCACCACCACCAGCAACGTGGTCGGCAACAGCGAAAACGGCCAGTACACCGGCATGCAAGCCCTGCTGGCCGCCGAGGCACAGCTGGGCGTTAAACCGCGCATCCTGGCCTGTCCCGGCACCGATACCCAGCCGGTGGCCACCGCGCTGGCCGTGGTCGCCAAAAAGCTGCGCGCCATGGCCTATGTCAGTGCCGGGACCAGTGCGAAGAAGGAAGAAGCCGCGCAGTACCGCGAGAACTTCAGCGCCCGCGAGCTGATGATTATCTGGCCGGATGCAATGGCCTTCGACACCGGCGCGAAAGCCGTGCAACCGGCCTATGCCACCGCCCGCGCCGTCGGCGTGCGCGCGCGCATTGATGCGGAAATGGGCTGGCACAAAACCATTTCAAACGTAGAAATCAACGGCATCACCGGCATCAGCCGCGATATCCACTTTGACCTGCAAGACCCGGCCACCGACGCGGGCTATCTCAACAGCAAGGCCGTCACCACCCTGGTACGCCATAACGGCTTCCGCTTCTGGGGCAGCCGTACCTGCTCGGATGACCCGCTGTTTGCCTTTGAGAGTGCCACCCGCACCGCCCAGGTGCTGGCCGACACCATCGCCGATGGCCTGGCCTGGGCGATTGACAAGCCCATGCATCCGAGCCTCATCAAGGACATCCTCGAGACCATCAACGCCAAGTTCCGCGAGCTGAAAGCCTTGGGCTACATCATCGACGGCCATGCCTGGTACGACGAGGTCGCCAACAGCGAGGCCACGCTGGCAGGCGGCAAGCTCTACATCGACTACGACTACACCCCCGTCCCGCCGCTGGAGTCGCTCACCCTGCGCCAGCGCATCACCAGCCGCTACCTGGCCGAGTTCGCCAGCCGCGTCAACGCATAAGGAGCCCCCATGGCACTGCCCCGCAAATTGAAAAACTTCAACGTCTTTGGCGATGGCGAAAGCTATCTTGGCCAGGTGGTCGAAGTTAAACTGCCCACCCTCACCCGCAGCATGGAAGACTACCGAGGCGGCGGCATGTCCGGCCCAGTCAAAATCGACAATGGCCAGGAAGCCATCGAGCTGGAGCACAAGTACGGCGGCCTGATGCGCCCCATCCTGCGCCAGTACGGCATCACCCGCCACGATAGCGTGATGCTGCGCTTTGCCGGTGCCTACCAGCGCGATGACACCGGCGGCGTGGATGCCGTCGAAATCGTCATCCGTGGCCGCCATAGCGAGATTGACGCAGGCACCGCCAAAGCCGGGGACGATACCGAGTTCGCGGTCAAGACCGCCGTCAGCTACTACAAGCTGACCATCAACGGTGTAACGGAAATCGAGATTGACCTCATCAACATGATTGAAACCGTCGGCGGCATCGACCGCCTGGCCGAACAACGCCGCGCCATTGGCGTGTAATCCACCAACCCGCCCTACCCCAAACCCGTAGGGTGGGCACGTCTGCCCACCGCCCAACTATCCGGAAATACCGGATAGTTGCCCCAACACTGGAATCACCATGAGCAAAACCACCATCCCCACTGCACCGGCCGCCCCCGGCAGCGCCAGCATCGCCCTGAAAACCCCGCTGCAACGCGGCGAACAAACCATCACCGAAATCACCCTGCGCGAGCCACGCGCCGGCGAGCTGCGCGGCATCGCCCTCTACGACCTGCTGCGCCTGGACGTGGCCGAACTCACCACCCTCCTGCCACGCATCACCACGCCCACCCTCACCGCTGCCGATGTCGGCAACCTCACCCTGCCCGACCTGATGGACATCGCCGGAAAAGTCGCCGGTTTTTTCGCCCCACAGGCGGAAGCCCCCTCGCCGTCCCAAGAGGCGTAGAAGACGCCTATGCCGACATCGCCACAGTGTTCCACTGGCCGCCACAGGCAATGGACGGCATGACGCTCATCGAGCTGATGCAATGGCGCGAACGCGCCCGTGAACGCAGTGAAGCGCAACACTGAGCCTGATACGATGACAGTCCCTATCTCTTCCCCAAAAGCTCACATGCGCCACAGCAAAATCCGGATGATTCGCTTT
This sequence comes from Pseudomonadota bacterium, assembly GCA_030528565.1. Classification (GTDB taxonomy): domain Bacteria; phylum Pseudomonadota; class Gammaproteobacteria; order Xanthomonadales; family Xanthomonadaceae; genus Solilutibacter. Next base: position 71,361 of record JAUMYP010000003.1, read on the forward strand.
ATGGAGTTGCGCCTTGGTCACGGCGAAGGCGCACTGCATTATGACTCTTGGAATTTAGAGACATTGCTTCAACAAGCCAGCCGAAACGGATTTTATGCCCGCAAGGTCAAAGAGGGCGCAGAAAAGGTTGTCCGCATTCGGGATCTTAAAATCCAAGAATCACAGGGCAAGCGCTATGCCTCGCTCCTGCTGGTACACGCCAATGCAGGCTATATCGATGCCAGTTATGAAAATATCCAGACAGCCCAATCCAGAACCATCAAAAAGAACGAAGGTGAAGGTTATCGAACTGAAGCCCATCTGGTAATTGATTTGGGCTACACACAACATGGCAAAGAGCAGCGCTACCGCTGCGTGCTGGAAGAATCTCCCGGTCTTGGCCCCTCAATCATCAACAGTAGGCTGCGTTCCGCACTGAATAAAGCTGGGACAAGGAAAGGCACCGTCCCCAATACTGGAGAAGAAATCACTTGGTACCCCGTGGTCTATCTGGACGGGCTTTTGAATGGCGACCTGATCGCTGAAATTGAAAAAGGCGAATTACTGAACTTTGAACTACTCAAGGAAAATCCAGAATCTGGTGGACTTGACGAAATCGAAGAAATTGAAGTCAGACATCAGGTACTTCGTATAGATGTCTTGGACTCCCCGAAAAAGGGCATGTTTGCCCGATTGGTATCCAAAATTCGCAGCCTGGCTTTCAAGCAGGATTATGAAAAGTTGCGTATTCGCTACAAAGAGCAGAATACAGACCGAGTAAGGTCAGCCGTCATTGATATTCCAGATGACATGGATGACCCCAGCAGCGCCATTGAAAAAAGCGTGACCCGGACTGCCATGATAAAGCTGGAGGAGCCGATGAACTGGGATCACGACACCGTAGAAACCCAGCTGACAGAAAAAATGATTAAGCATCTGCAACAAGAACCCTGACTTGCCGATGATATTTCGCAATACCCGCATGGCCATCAAAGTGCTGAAGCAACTGCTTCACCCTATTGGCTATTTGTGGATCAAAACCAGACACGGTGAAAAGCGGCTGGTGGATTGGGTATTCCCGACAATGGCAGCACTCACCGTCACTAGCATCTGGGCGGCTTGGCCTGGACTGATTCCACTGCGTGGAACAGAAGGTGTTGTAACCGGCATCGGCAGCATCATGCAAGTCTTGGTCGGCTTCTATGTCGCCGCCTTGGCGGCTGTAGCGACCTTCCCATCGCCTGCACTGGATCAAGAGGCCATCGGCATGAGCCGAGCAGGCCAGCCCATCAAACGTCGCGTATTTCTGGCCGCGTTGTTTGGCTATCTGGCATTCCTTGGGTTATGCCTGCTGGTCATGTCCCTTTTCAAGAAACTGCCAACAGCTTTGGCACTGGAAACCGCGCAGCTCGCCCGCTATGCCGTCCATGCACTCCTGTTTTTGCACCAGCTTATTTTCTGGCAAATGGTATTCATCACCCTGCTGGGTCTGTATTACTTGACTGATCGCATCCACCGCAACGAGGCCGGGTAAGCCCGGCCTTGTCTTTGCCTGCGATGCAAGATGGGCAGGCCTGCCCATCACCCCCGCGCGGCCTGCGGGTGCGTGTCCAGCCACTCGCGCAAGGCATCATTCATCCGCGTCTGCCAGCCCGCGCCACCGGCGCGAAAGGCTTCCACAATGTCCCGGTCAAAGCGCACCGTGGTGGATACTTTGTTGCTGCCCGGCGGGCGACCGATACGGCGCAACCCCGCAAGCAATTGCGGCGGCAACACCTCATGCGCCGGACGAAAGCTCGCCAATTCCTCGTCGGTCAGGTCTTCGCGCAACTCGCCATCGGGCGTCGTGAAAGGACGTTTTTCAGCGACCGTTTTCATAGTGTTTCACCTCTCGTTTGTTGGCTTTGCGAAAGCTGATGACGTGGAGCACATCACCGCGCATCGTGAAAACCAGCGCATGAATCCGCGCGCCTACCCGGCCATAGGCCAAATAGCGCACCTCGCCATAATCCCGCCGGTCATCGATGCGCACCAACGCCGTATCAAAATCAAAGCCAACGACCTCATCAAAAGAAGGGCGGCCTTGCGCAAGATTGGCGGCATTCTTGGCGGGGTCGTAGCTGATTTCCATATCCGTTATTGTAGTAACAAAAACAAGAAGGGTCAAGACTTTCCGTCACTACCCTTGACCCCCCCCAACCCCGGCAAACTGCGCAGCAAGGAGACTCAAAACTCCCAATAGCAAGCGGATACCGCACCCGTCAGTCCTGCGGTATTTTTGTGCCCGGCTTCTGCGTCGGGAGGGTGACGGATACAACACCCCGCACGGGGAAAGAAGTCCGCCCGGCTTGCTACGGGTTTTGAGCCTCCCGACACCCCCGGCTGCCATCGCATGGGTACGCCTGCCCACCGGATAGCTACAATGCCCGCATGGCTATCCGCATCACATTCCCCACGCCCACAGACTCCCCGACCGGAAAAGCAGAAGTCCGTGTCCGCTACGGCATCCACCGAAATGACATCACCGGGCGAGCATATCCTGTACTGACATACAGAGGACCACGCACAACAGTGCTCACGCCGGAAGCATGGCAACGCTATGTCATGTGCGGCGCAACTGTGACAGCCGACACAGAAAGGGAAAAATCCATTGTTAAAGAGATTTTAGGGGTTGACATTAGCTAGCTAATGTTGCACCATATGCCCATGGTCAGGGCTGTTCCTGACCTGCCTATCCCCGGCATAGGGGTTGGAGACACCAAAATGGGAAACAATATGGACGCAGCAACGAGCAAAAAACTTGAAGCGGAAATCGCCAAGCTCATCGCAGAAACCAACAAAATCAACGCAGAAGCAAAATGGTATCCGTTTGTGGTTTTGGCTGGCGTATTCGGCGCTGCCTTGGCCGTGGTCAAGCTGCTGGTCTAAATATATCTGGATACCCCGCACATTGTGCGGGGTATCTCCCCTGCCATGGCAAAAACCCCTTCCCAAATTGTTGCAAAAAGTCGCGCCAAAGCCATTGCCGAAGGTGCACGGCGGATTGGCCCATTGCTTATCAAAGACGCTGCGGCCATTGCGGCACTTGAACACCTCACCCAGCTTCATGGAAGCCAACGCGCAGCGATTGAGCAGGCGCTCAAAGGAAGCACCCAAAACCTTGATATTGGCGAGCCAATGTCTCAATACACACACGCCCGATAACGGGCAACGGCTATCCCCACCGAATCGGGGTTGGAGAAAACCATGCACAACAACACACGCGCTTTCAGTAGCGCCCACGCCGCCAATGACGCTGGCTCCCGCCACGACCTGTTCACCCTGTACAAACAGGTAGGCAGCATTGCCCGGCTTTCCGTCCCGCAACTGGCCTGGCTGGTGGCCGAGCTGCAACACCGCCCCTTCAGCCAACTGACCGTCGCCGAACTGCTGGCCCTGATTGAACGCACCCGCACCCTGCCGCATGTGCTGCCCGGAGGTGTGCAATGAGCACCCAGTCCTGCACCCGGCAGAGCGTTATCGAGGCGTACCAACGTCTGGGCAATGTCCGCGCCACCTGTTCCGAAACCGGCGTATCGCCCTATGTGGCAGTCATTTGGCTGACCCAGGCCAAAGTGCTCAAGCCCAGTGACAGCAGCCGCTATGGCTGCGCCAGCAGTCGCCGGGGCGCCATGGCCGAACAGGAATTCCAGCGCCTGGTGCCGCAGGCCATTTCCGCCAACCGCAACGTGGCCGAGCATACCCCCGGCTTTGACTTCATGCTGGGCGAGCTCACCATTGACGTGAAGTTCTCCAGCCCCAGCCCCACCGACGGCAAATGGCGCTGGCGCATGCCCGGCAACAAAGCCCTGCAACCGGATTTTGTGGTGGTGTTCCTCTCCAATGACAGCGAGACCCTGAATGCCGGTTATCGTATGTTGCTGTTGCCGGTACTGCTGTTCCCCGGCCAGACCGGCATCACCCTCACCCCCAAACGGCTGCATGAACACCCGCTGCTGGAATTTGAAATCCAGCCCGATGCGCTGGCCGGGCTGTTGCAGGGAGGTGTGCAATGAGCCGTGTCCTTGCCGTGGTCTTTGAAGAAGACGACCTGCGCGACCTGCGCCAAATCTGGCACGCCTTCGATGCCATCAGCACGCTGGCCTCGCACCCGATGGAAGCCAACCTGCGCACCATCGGCGCGCTGGCCGATATCGCTGGCAGGCAGCTCGGGCAACTCCTGGCCGGCAAACCCCTGGGCAGCGGCTGGGAGCCCTACCTCGATGACATCCCGGACGACATCCCCCGCGATGACACCGACATGGACGAGTGGCTGGCCGCGATGGACACCCCACCCGCCCACGCGTAAGCGTCCCTGTCACAGCCCCGGCCACTTGGCCGGGGTTGCCCCCTCGCGCGAGGCTGGTGCATCCCTCTGAACCGGCTTTGCACAATGGCATACTGGCACCATGATTATCTTTATCCTTGGCATCGCCGTCCTGGCCGTATTTTTTATCTGCATCATTGGCTTCGCCATGGCAGTAGGCAATGTTTTCAGCTCGCTGTACACCTGCATCTTTGGGGAAAGCGAAACTTGCAGCCGCTACACCATCCCCGAGTTTTCGGAGGACAACAGCACGCCCACCCAAAAGCCGGAGGGCTTTCTGGCGGCTTCGCAGCGCATGAGCGCCTTGCAGGAAAAGCACCGGGCAGAGATGAAAGCCGCAGAGCGGGCGCGCTGGGCACGCAAGACCCCTGCCGAACAAGCCGAGGCTATCCGGCTGCGCAAAAAGATGATTTACAACATGCTGGGGCACGAGCATCCGCTCCTGCCACATGCCGAACGTCTGGCAAAAGCCGAGGCCATCTATCAAGAGCGGCTGCAAAGCGGCTATTACGGCTAGCCGCCTTCGCCCCCACGCGGGCTGATGCCGCTGCCTCTATACCGGAGGTGGCCGCATGAAATCGCTGCAACTGCAAGTGATGCTAGAGGCTATCGACAAGGCCTCTGCCCCTTTGCGAAAAATCATGGCGGGCAGCAACGAGGCAGCCAAGGCGCTTAAGGCCAGCAAGCAAGCGCTGAAAGAGCTGGAAAAAACCCAAGAAAACATCAAAGGCTTTGTCAGCCTGAAGAAGGAGCTTGGCGACACCAGCCGCAGGCTGGACGAAACCCAAAAGAAAATCCGCGAAATCGCCCGCACCCAAAAGACCGAGGGTTACGAAAGCAAGACCTACGAAGCCACGCTGCGCAAGCTGAAAGAAGAGGCCAAGTCACTCACCGCCGCAAAAAGCAAGCAGCAACAGCAGCTACAACAAATGCGCGGCACACTGGAAGCTGCGGGTATAAAAACCCGCCACCTGGCCGAGCATGAAAAGCGCCTGCGCGCTGACATTACTGCCACGAATGCCGCCATTGACCAACAGAAAAAACAGCTGGACGAATTGGGCAAAGCACACGCGCGGATGAAAGCGTACAGGGATTTTGGCAGCAAAATGCACCGTGGCGGCATGGTGGCCATGGGGCATGGTGCGGCGCTGATGTACGGCGCGCAACGCACCACAATGGCCGCGCTCGCCCCCGCCCGCGAGGCCATCGGTTTTGAGTCGGCCATGGCCGATGTGCGCAAGGTGGTGGACTTTGACACGCCGGAGCAGTTCCAGCAGATGCAGCGCGACATCCGCGCCCTGAGCATGGAATTGCCGATGGCTGCCAGCGAGATTGCGCAGATTATCGCCGCCGCAGGGCAGGCCGGGATTGCCCGTGACGAGCTGCGCCAGTTTGCCCGCGATGCGGTGCAGATGGGCGTGGCTTTTGACACCACAGCAGAGGCGTCCGGGCAGACCATGGCCACCTGGCGCACCGCCTTCCGCATGGACCAGACAGAAGTGGTGGAGCTGGCCGACCGCATCAACTATCTGGGCAATACTGGCCCTGCCAGCGTGCATAAAATCAGCGAGGTGGTGAACCGTATTGGTGCGCTTGGCGAGGTGGCCGGGCTGCAATCGGGGCCATTGGCGGCGCTGGGCGCGACTGTGGCGGGCATGGGCATTGAGTCAGAAGTCTCCGCCACCGGCATCAAGAACCTGCTGCTGACACTCTCGGCAGGCGAGGCCGCCACCAAGAAGCAGAAAAACGCGCTGGCCGCGCTGGGGCTGGATGCCGCCGCCATGGCACAAGCCATGCAAAAGGACGCACCAGCGGCCATCCTCAGCGTGCTGGAAGCGGTGCAAAAGCTGCCGCAGGCCGCGCAGGCGGCCACGCTGACGCAGCTATTTGGGCGCGAATCCATCGGCGCGATTGCCCCGCTGCTGACCAACCTGACACTACTGCGGGAGAACCTGGCCAAGGTGGGCGATGCCAGCCAGTACGCCGGCAGCATGGGCAAGGAATACACCTCCCGCGCGGCCACCACCGCCAATGCGCTGCAATTGCTCAAGAACAAGGGTGCGGCGCTGGCGATTACCGTCGGCAGCGTACTGCTGCCGCAGATTGTCGCCATCAGTGAGAAAGTCGGGGGCTGGCTGGAAAAAGCCGTGGCCTGGGCAGAAGCCAATCCGCGGCTTGCCGGTGGCCTGGCCAAGCTGGCGATTGCTGGCGGCGCTGTCACCGCCGTCATTGGCGGGCTGCTTACCGTGGGCGGCTTTGCGGCAATGATGGTCGGCCAACTGGTCAAAGGCTTTGCCCTGCTTTCCGGCGGTAATGGCCTGGCCGGTCTGGGCGCGACAGCGGCACGATTCTTTGCCCCGCTGCTGGGCGGGCTGAAAGCCATTGGCGCCGCCGTGGCGGCGTTTGCGGGCAGCATCAGCGCCCCAGTCATTGCCGTGGTCGCCGCGATTGCCATCATCGCGGCACTGGTATGGAAATACTGGCAGCCCATCAAAGCGTTTTTCGTCGGCATCTGGGATGGCCTGATGGAAGGGCTTGCCCCGGTGAAAGACGCAGTGATGTTTGCGCTGGAGCCGCTGATGCCGTTGTTCTCTGATATTGGCCGCATCATCAGCGATGTCATTGGCTGGATTAAGGACTTTCTGACCCCGCTTGATGCCAGCGCTGAAACCCTGACCACTGTCAGCAATGCAGGCAAGGCAGTGGGCTATGCCATCGGCACCCTACTGGGAGGGGCAATTCAATTCGTCATGCTCGTGCTCAATACCCTGTTCACGATACTGAAAACCGTGTTTGACTGGTCGCCGATGGGTTTACTTGTTCGCCACTGGACACCGATTACCGGTTTTTTCAGCGGGCTGTGGAATAGCATCAGCAGCCTGATGTCCGGCTGGACTATGGGAATGATGCAGTTCGGTACCGACTTAATCATGGGACTGGTCAACGGCATCCGCAGCAAAATCGGAGAGGCCGTCGATGCCATCGCCAGTGTCGGCACCCGCATCCGCGAGTTTTTTACCGGCCCCACACAAATGGACATCAACAGTCCCAGCCGCACCTTTGCCCGTTACGGCAGCTACATCATGCAGGGTCTTGGTATCGGTATGGAGGGCGAATCCGCCACCCCGCTGGCCGCAGTGCGTCGGCTCGGCAATCGTCTGCGTACTGCCGGTGCCGGGCTGGACATGGGGCTGGGTCGCAGTGCCGATGGCCCCCTGCAACGGATACGGCAACTGGGGCAGCAACTGGGCAAGGCCGGTGCCGGGCTGGCGCTGGGCGGCACACTGGCGCTACCGGCTGCCGCGCTGGATGCCCGCGCCCCGCTCGCCCCTGCCGGGCAGGGCAGCATGGCACAGCACCACAGCTACCAGATTCATATCACCGTGCAGGGCAACGGCCATGCGCCGGATATTGCCACTGCGGTGCGGCAGGAAATCGAACGCATCGAGCGCGAGCGACGGGCCCGCGCCCGGGCGCGCTACCACGACGATTATTGAGGCACCCCATGCACCTGATGGCATACGGCACGTTTGTTTTTTCGCTGGCCACAGCGGCCTTCAACGACTTGCAGCGGTCCAGCGCCTGGCGGCATCCGGCCACCGAGCGGATCGGCGCACGCGCGGCGCGGCAATTCCTGGGCGTGGGTGAGGAAACCCTGACCCTGAACGGGGTGATTGCCCCACCCCTGACCGGGGATTTTGCCTCGCTTGATGAGCTGCGGGCGCTGGCAGACGAAGGCCGCCCGGCGGCGCTGGTGGATGGTGCCGGGCGCGTGTATGGCAGTTATGTCATCACCGCGCTCAACGAAACCGCCAGCCTGTTTTTCGCCGATGGCGTGCCGCGCCGCATCGAGTTCAGCCTCTCACTTGTGCGGGTGGATGATGAAGACACCGCACAGGCGGAGGGCAGCCCATGAGTGCGCAACCCGATTACCCCATTCCCGCCTGGCGCGTGGTGCTCGATGGCAAAGACCTGACCGACCGCATCGCACCGCGCCTGATTGACCTGACCCTCACCGAGTGCCGGGGCGGCGAGGCCGACCAGCTCGACTTGCGCATCCACGACCACGACGGCCGCATGGCACTGCCCAAGCGCGGCGTGACGCTGACCGTGGCGATTGGCTGGCGCGATACCGGATTGATAGACAAAGGCAGCTTCCGCGTGGACGAGGTGGAGCACAGCGGCGCGCCGGACATCATCACTATCCGCGCCCGCAGTGCCGACCTGACGCAAAAAATCCGCACCCGGCGCGAGCGCTCATGGCACGAGGTCACACTGGGCAAGGTGCTGCGCGGCCTGGCCGGTGAGCATGGCCTTAAAGCGCAAATCGACGCGAAACTTGCCGACATCGCCATCCCGCATCTTGACCAGACCGGCGAGAGCGACGTGCACCTGCTGCAACGGCTGGGCAAGCAATACGATGCCGTGGCCACCGTTAAAAACGGCACGCTGCTGTTTGCCCCCATCGGCAGCGGTACCACCGCCAGCGGCGCCCCCTTGCCGCAGCCACGTATCACCCGGCAAAGTGGCGACGGCCACCGCTGGCATGTCGCCGACCGGGAAAGCTACAGCGGCGTGAGCGCCAGCTGGGGCGACAAAAACGCCGCCCGCAAACGCACCGTAACGGTGGGCAACAAGACCAACGCCAAGCGCCTGCAACACAGCTACAGCAGCGCAACCGCAGCCCGGCAGGCCGCCCAAGCCGAATGGCAGCGCATCCAGCGCAGCAAGGCCAACTTCTCGCTACGTCTGGCGCTGGGCCGCGCCGACCTCTACCCCGAGCAGCGCGTCACCGTGGGCGGATTCAAACCGGAAATCGACGGTACGAAATGGCTGATCGAAAAGACCACCCACACCCTGACCGGCAGCGGCGGATTCACGACACAGGTGGAGATGGAGAGGGCGGGCTAAATCAGTCTTTGTGCTCTGTGTCCGTTCTGGGCAATTGCGCCCCCAAGCCACGAAGTGCATCCGTGTAAGCCATAAGTGATGTTTCTTGGTCAGCTTTACGTTTGAGCATGTCGGCGGGCACCAAGGTCAATATAACCGTCCACACCTGCCATAGGGTCAAACAGACCAATACCGTGAATGACAGCGCCCGTACAACTTCAATATGTGCTTGAAGCCATGCGAACTGCCTCAGTACCGGGGCGATGATGCCCACCAACAGCACAATGCACAAAATCACACTGCTATTCACTACGGGTGCAAATAGCTGGCTGAATCGCTCGCCTGCCGCTTTGGCATTACTGTTGCCATTACCCAGCAATCGCAAGCGATCGGGATAAACGATGGCAAGCCACGCTCCTACCACTGCAAAGATGATGGCCGCAGTAGTGCGCAAGGCCTCATAAAGCGGCCACTGTGCGGCAAAAGGAATGCTCCGGCCAAACCAGGCAGCCATTCCCACCGCGACAAGTGTGATGCAGCAAGCAAGTAAAATCCGTGCGATTCTGGTCATGGCAGCATTGTAAGCACCGTATTCCTATACTTTGTGAGTAACGAAAGCAGGGACTTTGTATTGATTTGGCCGCTGTTTATATCACGCTCAACATCAAGATGAAGCTCACCTTTCACCCTGACACCACTCAGCCAGTAAATGGTGGAATCTCCTTGCAAGGTGAATCCATAATCGCTCTGCGCTGACTCATTGCTCTGCTTCCATTCGTTAATCAAAGCAAGCATGCCATCACGGTCAATGGCGGTCTGCATGGTGAACTTCACCGTGGCATTAGCCTGCTCGTCAACGCCTTTACTCAGCTTGAGGAACTCAAGGACCGACTGCCAAGCACTGGTACTTCCATACCCCTTGTGCCCCAATTTGATTTTTCTATGGACATGGGTAACTCTAGACGAATTATTAAGCAGGAACTGGATATTAGTCGCATGCGTATAACTCATCGTTCGGAAACGTGGGTAAACATCAGTGCGGACAGGACCGTTGCTATCCTTTCGATAGCCCCGCACTTCGAGAGAACTAGATTCGCCGGAGTCAGAATGACTGGATGCTGTCGCCAAAAATTGCTCAATGTATTCGCGCAAGTCACTTTGCCCAAGTAGCGGAGAATCGAAGCGCAAAGTCGCCAACACCCCAAGTGAAGGAATAGCCAGAAAATAAGTGGGATAGCCTGGAATGGTTCCATGAGCAACAGCATTCATCACCATCTTGGCCTTCCCTACCGGCTGATTGGCCGGAATGGACGCCAACTTGTTATCAGAATTGGCCGGCACTTCATTCCATAACGTAATCAGCACCATATCGCCAGATTGCTCTACCCCAGCCAGATACACGCCTAAAACCTTGCTGTTATCGGATGCCTGCAGTAGCTTGGTTTTGCTGACATCAAGACCCTTTGACCATTTAGCCAGCTCTGCCAACGTATTGACAAAGTTCCCGAACTCTGGAGCCGCATTACCACGCTTATAAAAACCACACTGCTGCACACGATAAAAAGCGAAGGAAACCTTTTCAGTCATACTGCCTTTTCCTTATTGGCGATTATTCAACGGTTGATTTAACGCTTGTCTCTCGGCATGTATATGTCTTTCCACATGGAGTCATGCGCGTCAGGCTCGCCGCGTGAATCCAGAATCGTGCCGATTTGATGAAGCTGTTTTTGTTCCAGGCGAACGATGCCAAGCTGCTCGTCAATCACGGCGCCGACACAGGCGCGTGAGCTGACCCATCCCATCCCTGCTGTTACGGCGCAATGCGCCAAGAAGCCAAGTGCTGTGATGCCGTTGATTCCTTCCCCAGATACAACAGCGATGGCGTAGGGGATGGCGCAGGCAAACCAAAACAACAGCCGCAGGTTCCACACCTTTAACTGCCGCTTATCAATACAGCGCCGAAGGTCTAAACGCAGTTGGCGCAGCTCATCACTGCCAACGTGTATCAAGCTCTGGTCAACCCCCACGCTCAACACCGCATTTTCTATATGAGTATTCCCCAAAGTATTTATACCGATATGGCTTTTTGAAAATTTAGCCTTCACCCAATATCTCCATTCCCCAAGTGCAATTCGTTACAAGTACGGCAAACTGATAAGCAGCTCCATAAACTCTTCCTCATCCATCACTTCAATACCAAGATCCAACGCCTTGGCCACTTTCGATGGCCCGGCATTGGCGCCTGTCACCAAGTAGTTCAGCTTTGCACCAACGGTTTTGCTGACGCTCAGGCCGGCTTCTTCGGCCATCTGCTCCAGGCGGCTGCGGTCTGCGTGTTTGAAGCCGGTAAACACCACTGTACGAACATCCCGCCGCTTTGCCGTGGACGAGGTAGCACGGGAACTGGAGACAGGCTTTTTTGTTGCTGAGCGCCCAAGCCAGTTTTTGCGCCATTTGTCCACACTTACCAGCTCACCCGTATCGATGCGGATGATGTCGCCCACGATGCGGTCATAGCGGAACGTGACACGTTTTTGGCGCAGGTAGCAGTACCCCGAAAAACGCTCCGGCCACGCCTTGCTCACCCGCACTTCGCGCTCGCTGTGCTCACCGGCTGCATTGACATAGGCAAAGGCCACATGTTCATTCAGCCAGCCACTGGCCTCATCCTCGTCATCATCATCATCGCGATACGCCTGCACGATGGCCTGATATCGAGATGCGTTTTGCGTAGCGCCCCTATCCGGTGCCGGGGTGGGTGCGGGGGTGGGTGCCGGTTCCAAGGCAGGTATCGGGGGCGGTGTTATGGTCGATTGGACAGAGCCGGTTGCCAATACATGCGCTGCTGTCTCCGGGCGGGGACGCTTTGAGTAGACCCAAATGCCACAAGCTACTGCCACCCCCAGATACAACACCCCGCCCTGCAAAAGCGATAACCCAATGCTCAGTATTGTAAATGGCAACCAAAGTATGAATGCCAAAAAGCTACTGGCGAGAAAGGCTTTTAAGAGACTTTGGGTTGCCCGGTAGCGGTCAATGAACAAAGACGCCCAAATAACGGCAGATGCCCCCAAATTGCTTAAAGCCCACAGTTGGGCTTGAAATGAATAAGGCTCTATATCCGTCACTTCTTCCCCCCTACCCTTGGAGCAAATGTTTCCATGCTTATGTCACCCACGACATTGGCACCAATATTTCCACCCCGAATAACTTGTTTGACCTTGGTACCTTTCGCCGCCGGGGGAGCCGCTTTTTGAGCCTCGGATACGGTGCCCAGCATCCGCAAAGTAGCGGCTTTGACCTCCGGGCTGGCGGTGCGGAAAGCGTGCAGCAGGGCGCTTTCTTCGTCGTTGCGTGCCGATGGCCGTCCGGTCAGCACATAGCTGGCATCGATGCCCAGGGCTTCCAGTGCCAGTAGATAAGCTGCACCAGGCTGATTCAAATTCTTCTCGAAATTAATTTGCCCAGTGCGACCAATGCCACACCGCTCAGCAAATTCAGCCTGTGACAGGCTCTTGGCCTTCCTGACCTCACGCAAACGCACTCCAATCGACAAGGTGCACTTCCCCTATTGACATGTCCAGTTGACTGAACATATTCTTAGCCGAACACAAACAACAATAACGGATTGCCTCCCTATGCAACAAGATGCACAGAAAAAGCCTGTCCGCACCCCGGAAGAAGCCCGTGCCTGGCTGGCGCGGCAGGGCATCTCGCAATCGCAATTTGCCCGGCAAATCGGCGTGCATCCGATGACGGTACAGCGCGTGCTGACTGGCGAATGCCAGGGCTTGTACGGCCATGGACACAAGGCCGCCGTGCTGCTGGGCATCAAGGATGGCGTGATTGCGGGGGAGGAAGCCGCGTAATGCGTTCAGTCGAAAATCATCACATTGGGCTGGGCTTTGCCGCCCCCGTAGCGGGTCTGGCACAGGGGGCAGCACCAGGCACCCCGGTTTTGCAGCACGGCCTTGCGACCGGCATCAAAACAGGGCTGGCACAGGTAATGCGGTGTGGCCGCCTGGATGGCCTGGTACACATACACGCCGCCGCCCAGGTCGGCCAATTGGTAATTGCCCCGGTCTGCCAGTTGTGCCGTCAGGCTGTGTATCTGTGTGTGCAGTCTGTCCATTTCTTGCTGGCTCAACAGCAGTTGCTCGTGGGCTTGCAGCAGCTTTTGGTAAAGCTCGACAAGCCGGGCGGCGTTTTCGGTGAAGTCTCGGGCGTCCATCATGCCTTTGGCAAGGGTGGTGGCACTCACCAATGTGGAGAGTGCCGTGTTTAACGAAGATACGAAATCCATCGGGTGTGCCTCGGTTTTGGGGTGGTGGTTTGGCGATTGCCACTTTAACCCGGGCATACCCGTCCCTTGTGCTCCACTTACGGAGGCCGCATGAGACGCGGCCCGGCCATGCAATGCCCGCACTGTGGCGGTATCGCCCGGGCGCGCAGCAGTCATCCGCTGACCCGCACGTATCGCGAGGTCACCTACCAGTGCATGCGCCTGCTCTGCGGGCATGTCTGGGTGGCGGGTCTAGAGGCACTGCGCACGCTCTCGCCAGCGGGCTTGCCGCACCCGGAAGTGAATCTGCCGCTGTCGCGGCATCTGCCGGAAATCTTTGAACCATCCCAACAACTTGACCTTCTGGAGGCCATCGCCGATGAGCGCCGTCAACAATTCAGAATCCGAATCCATGCTGCCCGCGCTCGCCGAACGGTTTTACGCCACCCATGGCGGGCTGCAACTGGCCTGCGACGAGTGGCGTTTGCTGGCGCTGTGCGCCGAGCATCTGCAACAGCTACGGCCGGTCTACAGCCAGGCCGAGTGTGAGGCCGCCGCGCAACAGGGCTGGTCTGCCTGGCAAGACCGCAACCGGCGCGCCTGGGTGGATATTGACCACAGCACCAGCCAGTGCGTGGTGCTGAACGATACCGCCAGCGGCCAGCGTTACCGGATACCCGTGGACATGCTGCTGGCGGCGGTTGAGCGGTTCCAGCCGCAGCCGCTCACCGGCTAAGCCCCCACTTTTCCTGACTTCCCGACGTTTCCGTCCGCTGCCCAGGCAGCGGAACGCCCTGCCTTTGCCTGAAAAAGGAGTTCGCCATGCACACCGAAAACCGCCCCGTCCCGGTCAACCTGATTCATTTCCACGGCCTGCACCTGATGGTGGTGGCGCATGAGGGGGTGGAGTATGTCCCGGCCAAACCCTTTGCCAAGCTCGCCTGTATCGACTGGAAAAGCGCCCGCAGAACGCTTTTTAACGAAGAAAACGTCGTTTTGTACGGCACCAGGGTTATTTCGACCCCCAAAATCTGGGGTGCAGGGGGTGATATCACCCCCCAGGAAGGTGTTTTCTTGCGCCTCGACCGTGCCAGGATGTTTTTAGCGCGCATCAATACATCCCGAATGCGCGCCCACGGTAATAGCCTGGGCGCCGACCAGGTGCTGGCCTTGCAAATCGAATGGGCAAAAGTCCTGCACCAGTACGAAACCACTGGCGAAGCCCGCAAGAGCCACCGCAAGTCCGCCATCAGCGAGGTGCTGGCGCTGCAACGCGCCCGCGATGCCACCGGCAACCGGGCAGAACGTGACGCGCTGACCTGTCTGCTGCATGCCACCATGGCCGAACTGGGCGCGCCGGTCATCGAGCCGGAAAGCCCGCAAGCCACCCTGCCGCTGCAAGGAGGTGTGGCATGAGTGCGCAACCGTTGAACGATGTCCAGGCATGGGTCAATCCGTTTGAATTTGCCCAGCACTCGGTGCGTACTGCCATCGGGCCAGATGGGCAGATATGGTTCTGTGCCCGGGATGTCTATGCCGCCCTGGGATTGGTCTGGAAAGGCGGGCAAGGGAGTCTGAAAAACACCCCTGCAGACTGGCAAGGGGTCTGCTATCTCCAGACCCCCGGCGGCTTCCAGCGCACGATTTTGCTGAACGAGGCTGCGGTTTATCAGACCGCTTTTCGCTCCAGCCGACCCGAAGCACTGGCTTTCACCCGCTGGGTTTGTGCCGAAGTCTTGCCCGCCCTGCGCAAGCAGGGGCATTACGGACGACTGCCCACCCGCGAGCGGCTAGCGCTTTCCAAACAATTGGTCAGCACCACGCAAGCCCTGACCAACAGCCGCGATGCGCTCGCTCGCGCCCTGCTGCTGGATGAGCTGCGCGAGCTGTGTTCCCTGCTGGGCAGGACGCTGCCAGATATCGGCTTGCTGGGGCAAGACTGGCGACAAGCCGCCCTGCCGCTGGGCGGAGGTGTGGCATGAGTGCGCTACATCACATCACTCACGCCGCGTCCTTCAATGCCGCCGCCAGCGTTGCCTCGCTCACGCCCTGCCTGCGCAAGGCTTCAATCAGGCGCGCTTCCGGGCTGAACACATACCGCGCCTCATCACGACGCAAGCCCTCACTCACATACGCCTTGAGCAAAGCCTGGTATCCGCTCATGCCCTTGTGCGGCGCAATGGCTTTCAGCGATGCCACCACATCCACCGGCACCCGCAGCGTGATGCTGGTCATCGGGCGGTCTTTCTTCAAACGGGCTTTCAACTGTTCAGGCATCATGGTCTTGGCGCTCCCTGGGCGTGGCTTTGCGAGCCGAAATCAAACGGATGGCATCGTCTTCCAGCACGATGTGCACCACAAACAGCAACCGGCCTTGCACGTCATAGCCAATCACCGCATCGCGGGCTTCATCGTTGCGGCTGGCATCCACCACCCGCAAAAACGGGTCAAAGAACACCTCAGCGGCCTGCTCAAACCGTATCCCATCATGCCTTTGGATATTCAAGCGGGCTTTTTCATCGTGCCAGACAAAGCGCACGCCGTTGAGTTCAAAGTGGATGTCCATGGCTGCAATCCTAGTTTTTCGTATTTACATTGTCAATACTTGACACCCTTCCACGCCGTGGGCATCATCAGCCCCGCAGCGGCAAATTCCGCTGCCGGGATTGGCGTCCCGAATACCAAAGGCGCAACAGCGCCCATCGCACCGATGCCCGGCGCTTTTTCTTTGCCCGGCATCGCCGGGCGTGCCTGCCACTTTTATGGCGGGCAGTGCGCGGGAGCCGCAAGGCTCACCGGATGCCTTTGGCCGGTACGCCAACCCGCACTGTCCGCCACCTCAATTGGCGTTGGGCGCGGCGGACTCCATCAACCAAAGGAGTCCCAATCATGAACACCAATACCCTGCCCGCCGCTGGCGGCCTGATGGGCTATTTCATCAGCGAAGACGACCACCGCTTGACGCCCTTCCCCGCCGTGGGCATCATCCGCCCTGCACGCGCAAATTCGCGTGCCGGGTTTAGCAGCCCGATGCAAAAGGCGCAACAGCGCCCATCGCACCGATGCCCGGCGCTTTTTGTTTGCCCGCCCATCGGTGGCGGCTTGTTGCGTAGCGCAACCCGTTTTATGGCGGGCGGCGCGGGGAGGGCTTGCGCCCTGCCGGTTCCTTTTGCCCGGTCTGCTAACCCCGCGTCGTCCGCCACCCCGTTTAGCAGCGGCGCGGCGGACTCCATCCAGCAAAAGGAGTCCCAATCATGAACACCAACACCCTGCCCGCCGCTGGCGGCCTGATGGGCTATTTCATCAGCGAAGACGACCACCGCCAGCTGTCCCGGCTGGCGCTGCTGGCGCGCTTTCTGGCCGATACCAGCAAGGATGCGGCCATCACCGAGGCCGCCGAATGTGTGGCCAGCGCCGCAGGCGGCATTCTCGACAACGCCATCTTTGGCAGTGACTGGGTCGATATGGGGGTGCCGGCATGAACCTGCATCTCTTGCCTGCGGCCAATGATGACGGCCCCCGCCACGACCTGTTCAGCATCATCCAGCGCCTGGACAGCTTCCAGTACCTTACCCTGCGGCAGCTGGAATGGCTGGTGCCGCAACTGGAAGGGCGCAACATTACCCAGGTTACCCTGGGCGAGCTGCTGGCGCTGATTGACCGCGCCCATACCCTGCCGCGTCTGGTGGAAAGTGGCCATGCCTGCCCACCCTGCGCCCATGGGCAAGGGGGTGTGGCATGAGCCGGTTACGGACTGCCAAAGCCTTGCCGCCCAGGGCGGGCTGTTTCTGCGCAGCACTGGTGCGGCCTGGCAGCGCCCTGGCCTCGCGTTGCGGCAGTGATACCCCGGTATGGGGCATCTTCGAGATTGACCCGGCCTTGGGGTTGTGCGAGCTGCGCTTTGGGGATGGAAGCTGGCTGGCTATCGGGCCTGAAGACCTGGCTGATGTGATTGTCCTGCCCGAGCTGGACGATGAGGCATTGGGGGAGTTGTTCGATGCGCGCTGACCTGCTGCGGGATGTGTTGCCAAGGTTGCTGGCTGATTATGACTTCAAGGAAAAGGGCGAGTGGTTGCAGCAAGGGCGGTGCCCAGCCTGCGGCAAGCGCGAGCTGTATGCGAAGGCGGATAGTCCGTGGCTGCTGAAGTGTGGCCGCGAGAACAAATGCGCGGCGCAGCTGCATATCAAGGACCTGTACCCGGATTTGTTCGAGCGTTGGTCGGAGCGCTTTCCGGCCAGTGCCGAAAGCCCGACGGCGGCAGCGGATGCTTACTTGCGCGATGGCCGGGGCTTTCCGCTGGCGCGGCTGGCCGGTTGTTATACGCAGGAATATCACCATGACCGCAAGCGCGGTATCGGCAGTGCCACGGTGCGCTTTGCGCTGCCGGGGGGCGGCTGGTGGGAGCGGATTATCGACCAGCCGCAGCGCTTTGAGCGCAAGGCCAATTTTGCCTATGGCAAGAGCTACCACGGGCAGTGGTGGCAGTTGCCCGGCGGGCTGGAAGCGGGCGATGAGCTATGGCTGGCCGAGGGGATTTTTGATTGCATCGCACTGGAGCTGGCCGGGCTGCCGGCACGCAGCCTGATGAGCTGCAATAATTACCCGGACCAGGCGCTGGCGGCGCTGAAGGCGGCCTGCCAGGCCAGCGGGCAGCCACTGCCAAAGCTGGTGTGGGCGCTGGATGATGGCGCGGCCGGGACACGCTACATGAAGCAGTGGCATCAGCGGGCGCGGCAAGCGGGCTGGGAGAGTACGGCGGCCTATATCCGCGATGTGCGCGGCGCCAAGCGGGACTGGAACGAGGCCTGGCAACGCGGGCAGATGACAGAAAAGGACTTTGCCCGCTACCGCTACAACGGGGCGCTGCTGCTGGCCGAGAATGCGCAGGAAAAGGCGCTGCTGATGTATGAGCGCCGTGGGCGCAGCAGCTTCCATTTCGGTTTTGAAGACCAGTTGTATTGGTTTGAGCTGGATCTGGACAAGTACAACAAGGCCAGGGCCAAGCTGGAAGATGATGATGACGGGCGCACGGACAAGGAGCTGCGCGAGGCGGCGCTGGTGCAGAGCGGGATGGTGCGGGAGATTGCCAATTGCCTGCCGGTGCCGCTGTATTACCAGCGCGATTCGCTCACCGATGAGAGCTGGTACTACTTCCGGGTGAGCTTTCCGCATGCCGGGCGGCCGGTGAAGAACACGTTCACCAGCAGCCAGTTGAACTCGGCCAGCGCCTTCAAGGAACGGCTGCGCAGTATCGCGCCGGGGGCGTCGTTTTCCGGCAATACCTTGCAGCTTGACCGGATGCTGGAGGAGGAAATCTTCAATATCAAGGTGGTGGACACCCTGCCCTATGTCGGCTACAGCCTGGAACACGACGCCTATGTGTTTGGCGATGTGGCGGTAAAAGAAGGCCGGGTGCACCGGCTCAATGACGAGGATTATTTCGACCTGGGCGCGCTGTCGCTGAAGACGCTCAACAAGAGCATCGGCCTGTGCATCAGCCCGGATGCGCCAGTACGGCAGGACTGGGTGCCGCTGTTATGGCAGTGCTATGGCCCCAAGGGGCTGGTGACGCTGGCGTTCTGGGCGGGAAGCCTCCTGGCCGAGCAAATCCGCGCCTGGCACAAGCAGTTTCCGTTCCTGGAAATGAGCGGCGAAGGCGGCACCGGCAAGTCCACGTTGATTGATTTTCTATGGAAGCTGGTCGGGCGCACCGGGCATGAGGGAATTGACCCGAGCAAGTCGTCACTGGCCGGACGGATGCGGCATATGACGCAGGTGTCCAATTTGCCGGTGGTGCTGATTGAGTCCGACCGTGGCGAGGAAGGCCATGCCAGGCGGTTTGATTTCGAGGAGCTCAAACCGCTGTTCAATGGGCGCATCGGGCGCTCAATCGGCGTGAAGAATGCCGGCAACGATACCCACGACCCGCCGTTTCGCGGCACGCTGGTCATCGAGCAAAACGCGCCGGTGGAGGGCAAGCCGCAAGTACTGACCCGCATCGTGCAGATGACCTTCGACAAGTCGCGGCATTCACCGGAAAACAAGCGCGCTGCCGATGTGCTGACACAGATTCCGGTGGAGTCAGTATCAGGCTTTGCGCTGACCATCGCCAGGCAGGCCGATGCACTGGTGGCACAGGTGAAGGAGCGGTTCCACGGGCATATGCAGGCACTCCTGGCCAGGCCGGACGTGCGCGAGGTGCGGATTGCCGAAACCCACGGCTTGCTGATGACGCTGCTGGATGTACTGGCACCAACGCTGGGGCTCAATACGGCACAGGTGACCGAAACGCTGGCTCTGCTGGGCGAGCTGGCCGCGCAGCGGCAGGCCGCCATCAATGCCGATCACCCTTATGTGGTGGAGTTCTGGGAGCGCTTTGATTACCTCGATGGCAAGCCGCTGGCCAATGGCGACCGCATCGATCTTGACCATAGCCGGGATAGCGGGCTGATTGCCGTCAATCTGGTGGAGTTCGAGAGCTGTTTGAGCCGCAACGGCCTGCATCTGCCCTGCCCGACCACCGAGCTGAAACGACTGCTGCGCACCAGCAAACGGCGGCGCTTTATCGAGGCCAGCCGTTCGGTTAACTCCATCACCGGCAACGGCACCCGGCGCTGCTGGATCTTCCAGCGGGAGGGCGCATGAATCCGAATTCACCGGAGTTTTATCAGCTACTGGAAGTGCTGGCCGAAATCGAGGTGCGGAATTATCTGTACCCACAGGCCAGCAATGACGGGGGTTCTGGCGGTTGTGAACCAAATCACCCCGATTCCCAAGCCACCGGGGAGGCGGCATAGTCGCCCGATGAGAACCGCCGCCTACGCCCGTTACAGCTCTGATATGCAGAGCGCCGCGTCGCTTGATGACCAGCTGCGCAACTGCCGCACCTATTGCGCCCGCATGGGCTGGCGCGAGCCGGTGGAATACTGCGATGCCGCCATATCCGGCGCCCGTAATGACCGCCCCGGTTATATGCGCCTGCTGGCAGATGCCAAGCAGTTTGACGTGATTTTGGTGGACGACCTCTCGCGGCTTTCACGCGATAGCCTGGAAATGAACCGGGTGCTGCGGGCACTGGAATTTGAACGTATCCGCGTCATTGGCGTGAGCGATGGCGTGGACACCAGCCGCAAAGGCCATCAGGCCGAAGTCGGGCTGCGCGGCATCATGTCCGAGCTGTACCTGGCTGACCTGGCCGACAAGACCCGGCGCGGCCTGACCGGCAAGGCACTGGCCGGAAAATCCGCCGGCGGCCTGCCCTATGGCTACCGCATCACACGCACCGGCGAGCGTGAAATCGACCCGGCGCAGGCCGCCGTGGTGCGCCGCATCTTTGCCGACTACATTGCCGGGCAATCCGCCCGGCAGATTGCCCATGCACTGAACCGTGAAGGCATCCCGTCAGGGCGCGGCAAGTCCTGGGCGGTTTCGGCCATCCAGCCCGACCACAAGCGCGGCATCGGCATACTGGCAAACCCCATCTACAAGGGGCTGCAAATCTGGAACCGCTCCACCTGGGTGAAAAACCCGGAAACCCGCCTGCGCGTGCGCCGGGACAACCCGGAAAGCGAGTGGATTACCTCCGAACACCCGGAGCTGGCCATCGTCACTCCGGAGATATGGGCGGCTGCCCGTGCCGCCTGCCAGCGGCGCAGCGTCAAGTCTGGCGGACTCGGCAAGCGCCCCGTGAACCTGCTATCCGGGCTACTGCGCTGCAAAGAATGCAGCGGCCCTATCGTCGTTGTCGATGCCACCTACTACGGCTGTGCCACGGCCAAAGACCGTGGCACCTGTGGCAACACGCTCAAGGTCAACCGCAAGCAGGCAGAAGCGGCCATGCTTGCCCACGTGCGCGAGCTTTTGCTGTCGGACGAATCAATGGCTGCCTGGCAGGCGGCCATTGCCCGGCAATTGCGCCTGCAACAAGGCCAGTCCCAAGAAGCCAAGCGCCGCCTGCAGGCCACGCTGAAGGAGCGCGACAACATCCTCGCCGCCCTCCGGGCAGGCATCATCACCCATAGCACCAAGGCGGAACTCGAACGCATCGAGGCACTGTGTGAATCTCT
This sequence comes from Pseudomonadota bacterium, assembly GCA_030528565.1. Lineage (GTDB taxonomy): Bacteria > Pseudomonadota > Gammaproteobacteria > Xanthomonadales > Xanthomonadaceae > Solilutibacter. The sequence goes on from JAUMYP010000003.1 coordinate 92,945, forward strand.
GGAGCAGCAGGCCAATGCCCCACTGCGGGTGATAACCGACATCCGCCCGCGCCTGCAAGCCCTGGCCGACAACCTTGCCAGTGTCTCCAGCCGCCACCCCAAAGCCCGTGAAGCATTGCGCGCTGCCATCGGCTCGGCGGTGCTGACAAACAAAAACGGCGTGACCGGAGCATTGGTCACGCCATCAATACTTCTAGAAGTGGTAGCGGGGGCAGGATTTGAACCTGCGACCTTCGGGTTATGAGCCCGACGAGCTGCCAGACTGCTCCACCCCGCAGCAGAGATGCGAAATTATAGGCAGCTTGCAGAAATTTGCAAGCCCTTTTTGCAAGATTTTTTACGCGCCGGTGATGAAAGCCCGGTAACACCAGTCAAGCAGCGGGTTGACTGCCACCGCGATGCCCAGCAGCAGCAAGGCATTGACGGCGAAGCTGGTGCGCATCAGTGCGCAGCTGCGCGGGTTGGCAAGTTCGGTAACGCCTTCTTCCGGTGTTTCCAGATACATGGCCTTCAAGATGCGCAGGTAGTAGAACATGCCGATGACGGCGCAGACGATACCGACAATGGCAAGCCAGAGCAGGCCTTCGTTGACGGCGGCGGCAATCACCGCCAGCTTGGCGAAGAAGCCGATGAACGGCGGCAGGCCGGCCAGCGAGGCCACCACGCACAGTACCAGGAAGGCCATCCACGGGTTGCGTTTGCCCAAACCGCGATAGTCGGCGATTTCATCGGCCTCGAAGCCCTTGCGCGACATCAGGATGATGAGGCCGAACGAGGCCAGCGAAGTGAAGGCATAGGTCACGGCGTAGAACATCGCCGCGCCATAGCCTTCTGCATTGCCGACCGCCACGCCCATCAGCAGGAAACCGATATGCGAGACGGTGGAATAGGCCAGGAGGCGCTTGAGGTTGCTCTGCCGCAGCGCCATCAGGTTGCCGACAATCAGCGAAAGCCCGGCAATGCCAGCGACCATCGTGCCCCAGACTTCCGCATGCGGGGCGAGTGCGCCGAGCAAACGATAGGCCATGACGAAGGCGGCCAGCTTGGGCGCGGCGCCAATGAACTGGGCCACCGGGGTCGGTGCGCCCTGGTAAACATCGGGCAGCCACATATGGAACGGGGCGGCACCGAGTTTGAAGGCCACACCCGCCACCATGAAGGCCGCGCCGGTCATCAGCATCAGGGTATCGCCGCTATCGGCGGAAGCCTCCAGCAGCGCGTCCAAATCCAGTGTGCCGGTGGCGCCATAGACCAGTGACATGCCGTACAGCAGCAAGCCCGAGGCCAGTGCACCCAGCACGAAATACTTCATGCCCGCTTCGGTGGCGACCGGGCTGTCGCGGTTGACGGCGACCAGCGCGTAGGAGGAGAGCGCCAGCATTTCCAGGCCGACATACACCATGATGAGGTTGGCCGAGGAGGCCAGCACCATCATGCCCAGGGTGGCAAACAGCATCAGTACCGGCACTTCGCCCTTGTAGATGCCGCGCTCTTTCAGATATGGCAGTGCGTAAACAAAGCCCAGCGCCGACACCAGGCAGACAAAGCCCTTGGCAAGGTCGGCCACGCCATCGCGGATGAACATGCCGTTCAATACCGACCCCTGGTGTGCCGGGTGGCCGCCCGCGCCGCTGAACACCAGCACGGCCACGACCAACAGCAATGCCATCGACAGCCAGTGGGTGATGCCCTTCTGCTTGCTGTCAAGGAACAGGTCAAACAGCAGCAGGGCGAATGCACCCGCAGCCAGTACCAGCTCCGGCAGCAGATGCCACAGTTCAGCGGAATCGAAAACGTGTTGCATGGTTTCCATTGATTACTGTCCGAGCTTGCTGAAGGTGAGTTGCTTGACCAACTGGGCGATGGAGGGCTCCATCAGGTCGGTCAGCGGCTTGGGATACAGGCCAATGGCCATCACGCCCACGGCGAAGGCAAACAGCACCAGGCCTTCGCGCAGACCGATGTCCTTGAGCTCGGCCACCTGCGGGTTGGTCACTTCGCCCCAGATGATGCGCTTGGTCAGCCACAGGCTGTAGGCCGCGCCGGTAATCAGGGTGGTGGCCGCGCCAATCGCCAGCCACGGGCTGTGCTGGAAACTCGCCAGAATCACCATGAACTCACCGACGAAGCCAGAAGTCGCCGGCAGGCCGGAATTGGCGAAGGCAAACAGCACGAAGAACAAGGCGAACCACGGCATGGTATTGGCGACGCCGCCGTAGTCACGAATCATGCGGGTATGCATGCGGTCATACAGCACGCCGACGCAGGAGAACATCGCGCCGGAAATGAAGCCGTGCGAGACCATCTGCACCATCGCGCCCTGCAAGCCCAGGCGTGCGGCATCCTCATGTCCGCCATCGCGCATCAACCCCAAGGCGATGAAGGTGCCCAGGGTGACAAAGCCCATATGCGCAATCGAGGAGTACGCAATCAGCTTTTTCATGTCCTCCTGCACCAGCGCCACCAGCCCCACATAGATGATGGCGACCATCGACAGCAGGATGACCAGCCAGGCCAATTCATGGCTGGCATCAGGGGTAATCGGCAGGTTGAAGCGCAGGAAGCCATAGCCGCCAATCTTCAGCATGATGGCCGCCAGCACTACCGAGCCTGCGGTCGGCGCTTCGACGTGGGCATCGGGCAGCCAGGTATGCACCGGCGCCATCGGCACCTTGACCGCGAAGGCGGCGAGGAAGGCAAGGAACAGCCAGGTCTGCTCAGCCATCGACAGCGGCAGTGCCGCCATGTCAGCCAGCTGCCAGCTGCCGCCCTTGAGGTACAGGTAAATCAGGCCGACCAGCATGAATACCGAACCCAGGAAGGTGTACAGGAAGAACTTGACCGAGGCATAGACGCGGCGCGGGCCGCCCCAGACGCCGATGATGATGAACATCGGAATCAGCATCGCCTCGAAGAACACATAGAACAGCAGTGCGTCGGCAGCGGCGAACACGCCAACCATCATGCCTTCGAGAATCAGGAACGCGGCGTAATACTGGTTGACTCGCTCATCAACCGAGCCCCAGGCGCCCAGCAGCACCAGCACGCTGGTGATGGTGGTGAGCACAATCAGCGCCACGGCGATGCCATCGGCACCCAGGTGATAGAAGATGTCCCAGGCCGCAATCCAAGCTTTCTTTTCCACGAACTGCAGGCCGGGGTTGGCATAGTCAAAGCCGGTCAGGAGCTGCAGGGAAAGCGCCAGCGTGATGAGCGAGACCACAAGCCCCGTCCAGCGGGCTGCATTGGCTGGCATCCGCCCCATGGCAAGCAGGGCTGCGCCGCCCAGGATGGGCAGCCAAATCAACAGACTGAGCAAAGGCAATTGACTCACTGGGCAGCCTCCCCGGTTGTCGGCATCAGGTTCATCATTTCAATCTTCATGTTCAGTTCGCAGTGCGGATGAGCCAGGCAAGCAGCACAATCAGGCCCAGAATCATGGCAAAGGCATAGCTATAGAGGCGGCCAGTCTGCGCGCGGCGCACCAGTGCGGCGATGCCGCCGACGCCCCTGGCCGAGCCTTCCACTGCACCGCGGTCAATCACCGTGGCATCGAACCAGCGGAACAGCTTGCCAAGCAGCAGGCTGCCACCGGCAAAACCGTTAATCCACAATTTGTCGAAGCCGTATTTCTCTTCAAGGATGCGAATCGGCAGCTTGAACACACGCGCCGCCTTGTCGGCCAGCTCGGGCTTGATGAGGTACATCAGCGTCGCCAGCGCAAAGCCCGCGAAGGCCAGCCAGAACGCCGGGGTGACAAAGCCGTGCAGGGCGAAGGCCACCGGGCCATGCCAGTCATCGGCGGCGATTTTCGCCAGCACGTCGCGGGCTTCATTGACAAAGATGATGTTGGCAAAGAAGCCATCCTGCGGCACCTTGCCACTCCAGTCGGTGTCAAACAGCATCGGCCCGGCGGTGAAGAAGCCAATCAGAATCGAGGGGATGGCCAGCAGAATCAGCGGCAGGGTCACCACCCAGGGCGATTCGTGCGGCTCATGCGCGCCATGGCCGTGGTGCTCATCGTGATGTGCATCATGATGATGGGCATCGGCATGCGCATCACGGAAACGCTCGGGGCCGAAGAAAGTCAGGTACAGCAGGCGGAAACTGTAGAAGCTGGTGACGAAGGCGCCGAGCAGCACCGCCCAATAGCCGTACTGGGCGATAAAGCCGCCATTGGCGTGCGCGTTTTCCGCTGCGGCGACGATGATGGCGTCCTTGGAGTAATAGCCACTGAAGAACGGTGTAGCCACCAGTGCCAGGGTGCCAATCACGCTGGTGATGAAGGTAACCGGCATGTATTTGCGCAGGCCGCCCATCTTGCGCATGTCCTGCTCGTGGTGCATGCCGATGATGACCGAGCCGGCCGCCAGGAACAGCAGCGCCTTGAAGAAGGCGTGGGTCATCAGGTGGAACACCGCAGCCGAATACGCCGACACGCCCAGCGCCACGGTCATATAGCCCAGCTGCGACAGCGTGGAATAGGCCACCACGCGCTTGATGTCGTTCTGCACCATGCCAATCAGGCCGGTCCAGAACGCGGTGGTGGCGCCGATGAACAGCACGAAATTGAGTGCGGTCAGCGACATCTCGAACATCGGCGACATGCGCGCGACCATGAAGATGCCAGCGGTCACCATGGTGGCGGCGTGAATCAGCGCGGAAATCGGCGTCGGCCCTTCCATCGAGTCCGGCAGCCAGACATGCAGCGGCACCTGCGCGGATTTGCCCATGGCACCGATAAACAGGCAGATGCAGATAAAGGTGACCGCCGACCAGCTCTCAAAGCCGGGTACGGTTTGCCCGTCCAGCACCGAGAGCTTGGCGAATACGGTGGCGTAATCGAGCGAGCCGAACCAGTACAGGATGCCGCCGATGCCGAGCAGGAAGCCGAAGTCGCCGACGCGGTTGACCAGGAAGGCCTTGAGGTTGGCAAAGATGGCGGTGGGCTTTTTGAACCAGAAACCAATCAACAGGTAGGACACCAGACCCACCGCTTCCCAGCCGAAGAACAGTTGCAGGAAGTTGTTGCTCATCACCAGCATCAGCATGCTGAAGGTGAACAGCGAGATATAGCTGAAGAAACGCTGGTAGCCCGGGTCTTCTTGCATATAGCCGATGGTGTAGAGATGCACCAGGAGCGATACGAAGGTGACCACCACCATCATCATCGCGGTGAGCTTGTCCACCATGAAGCCGACATGGGCGGAATAATTGCCGATTTCAAACCAGGTGTAGATGTTCTGGTTATAGGCGGCTGCGCCCTGCCCCACCAATTGCCAGAGCACATGCACCGAGAGTGCACAGGCCACGGCGACACCGGCGATGGTGACGGTATGCGCGCCCGCGCGCCCGACCTGGCGGCCAAACAGGCCAGCAATTATCGAGCCGAGCAAAGGCGCCAGCACAATCGTCAGGAGTTGGGTTGTCGATAGGGTCATGTCGGAATCACCGTGTTGCCGGAAGCGGCCACTTGTGTTGTCAGGTTGCAAAGCGGGCTTGTCAGCCCTTCAGCGAATCGAGCTTCATCACTTCAATGGTGCGGCGGCTGCGGAACAGCGCCACCAGGATGGCCAGGCCAATCGCCGCTTCGGCCGCCGCCACGGTGAGGATGAAGAACACGAAAATCTGCCCCTGCGGGTCCACCATATGCCGCGAGAACGCCACGAAGTTGATGTTCACCGCCAGCAGCATCAGTTCAATCGACATCAGCAGGATGATGACGTTTTTGCGGTTCAGGAAAATACCGGCGACGCTGATGCAGAACAGCACCGCGCCCAGCGCCAGGTAATGCCCAAGGCCTACGGGGATATCGAACATCAGTTGGCCTCCTCTTGTTGGCTGGCGGCAGGCTTGACCGCCTCCATCTTCACCATGCGCAGGCGGTCACGCGACTTGACTGCGGCTTGTTCGGACGGGTTCTGGTGGCGTGCGCCCTGGCGCACGCGCAGCGCCAGCATCACCGCAGCAATCACCGCCACGGTCAGAATCACTGCCGCAAGCTCAAAGGGCAGCAGGAATTTGGTGTACAGGGTTTCGGCCAGCCATTTGCTGTTGGCGATACCGGCGTTTTCCACCGTATCGGCGGAGAAGCCGCCGAGCTTGGCCTTGATGCCGATAAGGGTGAGGATTTCCACCAGCATCACCACCGCCACCACCAGCCCCACCGGCAGATAGCGCACAAAGCCCTCGCGCATCGGCGTGGTGTCGATATCCAGCATCATCACCACGAACAGGAACAGCACCATCACCGCGCCGACGTACACCAGAATCAGGGCCACGCCGAGGAATTCGGCACCGGCAATAATCCAGGTGCAGGCCACCGAGAAGAAGGTCAGCACCAGCAGCAGCGCCGCATGCACCGGGTTTTTCACGCTGATGACGCCAACGGCCGACATCACCGCCAGGGCAGCGAACACATAGAAAGCGGACAAGATGATGGTTTCCATGTCGTCCTCAGCGGTAAGGCGCATCAGCGGCGCGGCGCTCGGCGATTTCGGTTTCCAGACGGTCACCGATGGCCAGCAGGGTGGGCTTGGTCAGGATGTTCTGACCGCGCTTGTCAAAGTGATATTCGTACACATGGGTTTCCACAATCGAGTCCACCGGACAGGATTCTTCGCAGAAACCGCAAAAAATACACTTGAACAGGTCGATTTCGTAGCGCGTGGTGCGGCGGGTGCCGTCGGCGCGACGCTCCGAGTCAATGGTGATGGCCAGCGCCGGGCAGACCGCCTCGCACAGTTTGCAGGCGATGCAACGCTCTTCGCCATTGGGATAACGGCGTAGCGCATGGATGCCACGGAAGCGCGGCGACTGCGGGGTCTTTTCCATTGGGTACATCAGCGTGTACTTGTCACGGAAAAGATATTTCAGGGTCAGCCCCAGCCCTTGCAGCAATTCCCACAACAGCAGGCTCTTGAAGTAATTGGCGATGCGATTCATGGCTTACACCCCTGCCTTGATGACACCGAAGAACACCAGCAAGGCGGCCACGGCAATCCAGGCGATACAAATCGGGATAAATACTTTCCAGCCCAGGCGCATGATCTGGTCATAGCGATAACGCGGGAACGAGGCGCGGAACCAGATGAAGCAGCTCATGAAGAAAAACACCTTGGCAAACAGCCACGGCCAGCCACCGGCCCAAATCCAGTTGATGGCCCAGTGCACATCGCCCAAATCCAGCCAGCCTTGCAGCGGCGAGAGCCAGCCGCCCAGGAAGAACAGCGCGGTCAGGAAGCTGACCAGAATCATGTTGGCGTATTCGGCCAGGAAGAACAGCGCGAACTGCGAGCCGGAGTATTCCACCATGTGGCCGGCGACGATTTCCGACTCGCCTTCCACCACGTCGAACGGCGCGCGGTTGGTTTCGGCCACGCCGGAGATGAAATACACCACGAACAGCGGCAGCAGCGGCAGCCAGAACCATTCGAAGAAACCGGCATTGCCGGCCTGCGCCTCGACAATCGCGCTGAGGTTCAGGCTGCCTGCGGCAATCATCACCCCGACCAGGGCAAAGCCCATGGCGATTTCATAGCTCACCACCTGCGAGGCCGAACGGATGGCACCCAGGAAAGCATATTTGGAGTTGGATGCCCAACCGGCCAGAATCACCCCGTACACGCCCAGCGAGGTCATCGCCAGCAGGTACAAAAGACCGGCATTGGCATTGGACAGCACCACTTGCGCGTCAAACGGAATCACCGCCCAGGCCGCGAACGAAGGCCCCAGCACAATCAGCGGCGCCAGGATGTAGAGCAGCTTGCTGGCCTGGGTGGGTTGCACCACTTCCTTGAACAGCAGTTTGAATACGTCGGCAAACGCCTGGAAAATGCCAAAGCCCACATACATCGGCCCGTGGCGCACATGCATCCAGCCAATCAGCTTGCGCTCCCACACCACATAGAAGGCCACGGTGATAATCACCGGCATGGCGATGCTGAGGATTTTCAGCACAATCCACAGCAGCGCACCGATATCGCCCAGCGACAGCAACCACTGGTGCAGGGAATCAATCATCGCAGTCACCGGATTCATACGGCTTTGGCCTCCACACGGCTTGCGGCCAGCGGCGCAGTCGCGCCATAGCCCGATTCCACCCAGACCACCCCTTCGGCAATGCGCTCACTGAGCAGCACTTGCAAGGTGGCAGTCCCGGCAGCGGTCGAGAACCGCCCCATCGCGCCATGCGCAAGCCCCGCCGCAGCGGCAGTGGCCGGATGCAGTACGGCGTATTCGCCCACAGTCAGCGGATGCGCCTGCAAGGCCGGAGCGCGGCGCACGGTGGCATCGACGCGATAGATGGCTTGCGATACGGCAAGCTCCAGCCCCGGCTTGCCGGAGGCGGCGACATTGCTGGCGCTGACTTTGACGCTGCGCGGCTTCATGCCTGCACGCAACTGGGCAAGGTCGATAAAGGCAAACCCCGGCAGTTGCAGGGCATCGGCCAGCGCACGCAGCACCCGCCAGCCTTCGCGGGCTTCGCCCTGCGGCTTGCCGCCAGCCTGGGCAAACTGCACGCTGCCATCAAGATTGGTGAGGCTGGCCTCCATCTCCGGCAGCAGGGCGATGGGCAGAATCACATCGGCCACCGCGCGGGTGGAACGGCAGGCGTAATGGCTGAAAGCCACGGTCCTGGCATTGCCCAGCGCGCGCATCGCCACGCCCTGGTCGGCAAAATCCAGACCCGGCTCGATGCCGTAAATCAGATAGGCAGCGCGGGCTTCGCGCAGCATGTCCTGGGTGCTGCGCGCACTGGGCAGCACGCCGTACTGCGCCAGCCCCACCGCATTGGCGCCCTGCGGAATACGGCACAGGCGCGCGCCAGTGCGGGCGCAGAAGTCAGCGGCAGCGGCGCGAATCGCCGAAGCATGTGCGCCGTTTTCGGCAATGCCGCCGATAATCAGCGCCACGCGCTCGGCCTGGCCGACATCCAGCGCAGCCAGCGCATCGGCCAGTTGCGAAGGGGCGACGATGGCCTTGCCCGCCGCCTCGAAGGTGAACTCGAAGTCCACCGGATTGATGACATGGATGCGCGTGCCCTGCTTCCAGGCCTTGCGCAGGCGCTGGTGCAGCAGCGGCAGTTCATGGCGCAGATTGCTGCCCAGCAGCACGATGACTTCGGCCTGCTCGATATCTTCCAGCGCCACGCCAAAGGGTTCGGCCACGGCGGCATCAGCAAGGTCGTGCTGGCTCAGGCGATGGTCGAGATTGCCGCAGCCAAGCGCCTCAGCCAAGCTCGCCAACACCGCGCCTTCTTCGTTGCTGGTGGCCGGATGCACCAGCATGCCCAGCGCATCGCCACGGTTTTCTTGCAGGATTTGCGCGGCAGCGGCCAGGGCTTCATCCCAGCTTGCTTCGCGGAAGGCTTCCGGCTCGCTGCCCTCGGCCACGCGAATCATTGGCTTCAACGCCCGGTCGTCGGCATACAGCCCCTGGTGGGCATAGCGGTCGCGGTCGGACAGCCAGCACTCGTTGACCAGTTCGTTGTCACGCGGCACCGCGCGCAGCACTTCGCCCCGGCGCACATGCAGGAACAGATTGCTGCCCATGGCATCGTGGAAGCCGACAGACGGTTTGGCGACCAGCTCCCAGGGACGCGCCTTGAACTGGAACACCTTGTTGGTGAGCGCGCCCACCGGGCAGACATCAATCACGTTACCGGACAGCTCGGTGGTCAGCGGCTTGCCATCATAGGTGCCGATTTGCAGGTTTTCGCCACGCTGCATGCCGCCCAGCTCGTAAGTGCCGGCGATTTCCGCAGTAAAGCGGATGCAGCGGGTGCACTGGATGCAGCGGGTCATCTCGGTGGCGACCAGCGGTCCCAAGTCTTCGTCGGCCACCGAACGCTTGGTTTCGGAATAGCGGCTGATGCCACGGCCATAGCCCATCGACACGTCTTGCAGCTCGCACTCGCCGCCCTGGTCGCAGACCGGGCAGTCCAGCGGGTGGTTGATGAGCAGGAACTCCATCACATTGCGCTGCGCCTTCAGCGCCTTGTCGCTGCGGGTGAACACCTTCATGCCATCCATCACCGGGGTGGCGCAGGCCGGCAGCGGCTTGGGGCTCATGCGCCCGCCCATTTCCGCCTCCACCATGCACATCCGGCAGTTGGCGGCAACCGGCAGCTTTTCGTGATAGCAAAAACGCGGAATCGGAATGCCGGCCTTGTCGGCGGCATGGATAATCATGCTGTTCTTGGGCGCGGCCAGCTCGACCCCGTCAATAAAGACGGTGACGTGGTCCGGCGGCAGGTTCGGTTTTTCCGGTTGCGCACTCATGCAGCCACCTTCTCGATTACCTTGCCATCGCGGATGTCGTCCACCAGGAAACGCTTGTTGACGATGGCGTATTCAAACTCGTCCCAGAAGTGATGCAGGAAGCCCTGCACCGGCCAGGCCGCAGCCTCGCCGAAGGCGCAGATGGTATGGCCTTCAATCTGTCCGGCCGCCGCCCGCAGCATATGCAGGTCATCAAGCGTGGCTTCCAGATTGGCGATGCGGCTCAGCATCCGGTACATCCAGCCGGTGCCCTCGCGGCAGGGCGTGCACTGGCCGCAGGACTCCTTGAAATAGAAGCGCGAAATGCGCTGGCAGGCGCGCACCATGCAGGTGGTTTCGTCCATCACAATCACCGCACCAGAGCCCAGACCGGAACCGGCCTTGCCGATGCTGTCATAGTCCATGGTGCAGCCCATCATGATGTCGGCGGGCAGCACCTTCATCGACGAGCCACCGGGAATCACCGCCTTGAGCTTGTTGCCATTGCGCACGCCTCCGGCCATTTGCAGAAGCTCGGCAAACGGTGTGCCGAGGCGAATCTCGAAATTGCCGGGGTTGTTGACATGGCCGGACACCGAAAACACCTTTGGCCCGCCATTATTGGGGATGCCAAGCTCCGCGAACCATTCCGGGCCATTGCGGATGATGGCCGGCACCGAGGCATAGGTTTCGGTATTGTTGATGGTGGTCGGCTTGCCGTACAGGCCGAAATTGGCCGGGAACGGCGGCTTGAAGCGCGGCTGCCCCTTCTTGCCTTCCAGCGATTCCATCAGTGCGGTTTCTTCGCCGCAGATATAGGCGCCCGCACCCAGTGCGCCGTAGATATCAATATCCACGCCGCTGCCGAGGATGTTCTTGCCCAGCCAGCCATGCGCATAGGCTTCCTGCAAGGCCGACTCGAAATGCTCGAACGGCTCGTGGTGGAACTCGCCGCGCAGATAGTTATAGCCCACCGTGCAGCCGGTGGCGTAGCAGGCAATCGCCATGCCCTCCACCACCGCATGCGGGTTGTAGCGCAGGATGTCGCGGTCCTTGCAGGTACCAGGCTCGGACTCGTCCGAGTTGCACAGCATGTATTTCTGGCCATCGCCCTTGGGCATGAAACTCCACTTAAGCCCCGTGGGAAAGCCCGCGCCGCCACGGCCACGCAGGCCGGAAGCCTTGACCATCTCGATAATGTCCGCAGGCGGGATTTTTTCTTCCAGAATCTTGCGCAGCGCCACATAGCCGCCGGTCTTGAGATAGTTCTCATACGACCAGGGCTTGTCGAAATGCAGCGTGGTATAGACCACATTGTGCGCCTGCGGCGCAGGCCCGACCGGGCCGTAGCCCTCCGAATAATACGAATGTCCGGCCATGTTATTTCAACCCGTCCAGAAGCTCGTCCACCTTCTCGGTGGTGAGTTTTTCGTGGTAGTGACCGTTGATGACCACCACCGGCGCACCGCAGCAGGCTGCCACGCATTCTTCCTCGCGCTTCAAATACACCCGGCCATCGGCTGTGGATTCGCCCAAGCGGCAGCCGAGTTTCTTTTCTGCGTGCTCAACCAGTTTTTCCGCGCCATTCAACCAGCAGCTGATATTGGTGCAGAACGCCACATTGTGGCGGCCGACCTTCTCGGTCTCGAACATCGAATAGAAGGTGGCGACTTCATACGCCCATACCGGCGGCAGCCCCAAGTACTTGGCCACCGCAGCGATGATTTCATCCGACAGCCAGCCGCCGTTCTGCTCCTGCGCCGCGTGCAGCCCCTGCAATACCGCAGAACGCTTGCGCTCGGGCGGAAACTTGCTCAGCCAGTGGTCGATATGCGCGCGGGTTTCGGCCGACAGCACCAGCATCGGGTCAACATTGCGCGCGTTTTCGAAATTGCCGGTGGCTTTCATCGGTCAACCTCACCAAACACGATGTCATAAGTGCCAATCATCGCCACCACGTCGGCCAGCATATGGCCCTTGACGATGGCGTCCATCGACGAGAGATGGGCAAAGCCCGGAGCGCGCAGCTTGCAGCGGAACGGCTTGTTGGCGCCGTCCGACACCAGCCAGCAGCCGAATTCGCCCTTGGGCGCTTCCACTGCCGCATAGGTTTCACCCGCTGGCACCGAATAGCCTTCGGAGAACAGCTTGAAGTGGTGAATCAGGGCTTCCATGTCGTCCTTCATCGCTTCGCGGCGCGGCGGCGACACTTTCTTGTTGTCCAGCATCACCGGACCTGGATTTTCCTTCAGCCACTTCACGCACTGGGCGATGATGCGGTTGGACTGGCGCATCTCGGCGATGCGCACCAGATAGCGGTCATAGCAATCGCCATTGACGCCCACCGGGATGTCGAAATCGACTTCGGCGTATTTGGCATAGGGCTGCTGCTTGCGCAGGTCCCAGGCCACGCCCGAGCCGCGCAACATGGCGCCGGTCATGCCCCAGGCATAGGCTTGCTCCGGCGAGACTACGCCGATGCCGACGGTACGCTGCTTCCAGATGCGGTTGTCGGTGAGCAGGGTTTCGTATTCGTCCACGCGCTTGGGGAAGTCGCGGGTAAAGGCTTCCAGATAATCCAGCAACGAGCCTTCGCGGGCTTCGTTGAAACGCTTGAGCTTGCCGCCCTTGCGCCATTTCGATTCCTTGTACTGCGGCATGCGCTCGGGCAGGTCGCGGTACACACCACCGGGACGGTAATAGGCCGCATGCATGCGCGCGCCGCTGACCGCCTCGTAGGCATCCATCAGCTCCTCGCGTTCGCGGAAGGCATACAGCATCACTGCCATGGCGCCCAGGTCGAGCGCGTTGGAGCCGACCCACATCAAGTGGTTCAGGATGCGGGTGATTTCATCGAACAGGGTGCGAATCCACTGCGCGCGCTCCGGCGCTTCCACGCCCAGCAGGGTTTCGATGGCGCGCACATAGGCATGCTCATTGCACATCATCGACACATAGTCGAGCCGGTCCATATAACCAATGGACTGGTTGAACGGCTTGGATTCGGCCAGTTTTTCCGTGCCACGGTGCAAAAGCCCGATATGCGGGTCAGCGCGCATGATGGTTTCGCCGTCCATCTCCAGAATCAGGCGCAGCACACCGTGCGCGGCCGGGTGCTGCGGGCCGAAGTTCAGCGTGTAGTTGCGGATTTCCTGGCGGGCTTCTTCGGCATTGCTGGCCAAGAGGCCATGCGGCGGCAAATGGGAGTTGGCGTGATTCATCGCGTAGCGCCCCCCAGTTTCAGGTCTTTGTTTTCGCCTTCGGCCGTGGCAAAGCGCGCATCATCGCGTACCACGCGCGGCACGCCCACGCGCGGCTCCACCGAAGTCACCGGCTCATACACCACGCGCTGTTTCTCGGCGTCGTAGCGCACTTCGACATTGCCAATCAGCGGGAAGTCCTTGCGGAACGGATAGCCGACAAAACCGTAGTCGGTGAGGATGCGGCGCAAATCCGGGTGGCCACGGAAGATGATGCCGAACAGGTCAAAAGCCTCGCGCTCGAACCAGTTGGCGCCCGGCCAGACGCTGGTCAGCGAATCGACCATCGGCATATCGTCATTGGCGCAGAACTCGCGCAGGCGCAGCCGCTGGTTGCGGCTGATGGACAGCAAATGCGCCACCACGGCAAAACGCTGCGGCGGACGGGCATCAACGCGCTCGATGGCCTGCGGCTGCGGCGCCTGCTCGCTCATCGCCTGCCCCCATTTGAAACGGCCGACGTTGGCGCCTTCCACACCACGGCTAAAGCCGCGCGAGGACACATCGGTGTCCCATTCATCGCTGCCATAGCCCATATAGTCAATGCCGCTGATGTCGATGCATTGCTCAAAGCCGAATTCATCGCGCAATGTGCGGGCAACAGCCAGCCACTGCCCGGCAGGCGCGTCCAGGGTGATTTCGCCACGCGGCTCGGCCACCCGCACATGGCAGTCCGGAAGGCGCTCGCGCAGGGCGTCTGCGAAGTTCGCGGAATTGGAGTTCATGCCTTTGATGCTCAGGAATGCACAAGGGAATGCGCAGCTTCGGCCTGTTTTTTGCCGAACACCGTGCTGCGGCGGATTTTCTTTTGCAACTGCAAAATGCCGTAGGTCAGCGCCTCGGCGGTGGGCGGGCAGCCCGGCACATACACATCCACCGGCACCACGCGGTCACAACCACGCACCACCGAATAGGAATAGTGGTAATAGCCGCCACCATTGGCGCAGCTGCCCATGGAAATCACCCATTTCGGGTCGGGCATCTGGTCGTACACCTTGCGCAGCGCCGGCGCCATCTTGTTGACCAGGGTACCGGCGACAATCATCACGTCCGACTGCCGCGGCGAGGGACGGAATACCACGCCAAAGCGGTCCATGTCGATGCGCGCACAGCCGGCATGCATCATTTCCACCGCGCAGCAGGCCAGGCCAAAGGTCATCGGCCACATCGAGCCGGTGCGCGCCCAGTTCCACAGCGCGTCCATGCTGGTGGTGACAAAACCCTGCTGCATCACCGGGTTGTCATGCTCGGGGCGCAGCAAGTCGTCCAGCCGCCCTTCCGGCAGCGGATTGAAGAATGGCGTATGGCTTACTCCCATTCGAGCGCCCCCCTCTTCCAGACATAAACAAAGCCGAGGAACAACATGCCGACAAACAGGCCCATGGTGACCAGGCTGCGCGCGCCCAGCTCCATGAATACCTGCGTCCACGGCACGATGAAGATGATTTCCAGGTCAAAGACGATGAACTGGATGGCGATGAGGTAATAGCGCACGTCGAACTGCATGCGCGCATCCTCGAAGGGCAGGAAGCCACACTCGTAAGGAGAGAGTTTCTCGGCGTTAGGCTTTTTCGGGCCCACCAGGTTGCCGATAACGATTAGCGCAACGCCAATCCCGGTGGCAACAATCAAAAACAGCAGAGTCGGCAAATATTGTGCCAGCACGGCTAGTCTCGTCGGCTAGGCCGCGCGAGGTACGCGGCGTGGCTAAATACATATCCGGGTCCCTTTCGAGACCCGGATACGGTGTAAATGGTGCCCAAGAGGGGACTCGAACCCCTACGACCTAAGCCGCTACCACCTCAAGGTAGTGCGTCTACCAATTCCGCCACCTGGGCATGTTTCCCGAAGCACACTGACCGCACTGCGGGAAGCAAACTATTGTAATCCGAAATTATCCTTCTTGTGCGCTTTTTTCAGCAGAATTTTCTGCTTTGGGCACATCGGGCGTTGCCGCCGGCGACTCGGCAGGCGCAACCGGCGCGCTGGGGATGGCCGGCGCTGCGTTTTCAGCGGGCACCGCCGCTTCCTGCGGCAGGTTTGCCATCACGCCCAAATCTCCCCCTTGCTGCCCGGCATTGCGCGCGCCCTGCATATGCAGCCAGGCCATGCCAAGGGTCATGCCGAAAAAGGCAATCGCCAGCCATTTGGTGGACTTGGACAAGAAATTGGAAGCGCCGCGCGCACCAAACACGGTGGCCGAGGCGCCGCCGCCAAAACCCGAGCCTGCCGCAGCACCAGCGCCGCGTTGCATCAGGATGAGTGCAATCATCGCAATAGCGACCAGCACATAAACGATATTGAGAATCCAGAGCAGCATGTATCAAACTTCCGTCAGGCACTCGCTGGCTGCGATGATGCCGTTGAATTCGGCGGCCACCAGCGCGGCGCCACCCACGAGACCGCCATCGACATCCGGCTGCGCGAACAGCTCGGCGGCGTTACCGGCCTTGACACTGCCGCCGTAAAGAATCGGCAGCAAGCTGGCAATATTAGCATCCCGGCGGGCCGCTTCGCTACGGATGAAGGCATGCACCGCCTGGGCTTCTTCCGGTGTTGCGGTTTTGCCGGTGCCAATCGCCCAGACCGGCTCATAGGCGACGATAGCCCCGGCCAGCGCCTCATCGCCCAGATGGGCAAACACCGCATCCAGTTGCTCAGCGATGCGCTCTTCAGTTTGCCCGGCTTCGCGCTCGGCCAGGGTTTCGCCCACACACAGCACCGGCACGATACCGGCGGCCTTGGCGGCGGCAAATTTCTGCGCCACCACGGCGCTGCTTTCGCCGTGATACTGGCGGCGCTCCGAATGCCCCACCAGGGTGTGGCTGGCGCCGATGTCTTTGAGCATCTGCGCGGAGATTTCGCCGGTATAGGCGCCTTTTTCATGCGCACTGACATCCTGCGCGCCAAAACCGATGCCCGGATACTTGCCGACCAGCTCGGCCAGATACAGCGCGGGCGGGAACACCAGTACCTCGACCTTGCCAGGGACTTGCGGCAGCTCAAGCGCCGCCAGAAGCTCGCGGGCAAAGCTGCGGCTGCCATTCAGTTTCCAGTTACCGGCAACGATTTTTTTGCGCATGTCAGCTCCTTCAGATATTTCAGGCCAGTTTGATTTCACGCAGGCGCTCCATCAGATAGCCGTGCGCGGTGATGGGTTCGGGATAGCGGTTGGGATTGTCGGCGCTGACGCACTGCGGCAGCACATCAATCAGAAAGTCCGGGTTCGGGTGCAGGAAGAACGGCGTGGAATAGCGCGGCTGGCGGGCCTCATCGCCCGGCGGGTTGACCACCCGGTGCGTGGTGGAGGGATACACATGATTGGTCAGGCGTTGCAGCATGTCGCCGATATTGACCACGATGGTGCCGGGCGCGGCGGTGTACGGCACCCACTCGCCCTTGCGCGAGAGCACTTCCAGCCCGGCGGCGCTGGCGCCGACCAGCAGGGTAATGAGGTTGATGTCCTCATGCGCACCGGCGCGCACATTGGGGATATCGGGCGTGGTGATGGGCGGGTAATGAATCGGGCGCAGGATGGAATTGCCGCTATCGGTCTTGTCGGCAAACCAGTCTTCGGGCAGGCCGAGCGAAAGCGCCAGCGCCGAGAGCACCTGCGAGCCGAGCTTGTCCAGTGCCTGATACAGGGCATAGCCGTTTTCCCGGAAGCCCGGGATTTCTTCTGGCCAGACATTGGCGGGCATCACTTCGGCATGCCTGGATGCGCGGTCGATTTCCCGGCCGATATGCCAGAACTCCTTCAAGTCGTGATGCTGCGCACCCTTGGCGGTTTCAATGCCAAACGGGGTATAGCCGCGCGCCCCGCCCTGGCCTTGCAGGTGATAGCACTTTTTGACGCTTTCTGGCAGGGCAAAAAACGCCTGAAAGTCGGCATAGGCCGCATCGACCAGTTCGTCGGCAATATCATGGCCGCAAATACCGGCAAACCCCCACTCGCGGTAGGTGGCCGCCAGCTCCTGCACGAATGCGGCGCGGTCTTCGGCGCTTGCCGGGTTATTGAAGCGGCGGATATCAAGCGTGGGGATATGGCTCATGGCGATGGTATTCAAAAGCAAAACAGGCGCGCTATTCTAGTCCGTACGCCCCGGTCCGGATTGCGGAAAATCAAGCTGCGGCCGCTGCGGCCTGCACTGCCGCCGCCAGCGTATCCAGGGTGTCCTGCATCAGCGCGGCCTCATCGGCCTCCACCGTCACCCGCACCACCGGCTCGGTGCCCGATGGCCGCAGGAATGCGCGACCACGCCCGGCGACGCGCTGTTGCGCCTGGGCAAGCGCGGCCTTCACCGCAGCCGCTTCCGTCACCGCCACACCGGGCGCGATGCGGATATTGCGGGTTTCTTGCGGCAGCTTCTCCATCCCGGCCAGCGCATCGGCCAGCGAGATATCACGCTCGCGCAATACCTCCAGCACTTGCAGCGCGGCGATGATGCCGTCCCCGGTGCTGGCGCGGTCAAGGCAGAGCAAATGCCCGGAAGCCTCGCCGCCCAGGATGCCCTGCTTTTGCAGCAGCATCTGGTGCACATGACGGTCGCCGACCTTGCTGCGCAGAAAGCCGATGCCAGCCCCGGCCAGGGCACGCTCAAGGCCGTAATTGCTCATCAGGGTGCCGACCACCGGCCCTTTCAGGCGGCCTGTGTTTTGCCAGTGGGCGGCCAGCACCCAGAGCAGGTCATCGCCATCGCGCACCTGCCCCTGGCCATCGACAAACAGCACCCGGTCGCCATCGCCATCAAAGGCGATACCCAGCGCCGCGCCGCGTGCCTGTACTTCCGCGACCAGCGCCTGCGGGTGGGTGGAGCCAACACCATCGTTGATATTCAGGCCATTGGGGGAGACACCGATGGCATCTACCCGCGCGCCCAGCTCGCGCAGCACCAGCGGCCCTAGCTTGTAGTTGGCGCCATTGGCCGCGTCCACCACCAGATGCAGGCCGTTGAGGTCAAAGCCGCGCGGCACCGAGTTCTTGCAGGCTTCCACATAGCGGCCAATCGCGTCCTCGGTACGCACCGCCCGCCCCAGTTGCTCGGAGGGCACGGTGGAAAACGGCTTTTCCAGCGCCGCTTCAATCGAAAGCTCATCGGCATCACCGAGCTTTTCGCCATCGGCAGAAAAAAACTTGATGCCATTGTCATGATGCGGGTTGTGCGAGGCAGAAATCACGATGCCGCCATCAGCGCGCAGCGAACGGGTCAGATGCGCCACCGCAGGCGTGGGCATCGGCCCCATCAGCTCCACATCCACGCCTGCGGCGGAAAGCCCCGCCTCCAGCGCCGCCTCGAACATATAGTTGGAAATGCGCGTGTCCTTGCCGATGACCACTTTCGGCTTGCGCCAGCCCTCGCCACGACGCTCGCGCAGCGCATGGCCGTAAGCATTGCCAAGGCGCAGCACAAAATCTGCGGAAATCACGCCATCGCCGACCCGGCCACGGATGCCATCGGTGCCGAAATATTTGCGCGCCATGCCTGCTCCTTATGCCACCAGTTCGCTGTCTTCCGGCGGCTGCGGCTGCTGCATCAGAAGCGCCGCCAGTACCGCGATACGCTCGCGCATTTCACGGCGGTCACAAATCTGGTCAATCGCGCCATGCTCCAGCAAAAACTCGCTGCGCTGGAAGCCTTCGGGCAGTTTTTCGCGCACGGTTTGCTCAATCACCCGCGGCCCGGCAAAGCCAATCAGCGCCTCCGGCTCGGCGATATTGATATCACCCAGCATGGCAAAGCTGGCCGACACCCCGCCGGTGGTCGGATGGGTCAGCACCGAGAAATACGGCAGCCCCTTGGCACGCAAGCGCCCCAGCGCCGCCGAGGTCTTGGCCATCTGCATCAGCGAAAACAGGCTCTCCTGCATGCGCGCGCCGCCACTGGCAGAAAAGCACACGAACGGCGCGCCGATTTCTGCAGCGCGCTCGGCGCCCAGGGTGAAACGCTCGCCAACCACCGAACCCATCGAGCCGCCCATGAAGGCAAAATCAAAGGCACTGGCCACAATCGGGCGACCCTTGAGCTTGCCTTCCATGGTCACCAGTGCATCACGCTCGCCGGTGGATTTCTGCGCGGCCTTGATGCGCTCGGCATAACGCTTCTGGTCGCGGAATTTGAGCACATCGGTCGGCCCCAGCTTGCCGCCCAGCTCGCGGCCCGTGCCGATATCCAGAAAGGTCGCCAGACGCGCGCGGGCGCGAATGGGCATATGGAAGCTGCATTTGGGGCAGACCTCCTGATTGGCCTCCAGTTCCGGGCGATACAGCACCTCACCACAGCGCCGGCATTTCTCCCACAGCCCCTCGGGCACACTGCGCTTGCGCTCGCTGGCGGTTTCGGTGCGGATGCGCGGACTGGTAAGTTTCTTGAGCCAGGACATTGCATGGACTCCTGCTGGTAAAGCGCGGCAGTTTAGAACTTGCTCAGGGCCTTTGCCTAGTACCTGCAAGTAAGGCCAATACTACTTTCAGGTACATATGCCCCACCCGTAAGCTTCCCCAATCACCAGACAGGGGCGCACGGATGCAGCACCTACTTGAACGTCGACGCGCATCGCGTGAGGAACAGTGATACTGCCGGTCATAAAGGCTATGACGCAGACAAGAAGGTATCGGGCATCAAGCGCCACATCGCAGTCGATAGCCTGGGCTTACCCCATGCCATTGCAGTGACCACCGCCAATGTTACCGACCACAAGGGGCATTGGCAGCGCTTGCACGCTGCAAGTGCAGTTTGAGCCGGATGCAAGCCCTGCCATGTGACAGCGGCTATACGGGCAAGCCCTTCGCACAGGGAGTGCGGAACACTCTGGGCGAGCATGTGATGGTGCAGATAGCCAGGCGCAGCCAGCTGCATACCTTCAAAGTCATGCCAAAACGCTGGATCGTCGAGCGCAGTTTTGCCTGACTGGAGAAAAACAGAAGACTGTGGAAGAACTGCGAGCGCAAGCTCAACACCAACTTGCAGTTCATCCACTTGGCTTTCCTGGCGCTCATCCCCAAAAGATTATGAACAGGCTCTTAGAGGGGAATGATGCAACAAACGACTTGGTTAACCATATTAAGTCTTCGAGTCCAGCGTCAGACCTATACAGCGGCCCTGATCTGACCAACGATGGAGTCGTTACGCACTGGCACGTCTACTACAATTCAAGAAGCAGCTTGCCTGAGCTACCTTCACTATCAGTCAAATGATGGCAATGATAGAGGATTTTATGAGCAGACTCCTTAATATTTTATTTTCCCTTTTTATTTTGGCGGGCTGCACCACATCCATTCACTCAAAAGAAACGTCGTTAAAAAAGCTAGCACAAGCAAGTGTGGCGCTAGCAAATGAAATCAATAAGGATGGAGTAAGCGAATCTGAGTACGCCAAAATTGTCAACATATATGGGCTCCGCGAGCTGAAAGGAGTTGTTTTATCAACTGGCTCTGCCGTTGCCTTTGACCTTGAAGAGATACACTGCATCCCTTCAAATCTACTAGAAAGTGAACTGAAAGCATCCGGATACAAAGCTCTTGACTTCTCTACACCCTACCCTAGTCCTCCAAATGGACGAATCAGCCTAGGCTCCAGCGACTCAAATATTCATATACATATATTTCAGAATATCGACATGAATTGCGTGAAGTCAGTTAGCATCAACAAGTAATTATCAAGGACACCCCTGCGCAAGCCTCCCCGTCAAGCATACATTTCAAAAGTAGAACTTTCGGCGAGGTGATTGCGGTGCTCAGCGGGGGTCAGATTGCCGAGTGAGTCGTGTGGACGTGTCTCGTGATAACGAGCAACTGCCAGACGTGCTGGGAGGATTACATTTTGTGGTCTTTGCCATTCTTATGCTACCCAATGGCTTGCATCGCAAAGGGTACCAAGAAGAATCCTTGAATAGGCTCTAAGCCTCCAAACAAATACCCAGCGCCTTGCGCAAGGGGATAGAAAGTTCCGGGCGCGCTGGCAGGCTTGTCCAACATCCGCGCACCCGGCCAATGCCGCCCGCCACGCCATCGGCGTTTTTGACCATTGCCGCAGCACTAAAATCAGCTCAATGCTTGGGGCATGAATAGCGGCAGACACAATCAGTGCCCGGTATATTCACAAGTCGGCAGATGCCGGCCAATATCCCTGATATCCGGGGTGCTGCACTGCCACTCCACAAAGCTGTGCTGATGAATGCCGGGTACATAGACCAGTGTGCCTTTGCTGTGCGCATCATCAATGACAATCGTGACAGTGCTGCTGCCATCTATTTTCACGGCTTTTATCCTTGAGCTGGGTGTCCAGTCGTGAGCAAGATTGAGATCGCTCAATGAGGTGGGCAACCGCTGATGCTCGGCATAAAACTCGGCAATCATGGTCTTGAGGTAAGTCGCCCCGTTGGCGCCCGCCCGGATGCTTTCGCTGTCATAAGCCAGTTGCTTCAGCTCGCGCATCTGCTCTTCATTTTTTATGCTCATTTCCTGCCGGATATAGTCGAGCGTCCGCTGTTCGGCCTTGTTGCTATAAACAAAGTCATAGAACAGCAGCGATATCAGCGCCGCCAGCAGAACCGCCACGGCAACAAGCAAATAGTGGGTGGTTTTCATGGGGTTTCCTTGAACCTCCGGCATTGGCTGAATGCTCGCCACCATTGGCATCGGCCCGCCGTGTTTTCACGGTCGGCACGATGCACGGCAGCGATAAAGGCAAGCATCTTATCTCCATACTTGATGCCGGTGGCAAGCTCCACGCCGGAGGCCGCATCTGTCTCATCGCCATGAAACTGCAAAAAATCCGGGGCGATATATGCCACCACGGCAACGACTTCATCACGCGGATTGTCCACGGACAGCGCCACCGCAGCCGTCTGCGGGGTAATCGCCGCACGCAATGTTCGGCCTTGGCAAGCGTCAGGCAACGCGTGCTTTTCCTGGCAAAATCAGCCCCGTTTGATGCCGCTGGGCTCAGTCAATGTCATGCCCTGGCGGTGACTTCATCCGGCAGGCCGTGGCTTGCCGCATACAGCGGATGCAAAAAGCACAGGCCAGAAGCGGCTGCGGTTGGCCCGGCCTTGCTGCGGTCGCGGCCTCTAAGCAGCTCGGCCAGCCATTCGACCGGCTTTTCCCCTGCGCCGACCGGAATCAGCGAGCCGACGATATTGCGCACCATGTGGTGCAGGAAAGCATTGGCCTGCACTTCCACCTGCACTTCATCGCCGTGGCGGCAAACGCTGATGTGCTGCATTTCCCGGCGCGGGTGCGTGGCCTGGCAGTGCACGGTACGGAAGGCGGAAAAATCCTGCTCGCCAAGCAGGGCCTGCGCCGCCTGCTGCATGCGCCCGGCATCCAGTGGACGGCGCTCCCAGCCCAGATAGTCACGTTCGATACCGGGGCGCACCGGGCGGTTCAGGATGCGATAGCGATAGCGCCGGGCATGGGCAGAAAAGCGCGCACTGAAGTCATCGGCCACCGGCACGCACCAGCGCACCGCCATGTCGGCAGGCAGTTGCGAGGTAATGCCCAGCATCCAGGCACGCGCATCGCGCGCTGCATCCGAGTCGAAATGCACCACCTGGCAGCGCGCGTGCACGCCAGCATCGGTACGGCCTGCGCATACCGTATCGACCGGGTGATTGGCCACGCGGGCAATGGCGTTTTCCAGCGTCTGTTGCAGCGTCGGGCCGTTATCGCCCAGCCGCTGCCAGCCCAGATAGCGGCTACCCTGATACTCGATACCCAGCGCCCAGCGCGCCATCAATCCAGCTCATCCAGCAATTGCTGTGCCTGCGCCGCCTGAACGGCCTCGCCATCACTTATGACTTGTTGCAGCAACAAACGGGCCGTGGGGTAGTCCCCCAGTTCGATATAGGTGCGCGCCAGCAGCAGGCGGCCATCTTCGAAATCAGCTTCAGGCGATGCCTCCCCGGCCGGCTGCGCAATACCGGGGCTTGCAGGCTGTTCATCCTGCCCGGGCACCGCAGGCACGGCATCGGGCAATACCGGCTGCGCCTGGCTTGCAAAGCCCTCCACCCGCGGCTCACCCGCATCGGCCGGGAATGTCCATGCGCCCACCCTGGCCGGGTCATCGGTCAGCGGCTTGAGCGCCACCGTATCGCCGCCATCGCCATTTTTTTCCCATTCGTGGCTGGCGCTGCCGACCCATGAGGGCAGATGCCACAGGGTATTGCTGGTGTCCGGGCTGCGGGTTTTAGCCGTTTTTTCCCCGCTACCCTGAAACTCGTCCCAGGCCGCAGCCTCGCCGTCACTCAAGGGCAGTTCCGGGGTGATGGCAGCTTCATCAGGAGCTGCCTTGTCCGGCTCGAAAGCGCCGGCGAACTCATCGGCCAGTGAATGTTTGTCCGCAGCCGCTGCGACCGGCGCGCCTGCCCCGCGCTTGACTGCGGCATTCCAGGCGGCCTGCTTGCGCTGGCGCAGCAGCCATGCGGCGAACACGATAGCGGCCAGCAACAGCACGCCAAGCGCCGACCATAGCAAGAATCCACCTGCATTATTGTCGCTGGCGGCAGCGCGAGCCTCTGCCTGTGCTTTGAGCTGCTGCTGCACTTGCGCCAGCTCGCCGTCCTTCATCTGAATCAGCTGGTTTTGCTGCTCCTTGAGTTTTTCAAGCTCAGCCACGCGCGATTTGAGCTCGGCCACTTCCGCATCACGGGCGGCAATGGTTTCCTGCGCTTCTTGCAGTTGTTGTGCCATCAATGAATCTCCTTTGCCGCCCGTTCCCGACAGGCTGGCGGCAGCGGTGGCCGAAGCGGCCGCCGGTGCAATTTCAAGTCGCGCACTGCGGCGCGTATTTGCCGTATTTGAATGCTTGCCGCGCGCAGCAGAGTTATCACTCACGGCACTGGCCACGTCCACCGCGCGGCCACGACGGCCAGAACGCGAGCGCCATTGCGAGAGCTGCGCGGCCATCGCCTTGACTTCGGCAGAGTCAAAGCCGCCGCTGGCCGCATCGCCTACCGGCAGTTGCAGCACTGCGCCTTCGCGCAGGCGGTGCGGGTTGCCATTGATAAAGGCCTGCGGATTGGCCAAGAGCAAGGCCGCCATCACCGTCTGCAAATCCTGTCCCGGCTGTTTCATGGCGGCGGCGATGCCCGAAAGCGTCTGCCCGCGCTGCACCGCAGGCAGAGCCTGTGCCGCGACGGCGGCAGTGGCCGCAGCGGCGGAGCCGGGCAGTGCAGCGGGCATTGCCGTGGTCGTCGCCGCTGTGCTGGCGCTGGCCGCAGTCTCCGCTTCCGGCAGCGGCGCCTGGCTGATGCCGCTTTGCGCATCGCGCACGATGGTATTGGAGGGCGCGCCTTCGGCCACTTCGATGTCCGGCACTGCGGCCGCTGCCACGCTTTCCGGCGCCGCCACCAGCACCGAATACTCGCGCACCAGACGGCCTTCGCCCCAGTCCACTTCCAAGAGGAAGGTCAGCATCGGAATCGCCACCGGGCCGGGGCTGCTGACGCGAATCACCGGCTTGCCCTCGGCATCGCGTACCAGCGAGAACTGCAAATCCGACACCAGGCTGTCCGGCAATGGCAGGCCCACGCGCAGGAAAGTTTCCGGCGAGGCCAGCCGCGCCTGCAGGCGCTCCAGCTCGGCGGGGTCAGTGGTAATCACCGGGATTTCGGCCAGCAATGGCTGGCCCTGACCGGACTTGAGCTTCAACTGTCCAAGTCCGAGCGCCCAGGCAGGGGCCGCCAGGGCAACAAATGCTGTCAAGACAAGTGTTTGCAGTAACTTCTTCATAGATGGCGGCAACTCTAGCCGGACTTATGCCCCATTTGCAATCAATTCAGCTATCTGTACCGCATTGAGCGCCGCCCCCTTGCGGATGTTGTCGGCGACAATCCACAGATTGACCGCACGCGGATGCGATTCATCCTGGCGGATGCGCCCCACATACACCGCATCATTGCCCGAGGCATGGGTGACCGGGGTCGGATAGCCGCCAGCGCGCGGCTCATCCACCACTTCCACCCCCGGCGCCCTGCGCAACAACTCGCGCACCGCCGCCGCCGTGACCGGCTCGCGGGTTTCCACATTCACCGCCTCGCTATGGCCGTAGAACACCGGCACGCGCACTGCGGTCGGGTTCACCTGGATGCTGTCATCGCCCAGAATCTTGCGGGTTTCCCAGACCAGCTTCATTTCTTCGCGGGTATAGCCGTTGTCCAGAAACTCGTCGATATGCGGAATCAGGTTGAAGGCAATCTGTACCGGGAATTTCTCAGGCGCGGCGCCCTGGAAATTCAAAAGCTGCGCGGTCTGCCTGCCCAACTCCTCCATCGCGCTGCGCCCGGCGCCGGATACTGACTGATAGGTCGCCACATTGATGCGGGTGATGCCAAAGGCATCATGGATGGGCTTGAGCGCCACCAGCATCTGCATGGTCGAGCAATTGGGGTTGGCGATGATACCGCGCGGACGGTTTTTGAGCGCCTCGGGATTGACCTCGCTCACCACCAGCGGCACGTCATCGTCATAGCGGAAGGCCGAGGAGTTATCAATCACCACCGCGCCCTTTGCCGCAAACTGCGGCGCATATTGCTTGCTGATGCTGCCGCCCGCCGAGAACAGCGCGATATCCACCCCGGACGGGTCGAAGCCCGCCAAGTCCTGCACTTCCAGCTCGTCATCGCCAAAGGTCAGCAGATTGCCCGCCGAGCGTTCACTGGCCAGGGCGATGACATTGGCCGCCGGGAAACGGCGCTCGGCCAGGATGGACAGCATGGTTTCCCCCACCGCGCCGGTCGCGCCGACAACGGCGATATTGAATTGCTTGTTGCTCATTGTGTTTCACTCACGGGAAGAAGGAATACGCGGGGCGACCTCGCCCACATCGCCGCACTGGGCGCGATGGCGCAGGGCATGGTCCATCAGCACCAGCGCCAGCATCGCCTCGCAAATCGGCGTGGCGCGGATGCCCACGCAGGGGTCATGGCGACCAGTGGTGATGATGTCCACCACCGCGCCGTCAACATCCACACCGGGGGCGGCCAGCCGCAGGCTGGAAGTGGGCTTGAAGGCGACCTGCACCCTGATGGGCTGGCCGCTGCTGATGCCGCCGAGAATGCCGCCAGCATGATTGCTGGCAAAGCCGTCCGGATACATCAGGTCGCGGTGCTCGCTGCCCTTCTGCCGAGCCGCCGCGAAACCGGCACCGATTTCCACGCCCTTGACCGCATTGATGGAAAACATCGCCGCGCCGATATCGGCCGACAATTTGCCGTAAACCGGCTCGCCCCAGCCCGGCGGCACGCCGCTGGCGCTGACCGCCACCACGGCGCCGACCGAATCGCCGGATTTGCGCAGCGCATCCATATACGCCTCAAGCTCGGGCAATTGCGCCGCATCCGGCCAGAAAAACGGGTTTTGCTCCACCGCCGCCCAGTCATGCTGCGCCGGGGTCAGCTCGCCCAGTTGCGCCAGATGCCCGCGCACCATCACGCCATAACGCCCGGCCAACCATTTCTTGGCGATGACGGCAGCCGCCACCCGCACCACAGTTTCGCGCGCACTGCTGCGCCCGCCGCCGCGCGCATCGCGGATGCCGTATTTCTGCCAATAGCTGTAGTCGGCATGACCGGGGCGGAACTGCCGGGCAATGGCGGCGTAATCGCCGCTACGCGCATCGGTATTGCGAATCAGCAAAGCCAGCGGCGTGCCGGTGGTCTTGCCCTCGAACACACCGGAGAGGATTTCCACCTCATCCGCCTCGCGGCGCTGCGAGGTATGCCGGCTGCGGCCGGTGGCGCGGCGCGCCAGGTCGGCGCTGAAATCTTCTGCGGCAATGGGTATTCCGGGCGGGCAGCCGTCAATCACGCAGCCAATCGCCACGCCATGCGATTCGCCAAAGGTGGTGACGCGCAGCAGCCGCCCGAAGCTGTTCATGCGCGCGCGGCAGCCAGTTCCGCAATACGGGCATGATGCGCCACCAGGTCGGCGCGCTCGGCGACGAAAATCCCCATCTGCCCGACGCGAAATTCCACCCAGGCCAACGGCAGCTCCGGCAGCAGCTCGCAAAGCGCCTTTTCGGCCTCGCCGACTTCGCAAATCAAAAGGCCATCCTCGCTCAAATAGTCCGGGGCATCGCGCAGGATGCGCAGCGCCAAATCCAGGCCATCATCGCCAGCACGCAGGCCAAGCTCCGGCTCGTGGGCGTATTCCGGCGGCAGCGCATCGGTTTCGGCGTGGGTGACATACGGCGGATTGGTAACAATCAGCTCGTATTTCTCACCGGCCACGGCGCTGAACAGGTCGGAGCGCAACAGGCGCACGTTATCGGCCAGCAGCCGCGCCTTGTTTTCTTCGGCAAGGCTGAGCGCCTCCGGGCTGATGTCCACCGCATCCACCTGCCAATCCGGGCGGTAATGCGCCATGGCAATGGCAATACAGCCCGAGCCGGTGCAGATATCCAGTGCGCGCCTCACTTCGCGCCCGCCCAGCCACGGCTCGAAGCCCGACTCAATCAGCTCGGCAATCGGCGAGCGCGGCACCAGCGCACGCTTATCGGTCTTGAATGACAGCCCGGCAAACCAGGCCTCGCCGGTCAGATAGGCCGCCGGGATGCGCTCCTCGATGCGACGGCGGAACAAGTCCAGAATCGCACGTTTTTCAGCTTCCACCAGCCGCGCCTGGCCATACACCGGCGAGAGGTCATGCGGCATGTGCAGGGCATGCAGCACCAGCTGCGTGGCCTCGTCGATGGCATTGTCATAGCTATGGCCGAAAGTCAGCCCGGCCGCATTGAAACGGCTGGCGCCGTAGCGGATGAAATCAATCAGGGTGTGCAACTCGGGGGGGCTTTCTGGATTCACGGTATCAATCAAGGCACTGGGGGCGGTGCGAAAGTATAGAGCCGGGCGCCGGTAATGGGGATTGCACTCAGAGCCTGTTCAAAGTCTCTCAGCACTTGACAGCGAAGCCCGGCTGTCGATGCTTTCCCTGACCCCTGACCCCGGACCCCGGCCCCCAGAACCCAGACCCCAAGACCCAGTCCCCCACCCCCCCAACCCACACCCCCCCA